>CABYED010000001.1 GCA_902517815.1 uncultured SAR116 cluster alpha proteobacterium
CTCCTTAAAATTTGCTGTTGACTATACTATTATATTTTACAAATTTCGATGACACTACCCTAATTAGATTTAAAATTCAACTTTTTTTAATCCCTTATATCTAATTAGGTAATAATGGTGACCAAGCAGGATCTGAACCATCACTAGGTGTAACAATTCTAGTTTCTCTAAATCCTGTAATATCAATTTTAAATAGATTTACTCTAGTACTTTTCCCATCGTCAATTGGAGCTTCTTGTTTAAAGTACATAAGCACCCTTCCATTAGGCGCCCAAGTTGGACCTTCAACTAAATACCCTTGTGCTAATAATCTCTCTCCAGATCCGTCTGGTGACATTACGCCTATATAAAATTTATTCTTAAGAATTTTAGTAAATGCGATAAGTTCTCCTTTTGGTGCCCAAACTGGTGTTGCATACCTGCCTGTACCAAAAGAAATTCTTTTAACATTTCTTCCATTTGAATCCATCACATATAATTGTTGAGTTCCTCCACGATCAGAATTAAATATAATTTTTTTACCATCAGGTGAAAAACTTGGAGAGGTGTCTATGGATGGACTGTTAGTAAGTCTTTTTACTTCTTGATTATTTAAATCCATAGTGTAGATATCTGTAACACCTTTTTCAGCTAGACTCATTATAATCTTTTCCCCAGAGGGTGAAAATCGAGGAGCGAATGTCATGCCTGGAAAGGACCCTAACAATTCTTGCTGCCCTGTTTCTAAATTAAAGATATAAACTCTTGGCTCATTTTTAAAATATGCAAGGTATGTGATTTCTTGTGAAGTAGGAGAAAATCTTGGAGTGAGAACCAAAAAACTACCATCAGTTAGAAACTGATGATTTTCTCCATCTTGATCCATTATAGCAAGTCTTTTGATACGTTTATTTTGAGGTCCGGATTCAGCTATATAAACTATTCTTGTATCAAAGTAACCACTATCTCCTGACAATCTTTCAAATATTTCGTCAGAAATAATATGTGCTACCCTTCGCCATGCTTTAGAATTTACTGATAATCTTAAACCTATTAGATCTGTTTCGGCAATTACATCCCATAATCTGAATTCCACCTCAATTTGTTGATCATTAATATTTTTTACTGAACCAGTAATTAAGGCTTTTATGCCTAAAGGTGTCCAATCTGTAAAATTAGGCATCACTGACGGATTGGTTGGAGGCGCTATAAAAGCTGCGCTTTCAATAGCTTTGAACTGTCCTGAACCAACTAAATTATTTGAAACGACCGTTGAAATTTGCATCCCAATTTTACTAGATACACCTTCTTCTCCAGTGAAATTAGCTATTGCAATTGGAAGTGGTTCAACTTGACCAGAATTAATTTTGATCCTTAAATCTTCCGAAAACACTTGTGAAGATACAAGTGAAATAATTAGGATCATTATCTTATAAAAAAGTAATTTAAAACTTATATGCAAAATTAACCTCAATTTTTTTTTAATATAATTAACTAGTTGTCTTATGAGGCAGGATTATGGCAAAAGGAAAAAAATTTCAATTAGTAATTATTAATAAAAGATGTATTAAAATCGAAAATGAAGTTTTGAAATTTTTTTTCTTTTCCTTTCGGAAGAGGTAAAGGCGAACTGTCTAAAACGGCTCGTCTTGCTGCATCTGCTGCTGCTCTATAAAATTTATCTTTTTCGTAAGAAGATTTGTCAAGAATTCTTGCACTTTTTATGGTTCCATCAGTTTTTGCACTAATTTTTAATGGTATTACAATTTTAACCTCAGTAGCGGAGTAAGAAAGGTTAAAATATTTTGTTACATGCATCTGTATTCGATTAATGTCTGTTTGACTCAAATTTATTTCTGTTTCTTTGACTTTTCTATTAGAGTTACCGGCTATTTTTTTAATTTTATCAAGCACGTCTTTATTACTATTTTTTCTATTTTTTTTATTCTTTTCTTGTTGAATTTTAGGTTTCGTTAATGTTTTAAGTATACCTTTAGCTAAATTTTCTTTTTGTTTGTTTTTTATTTTTTCTGGTTTTTTTACAATCTTTGGTGGATTTGTTTTATTTTTCTTTTTTAACTCAATTTTTGGCTTTGTTTTAATTAGTTTAGCAATATTTTTAATTTCTTTATCCTTTTTTAAAGCAAGTTGCTTTTTTTCAACTTCTTTTTTTGGTGGTGGTGGTGTAGGACTTTTCTTAATTTTTTCTTCTTTTTTAATCTCTTTATTTATTTTTTTTAAATTTTTTTCTTTTTGTTCTCCTAACTTTAAAGAGGTTTTAGAACTGATAGGAGTATCTTCTACAATATCAATTGGTAGTTCAATAGGTTCTTTAGTATTTAAAGCTGGCAGACCAAAATAAGCTAATGTAAGCAGAAAAGAATGTAATCCAAAAGAAATAAAAGTCGACCTTATCATGACCTTAACCTTCTTTCAACTTAGCTACTAAGGCAACCTTCTTAAAACCAGAACTTTTAATTTTTGCAATTGTATCTAAGACCAAACCATATGGAACATCTTTATCACCCCTAACATATATTCTAAGATTTTTGTTTCCAGAAGAAATGGCTTTTAACCTGGGTAATAATTGAAGGGTATCAATCTCTCTTTCTTGTATATATAATTCCCCATTTTTCTTTATACTGATTACAATAGGATCACCTTTGGAGTTTAACTGTGATGCTTTTGTTTTTGGAAGATCTACAGAAACTCCTACAGTTAATAATGGTGCAGTAATCATGAAAACTATTAACAAAACTAACATGACATCAACAAATGGAGTCACATTAATCTGACTAATTACTCTATTTTTTTTATGCATTTTGTTATTTATGCGATTATACATTTAATTTTCTTCGACTTGACGTAATAAAACATTTGATAATTCAATAGAAAAGTATTCTAAATTATTAGATAATTTTTCTAAATCATTTGAAAATTTATTATATGCTGCAACAGCCGGTATTGCTGCTAACAGGCCCAATGCTGTGGCAAAAAGAGCTTCAGCTATTCCAGGTGCAACAACAGCAAGGCTTGTATTATTACTAATAGCTATTGATTGAAATGCATTAACGATACCCCAAACAGTTCCCAACAAGCCAATAAAAGGGGCCACAGAACCAATTGAACCAAGAAAACTCATACCTTTTTCTAATCTTTCAATTTCTCTACTAATTGAAATATGCATAGAATTATTTATTCTTTGGAAATAATCTTTTAATTTTGCACTAGATAAAGTTTGTCTTTGATTAATTTTATAAAATTCTCTCATCCCACTTATAAAAACTCTCACCTGAGAATTATTAATGTTTTCAATATATTCTTGGTATAATTCATCTAAATTTACGCCTGACCAAAATATATCTTCAAATTCCATCGACAATTTTCTTTCATTTCTTAAGAGTGCATATTTGTTGATTATAATTGCCCAACACCATATGGATGCAAAAATAAGAAGGAACATAACACCTTTTACGAAGGGATCTGCCTGGAAAAAAAGTCCTAATATGGTTAAATCAGGGCCACTTGATATTACTTCTGTTTTAACATCTGGATTCATTTTTAAACCTCATAAATTTTGGTTATTTATTTTGAAAAAAATTACAATTCAAAATTTGATTAATTCTTTTTAATTTAAAATCTAAATTTATTGCTACTATTTGAATTGTGCCCGAAACTAGTAATTCATTTTCCCCGCCCATGCCAGAAAAGCGACATGCTTGTTGTGTAATTGTTATACTCGTATTTTTGGCATATTTAAGGCAACTTTTTATTAATATTGTATCATTAAATAATGCTGGTTTGTGCCATATTAAGTCAGCTTTTCTTACAACTAAATTTATATTGTGATTTTTTCTCAATTCTACTTGATCTATGTTTAACAAATTCAACAAAGAAGTACGTGCTCTTTCAAAATATTTTAAATAATTGGTATGATATACAATTTGACCAGCATCTGTGTCTTCATAATATACTCTAAGATAATAGTAATGTTCGTTACCTTGTATTATTCCATCAAGATTTTGAAGATTATTATTTATTGATTTCATAAATTTAATTTTTAGATGTGTCTATTAGATCAATCTGTTCCACTGCATTTTTTGGAGGGCTTAAACCTAAATGTCTCCATCCTGAGGCTGAAACAAAACGTCCTCTAGAGGACCGCTGAATTAATCCACGCTGTAATAAATATGGCTCAATTACTTCTTCAATCATATCTTTTTGCTCAGATAGAGTTGCTGACAAAGTATCTAAGCCTACAGGTCCACCGTGATATTTTTCTATAATTATTTTTAGATATTTTCTATCTATTGCATCTAAACCTGATGAATCAACATCTAGCTGAGATAAAGCGTTTTCTGCAAATTTATGATCAATAATATTTGTGTTTGAAACGGAAAGAATATCTCTTACACGCCTCAACAATCTTCCAGCAACTCTAGGAGTGCCTCTAGATCTTCTAGCAATCTCATAAGCCCCACTCTCGTGCAAACCGACCTCTAACTTTTCAGCCTGTTTTAGCAGAATTTTAACTAAATCATTTGGATTATAAAATTCCATTCTAATTTGGATACCAAACCTGTCTCTTAAAGGAGTTGTTAAAAGACCAGAACGTGTAGTTGCACCAACTAATGTAAAAGGAGGTAGATCAATTTTAATTGTTCTTGCGGAAGGCCCCTCACCTATAATCAAATCTAATTGTAAATCTTCCATTGCTGGGTATAAAATTTCTTCAATATTTGGAGAAAGTCTGTGTATTTCGTCTATAAATAAAACATCCTTAGGTTTTAAATTTGTTAACAAAGCTGCTAAATCACCTGCTTTGTTGATAATTGGCCCAGATGTGGCTCTAAAACCTACACCAAGTTCAATAGAAATTATCTGCGCAAGTGTGGTTTTACCTAGTCCCGGTGGACCAAATAAAAGCACATGATCCATTGCTTCTTTCCGAGTTTCAGCTGCTGTAATAAATGTTAATAAATTTTTTTGAACTTGTGGTTGACCAATAAATTCAGAAATACGTCTTGGTCTGAGGCTAATATCATTAGATTCAATATTATCAATGACATCAGAGTTTACTAACCTTTCATCTATTTCATTATCATCAATCATTTAGTCACCTGAGTCAGAGCTTTTAAGGCTAGAGGTATAATATTACCAACTGTAAAGTCTTTACTTTCGTGTTTCAAAGTAAATTCTTTTTTAATTTTCATTATTATTGAAAAGACCTCACTTCTATTATAGCCAAGATTAACAAGAGCGGAAATGGCATCTTCTACAACTTGAGTGTCAATATTATTAGTTTCATTTACTAAATTTAAATTTTCTTGGGAAGTTTCAACGATATCTATATTTTTATCCGCATTAATAAGATTAAGATTACATACTTTTTCTAACAATTCTGTGGCTATCCTACCAGCAACCTTTGAACCAACTCCTTCTGCTCTTGAAATCATAGCTTTATCACCTGATGAAATCGCTAAAATTAATTCATCTACAGTAAGTGCCGAAAGAATAGAAAGTGCAGCTTTAGGTCCAACGCCTTGAACAGATTGTAATAACTTAAAAATAGTTTGGTCAATTTTGTTAAAAAAACCATACATCACAATTTTATCATCTTTAACTTGTAAATCTGTGAACATATCCAACTTTGAGCCAATATTACCTAAAGAAGATATCACTTTAGAAGAGACATTAAGAAGATATCCTACACTATTTACTTCCAAAACAATTTCTGATTTTGATATCGACTTTAATGTACCTGAAAGAGAAGCTATCATGTCTTTTCCTTAATTGCTAAAATCTTAATTATTATTTATTTTCCTCTTTAAGTAATGCTTTTGCAATTGCTAAGTTTAGTCCATCACTCCCGTTTGAAAAAGAAAGTTTATTATCATAACCAATGTGTTGAAAAGAAATCGCAATTGCTAAAGCATCTGAACTGTCTTCGTTTTTGGGAACAATATTTAATAATTTTTCAATCATTGATTTAATTTGTTCTTTAGATGCACTTCCATAACCAGTTACTGTCTTCTTGACAAACTTAGGAGATAACTCATTTATACTTAAACTAGCCTCCGATAGTGCAATCATTGATGCTCCTCTTGCCATTCCAAGCTTTAGACTACTGATTGATCCAGATCCAACAAATATTTTTTCAATTACGGACATATTAGGATTATATTGATTAATTATTGTTTTTAATTGGTTTTTTATTTCAAGTAATCTTTTACCATCATCAAGTTTAGTTGAAGGTGATATGGATCCATCTTTAATATGAATTATTTTATTATTTTTAAACTCAACGACACCCCAGCCTGTATGCCTTAAACCAGGATCTACACCAATGACTCTCAAATTGAAACCTTTTATATGTTAATTTTATTAATTATTTCATCTTCAACATCAAAATTACTATAAACTCCTTGAACATCTTCACAATTATCAAGAGTTTCTAAGAGCTTTAAAATTGATATGACTTTTTTTTCGTCATCTATTTTAATAAAGTTTTCAGGTTGCCATATGATTTCTGCTTGCTCAGGTATGCCTAATAACTTTTCAAGCTTTTCACGAACATTATTAAACTCGTTTACAGATGTAAATATTTCATGATTATTTTCATCAGAATTGACGTCATCTGCTCCTACATTAATTGCAATCTCAAAAATATCTTCATCACTTTTTATATTTTTATTATAGATAATTTGACCAACATTGTTAAACATAAATGAGACTGAACCAGTTTCACCTAAAGTTCCACCATATTTAGTAAAAGAGGACCTGACTTCAGCTGCTGTTCTATTTCGATTATCTGTTACTGCATCAACAATTAGAGCAATTCCACCACTTGCATAACCTTCATATCTAATTTCTTCAAGATTTGATGATTGGCCAGTTTCCGCTTTTTTAATAACTCTTTCAATATTATCTTTAGGCATATTCACCGATCTACAAGCAGCAAGAGCAGACCTTAACCTCGGATTACTTGAAGGATCTATGCCTGCTCGAACAGCTACTTGTAATTCTTTTGTTAGTCTTGCAAACTTTTTTGCTCGCTTTGCGTCTTGAGCTCCTTTACGATGCATAATATTTTTAAATTTCGAGTGACCTGCCATTTAAATAACTCCAATAAAATAAAAATTAGGTTTTAAAAAACACTTGTTCTAACTTACCACCTAATCTTAGAGGATTTATTGATTTACTCAAACCATTAGCACTTGTTTCAATTACAACAGCACATAAAGTTGGCTCCCCAGATGATACTTCAAGTCTAGTTTTTTTATTGTTTGGATGTAAAAACCTGTTGAGAGCATCATCTTTATTCATGCCGATAATAGAATTATAATCTCCACTCATACCAACATCTGTAATATACGCTGTACCTTTGTCCAAAATTTGGTGATCTGCAGTAGGTACGTGTGTATGAGTTCCAACCACTGCGGACACTTCTCCATCTAGAGCATTAGCTATTGCCATTTTTTCAGATGAAGCTTCGCCATGAACGTCAACTAATGAAAAATTGACATTTTCATTTAATTTTAGATATTTAAGTATATCGGGAATTTTTTCGAAGACGGGGTCAGTTCTAGACATAAATAAATTAGTCATAATATTAGCAACACCAATAGTGCCAGTATTTACTTTGATGACAGTCATTCCTAATCCGGGTGTTCCTTTGATCATATTTAAAGGGCGAAGCAACCGATCACTTTTTGAGATATAAGATATTATTTCTCTTTTATCCCATATATGATTTCCAGTTGTAAGAACATCAGCGCCAGCTGAAAAAAAATCATCACAAATAGAGGGTGTAACACCAAATCCTCCAGCTGCATTTTCTACGTTAACAATAACAGCGTCAAGTTGTAGTTCGTCCTTCAATTTAACAATTTTCTTTTGAGCAAAATTTCTTGCTTTTCTTCCTACAATGTCTCCAACAAATAAAACTTTCATAAAACCTTCTTTAATATTATTTTTGATTAAAATTTAGATAACACTTCTTTTTCTGTGATAATGTAATCTAATTTCATGTCGTGCTTTTCTTTAGGTATTTCTTTTTCTTCTTGGATGCTATATGCAAGACCAATTGTAATAAAAAACTTTCTTTCTTTTTTAAAGTGTTTTTTTAAAATATTGATTGATTTGTCATAAAATCCCCCTCCATACCCTAGTCTATATAATTTCTTATCAAATGAAAGCATCGGAACTACTAATATTTGTGGCAAAACAGATGTCTGAGTTTTGGGAGGTTCCATAGTACCAAATGGACCATTTATTAATTTATCAAAAAGTATCCATTTCTTAAAATTCATTGAATTATTTTTTGTATCTATTACAGGCAAAGAAAGCGTCACATCTTTTTTTTGTAAATAATTAATGAAATCAAATGGTGAAATCTCATTATTTATCGGGAAGTATAAACTGGCAGTTTCAATAATTTTATTAGATAGAAATATCTTGTTTAAGCAAATGTGGATATTATTTCTTAAATCATCTTTTGCCTTTAATTCTAAATCGAATTTTGCTCTTTTTTTTTTGCAACAATTCTAAGTATATTTTTCATTTAAAACTCTATTTTAATGTGAAAGCCAAAAAGTCGTTGGATAAGTTATCCTATGTTGCCTGTTAAACAGGTGGGCACCATTTAATTTAACCAGAGCTAAAACAGTGACGGTTCCCTTAGAATACTTATGGCCCCAAGGATTAAAGTTCCTAACGGAAAATTCAGCTTTCACTATTTAAATTTATTTATTTTCAAATAATTTTGCAACTTTATTCATTCTTTCAGTAGCCTTTTCTAGCCAATTTATAAATTCATTCATGTTATTATTTATATCTTTGGCATTTTCTTGTTCTAGCAATTTATCAGCTAAAATTAGGGATGCCATTGCTAAAAGTCTTGTTTCCCCAATTGTTTCCGAAATATTGGATAAACTAGTAATGACTTTATTTACCTCTTTTGATGACTCTAAAAGTCTATGCTCTTCTCCAGGCATGCAAGAAACTGGATAAACAACTCCATTTATTTCAATCTTAACTGTTACAGTTTCTGACATTTTATACCTAAGTAGACTTTTTTATTTTACTAATCTGAGGAATTTTCAAGATCAACTTTCAAATCATCCAAACATCTTTCAGCCTCAAGAAATTTTTCATTAGCCTCTTTTAAATCTCTTTTAATAGAATTAATTTTTTCTTTATTAGTAATACTTTCCGCAATATGGCTTTCAAGTATTTTCATACTTTTATCAAAAGATGCTTGTAAATCTATAATTTTCTCTAACCCTATAATGTTTTTCTCATTAGTTTCCATAAATTATTATCCAATAAACAATTAGTATTTTTAAAATTTATATTATAACAGATCCAACTTATAATAGACAAATTTTATTGTCTTTAATAAAATTTAAACTTATAGATACTTAATATTAATAATATATATTTATCTATTAAAGTTTGAGGAATTATTCAATATGAAATTTACAAGAAATATTAAAAGAATTTTAAGTTACTATGAGAGTGATAATCCAGGGGTAAAAGCAAATTTAGCTAGAATTTTAATGTCTGGAAAGTTAGGTGGAACAGGAAAGTTGGTTATACTTCCAGTTGATCAGGGATTTGAACATGGGCCTGCAAGATCATTTGCTAAAAATTCCCAAGCATACGATCCTCATTATCATTTTAAACTAGCAATTGATGCCGGTCTTTCTGCTTTCGCTGCACCATTAGGTATGCTGGAGGCTGGAGCTGATACATTTGCAGGTCAAATTCCTTTAATAATGAAAGTAAACAGTTCAAATTCTTTATCAAATGAGAAAAATGCTCCATCACAAGCTTTAACTGGTTCAGTGAGTGAAGCTATTAGGCTAGGTTGTTCTGCAGTTGGCTTTACTATTTATCCAGGTTCCGAGATGGCCTTAGATATGATATCTGAAATACAAGAAATAGCTGTTGAAGCAAAAGATGCAGGTCTAGCTATTGTAGTATGGAGTTATCCTAGAGGTGGTAATATAAGTAAAGAAGGAGAAACTGCTATAGATATAGTTTCTTATGCCGCCCATATGGCTGCTCTGGTTGGAGCACACATTATTAAAGTTAAACCTCCAACTTCTTATATCGAACAAGATGAAGCCAAAAAAGTCTATCTATCAGAAAATATTCCAATTTCTAAGCTAAATGATAGAATTAAACACGTAGTTCAGTCATGTTTTAATGGAAAAAGACTCGTAGTTTTTTCAGGTGGTTCATCCAAAGATAAAGAAAGCCTTTTAAAAGAAATTAAAGAATTATATTTAGGTGGTGCAAGTGGATCAATTATAGGAAGAAATTCTTTTCAAAGACCATATAACGAAGCACTAGCTCTTTTGAATCAAATTATAGATATTTATAAAGGAAAATAATTTGAAAGTTAATGGAAACACAATTAAACCTGGCAACGTTATTGAACATAAAAATGCATTATGGGTAGCTACTAAAACTAGTCATGTTAAACCTGGAAAAGGTGGTGCTTTTGCTCAAATAGAATTAAGAAATTTAAAAGATGGAACTAAACTAAACGAGCGTTTTAGATCATCTGAAAGTATTGAAAAAGTTATACTTGAAGAAACCCCTCACATTTTTTTATATAAGGAAGAAGAAAATCTTATATTCATGAACAATGATACTTTTGAACAGATAAGTATAAATATTGATATGATTGGAGACCAGTCTGCTTTTTTACAAGACGGAATGAACGTTATTATTAATATATATAATGATGAACCTGTTTCAGTTATTATGCCAGATAGTTGTATTGAGGAAATTATTGAAACTGAAGCTGTTATAAAAGGTCAGACTGTATCATCATCATTCAAGCCAGCTATTTTAAAAAATGGTATAAAAGTAATGGTTCCAGGACACATTGAAGTTGGAACAAAAATAGTAGTAAGACCTTCTGATTGTTCATATATAGAAAAAGCTAAAATTTAAATTAATGTAATCTCAGACCTTTTTTAATTTGGAGTGATAATGAGTAACAGATCACCACTTTTAAACGTTATTTTTCAATCCTTAAATAAGGTAACCAGAAATTTGTTAAGAGATTTTGGAGAAATAGAGAATCTACAAGTTTCTCCTAATTCACTAGAAGAATTTGTTTCCAAAACTGAGAAGAAAATAATTAAATCTATTTTATATGATTTAAGAAAATCAAGGCCAGAATGGGGGATTAAGTTAAATAATGATTTAGATTGTGTTAAGGGTAAATATTATTGGATAGTAGATTCCTTAAATGGTAGATTTAACTTTTTACACGGATTACCACATTTCGCAGTTTCCATTGCAGTTGAACTTAATAATGAAATTTTATCTACTGTTATCTTTGATCCTATTAGAGATGAATTTTATTTTGCTGAAAAAGGTAAAGGCTCTTTCCAAAATGACAGAAGAATAAGAGTTTCAAAAAGGAATAAATTAAAATCCTGTGTATTTTCAATATTTGATGAAAATACATTTAATGATAAAAAATCTATAATAAATTATTTTGAAAAAATTAATCTTTTATCTTATCAGTCTTCTTCTGTTACTCGTTCATTTGGTTCATCTGCAATAAGTTTTGCATGGTTAGCATCTGGGAAAATTGATTGTTTATTTGTTAATGGACTAAATAAATATCAAATTGCATGTGGAGAACTTCTCATTAAAGAAGCTGGAGGGTATTTAACAAATTTAAAATATATTAACGCTTACGATGCCCAGAGTAATTTATTGATAGGAGCAAATCCAATATTACACAAAGAAATTTTAAAAAAAATAAATCACAAAGATTAATATTAATAGTTTGTTATATGTCATGAAAAAGTCATGTTTTAATGTTAATTTATTATTAAATTTTTATTGAGGGTGTAGAGATGACAGATCCAAATATATATGCTTTTAGAATGTTGTTCATTTTAGGAATAGTTGCTGTACTTATAACCCTGTTATTCGAACCTTTAAAAAATGCCTTTGAAGGAAACTCAGCCCTAAACAGTGTTATCATTAGTACATTTATTTTAGGAGCAATTTTCTCTTTTCGTCAAACAGCCCGTTTAAGTAAAGAAGCTAAATGGCTTAAATTTATTAAAAGAAAAGATAGTTTAATGCCAGCTAATATAGCTCTAAAGATTAAACCAACTCTTCTTGCACCAGTTGCTGCTGTCCTTTCAGATGACAGAAATGAGAATCCTTCTTTATCTGCAAATTCTCTTGGTACTATTTTAGAAGGTGTTTCATCAAGATTAGATGAAAGTAGAGAAATACTAAGATACATGATTGGGTTGCTTGTTTTTCTTGGATTATTGGGAACTTTTTGGGGTTTATTACAAACAATTTCTTCAGTTTCTGGAGTAATTAAAACTATCGACTTTAATATCGGTAATATTGCTAATGAAGGAAATAATTTATTTATGGAAATTCAAAAAGGTTTTAGTGCTCCACTAGATGGAATGTCAACTGCTTTTTCATCTTCTTTATTTGGTTTAGCTGGATCCTTAATACTTGGCTTCCTTGATCTCCAAGTAGGTCAGGCTAGTAATAGATTTTTTAATGAACTTGAAGATTGGTTATCCCAAATGGCTATTTTTACTGCAAATGAATCAGGAAATTCTGGTCTGAGTGAAGCTGCTGTTGAAAGTCTTGCACTAGTGGCAAAAAGAGCAAACCAAAATGAAAATGATAGAGTAAGAATTTCAGAAAATATTAATGAACTAACAATTGTATTAAATAGATTAGTTGAAAAACTTGATGAGGATAGATCAATCAAAGATCATTTAGTGACTATAACATCTATATTAAAAAATTTAGGAGAAGAAAATACTTGGAAAATTTCTGAAATCCAATCTAATTTAACTATTGAGTTAAGGTCTATTTCAAAACAATTATCTAATCTAGAAAAATCAATCATCAAACTTAATAACAAATAAAAACTTAGATTTCCTGAGAGATTTTATGATACAGAATAGAATTAGAAAAAAACAATTAGATTACACATGGCCAGGCTTTGTTGATGCTTTGTCCAGTCTTCTAATGGTAATAATATTTGTATTAATGATTTTTGTAATTTCTCAATTTTTTATTTCGCAAAAAATGAGTGGCCAAGATGAAGCTCTTATAAAATTAAAAAATAATTTAACTGAGCTTAACGATTTACTATCCTTAGAAAGAGATACAACAACGGAATTAGCTACACAGCTATCTGTTTTAGAAGAAAAATTTTCAGCCATCAAAGAGGACCTAATAAAACAAAAAGCCATAACAAAACAATATCAAGAAGAAATCCAGGGAACGAAAAATATTATTTCATTTAATGAAAATGAAATTAATAAATTAAAAATTGCTCTTGATGAAAAAATAAAAAATACAAATCAATTGAGGAATGAAGTTTCAGACCTAGAAAATCAAGTAAATCAAAAAAGTATTAAAATTCAAAGTAAAGATAAGATTTTAAGCGCTAATAAAGAAGAAATTAATAAACTTATTTCGACAACATTAAATTTAAAAAACAAGCTAACTCAATTACAAACTCTACTTTCAGCATATAAAGCAAAAGATAAGAAAGAAAATGTTAAAACCTTAAATTTAGGAAAAGATGTAAACTCTGCTCTAGCAAGAAGGGTAGAGGAACTAGAAAAATTTAAATCTGATTTTTTTGGAAGGGTAAGAGAACTTATAAAAGGTAGAAAAGAAATTAGAGTAGTTGGTGATAGATTTGTATTCCAATCTGAAGTACTTTTTTCTTTAGGTTCAGACGAGCTTGGTGCAAAAGGAAAATTAGAAATGCAGAAGCTAGCAGCAACTCTAATGGAAATTGAAAAATCATTACCTACAGACATAGATTGGATTTTACAAATTGAGGGTCACACTGATAGTTTGCCAGTTAAGGCAGGACAAACTTTCAGAGACAATTGGGAATTATCTACAAAAAGAGCGTTATCAGTATTAAGATATTTGATTAAGCAAGGTATTGATCCAAGTAGATTGTCTGCTTCAGGATATGGAAGTTTTCAACCAATTGATGTTAATAATACTAAATCTGCAAGAATGAAAAATAGAAGAATAGAAATGAAAATTACACAAAACACAAAAATTAAATAAGAAAAAGTAAATTGATCCAGAATTTAATTAAAAAATTTAACGCAAAATCTAAAGTTCATTTACTTGTAATTTTTTTTGTATTTGGCTTGAGTGGTTCTTTTGCACTTTGGATTTCATCTCCCATCATGTCAGCTTTAAATCTAAAAAATATATTGAATAATTATCCTTTATATATATTTTTAAGAGTACTAATTATAATTCCTGTATATCAATTAATTTTGATAATAGTTGCTTCAATTTTTGGAGAATTTCAATATTTTTGGAATTTTGAAAAAAAAATTTTAAAACGTATTAAAATTATAAAATAACTTGATATAAAATAATTTTAATTGTAGACATATCAAAATCAAATACTAACGAGTTTAATATGAAAAAAGATATTCATCCTGATTATCATGAAATAACAGTTATAATGACAGATGGTAGCAAATATAAAACACGATCTACCATGGGAAAAGCTGGAGACACTCTTAAATTAGATGTTGATCCTAAATCTCATCCTGCATGGACTGGCCAACACCGAATACTTGATTCTGGTGGTCAAGTTGCTAGATTTAATAAAAGGTTTTCAGGCTTAGGTGTTAAAACTGATTAATCTTCTATAAACTCAAAAATAGAAAATTTTGATATCGAATTGTGTAAGTTTTTCAACAAGTTTAATCTATTAATCCTTACTTTATGATCAATGTGATTGACAATTACATTATCAAAGAATAATGAGATTGGTTCATTCATTTTAATTAAATAGTTTATCAAAATATCTTGAGATTTTTCACAAATACCTTTTTTAAAAATTTCTTTTGAAAAAGATTTGGATAGATTGTAAATATTTTGTTCTTCAATTGTGTCAAAAACTTTAGTATTTACTTGCAATACGGCATCATTTGAAAATTTCTCACTTTTAAGAATATTATTAATTCTTTTGTAATTTGCTAGAAATATTTTGAAATCATTATTTTCAGTGAATTTACTCATACTATGAATTCTACTTGAAATTATTTTTATTGGTATATCATTAATGAATTTTGTATTTAACACTGAATTAACTACATCCATTCTGTTTTTTTTATAAGAAAACACGTATTTTAATTTATCAATCATAAAATCAATTAAGTTTCGTTTTATTGATTGTGAAGAACAACCGTATTCATTTAAAGATGGTTCAAAGAGTTCATTTAATGACAGATTAATTTTAAAATTAATCAAGATTTGAACAATTGAAAAACTGTTTCTTCTAAGAGCAAATGGGTCTTTAGATCCGGTAGGTTTCTTATCAATAGAAAAGAAACCTACCAAAGTATCAATCTTATCAACCATTGATAATAAAGATCCAAGTTTTGTTTCTGGTAAATCATCAGAAACACCCTTAGGTTTGTAATGTTCAAAAATAGCTTTTGTAACTTCTTTATGTTCATTTTTTATTTTAGCATAATGCCCACCCATTATCCCTTGAAGTTCAGGAAATTCCATAACTATTTCTGAGACAAGATCTGCCTTAGATAAAATGGCTGCTTGTTTAGCTAATTCTGATTTAACCCCAAACTCTTTTGCAAAAATTTTAGAAATATTGGCCATTCGTATAATCTTATCATGCAATGATCCCAAAGATTCATAAAACAAAACATGTTTGAGTTTTTCATTCCAATTTTCAAATGTATTTGCAATATCATTTTCAAAGAAATAACTGGCATCAGATAAACGAGCTTTTAAAACTCTCTCATTTCCTTCAATAACCCTAAAATCTCTATTCTTTTCCTTAATGCTATTGGCAACAAATAAAAATTTTGAGTTTAAATTATTTTCTTTGTCTGTGATTGAAAAATACTTTTGATGCACACGCATTGCTGTTGATAATACTTCTCTTGGAAGTTTCATAAATTCATTGCTAATGGAACCAATAAGAATATTAGGATACTCTACAAGACCTACAACTTCTTCGAGTAAGGACTTATCATTAACTAATTTTAATTTTCCTTTATCAAGTAAAGATGATGTGTCATTGATAATTTTGTCTAATCTTTTATTTCTGTCTAAAATTACAAAATTTTCTTCTAATAATTGTTCATAATTTTCTATCTTATTTATAACAATCTTTTTATCACTATATCTGTGTGGAAAAGTAAAATTAGTAAAATTTAAAAAAACATTTTTTCCTATTTCTACCTTACCTCTAACAACATCATCGTTAAGAAGCAAAACAATATTTCTGAGAGGTCTTGCCCACTTTAAGTCTGTATTTGCCCATCTTTGACTTTTAGGCCAAACAAAACCATTGATAATTTCACTAATTATTTCTGGCAATATTTCATAAGTTTTTTGACCTTTGATTATTTGAGAATGAAAATAAAATTTCCCATTATTTGTTTCTTTTATTATAGTTTCACCTATTTTTAATTGATTAGATTTTAGAAAACCATCAATTGCTTTTTGATTAGCATCAAATCTCGGTCCCCTCTTTTCTATTTCTTGATCTTTTTGCTCTAACTCAATACTTTTAATTATAATTGATAGATGTCTTGGACCACTGAAAGTTTTAAAACTTTCAAAAGCTATATTTCTTTTTGTTAGAGACTTTACGAACAAATTTTGTAATTGTATTTCAGAGTTTAATTGCATCATTGCTGGTATTTCCTCAGAAAAAAACTCTAAAAGTAAATTGCCTCTACTTTTTTCCATACTATTCATTTAATTTACCCATCCAAGCAAGACAAGAAGATCTAGCCATATTTCTAACTCTTAAGATGTATGATTGTCTCTCTGAAACAGAAATAACACCTCTTGCATCTAATAAATTGAAAATATGACTTGCTTTAATACATTGATGATATGCAGGTAGCGCTAAAAGATTTTTATTATCATCTAATAAATTTTTGCACTCAGTTTCAGCATCATTAAACTGCTTAAATAAAGCGGATGTCTCAGATTTTTCAAAATTATATTTAGAAAATTCTTTTTCTTGTTGTAAAAAAATATCACCGTATGTTTTGCCACCTTTTTTTTTATCGTTACCATCCCAATCTAAATCATAAACATTTTCAATTTTTTGAATAAACATAGCTAATCTTTCAAGGCCATAAGTGATTTCACTTGCAACAGGTTTTACCTCAATACCACCTACCTGTTGGAAGTACGTAAATTGGCTTATTTCCATTCCATCACACCAAATTTCCCAACCCAAACCTGAGGCGCCAAGAGTTGGACTTTCCCAATCATCTTCTACGAATCTAATGTCATGGTCTTTAGGATTAAGACCAATGAATTTTAAACTCTCTAGATATAAATTTTGTATATCTTCAGGAGATGGTTGAATTATGACCTGAAATTGATAATAGTGCTGAAGTCTATTAGGATTTTCACCATATCTTCCATCAGTTGGTCTTCGGCATGGTTGAACATATGCTGCCTTCCAAATTGGATCTGGGCCCAAAACTCTTAGGACTGTTGCAGGATGGAATGTGCCTGCTCCTACTTCTAAATCATATGGTTGTAATAAAACACAGCCTTGATCAATCCAATATGATTGAAGGCTGGTAATAATTTTTTGAAACGAATTATTTGCACTCATATGATTTATTTATTTTAAGCTAATTATAATATCAAATACCTAAGGGTTTGAAGATTAAATTTTGTATTTATTAAGAATTTGTGCACTCTTTGTTATTACATTTTTTTCCAGTACTCCACAATCCACAAACATCACATTTAAATGCATCTATACCTTTTTTATTTATATCGTCATTTTCTTTTTTTTGATTATTTTTGTCGACGTTAAGTTTTCTTTTTTCAATTATTTTGAATAAATACCAGACTGCAATTAATATTATAATAAGCCAAAAAATTTTACCTACTGAAAGCATCATTTTATAATCCAAATTTTTTAAAACTAATTCTTTCTTCAATTTTATTTATAAAGATATCTATGGCCCCTGAAAATAAATTACTAAAACCAAAAAGTTTCTTCTTAGGTGCAAATTCTTTAATTTTTACATTTTCACCAAATCTCTGTTTTAATACAGATTTCATTTCCCCATAATCGTCTATTAATCCTAGTTCAAGGCTTTTTTCGCCTGACCAAAAAGCCCCTGTAAATAAGTCCTTGTTTTTATGATTGATTTTACTTCCACGTCTTGACTTTACAAATGATATAAACTGATTATGCAATTCTTTTTGTATATCTTTTAATCTTTTAATATCATCTTTATTTTCAGGTAAAAATGGATCCAAAATTGCTTTATTTTCACCAGATGTATAAAGACGGCGATCAACTCCAATTTTTTTTATAGCTTTGTCAAATCCAAAGCCAGATGAGACAACACCAATAGACCCAATTATTGATGCCTTACTTGCAAAAATCTCATCAGCCGCACATGCAAGCCAATAACCACCAGAAGCAGCTACATCCTCAACAAATGCTAATACAGGTATATTTTTGTTCTCAGATAAATCTCTTATACGCTTAGATATCATCTCAGATTGAACGGGCGATCCACCTGGGGAGTTTATCTGTAAAACAACAGCTTTCAAATTCTTAACTGAAAAAGCTTGCTCGATTACTTTATCAAGTTCATACAAATTTAACCCTTTTCTTCTGCCCATATTTGGTGCAATTATTCCACTTAATGATATAGATGAAACGTTTTGTGACTTTCTAAAAAAAGAAAGAAAACTCATTTAAACTCCTATACTTTGTCTGTTTTTATATTTTATAGTTATTAGTTTAATACAACATTTATTTAATTACTTAAATAAATTGTTTATAAAAAAGTAAATATACCATTGTCACTATATGTCCTTGCTTTTTTTGTTATTTTTCCTCGATTATTCAATAATCTCATTCCAGACATTAATTCAGTAGGACTGGCACCACCTTTCTTGGCAAAAAGAATCAATCGCTTTGAAGACTTTTTTTGATTAGGCCAAATAGGAAAAATTTTAAAAGATCCAGTTTTTGTACTAAGAAATTTTAATGATTTTTCGAGAAGTCGAGTTGGAATAATCAGGAAAATTATACCTTTATCTCTTAATAATTTAACTGAATTTTCTATCCAACTTTCATAATTGATTATTCTTGTAGCATAATTTTCAAGTTCATTTTCTGATTTCTTTTGTTTTCGATCATAAAATGGTGGATTAGTTACTACAATATCAAATCTATTCATTAAATCATTATCAATATTAAATATATCACCTTGCATTAAATTAATTTTTTTTTGAAAATTATTTCTTATAATATTTTCGTTTGCAATTTCTAAGTAAGTATTATTATTTTCAATGGCCGTGATATTAATTTTATCATTTTGATAAGCTATTATTAGGCTAATTGTACCCACTCCAGATCCAACATCTACTAGTGAAATTTTTTTTTTCTTTAATTTTTTTAAATAACCATTTACGAATGATGCTAAAAAAACTGCATCAAATCCATATCTAAAGCCTTTTTTCAACTGTATTATTGATATTTTACCTCTCAAAATTTTATCAACAGTAAAGTTTGTGGCAAACATAAATTTTCCTTAATTAAAATTATATAATTGTTTTATATATATAATTAGCAAGTTATAATACAAATATTAACCTTTGGAAAATGCTATGAATGAACAAAATACCGAAAATTGTGAGAAAAGCATTTTACAACTACGGCACTCATTAATACAAAGCCTGAAGGCTGTCGATCAGGAAATTATAAGTAGACTTAATAAATCAATTCCTCTTATTAGTGATATTGGGAAACATCTTATAAATGCTTCTGGTAAAAGATTGCGTCCACTTTTAACATTAGCTATGGCAGCTCAATTCAATGACAATTCAAAAAAACCAATCTTATTAGCTGCAGCTGTGGAATTTATTCACACGGCTACTTTGTTACATGATGATGTAGTAGATGAATCAATCTTAAGGAGAGGTAAAAAAACTGCTAATATAATTTGGGGTAACGAATTTAGTGTTTTAGCTGGAGATTTTTTATTTGCACAATCTTTCGAACTTATGGTGGAAACTAATTCAATTGAAGCTTTATCAAGTTTAGCAAGTGCATCTTGCAAAATAACTCAGGGAGAATTTCAACAAATACAAATTGCTAACAAACCAGAAACTAGTCTAAATGATTACTTTGAAGTTATTGGGAAAAAAACAGCTGAATTATTTGGAGCCTCATGTAAAAGTGGAGTTATTGTTGCTGGAGGTAATGTTGAACAACAAAATGCTGCTTACGAGTATGGTTTCAATCTAGGATTAGCATTTCAAATTGTGGATGATCTTATGGATTTTAATAATTCACCTAATAAAATGGGGAAAAACTTAGGAGATGATTTCAAATTAGGGAAAACCACACTACCTATTATTTTGGCTTGGCAAAAAAGTAATCCAAAAGAAAAGCAGTTTTGGATAAAGACTTTAAAAGAACTAAATCAAGAACCGAATGATTTTAAAAATGCAATTAATATCTTTAATAAATATAATATATTTAATGAATGCAAAAAGAGAACTGAAGAGTTTATTTCTAAATCTATCAAGTGTCTTGAAAAATTTCCCGATACAATAATTAGAGATAATTTAATCGGCTTAGCTAATGAAAGTATTGAAAGATCAAAATAAGACGATGGTTAATACAGAAAAAGTAAATAATAGAACTGACGTTGATAACGACGATGTCAGAGAGAAAATTAAAAATTTAATTAAAAAAAAGAACTATAATCTTCGTGATTTATCAAGAAATATAAAAAAGAATGACGCTTATTTGCAACAATATCTTTATAGAGGAACTCCCAAAGTTCTTCCTGAAGAATATAGATATTTATTAGCTGAATTACTTGATGTGAACGTAAATGAATTAATACCAAATTGGCTAAAAAATATTTCTTCACAAGAAGAATTTTTTATACTCAGAAATATAGAAAATAAAATTGATCATATAAACCAAATATCATTTTCAAAAGAATTGTTATTTGGCTTAGATTTTTTTGATGAAAAAAATTTATATTATTTTCAAACTTACATATCAAATTACAAGATAACTAGTATTGTAGATGTAAGTATAAAAAAATTTATAAAACCTGATATTTATCTATTAAATGATAAAACAAATTACTTTATTGCTACCATTAAATTCAGCAAACTTAGTCAGAGTAAATTAAGTGTAAAACCATATTTTAATGATTTTTCTCCTTTCCAAATTAATGCAAATCTTTTGAATATAAGTGGTTTAATTTTATGGCAATGTTCAAAAATATTTTCAAAATGAATAAGCTAGAAAAATTACAAAAAAATATAGATAACAAAACTTTAACGATCAAACATATTGGATCTCGGGGTGAAGGAGTCTCTAGCTTGACTACTGAAATCAATTATAGAGAAAGTCATTATACTTTTTTTATACCGTTTACTTTACCAGATGAAATAGTTGTTGTTAAACCAACTCTTTGCAATTCTGAAGGTGTTAGAGCTAATTTAGTTGAAATAAAATCACCATCACCAAAAAGAATTAATCCTAAATGTGAACATTTTTTTCAATGTGGCGGATGTTTACTTCAGCACTGGAATTTTGAAGATTATTCTTATTGGAAAGTTAGTAAAGTCTCTCTTCCAATAATAAAAATGTCACCAAGAACAACTATTAAAACAATTAAAACATCTTCAATAAGAAGTCGGAGGCATGCTAAATTCAGAGCAAAAAAAAATAAATCTAATACAATAATTGGATTTTATGAATACAGAAGTAAATTTATTACAAAAATTCAAAAATGTATAATTATCGAAGCAGAACTCGAAAAATTAATTCATGATTTAGAAAAGCCATTACACAAACTTCTTGGTGTAGGTGATGAAATTGATGTTCATGCAAATCTTCTAGACAACGGAATAGATCTTCTGATAAGTGGCATAGATAAAACAGATTACCAAAAATTAAACATCTTTGCTGATGCTCTTTCAAAAAGTTCGGTTATAAGATTTTATAGAAAATTAAAAGATAATACTAACGAATTAATATTTACAAAAGATCTATCAAGTTTATCTAACAAATCTTTTTCATCTATTACTTTTCCTCCTCCAGGTGGGTTTCTTCAAGCAACTATAGAAGGAGAAAATGCGATTCTTGAAAGCGTCATGTTAGGATTAAATGAGAATAAAAAAACAAAACTGATTTGTGAACTTTTTTGTGGCAGTGGGACGATAACTTTACCATTATTAAAAAAACTTTATCAAATACATGCATTTGAATTAGACAAAGAATCTTTAAAATCTCTAGATATTGCTGCTAGAAAAGAGAGTTTTGGAAACAAAGTCAAAACAAAAGTAAGAGATTTAAAAAATTTCCCTTTGACATCAGATGAACTCAGCAAATATGACGCAATTATAATTGACCCTCCACGTTCAGGTGCAAAATTGCAATTTTTGAATATAGCAAGATCAAACGTATCAATAATAGTAAGTATCTCTTGTAATGTTAAAACTTTTGTACGAGATGCCAAAATATTGATAGAAAGTAATTATGAATTAAAATGGGTGCAACCAATTGATCAATTTTTATTTTCTGCACATATTGAATTAGTTGCAATATTTCAAATTAAAATAAAAAATGTTAATAAAAAAATCTATAACTATAAAAAAACATAGAACATCTTTATCTTTAGAAAAAGAATTTTGGGATGCCTTAAAAGTTATTTCAAACGAACAAAAGTGTTCCCTAGAAACTTTGATTACTAAAATTGACTCTAACAGAAAAACATCTCTTGCCTCATCAATAAGAGTCTATCTTTTAAAATTTTATACGAAAAACTAACCTGTTATTCCAATTTGCCAAGGCGCGAATTCGTGGCGACCAAGGTTTAAAATTTCACTTTTTGTTTTTTTACCAGAAGCAAAAGATATGAATTCTTCAAAAATTATTTTGCCCATTTCTTCTATATCTTTATCTCCGTCAATAACTAAACCACAATTTATATCCATATCTTCATACATTTTTTTATAAAGAGAAGAATTAGTTGCTAATTTTATTGAAGGAGTTGGTCTTGCACCAAAACATGAGCCTCTACCTGTAGTAAATGCTATTAGATTTGCTCCACCTGCAATCTGACCAGTTGCTGAAACAGGATCAAATCCAGGTGTGTCCATAAAAACAAACCCCTTTTCATTGATTCTATCTGCATAATTATATACTTCCATTAAACCTGTTGTTCCACCTTTCATAGCTGAACCTAGGGATTTTTCTAAAATATTCGCAAGACCACCTTTTTGGTTTCCTGGGCTAACTATTCCATTTATTTGTACGTCTCGACCTATTGCGTAAACATTCTTCCACCAATTTACACGGTCTAATAATTTTTCTGCCACCAAAGAATTTACAGCTCTTGCAGTTAAAGTATTTTCAACGCCATATATTTCAGGAGTTTCTGATAAAATAGCAGTGCCACCATAACTTACAAGTATATCAACAGCTTTTCCTAAGGAAGGATTAGCAGAAATAGAAGAAAAAGCGTCTGATCCTCCACACTGAAGTCCTACCATAAGATTAGATATTGGGACTTCTTCTCTAAAGATCCCATTCGCCTTTTCTAGCATACCCTCTACAATTTTAATTCCTTCTTTAATTGTTGCAGTAGTACCACCATTTTCTTGCATAACTAAAGTTTTTAAATTTTCATTTTCTGAAAGTCCTTGGTGTGAAAACAAACCTCCAACCTGACACCTTTCACAACCAAGACCAACGACTAAAGATGAGGCTACATTTGGGTGACTTATATACCCGCCTAATGTTCTATACAACAAATTCATAGGTTCACCTGATAATTCCATTCCACATCCAGTTGAATGACTAAAAGCGGCTACACCGTCTACATTAGGATAATTAGTTAGTTTTTCAGGGGTAAAATAAGATGCAATTTCATGTACAACAGTTGCAGAACAATTAACTGTTGACACAACTGCAATAAAATTTCTGGTACCTACGCGTCCATCTGATCTTTTAAAACCTGAAAATGTTCTTTCACTTGAAGAATTTACAAATGTGGTTGGCACATACTTAGAGCAATATTCATGTTCTCGTCCAAATTCTTTAAACACAACATTTGAATTTGTTAAAACTTGACCTTTTAATAAATCTGTATTAGCAAAACCTATAATTGTACCATATTTATAAATCGGACTATCTTTAGCAATATCTAATCTAGCAATTTTTTGTCCTGAAAGTATTGGAGAATCTAATGTAATATCAAAATCATCTAAGTGTTCATAGGCTTCCATATTGTTTATTGCAATAACAATGTTATCCACATCATTTAGAAGCAATGCTTTTGAAGCATTTATGTTAATTTGTTTTTTATCCATATAAACCTCATTTAAACCTAATCACTATTTTTAGTTCTTAACCAATTTTCAAATATTTTTTTTTCGTTTTCGTCGGTTAATGGATATAAGCCTCTGATAGTTGCTCCTTTTTGAACCTTGTCTATCACATAATCTTCATATATTGTCATATATTTAACCTCATCAGAAATTTCATTAATGATCTCATTAGGTACCACGACAACACCCTCTTTGTCTCCAACAATTAGATCATTTGGCCAAATAGCAACATCTCCACAACCAATAGGAGTGTTAATATCTATTGCTTGATGCAAAGTAAGATTAGTTGGAGATGATGGTCTATTATGGTAAGCTGGAATTTTCAAATTTTTTATTTCATCTGAGTCTCTAAACCCGCCATCTGTTACTACACCAGCACAACCTCTAACCATTAATCTTGTAACTAGAATGGCACCTGCTGATGCAGCTCTGGGATCTTTTCTGCTATCAAAAATTAAGACATAATCTTTAGGACATTTCTCAATAGCTAACCTTTGCGGATGTTTTGGATTTTTAAATACCTCTATACTATTTAGATCTTCTCTTGCTGGAATATATCTTACTGTATAAGCTAATCCCACCATATTCGGTAATTTTGTATTTAGTGGGGAAACTCCTTGAATAAATTGATTTTTAAGTCCTTTTTTGAATAAAGCAGTACAAATTGTTGCTACACTTGAGTTTGAAAAAGTTTTTTTTAATTCATTTGATAACATTCTTAATCTCTAAAAAATATCAGGTTCTTTCGCAGAAATTCCAAAATCGCTCTCTAAAAAATCAAAGTCACAACCCTCATTTGCTTGGCGAACGTGATTACTATACATCCATAACCATCCTCTACCTGCTTTTGGATAATTTTTTTTAACTTTCTTTTTTCTTTGTAGTAATATCTTTTCATCTAGAAGCATGTTTATTGACCTTAAGTCCACATTTATCTCTATAATATCTCCTGTTTCTAACAACGATAATGGACCACCCACATAACTTTCTGGAGCAACATGAAGAATGCAAGCACCATAACTAGTTCCACTCATTCTTGCATCAGAAATTCTAACCATGTCTCGCACACCCTTTTTAAGAAGTTTTTTTGGTATTGGCATCATTCCCCACTCAGGCATTCCTGGACCCCCAACAGGGCCAACATTTCTTAAAACTAACACATGATTTTCCGTCACATCTAATTCATCACTGTCAATAATTTTTTTCATATCTGGATAACTATCAAAAACTATAGCTGGACCTTTATGTTTCAAAAATTTTTTATCACATGCAGCTGGTTTAATGACACAACCATCTGGAGCTAAATTTCCTTTTAAAACAGCCAGTGATCCCTCTCTATAGATTGGGTTATCTAAAGACCGAATTATGTCTTGATTAAGCGTTTCTTTTCCATCAATAAGTTCACCTAACTTCATTCCTGATACAGTTATTTCTTCTAAATTAAGTTGACTTGCTAAAGAACACATCAAAGATAATATACCACCAGCATAATAAAAATCTTCCATTAAATAGTCTTTTCCAGAAGGTCTTATATTCGCAATTAAAGGAATTTTTCTTCCCTTTTTATCTAGATCATCCATTGTCAAATTAATACCAGCTCTCCTTGCTATAGCTATCAAATGAATAATAGCGTTAGTAGAACAACCCATTGCCATAGCTACAGTAACAGCATTTTCAACAGAGTTTTCTGTTATGATATTTCTTGGAGTTAAGTCTTCCCATACCATTTCAACAATTCTCTTTCCTACATTTGCAGACATTCTAATGTGATTGGAATCTGCTGCGGGAATAGAACTAGCACCAGGTAAACATAAACCCATTGCTTCTGCGATAGCAGTCATTGTACTTGCTGTTCCCATTGTCATACAATGTCCGTAGGATCTAGCAATACCAGTCTCAACCTCTTCCCAATCTTTTTGAGAAATATTTCCTGCTCTTAATTCATCCCAATATTTCCAACCATCTGAACCACTTCCTAAAAATTTACCTTTATAATTTCCCCTTAACATTGGTCCAGCTGGTAAAAAAATTGTTGGTAAATTTAAAGATATCGCTCCCATAATTAAAGCAGGGGTAGTTTTATCACAGCCACCCATCAAAACAACTCCGTCAATGGGATGAGATCTGATTAGTTCTTCCACTTCCATTGACAACATGTTTCTATATAACATTGTTGTAGGTTTCACATACATTTCAGCAAGAGAAATAGCTGGAAGCTCTATTGGTAAACCACCTAATTGATAAATTCCCTTTTTTACATCTTCAACTCTTTGTTTGAAGTGCATATGACATGGTTGGATATCAGACCAAGTGTTAATAATACCAATAACGGGTTTGTTTTCCCAATCCTCTTTATCTAATCCCATTTGCATGGCTCTAGATCTATGACCAAAAGATCTTACATCATTGGGTACAAACCATCTAGCACTTCTAAATTCTTCATATTTTTTTTTCAAAATAAATCCTATAATTTTATGTCACTTTAATCTTGACTCTAATATAATTGAATTTCAAAGAAAAAATATTTTTAGATAAATTTCATCGAGCTTTTATAGTTTGGTAGGCCTGGAGGGACTTGAACCCCCAACCACTCCGTTATGAGCGGAGGGCTCTAACCAGTTGAGCTACAGGCCTTAATAAAGATATTTAAGAATTTATACTAGTACAAATTAAGTATGTAAAGCTCAAGTATACAAAGTTTAGCACTTAATTATCTAGAAATGATCTTAATTTTCTTGATCTTGTTGGATGCTTTAGCTTTCGTAAAGCTTTAGCCTCTATCTGCCTAATACGTTCTCGTGTAACACTGAATTGTTGTCCAACTTCCTCTAAAGTATGATCAGTATTCATACCGATACCAAAACGCATTCTCAAAACCCTTTCTTCCCTTGGTGTTAAACTAGCTAAAATTCTTGTTGTAGTTTCTCTTAAATTACCATGAATTGCTGCCTCTAAAGGTTGAACCGCCATTTTGTCTTCGATAAAATCTCCAAGATGGCTATCATCTTCGTCACCAACGGGAGTTTCAAGAGAAATTGGCTCTTTTGCTATCTTTAAGACCTTCCTAACTTTATCAAGGGGCATTGAAATTTTCTCTGACAATTCTTCAGGGGTAGGTTCTCTTCCAATTTCGTGGAGCATTTGTCTTGATGTTCTAACAAGTTTGTTAATAGTTTCAATCATATGAACTGGAATTCTAATAGTTCGAGCTTGATCAGCAATAGATCTAGTAATAGCCTGCCTAATCCACCAAGTAGCATAAGTTGAAAACTTGTAACCTCTCCTGTACTCAAACTTATCAACAGCTTTCATTAAACCAATATTTCCTTCTTGTATTAAGTCTAAAAACTGTAATCCTCTATTAGTGTATTTTTTTGCGATAGATATAACTAATCTTAAATTTGCTTCAACCATCTCTTTTTTTGCACGGGCTGCTTCTCTTTCACCTCTTTGAATGATTTGAATAATTTTTTTGTATTCTTGAACTGGCATATTTACATTATTTACGAAATCAAAAACTTGATCACATATCCTAATAATTTCGTCATTGTGACTTTCAGTAAATTTTTTCCATGATTTTGATTTTCCTGGTTTAATTGCCCAATTATGATTTATTTCATTACCTACCCAACTATCAATAAAATCTTTTCTTTTTACACCTGAGTTTTCAGCTAACCTTAATAAAGAACCCTCAACATTAGTTATTTGTCTGTTAAGACCATACATCTGATCAATTAATTCTTCTTGCCTATTATTATTGAGATAAATCTTTTCCATTTGTTCAATGAGAACAACTCTGAGTTCCAACAATCTTTTTTCAGACCGAGCAACAAGGGTCTCACCTTTCCTTAACCTTGCTATTCTTCTTTCGCTGAGAGTTAAAATTTCTTTGAATGTTTTAGCGACTTCATCAATCATAGCCAAAATTTGATCTTTTATTTCAGCTTCCATTGCTACTAATGAGAGATTTATATCATCATTGTCTTCATCATTTTCTTCATCATTTTCTTCATCATCTTTTGATTTATGATTAGACGCAACATTAATTTCATCATTTTTTGTGGCATCTAAATTTTCTGTAATATTCTTTTTATTTAAATTGCCCAACTTAAAATTATTTATACTTTCACTAGCTAAGACCGGCTCATTGGCACCACCATTAATGCGGGAATAAGTTGTTTCCAAATCTATTATATCTCTCAATAACATTGTTCCATCATCAACTTCATCTCTCCATTTCAGAAAAGATCTCATTGCTAAAGGAGATTCATAAATACCACCGATCATTAATTCCCTTCCAGCCTCTATCCTTTTAGCTATAGAAATTTCACCTTCTCTAGATAAAAGTTCAACAGAGCCCATTTCTTTGAGGTACATTCTAACTGGATCGTCAGATCTTGCACCTTCCTCATCAGATAAATTTCCTGAGTTTTTATCATCTAATTCTTCTAAAGAGGATTCTTCTTGCTGATCTACTATATTTAAACCCATATCATTGATGGCAGCATGTATATCTTCTATTTGTTCAGAACTGTACTCACTTGCAGGAAGTGCTTGATTAAGCTCATCAAGAGTAACGAAGCCATTAAGTTTCCCTTTCTTAATAAGAGATTTAATAGCCGAATTGTTAAGATCTAAAATAGGACTGTCATTTCCTAATTTAGTTTTATTATTTTTATTTTCATTTTTGGCTAGCATAAAAAAACTCACTATAAAAATTTCAAATTTAATTATGAATTAAAAGCTAAGTATTTCTAAAATTTAATAAACTTAGTAATTCTTCAAAAATAGTACACATGTTTTGTTCGTTTAACTGATTAAGATCTAAATTTAATCTTGTAGGATAATTACTTTGCATAAAATTATTAATTTGAACAGTAAAACCTTCATTACTCATTTGGTGTTGCAAATCTTTTGCACTTATTTCAGGATTGAGATTAACAAAATCCAATATTGAATTTTTAAAATTGTTTAAATAACTATCTCTGAAATAAAGTAAAGATATTTTTTCATTAAATAATACACATATTTTCGGGTATATTAACATGATATATATGATAGCTCCTATCTTTATTTCAACTCCTGTCTTAGGCATGTTTTTTTTTGTTGAAAATAATTTTTGAATATTGGGTCTTAAATTATTTTTTTTAAAATTAATGCTTTTATTTCTTTCTCTAAAAATTCTTATTCTTTTTTCTATTTCATCTTGATAGGCTAGTTTAATATTATTATTTCCAATAGTATTAACTTTTGTTCTTAAATAATTCCAAGAGTATGCTTGGCTTTCAGGTTCATTTTTACTTATCAGTTTTAAACCTTGAGACCACAGCATCTCAAAAACTCCAAATGCTTTATCTAAAAGTGTTTCAAATTCATCCAATCCATGTTTATTTATAAATTCTTCTGGATCAAGTTTATCCGGTAAAAATACAAATTTTAATTTTTTTTTCAGTTTTAGTTTTGGAAGATGTTTTTGGAAAACTCTTTCGGTAGCATTTTTACCAGCAACATCACCATCAAAAACTAAAAAAGCTTCATCAACTGCATTAAAAATTTTTTCTATTTGATCATCTGTCAATGCTGTTCCTAGAGAAGCAACAGCAGGGTACCCATGAGAATGAAGACAAAGGACATCAGTATAACCCTCACAAATTATAAAGCGTTTTTTATGTAAAAGTTTTTTAGCATTAAAATATCCAAATAATTGTCTACTTTTAAGAAATAAAGATGTTTCCGGAGAATTTAAATATTTTGGCTGTCCTTCTCCTAAAATCCTACCACCAAAAGCTATTGTTTTTCCTGAGTTGTTCAAAATTGGAAACATGATTCGATTTTGAAAGAAAAACACTAAATTTTTATTGTCATTTTTTTTTATCAAACCTACATCAACAAAATCGTCAATTGAAAATCCTTCTTTTAACAAAGTAGATAGTAAATGCTGGTTAGATTTTAAATTACCAGAATATCCCAAATAAAAGTTGTTAATAATTGTTTCATTAAAGCCTCTTTTTTGTAAATAGTTTCTGGCTTTTTCACCCAATGGAGCATTTAGATTGTTAATATAAGATTCAGAGACTCTTTTCAATAGGTTAAAATGATTTGTAATTTTAGGATCTACAAAATACTTTTGTTTACTGGCATTTATTCCTGCATAATCAGCTAATTTTTTTAAAGCCTCAATAAAGGATAAATTTTCAGTATCCATTAGGTAATTAAATATATCTCCATTCTTTCCACAACCAAAACAATGATAAAAACCTTTATCATCTGAGATATTAAAAGACGGTGTTTTTTCCTTATGAAATGGACATAGAGCTACATAATTATTATTATCACGTTTTTTAAGAGATAAGTTTTTACCTATAACTTCAGAAAGTTTAATAGAATTTTTAATTTCTTCTTTTAAATCCATATTTTTTCTTATTAACCTAATGAATTAAAGATCATAAGTTTGAGAGTTTATCTTTGATAACTTTACTTACGTAACCAAAATCCATCATTCCATCATATTGTTCTTTTATAATCTTTATTACCATACCCATATCTTTCATAGAATTGACTTCATTTGATTTAATAGTGTTATTTATTATCTCATCAATCTCCTGTTTTGATAATTGGCTTGGCAGGAAATTTGAAATTATTTTAATTTCATTTTCTTCTTTTTTTACTAAATCGTCTCTATTGCCTTGGACATACAATTCAATTGATCCTTTTCTTTGTTTTATCATAGATTGAAGTAAAGAAATAATCACTTTATCATTAACTTCTACGTCATGTCCTTTGCCTTTAGATATTATGTCTCTTTCTTTTATAGCTGCCAGCATCAACCGCAGAGTGTTGACTAAATTTGTTTCTTTTTTAATCATTGCATCTTTTAAATTTTTTGAAATTTTTTCTCTAATATTCATTTATTTTTCCTAATAACCTTTCTTAATAAACACTCACAGAGTCTAATTTTAAGAAAATTGATAACATAATCTATAAAATTTTAATCAAATAATTTTAAATTTTATTGACGAAGATACTAATACAATTTAATTAGAGCTTGATGAAAATTTTGTGTAAAAATTACTTCTTTAAAAATTCAAATAATTCAATAAATATTTATCTTAAAAATCATTTTTTTAAAAATCCTACAGGTGTGTAATGAATAAGTTTAAAGATATTGGTTATATACCATTTAATCTTAATTCAATTAGTAAAAATCATACATTAGATAGTATATTAATTTTAGATGATGGTTCATATTTTTTAGGTAGATCTTTTGGTTCTAAAAAGGAATGCTTAGGTGAAATATGTTTCAATACCTCCATTTCTGGCTATCAAGAAATAATCACTGATCCATCATATACGGGACAAATTATTACTTTTACTTTCCCCCATATTGGTAACATAGGTTCTAACAAATTTGATGAAGAAGGAAATACAAACGCGATTGCAGGCATTGTAGTAAGGCAACATCCAACAAACGAGTCTAATTGGCGATCAGAAATCAGTTTTAATGAGTGGTTAATAAAAAATAACATACCAGGCATTTCTGGTATTGACACTAGATTGCTAACAAAAATAATTCGAAAATATAAAAGCTGTAATGCGTTGATATGTTTTGAGAAAAGTGGAAATTTTAAAATAGAAGAGTTGAAAAATAAACTAAGAAAACATCCAAAAATGGATGGACTAAACCTTTCATCATCTATAACCACGAAAAACCGATACCAGTATACTGAAGGTGTGCATGAACTAATATCATCAGAGGTGAATAATTTAAAAAACTTCAAACCCAAAATTGCTGTTATAGATTTTGGTGTAAAAAAAAACATACTTAGACATCTTGTTAACTTAAATGCAGAAGTTAGTGTTTTCTCAGAAAATGCGTCTATTGAGGATATAAATAATTTTAAGCCAGATGGTATTTTTTTATCAAATGGTCCTGGAGATCCATCTGCAACAGAAATGAAATGTAGAAAACTATTAAGCGCTTTATTTAAACTTAAAATTCCTGTGTTTGGAATATGTATTGGTCATCAATTAATTGGGCTATCATTTGGAGCTAAAACAAATAAAATGCCTCAAGGTCATAGAGGAGCTAATCATCCTGTCAAAAATCTATCTAAAAATAAAGTAGAGATTACCAGTCAAAACCATGGGTATAAAATAGACTTAGATTCTTTACCAAATTGTTTAGAAGTGACTCATACTTCTTTATTTGACAATTCAATAGAAGGTATAAGACATAGATCATTACCAATTTTTTCAGTTCAGTACCATCCAGAAGCTTCTCCTGGACCAACCGAGTCATCTTACTTGTTCAATGAATTTTTAAACTTAATTAAAGAAACAAAAAATGCCAAAACGTAAAGATATTGAATCAGTCTTAATAATTGGTGCTGGTCCTATAGTAATTGGACAAGCTTGTGAATTTGATTACTCTGGGGCACAAGCTTGTAAGGCACTTAAAGAAGAGGGGATTAGAGTAATACTAATAAACTCTAATCCTGCTACCATTATGACTGATCCAATTATGGCTGATTCGACATATATCGAACCAATAGAAAAAAATACTATTGAAAAAATCATAGAAATTGAGAGGCCAGACGCAATTTTACCTACCATGGGGGGGCAAACAGCTCTTAACGCAACTTTAGATCTACACAATTCTGGTATCTTAAAAAAACACGATATTGAAATCATTGGTGCAAAACCTAATTCAATAAATAAGGCAGAAGACCGAGAATTATTTAAAGAAAGTATGAATAAAATTGGTTTAGAGTCTGCAAGAGCTCAAATTGCAAAAAATATTGATCAAGCTATTTCTGCTTTAGATTTTGTTGGTTTGCCAGCAATAATAAGACCATCTTTTACTCTTGGAGGTGAAGGCGGGGGCATAGCTTATAACAAAGAAGAATTTATTGAAATTGTAACTAACGGATTAAAATTATCTCCAACTACTGAAGTGCTAATTGAAGAATCACTTTTAGGGTGGAAAGAGTATGAAATGGAAGTAGTAAGAGATAATGCAGATAACTGTATAATAATATGTTCTATTGAGAATGTTGATCCAATGGGAGTTCATACTGGTGATTCTATTACTGTAGCACCAGCTTTGACTTTAACAGATAAAGAATATCAGAAGATGCGTAATGCAAGTATTGCTGTTTTGAGAGAAATTGGGGTTGATACAGGTGGATCAAATGTACAATTTGCCCTTAATCCAAAAAATGGAAGATTAATTGTAATTGAAATGAACCCAAGAGTAAGCAGATCTTCTGCGTTAGCGTCAAAAGCGACTGGTTTCCCAATAGCTAAAGTTGCTGCAAAACTTGCTATTGGATATACATTAGATGAGTTACAAAATGATATTACAAAATCCACACCTGCTAGTTTTGAACCTACAATAGATTATGTTGTTACAAAAATTCCTCGCTTTACTTTTGAAAAATTTCCGGGCTCAAATAATCTTTTATCTACTTCTATGAAATCAGTAGGAGAGGCAATGGCTATTGGAAGATCTTTTCAGGAGTCTCTTCAAAAAGCTTTAAGATCTCTTGAAACAGGTTTGTCTGGACTCGATGATGTTAGTTTCCCAGTTCAAAATGAAAATTTAAATAACAAAGACAACATTTCTGGTTGGTTAGCTGAACAGGTTCCAGAAAGAATATTGAGAATAGCAACTGCGTTTAGACATAAAGTTTCAATTGAGGAAATTTCTAACATTACTGGCTGGGATAAATGGTTTTTAGAACAGATTTTAGGTATAGTTCAAGTTGAAGAATATCTAAAAACTAGTGATTATATTTTGGATGAGATGCTTTTAAGAAGTATCAAATCTATGGGTTTTTCTGATAAACGTATTTCTGAAATAACTCAAATTAGTATAGAAAAAATTTATGAACTTAGATCAACATTCGGTGTTTTCCCATCTTATAAAAGAGTTGATACATGTGCTGCTGAATTTTTTTCAGAAACTGCGTATCTTTACAGTACTTATGAACAGAATAATAATAATGAGTGTGAAGTTAACCCATCAAATAAAAACAAAGTTATTATTCTTGGGGGTGGCCCTAATAGAATTGGACAAGGTATAGAGTTTGACTATTGCTGTGTTCACGCAGCCTATAGTTTATCTGAAATAGGGTTTGAAACAATAATGATTAATTGCAATCCTGAGACTGTTTCAACTGACTACGATACTTCAGAAAAACTATACTTTGAACCTCTTAATCACGAAGATGTTCTTTCTGTTATTAAAAAGGAAAACCAAAATGGCAAAGTAATTGGTGCGATTGTTCAATTAGGAGGACAAACTCCACTTAAGATTGCTACAAGTTTAGAAAAATCTGGTGTTAAAATTTTAGGAACATCAGTTGAGGCAATAGATTTAGCGGAAGATAGAAAAAGTTTTAAAGAATTACTACAGAGCTTGAAATTAAATCAGCCCCTAAATGACGTCGCGAGCAGTAAAGATGAAGCCTCCAAGATCACAAAAAAAATTGGTTTCCCCGTAGTAATTAGACCTAGTTACGTTCTTGGTGGTCGAGCTATGGAAATAATACACAACCAAGAGCAATTACAAACATATATAAATGAAGCAGTAAAGGTTTCTGGTTCTAATCCAGTTTTGATTGATAGTTTTTTAAAAAATGCGATAGAAGTTGATGTTGATGCTATTTCTGATGGTAATGAAACCTTAATTGCAGGTATTATGGAACATATAGAAGAGGCAGGGATTCATTCTGGAGATTCCGCATGTGCTCTTCCTCCACAAACGATTGATAAAACAATAGTTAATGAAATAACGTTACAAACTAAAAAACTTGCAAAATCTTTGAATGTTATTGGCTTCATTAACATACAATTTGCAATTCAAAATAAAAAAATATTTATATTAGAAGTTAATCCTCGTGGAAGTAGAACAATACCTTTTGTAGCTAAATCTACTGGAGTTCCACTTGTTAAAATTGCATCACAAATAATGATTGGTAAAAAATTATCTGATTTTAAATTATCAAATAGAAAAATTAACCATATTTCGGTTAAAGAAGCAGTTTTCCCTTTCGCAAGATTTCCTGGTACTGATGTAATACTTGGTCCAGAAATGAAATCTACTGGTGAAGTAATGGGTGTAGGTTTAACATTTGGAGAAGCTTTTGCAAAAAGCCAACTTGGGGCAGGTATAAATTTACCTTTGGAAGGTAAAGTATTCATCTCAATAAAAGATGATGATAAAAATAGTGTAATGCCTATTGCTAAAAATCTTAAAAATTTAGGTTTTACAATATGCGCAACCTCAGGAACTGCAAAATATTTGAATGATAATAAAATCGAAACTCAATATATAAAAAAAGTGATTGAAGGTAGACCAAACGCAGTCGATGCAATGTTATCTAAAGAGATTCAACTTGTGATAAATACAGCAGAAGGAAGAAATTCAATTAAAGATAGTTTTTCTTTAAGACAAACTGCACTTTCAAACAAAATACCTTATTATACTACTATTCAAGGTGCGAATGCAGCAACTCTTGCTATAAAAGCATTGAAAAGTTTAAAATTAAATGTCAAATCTCTCCAATCATATTTTGAATAAAATATTTTTCTGTATTATATTTAAATTATTATAAATAATGGAATTATATCTATGGATAAAGTACCTTTTACATTTTCTGGATTAGAAAAAATTAAGCTAGAATTAGATAATTTAAAGAAAATTGAAAGACCTCAGATAATACAGGCAATTTCTGTTGCAAGAGAACACGGTGATTTAAAAGAGAACGCTGAATACCATGCCGCAAAGGAAAAACAAGCATTTATAGAAGGTCGTATTACTGAGCTTGAAGACGTAATTAGCAGAGCAGAAGTAATCGATTTAACTAGACTTTCAGGTAAAACTGTTACTTTTGGAACCAAAGTTAATATAGTAGATGAAGAAAGTGATCAAGAAACAAATTATCAAATTGTAGGACCTTACGAAGCAAACTTAGAGGAAGGTCTAATATCTGTTGCATCACCAATAGCAAGAGCTCTGATAGGAAAAGAAGTAGGCATGTCAGTAGCAGTTACAACTCCAGGTGGTACGAAAAATTATGAAATTTTAATTATCGAAGTTCCTAAATCATAGTTTCAAAGGGTATACCTGGTAATTTTTTAACACTCCTTATATTTAACGAGGTTTTAACATTACTTACTTTTGGAGCCTGGGTAAGATTTTTTGTTAAAAAAGATTGAAAGTCATCCCAATCTTTTGCAACTATTTTTAATAGAAAATCAACTTCACCAATTAGCATATGACACTCCCTAACCTCAGGGAAATTGGATATATAGTTTTCAAATGTCTTTAAATCGTTTTCAGCTTGACTTTCAAGCCCTACGTAAGCAAAAACTGTAACCTTGTAACCTAATAGTTCTGGGCTAACGATAGCATTATAACCAAGTATTAAATTTTTTTGTTCTAATGATTTAACTCTTCTTAAGCAAGATGGAGGTGAAATCTTTAATTTGTTAGCAAGCTTTACATTAGTAATATCACCATTCATTTGTAACTCATTAAGTATTTTTAAATCAATTTTATCTAATTTGTTTTTTTCATTTTTCATTTAATCAATACTTATTTATAATAATCAACAAAGGTTTTGTAATAATATTAATATATAGTCCTAAAATAAACAATTTTATTTCAAGAAAAATTTTTTTACTTATATTTCAGAGAACATAAAAGGGAAAAAGATAAAGACACAAATTAAAAACGAAACTTGGATATTATCAGACAGTACCAAGGGTATGGAAAATCAGTCAATTGCTCTAGCAAAAATGTTAAATGCTAATTTTAAATTGATTGATTATAATCCTCCATTTTTTTTAAAAAAATTTCCTTTACTTGGAAAATTCTATATTCCATATTTTTTACAACAAAAACTTGATACAGATATACTACCCTCAATTATTATTACCACTGGTAGGCGGATGGCAGGGACATCTATTGCCCTAAAATCTATTTTAAAGAGTAATGTTAAAACTATACATATCCAAAATCCTAAATTATCACTTAACCATTTCGATTTATTATTAATTCCAGAACATGACAGGATAAAAGGTCAGAATGTAATTCAAACAAAAGGTGCACTTTGTTTTTTTGAAGAAAAAGATATCAAAAAGTTCAAACAACAAAATTTAAATAAAATTAAAACTAAAAAAAATACTGTTTTATTAATGGTTGGAGGTAACAGCAAAAAACAAAAACCTAATAATACCGAATATTTTGAGTTAAGTACTAAGGTAATTCAAGGAGTTAAAAACTTAAATGCACAATTGATAGTTTCAATGTCCAGAAGAACACCAAATAAAGCGATTAAAATATTACAATCAACTTTTTCAAAACATTTAAGCGACTTTAAGATTCTCTCTTCAGACGAAAATAACCTTTATCCAAAAATTTTAGAAATAATTGATTATACTATTGTCACAAGTGACAGCGTTAACATGATTTCAGAATTAGCTACGCTTTCAAAACCATTATTTATTTTTCACTTTTCAAAGGAAAACAAAAAAATTTCTTTTTTTATATCAAATCTCAAAAAATTAAATATTGTTCAGGACTATCATGGTTATTTATTTAAATATGGGAAAAATAAACTCCAAACAAACAAAATTACTATATCACAAATCAACAAGTTTTTCGGATTCAAGTAAATAACCAAGTTTTCTAATATTATTAATCTTCTGATAAAGTAATTCCCAATTATCATTTTGATCGATTTCTCTCCAAATATGCTCAACTTCTCCAATTAACAAATTTTGTGTGTTATTATCTAACTGACGTTTCTTTTCTAAAACGCCTTTGGCTGGAAGAGTTTCTTTTAAAATATCAATAATTTTTGAAAATTCTTTAATTTTATATTTTTTACCGTAATTAGTTTTGATGCAATCTATGATTGCATCCTTTCCTCCATAGAAATCATAGAACATATCAGCGTAACCAATTTTATTCTTTTCACTTTCGTTTAATAAAATAGTCATTATTTCATTAAGATTTTTACTATCAATATCTTGTATTCCCATCCTCCAACAAAAGTGCTTTTTTAATGACTCATGAAAGCTTTTAGAAAATTGATTCAAAGTTTCAATAATTATATTTTCCTCTATAAATTCATCTAAACTTTTTCCTAACTGCGTTAGTGCCCATAATGCGGCCTCAGGTTGCCTCCCAAAAGAATATCTTCCATATTCATCAAAATATGCCGCTGTAAAAGTGCTATTTGCAAATTCTACAAATCTCCAAGGGCCATAATCAAATACTTCTCCAGTGACATTGAAATTATCAGTATTTAAAACTCCATGGACAAAACCTGAAGCAATAATTCTGCCAATTGATTCTGCTATTCTTTTAACACTTTCTAAAAATATATTTTCAGCTAAAGTTTTAATACATTTATTAGGTTTGATATTAGTAAAATAATTTTTACTAAGGTACTTTAATAATAGTTCAATGTTTTCATAATCATTTAGATATTTTAATCTTTGAAATGTACCTATTCTTATATGACTATTGCTTCTTCTGACAAGAACAGCTGATCTTGTTGGAGAAGGTTCATCATTTCTTTGCAATTCTTCTGCAGTTTCAATAATGGAAAAAGTTTGACTCGTGGACACACCTAAAGCAGTCAAAAATTCAGTTGCTAATAATTCTCTGACTGCCCCTTTTAAAGTAAGTCTACCATCCCCTCCTCTACTATATTTTGTTTGTCCAGATCCTTTTGTTCCTAAATCCCATAAAATATTATTTTTATCTAAAATTTGTGCTAGCAGAAACCCTCTTCCATCACCTAAGTCAGGATTATAATAACCAAATTGATGGCCATGGTATTTTAATGCTAATGGCTTATGAAGACACCCGGGAAGTTTTTCAAATTTACCAAAATATTTAATCCACTCATTATCGTTTAATTGGTCTAAGTCAAGTAATTTAGCAGCTCTATCATTTCTAAATCTTAAAATGTGACGAGGAAACTTTGCTGGTGTGGCAATATGATAAAAGGAGTCACCTAAACTAAAATGATTGTTTGCAACTTTGGCTTTATTTATCATTCATAAACCAAACCATGTTTATCTAAAGAGTTTATCCTGCAAAGTTTTTTCTAATCCTTTGTACAAGTAGGATACTTGCTCTTCATAACCATTATATTTAACAGTAGGTATTCTCCCATCAATGCCCAACTGCTGTTCTGTTTCTTGAGACCATCTAGGATGAGAAACTTTAGGATTAACATTTGCCCAAAAACCATACTCATTTGGAGCAAGTTTTTCCCATAACCCAATAGGCCTTTCAGCCAATAAACTTATCTTTACAATTGATTTGATTGACTTAAAACCATATTTCCATGGCAAGACAAGACGTAAAGGAGCACCATTTTGATTTGGCAACTTTTTCCCGTATATCCCAGTAGCTAAAAAACTTAGTTCATTTTTAGCTTCCTCGATTGTAATACCTTCTTGATATGGCCATGGATACCATTTTTGTTTTTGACCTGGCGCAATTTCAGGATCATAAAAAGTTTCAAATTTTAAAAATTTTGCGTCTTTTTTTGGCTCAACTAATGATAAAATTTTATTTAAAGGGAAACCCGCCCATGGCACTGTCATAGACCAAGCTTCAACACATCTAAATCGATAAACCCTCTCTTCAATACCACCAAGTTTTTTTATTAAATCATTTATATCAATAACCATTGGATTATCTACCAACCCATCGATAGTTATTGACCAGGGTTCAGTCTTTAGCTTAGAGGCTCTTCTCCAAATATTTTTACTTGATCCAAACTCATAAAAATTTGTATAAGTTGTCACTAAACTTTCAGGACTTAGGGGTTTGCTGATTGTATAAGTCTTATTCACTTCCGGAGGATAAAGCGAACTAAAAGCTGGACGAGATATAAAAGATGTACCAGGTAAAAATAATGAGCCTGCACCTAATTTTTTTAAAAAATCTCTTCTAGTATTATAAAAGTTTTCTGGAGTAACTTTATTATCTTTTAATTTCCAAACTTTCTTTATTTTATAAAATGCCATTTTAAACCTTCAATATTTAAGAAAGAGTTAAAACAGCTTTTTCGATTCTGTTCATTGCTTCTTTTAAAACTTCTAAATTGGTAGCGTAAGACACTCTAAAATATGGTTCTAGTCCAAAAGCTACCCCAGGTACTGCAGCAACTTCGGCGGACTCTAAAAGCCATTCTACAATTTCAGCATCATTGTTGAGGATTTTCCCATTTTGTGTTTTCTTACCTATTAAACCTGACACGTTAGGGTAAGCATAAAACGCTCCTTCAGGTAAAATGCAAGAAATACCATTTATACTATTAAGTTTATCAACAACAAAATGCCTTCTTTCATCAAAGGCTTTTAAACAAGGATCTAAGAATTCTTTACTACCACTTATGCCAGCTAATGCTGCATATTGTGAGATTGATGATGGATTAGAAGTTGATTGACCTTGGATCTTAATCATTGCTTTGATAAGTAATGATGGTCCTGCTGCATAACCAATTCTCCAACCAGTCATGCAGTAACTTTTAGAAACACCATTTACCGTTAAAATTCTATCTTTTAAATCTGGTGCAACTTGCGCCAAAGTATAAAATTTAAAGTTATCATATACAATATATTCATAAATATCGTCTGTCATTACATATAAATTTTCATGTTTTCTAACTATATTTGCGATCTCTTCAAGTTCACTTAGTGAGTAACATGATCCAGTTGGGTTAGATGGACTGTTCAGTATTAGCCATTTACTATTTTTGGTTATTACCTTATCTAGAGATTCACCAGTAAGTTTAAAGTTAGTTTCTGAAGAACAATCTACAAATATTGGTTTACCACCCGCTAATAATGTCATATCAGGATAGGAAACCCAATAAGGGGCTGGAATTATTACTTCATCGTCTTTATTTAAAGAACTCATCAAAGCATTAAACAAAATTTGTTTTCCACCAGTTCCAACAATGACGTTACTTACATCATAATTTAAATCATTATCCTTTTTGAATTTTTCTACAATTGATTGTCTTAATTCTGGGATACCTTCTATATTAGTATACTTTGTATATCCGCTATTAATTGCATCAATGGCGGCTTGCTTAACATGTAGAGGTGTATCAAAATCAGGTTCTCCAGATGATAAACCAATGACCTTTTTCCCCTCTCTTTTAAGTTGAGTAGCTTTTGCAGTTATAACCATTGTTGCAGAAGGTTTAATCCTATTTAAACTGTCAGAAATAAAAGTCATTTAACTACTCCAAAATATATGATTACCATTTAGCTTTACTACAATTTATTTGAGACTAACATCTTTTTTATTAATTAATTAGTTATTATTTGATATACATAATTACTTAAAATATCTAATCACAAAATTTATTAATATGAATAATATTGAAAAAATTGAAAATAATACAATTATACCCTCTAAATCCATTTTTAGTTTAAATTCAAGCTTTACACCTACAGGAGATCAGCCAGAGGCTATAAAAGAATTGGTTTCTGGAATTCAAAATGATGAAAAAGATCAAGTATTATTGGGGGTAACTGGTTCTGGTAAAACATTTACAATGGCAAACATTATTAATTCACTAAATAGACCTTCATTGATAATGGCACCTAATAAAACATTGGCCGCACAATTATACGCAGAGATGAAAGATTTTTTTCCAAATAATGCAGTTGAATATTTTGTTTCATATTATGACTATTATCAGCCAGAAGCCTATGTTCCCAGATCTGATACATACATTGAAAAAGAATCTAGTATTAATGATCAAATTGATCGCATGCGTCATTCTGCTACAAGGGCTCTTCTTGAAAGAAAGGATGTAATAATAGTTGCTTCTGTATCATGTATTTATGGTATCGGTTCAGTTGAAACATATTCAAAAATGACAATTAAATTAAAAAAAGGTCAACAAATTCCTAGACAAACATTGCTGAGACAATTTACTGAACTTCAATATACAAGAAATGATATGTCATTTGTAAGAGGTACTTTTAGAGTTAGAGGTGACATAGTTGAAATTTTTCCTGCACACCTAGAAACTGTAGCCTGGAGAATAACTCTATTTGGAGATGAAATTGAAGAATTATTTGAAATAGATGCTCTAACAGGCGAAAAACTTACGTCATTAAAGTCGATAAAAATTTATGCTAATTCGCACTATGTCACACCTAGACCAACATTAAACGAAGCTATTAAATCTATTAAAGAAGAATTAAAAAGTCATTTAGAAATTTTATATAAAAGTAATAAATTGGTGGAAGCACAGCGCTTAGAACAAAGAACAAATTTTGATCTTGAAATGATGTTGGCCGCTGGAACTTGTCCAGGAATAGAAAACTACAGTAGATACCTCTCAGGAAGAAATCCTGGGGAGCCTCCACCTACACTTTTTGAATATTTACCAGATGACGCCCTTGTTTTTACTGACGAAAGCCATATCACAGTTGGTCAGATAGGAGCTATGTATAAAGGAGACTTTAGAAGAAAATCAACTTTAGCTGAATATGGTTTTAGATTACCTTCTTGTTTGGACAATAGACCTTTAAAGTTTGAGGAATGGGAAGCATTTAGACCCAATACTATTCATGTTTCGGCCACCCCTGGGGAATGGGAATTAAATAAAACAAACGGTGTTTTTGTTGAACAATCTCTGAGACCAACTGGCCTGGTAGATCCCGAAATTTTAATTAGACCAACAAAAACTCAAGTTGATGATCTTATTTACGAAACAAAGGAACAATCAAAAAAAGGAAATAGAGTATTAGTTACTACCTTAACAAAAAAAATGGCTGAAGCTTTAAGTGAGTATATGTTTGAGGCAGGTTTAAAAGTCAGATATATTCACTCTGATGTAGACACTTTAGAACGTATTGAAATAATAAGAGATTTAAGGCTAGGTGTTTTTGATGTTTTGATTGGAATAAATCTTTTGAGAGAAGGGTTAGATATCCCTGAGTGTGCATTAGTAGCAATTTTGGACGCTGATAAAGAAGGTTATTTAAGATCAAAAACTTCATTGATACAAACTATTGGTCGTGCTGCAAGACATGTTGAAGGAAAAGTAATTCTATATGCTGACAACATTACAGGTTCAATGCAATATGCAATAGACGAAACTGATAGAAGAAGAAAAAAACAAATAAGTTACAATTTAAAAAATAATATCACTCCTAAAACAGTTATTAGCAAAATTTCTGACATATTAGCAGACCTAAGTGATAATGATGATGATAAAGATAATAAAAACAAAAAAAATACAGGAAAAAATTTAAAAGAATCAATTCAAGATCTCCAAAACGAAATGGAGAAAGCAGCTAGCAATCTTGAATTTGAAGAAGCAGCAAGAATACGAGATGAAATAAAAAAATTACAACAAAAAGAATTAGGTTTGATGGCAATTCCTAATACAAATTTTAAAACGAGTTCATATTATAAAAAGAAATAAATTAAATTATTTAAAATGTAATTAATCAAAAACGAAAATTTTTAAATGATTAAAAATAATAAAGCGTCTCTGAGTAAAGGGATTGAAATAATTAAAAATGAGCTTTTGACAATTCCAAACAAATCTGGAATTTATCAAATGATTGGAGAAAATAGTGAATATTTGTACATAGGAAAAGCAAAAAATTTAAACAATAGAATTAAATTTTATACTCAACCAAAAAGACTTAACTCAAGATTAAGTTATATGGTTTCAAACACTGTTAAATTGGAGATAATTGTTACATCTTCAGAAATAGAAGCGTTACTCCTAGAATCTAATTTAATAAAAAAATTTGAACCTATATTTAATATATTGCTTAAAGACGATAAAAGTTTTAGTTCAATTTTATTCAATTTATCTCATTCTTTTCCTCAATTATCTGCGCATAGAGGTCAAAGAAATATTAAGGGCGATTATTTTGGACCTTTTGTCTCAAAAAAAACTGTTCAAAAAACAATAGAAACACTACAGAAAATTTTTCTTTTAAGAACTTGCAATGATAATATTTTTAAATCTAGAACTCGCCCTTGCTTACAATTTCAAATCAAAAGATGCAGTGCTCCATGTGTAAATTTAATATCAAAAGAAAGTTATAGAGACAGTCTTAACGAAGCAAAAAAATTCTTACAAGGAAACTCAAAGTCGATAAAACAAAATTTAATAAAAAAAATGTACGATGCATCTAATAAACAAAATTTTGAAGCAGCTGCAATTTTTAGAAATAGAATAAAAGCTCTTACTGATGTAAATGCAAGTCAAAATATTAATGTACCAAACGTCAATGATGTTGACTTCCTTGTGCTACAAAAAATTGAAAATAAAGTCGTAATTCAAATGACCATAGTTAGAAATGGTTGTAATTACGGTTCTAAATCATATTTTCCTAGTCCAGGTAAAAATGGTACTGATGTTTTAGAAGAAGAGATTATGCAAGCCTTTATATGTCAATTTTATGATAAAAATATTCCCCCTGAAAATATTTTGGTTAACTTAAATCCCAAAGATAAAAGTCTAATTGAAGAGCTTTTGCATAAAAAGCATAAAATAAAAGTAAAAATTCAACTACCTCAAAGAGGAAAAAAATTAGAAATTATAAAATCAACGCTCAAAAATGCAGAAGAAAATTTAAATAGAAAAATCTATGAAAGATCTTCAAATAAAAACAATCTTAAAAATTTGCAACAAACGTTTAACTTTAAAAATTCTATTCAAAAATTAGAAGTTTATGATAACTCACATAATCAAGGAAAATCACCCGTAGGTGCAATGATAGCTTTTAACGAAGATGGTTTTTTAAAGTCATTATATAGAAGATATAACATTTCAACAGAGCATAAAAACTTATCAAAACAAATCAGTGATGAGTTTATAAATAATAATGATTATTTAATGATGAAGGAAGTAATTAAACGTAGATTTGCAGGGAAAAATTCATCTGGATTTCCTGATTTAATAATCATTGACGGTGGCAAAGGACATTTAAACATAGTTTTAAATGTACTTAAAGATTTACAAATAAGTAGTATTGAAGTTTTGGCAATTTCAAAGGGCATAAAAAGAGAAGCGGGTAGAGAAAATTTTTATACAAAAAATTCTGATAGTTTTAGATTTAACAAAGATGATCCTACATTATTTTTTCTTCAAAAATTAAGAGATGAAGTTCATAGATACGCAATTGCAGGTCATAGAATTAAAAGTAAAAAAAATATTTTCAAAAATCCTTTAGACGAGATTAATGGAATTGGAGTAAACAGAAAAAAATCTCTTTTGGAGGAATTTGGTTCTGCAAAAGCTGTAGGAACTGCAAGTATTAGTGATTTATTAAAAGTTGAGGGAATAAATAAGTCAACAGCTCAAAAAATATTTAATTTTTTTAACTAAAATAAATTTTTTAAAAATCTATTTTGTTTTAAGGATAGTCTTAACTTAAAAATCTCGTTAAAGTTAATTTATGAAGAAAAATAATTCTATTTTAAGTATCATACCTAACGTTTTGACCCTTTTTAGAAGTTTGGCAGCCATAATACTTCCTATAATAATTATATATGGCGACGAAATTGGGGCCTTAATAGCTACACCAATATTGATTTTAGCCGGTATTAGCGATTATTTTGATGGATTTTTTGCTAGAAAATACAACGTAACATCTAATTTTGGAAAAGTTTTAGATCCAGTAGCAGATAAATTATTAGTTATTGGAGTAATTTTTGCCCTAGCTTCAGAAAATATGTTTGATTATTACTATGCATTCTTACCTGCACTTTTAATTGTTTTAAGAGAAATTTTAGTTTCAGGTTTAAGGGAAAGTATGTCTTCATATAAAATTTCATTGGAGGTTACTCATTTAGCAAAATGGAAAACAACTATACAACTAATTGCTTGTGGAAGTTTTTTAGTTTGGAGATCAAATACTTTTTTTTACAATATAGAGATTTTAGGTTTAATTTCGTATATTCTTTTGTGGATAGCTGGAATAATTACCTTTATAACAGGTCTGCAATATATTATTAAAATGATGAAATTTTTTAATAGAGAATAAATTATGATCATAAAATACTTTTCATGGATTAAAGAACACGTCGGTAAATCTGAGGAACAAATAGAATTACCAGACCACATCAATAATGTTAATGAACTTATTAACTATTTGAACGAAATAGATAAAAAATATAGTTTAATTTTTGAGAAAAAACAATTAATTAAAATTGCTGTAAATAAAACATATTCATCCTTTGACACCAATATCAGTAATAACGATGAGATTGCCTTTTTCCCTCCCGTTACTGGAGGTTAAATGAGCAAAAACTCTCCTTTAATAAAAATCAAAATACAAAATGAAGATTTTGATGTTTCAGATGAAATAAAAATCCTACATCAAAATAATACTGGTGCAATAGTAAACTTTATTGGCGTGGTAAGAGGATATGACGAAAAGAATAATCAAATAATTAATTCTATGACTTTAGAACATTACCCCGGTATGACAGAGTCTGAAATAGAAAAAATAGTATTTGAAAGCTTTCAAAGATGGGAATTAACAGGTGTAACAGTAATACATAGAATAGGTAATTTAAAACCTTCCGACCAAATAGTTTTTGTGGGTGTTTCATCTAAACATAGGCAGAACGCATTTGATGGATGTAACTTTATAATGGATTGGTTAAAGACTAAAGCCCCATTTTGGAAAGTAGAGGAAAACAATAATAAAAAGAATTGGGTAAACTTTAATGAGAACGACAACAAAGCACTAAAAAAATGGCAGTAATTTATGTTGTTCTATATCCCGTTAACTAGATCTGAATAAGCCTTTGTTAGTTTGAGACAATACTCACCAGGTTTAAACTTAAAATCACCAATTGATTGAACGGGTGTGACTTCAGCAGCAGTCCCAGTTAAAAAACATTCTTCTGCTTGAGCCATTTCCTCAGGCATGATCTTACGTTCTATAATTTCAATTCCATTATCTTGGGCAAGTTTCATAACAGTCCTTCTAGTAATTCCATCAAGAAAGCAATCTGCAATTGGGGTGTGCAGTTTGCCATCAGGCATTTTAAAGAATATATTGGCGCCAGTGGCCTCAGCTATTTGTCCTCTATAATCTAGCATAAGGGCGTCACTGTAGCCTTTTGCCTCTGCTTCGTGTTTAGATAGGGTACAGATCATATATAATCCAGCAGCTTTAGCCAAAACAGGACCACATTCTGGACTTGGACGTCTCCATTTAGCAATATCTAATTTAATTCCTTGCATTTTTTGGTCTGGATCAAAATAGCTTGGCCACTCCCAGACAGCAATGGCTACATGTATTTTTGTAGATTGTGCAGAAACAGCCATCATCTCACTACCTCTCCAGACAACTGGTCTAACATAAGCATCTGAAAGTGAATTTTTTTCTAATAAGATATCCTTAGCTTTAACTATTTCTTTTTCAGAAAAAGGTATTTTCATATCAAGAGATTTGGCTGAATTGAAAAGCCTTTCTGTATGTTTGATAGTTTCAAAAATTTTACCTCTATATGCTCTTTCACCTTCAAAAACACAACTTGCATAATGTAAACCATGATTTAAAACATGAACATTAGCATTTTTCCATTCAATTATATTACCATTATACCATATATAGCCTTCACGATTGTCAAAAGATAAGTTATCCAAAAAAACCTCCAAATTAATTAATACATATAATCCACATTATTGTTAAATAATCAAATATTATGGAAAAGGTTTTATAATTAATTAGGTTGTTTAGTGATTTTAGATTTAATATAATTAATTTAATATTATTAATTACAATTCAACAAATCTGACTTTATTTTAAAATGCATAATAAAGACTTAAAAAAAAATAATGTTCATATTTTAATTATCGATGATGATGAAAAAATTAGACTATTACTGAAACAATTCTTGGAGAATAATGACTTTAAAGTTTCAGATGTAGAGAATACTGATCAAGCCAAAAAAATTATGGAAAGTTTAATTTTTGATTTGTTGGTAATTGATATTATGATGCCAGGACAAAATGGATTAGACTTTTTAAAAGAAATAAGACAAACAAATTCTGTCCCAACTTTAATGCTTACAGCTATGTCAAGTCCTGAGGATAGACTTGATGGTCTTGAATATGGTGCAGATGATTATATGACAAAACCTTTTGAACCTAGAGAATTATTACTTAGAATTCAAAATGTCCTAAAAAGATTTACCACTAATTTAAAAAATTCTGAGAATGAGGAAAACACTAGATTTGGTCCATTTTCGTTTAATCATAAATCTCTTAACTTATATAAAAATAACATATCTGTTTACTTAACAACATCTGAGCAAAAGTTATTAAATTGTTTTTGTAAATCACCAAACATAGCCTTTTCTCGAGATGATATTAATAATTCTCTTGGCGGTAATATGGAAACCAGGTCAATAGATGTTGCTATAGCTAGAATAAGAAGAAAAATTGAAATTGATCAAAGATACCCAGTTTATTTACAAACAGTTCGTGGTATTGGCTGGATGTTGCAGACTCACGAAGAAGATAATGATTGATAGAAAAGTTTAAACTATGAGATTACGCGACATAACACCAAAAAGCCTTTTTGGCAGAATGTTAGCTATTATTCTTGTTCCAATAATTCTAGTGCAGATCATCTCTGTTTCAATTTTTTATGAAAGACATTGGGATTGGGTATCTAGACACATGGCAAAAAATTTGTCTAAAGATCTAGGTTTGTTAATTGACGAGTTAGGAAAAGAACCTTCAAAAGATCAAAGAGCTTTGTCTGCAGTAAGGGCAAGACAATATTTTAATATTATTTTTTATTGGCTAGAAGGTGGTATTTTAAAACCAAATCAATCGTTTAATGCAAAGTTTGAAAACTTCAGAAATTCTCTTCAAGAACGTATTAAGGAACCTTTCTATTTATCATCCATTGAAAATTCTAATCAATTTTATGTTGACATACAATTAGCAAATGGAATTGTTAGAATGCATGTTGATAATAAGCGTTTATTTGTGCCTACTGGAATTACATTCATAATGTGGTCTATTGGTGCTTCAGTAATTCTTTTTTCTATAGCTATAATTTTTTTAAGAGGACAAGTAAGGCCAATTTTAAGATTGGCTAATGCAGCTAGACAAATTGGTTTTGGTAGAGAAGTAGATAATTATAATATTGAAGGCGCTACTGAAGTCAGAATAGCAGGTAGAGCATTTCAAGCAATGAGACATAGAATAAATAAACAAATATCTGAAAGAACTTCGCTACTTGCAGGTGTTAGTCATGATCTTAAAACACCTTTAACTAGGATGAGGCTTCAGTTAGCTGTCATGGATAATAAAAAAAAAATAAAAGAAGATTTTGAAAAAGAATTAATTGAACTAGAAGAAATGATTGATGGTTACTTAGAATTTGCAAGAAATGAGAGAGAAGAGCAAATGGTTGACGCTAGTTTATTTAAATTACTTCAACAAGCAGCCAAAACATCTGATCCTACAAGTGAAAAAATAACTATTTCTGTTCCAACAGATAATATCCCTATTTTTCCGATGCAAGTTCAATCAATCAGAAGAGCATTGATAAATTTATTTACAAATGCAATTAGATATGCCGGCAAAGCAAATGCTCAAATACAAATCTTTGATGATCATAGTGAAGTGATAATTGATGACAATGGTCCAGGTATACCAAGAGATAAAAGAGAAGAAGTGGTTTTACCATTCACTAGATTAGAAAACTCAAGAAACATAAAAACAGGTGGGAGCGGACTAGGGTTATCTATAGCCAAAAACTCTGCATTGAATCATGGAGGTGAATTAATTTTAGAGGACAGCCCTCTGGGAGGTTTAAGAGTAAGACTTTTATTACCACTATAATTATTTATTAATAATACCCAGAAAAAGACCCATATCTTCCATATCGCTTAAATATTTATCTAAATATCTTATCACTACATCTATATCTTTATTTTCATCTTTAAAAAAAATTTCAAGACTTTTTGCAAAAACCATATTTAGAGCTAACGATTTTAAAGTTTTTATTGAACATTTTTGATCTCCTTCTATCAATGTTAGAAGATCATATGAAAAATTATAATTTTCTCTAAATACATTAATAAAAACTTCTATTCTTTGTTTAGAATTTGCACTTAAAACTTTCAAGGATTGTTTATATTGAAAATATTTTTCAAACCTTAATGATAAACCTTCTAAAATTTTGTCATAAGTGCTTGAAATAGTATCATCAGCTATGTCTGCTTTGAGTTCAGCTAATACTTCTCTATCAAGTTTTGAAATAAGAATTTTTAAGAAAAAAATTTTATAATTTATCAAATTATTTGGAATTATTGTCTCTACTTCTTCTGTAGAAACATTGGCTTCTATACAAAGTTTATCTATACTTATATCTGATGACATACTAATTTCTAAAATAGAAAAATAAGCTTCACATAATTTCCATTCTAAATTTTGATTATCTAAATTCATTAAATATATTTAACCATGAGAATTTAAATCTTTAGCTCTTTTTATAGCATTATTAATTGTTGATTTTAATAGAGGATATAAACCATTTATTTTTGATTCAAGCACTAGCAACCCTGCTTCCGTTGTGCCACCAGGACTAGTTACATTTTCCTTAAGTGTTTTTGGATCATCATTAGAGGTTTCAACCAATCTTGCAGATCCAATTAAAGTCTCTCTAGCTAGGGTTTTTGCGTCTTTTATTGAAAGCCCTTGATCCACTCCTATTTGAGAAAGAGTTTCAACTAGATAAAAAATATACCCAGGCCCAGAACCAGATATCGCGGTGACAGTATCAATCAAACTTTCATTTTTTAAATAAATAACCATACTGAAAGCAGAAAATAATGTATAAACGTTTTTTTCTTCATCTTTAGTTAGGTTTTTGCTTTTACAATAACCAGTTACACCAAATCCAATAGAAGCTGGTAAATTTGGCATTGCTCTTATAATTTTTATTTCTTTATTAATTTTTTTCCTAAACCAAGAAAAAGACAGTCCAGCTGCAATAGAAACAAAAACTGATTTATGTAGATTAGAATTGTAAAAACTCCTCACAGTCTCTTCCATTTGCTGAGGCTTAACTGCAAGAAAAATAATATCAAAAAATTCTGAATTTTTGGTTTCATTTATGTGCTCAATATTTTCATAAGTCTTAAAACCATCCTTAGTTGCAATTTTTCTCAGAGACGCTTCTTTTTCTATTATAAAAAAATTAAAGTTTAGCTCTTTAATAATCCATCCTCTTGCGATAGATGATCCCATTTTCCCATAACCAAATAAAAGTACGTTTTTCATTGCATTCATAATTAATTTTTTTCTTTTTTCTAAATTTTAAAATTTTTATGCACAACCCTCATTATTCAAAAATAATAATTCTAAAGAAGCGCTTTCAATTTTCTCCCCATAAAATAAATTATGAACACCAGAAACAAAATTGTGAAATAAACTCTTTGTAAAATCTAAATTAATTTTAAAAAAATCATCAAGGGAACTCTCTTCTATTTTTATAGAATAAGGTGAAATCAAATTAAAATTTATTTTGCAAAGTTTGAAGTCAAAAACAAAAAATCCCTCTTTTGAGTTTTGATTTGCAATATTAATTAATATTAGCAGTTCATTTATTTTATCAACAGGAATTTCTATATCTAAAGTAAATTGAAGATATATTTTACCATTATCATGACGAACATTTAAATAATAATCTGCAATATCACCAACAAAATAAGAATGAAATTTACTTTTTGGATCTGTATTAATTACCCAATTATATTCACTAAAAACTTTTGATATTTGTTGAGAAAAAATTATTTTTTTTAATTCATCAGTCATATGAACTATATATAGTATACTTTTTATTAAATTTAAATACTAATATACAATATATTGATTATCATAAATTAAAAATTATTTCTTCTTTTTTGGATTAACTTTTTTTAAATTTTTATTTTCTAACTTTGTTTTTAATAAGATAAATTCAGAATTTAATTTTTCATGCCTGTCAACTAACGCTTCAAAATCTTCTCGGTTCACAATACCTTGGGAATTAATAAATTTTTCAAATCTACTTTTTATAACATTATCAATTTCAGTTTTGAAATCAGCAAAAGTTGACAATGCCCCAGTTATTATTGACGCTGTATCTTTAAAAAAAAATTTATTATTTTTCATTAATTTTCCTTAAAGTAACAAAACATTATCTATTATAAGATAATTTTTACAAATTGTTAAATTTATATTAAATATATTGTAATGTTTCAATTTCCAAATATCAATCCAATCGCTATAGATTTTGGATTTATTAAAATTAGTTGGTACGCACTTTCTTATATTGCAGGCATTTTATCTAGTTGGTATTTTTTATTAAAAATTATTAAAATAAAAAAAATTAAAATTAATAATAAAATAGTAAGTGACTTAATTAGTAACTGCATGATAGGCATCATATTAGGTGGAAGATTAGGTTATGTAATTTTTTATAATCCAGAATATTATTTTGAGAATCTAATTGAAATTTTTAAAATATGGAATGGAGGCATGTCTTTTCATGGAGGTCTAATCGGTGTCATATTAGCTATCATATACTCGAGCAAAGCTTCAAAAATACCAGTTATAATTTTCTCAGACCTACTTTCATTAGTTTCTCCAATTGGACTTTTTTTTGGAAGAATAGCAAATTTTATAAATGGAGAGCTTTTTGGAAGGGTAACTAATCACTATTTCGGCATAATATTTCCCAATGGTGGAAAACTCCCTAGGCACCCTAGTCAATTATATGAGGCTTTTTTTGAAGGATTAGTCTTGTTATCCATTATGATGTTTTTATTTAATAGATCCAATATTTTTGAAAAAAGAGGATTTTTGACTGCTTCATTTCTGTTTTTTTATGGAATTTTTAGATTTTTTATAGAGTATTTCAGAGAACCTGACGGACATATTGGATTAATTTATTTTAACTTATCAATGGGACAAATTTTGTCCTTACCAATGATAGTTTTTGGTTTATATTTCATGACTATATTTTATAATAAAAAAATGGATAATTAATTTAGATATCATTTCATGTTAAAGAAACATTTATAATGACTATAAATAAAATACTTCATCCAAAATTAGAGTTCAGTGACATAACTCATGGATTTTTTACAAGAAAAGGTGGTTACTCTAAATCACCATACAATTCACTTAATTGTAGTTTTAATGTTGAGGATAATGAGAGTGATGTTAAAAAAAATTTAACATTAATTTGTAATGAATTAAAATTAAAAAGATTAATAAAATTAAATCAAATACATTCATCTAAAGTTATTGTTATTAAAAATAAAGATTATAAAATTAGTAACATTAAAGCAGATGGATTAGTAACAAAATTAAAAGGTATAGGGTTGTCAATATTAGGCGCTGATTGTGCACCAATTTTGTTTTATGATAAAATTTCAAAAATTATTGGTGCCTGTCATGCAGGTTGGCGAGGAGTAATAAAAGGAATTATAGAAGCAACAATTTCTAATATGGAGAATTTAGGTGCAAACAGAAATAATATTATTTCTGTAGTAGGACCTACAATTCATAAAGAATCTTATGAAATAAAAAAAGATGTTGCTCTAATAGTAAAAAAAACTGAATTTTATAAAAACAACCAATCAATATTGTTTAAACTGAATGATAATAAATATCTATTTGATCTACCTTTGCTAATAAAAGAAAGTTTAATATCTTCTAAAATTGATAATTTTGGAGATGTTGATATGGACACTTACAAAAAATCTAGTTTGTTCTTTAGTCATAGAAAATCTAGTCATGAAAATTTTCCTAGAGAACCCAGAACAGGAAGACATATCTCTGTAATAGGGTTTGTTGATTAATAAAATGCCTCATTTAATAATTTTTTCGATTGTAATGATTTTAGGTTTATGCGTTTTAATATTTATATAAATAAAGACAATTTTTCCTTGCTATAACTCAAACTAGACTGCTATTAAATAGCTTAACTATCTTGGGAAATATTTTATGAAAATATTAGCTTGCAACTCAAATATTAATTTAGCAGAAAGTATTTCCAAAACACTTAATACCAGACTTGTTAAAGCAGAGGTTAAAAGATTCTCTGATATGGAAGTATTTGTTGAAGTTCAAGAAAATGTTAGAGGTGAAGATATGTTTGTCGTACAATCTACTTCTTACCCCGCTAATGACAATTTGATGGAATTACTAGTTGCCTTAGATGCACTTAGAAGAGCAAGTGCAAGAAGAATCACAGCAGTTATTCCATACTATGGATATGCTAGACAAGATAGAAAATCTGGTCCAAGAACACCTATTTCTGCCAAATTAGTTGCTAACCTTATAACTAAAGCAGGTGCAGATAGAATTCTTACAATGGATCTTCATGCAGGTCAAATTCAAGGTTTTTTTGATATACCAACTGATAATCTATTTGCAGCCCCAGTTTTTGTTAAAGATATAGAAGAAAAATACAATAACAAACCAGTAGTTATAGTATCCCCAGATGTAGGTGGTGTTGTAAGAGCTAGGGCTTATGCAAGAAGAATCAATGCAAATTTAGCCATCATTGATAAAAGAAGAGAGAAACCTGGATCGTCTGAAGTTATGAATATTATTGGTGATGTGTCTAATCATCATTGTATATTAGTGGACGACATAATTGATTCAGGAGGTACAATATGCAATGCTGCTCAAGCGCTGATAGATGTAGGTGCTATTAGTGTTGATGCATATGTCACTCATGGTGTTCTATCTGGTTCAGCAGTAAGTAACATCTCAAATTCTCCATTGAGTTCTCTTGTAACAACAAACTCAATAAAAGCAACGGAAGCAGTAAACATGTCTAGTAATATAAGGCAAATCTCAATTGCTCCTATAATTGGTGAAGCAATTCGTAGAGTTCATATGGAACAATCTGTTTCTAGTCTTTTTGAATAATTTTTACATTATTTACTTTAATTATTTTAATTAAAAGGTTATGTATGCTTTATTCTTATGCACCCCTGGAGGCAAAAGAAACTTTTTTAGGAGAAAATTAATGCAAACTATTGATTTTAAAGCTGAAGCTCGCAGTCAGGTTGGTAAGGGGTCTGCCAGAGCAGCAAGGCGTGCAGGTCTAGTTCCTGCAGTTATTTATGGTAATAAACAATCACCAATCTCTATAACATTAAATGCCAATAAATGGCGTCAGTTAATGCATAAACCTGGTATATTTAGTCAATTAATGAATATTCAAGTTAATAACGAGACACATTTTGTATTACCTCGTGATATTCAACAACACCCAGTTTCAGAAGAAGCTGAGCATGTTGACTTTCTAAGAGTAACTGAAAATGCTACAGTTGCTGTGGGTATCAATGTTGAGTTCTTGAACGAGGACAAATGTACTGGTTTGAAATTAGGTGGTGTCCTGAACGTTGTTAGGCCTCAGGTGGAATTGAATTGTCCTGCTATTTCTATTCCTGAAAAAATAACGGTAGATTTAGAAGGTCTTAATGTCGGACATACTATACATATTAGCGCAATTGAACTTCCTGATGGTTGTAAACCAACTATAACAGATAGAGATTTTACTGTTGCTACTATTGCCGCACCTAGAGGTGGTGTTGGTGACTCTGAAGAAGAAGAGACCGAAACAACAGATAACGATGAGGTCGATGAAGATACCAAAAAAGATGAAAATGAAAGTTAAAACTATATTAAGCAAAAGTGAGTTTTAACTTTTTAGATGTTTTTAATAGTAGGTCTAGGAAATCCTGGAAAATTTTATAAAAATAACAGACATAATATTGGCTTTAAAATTATAGACAATATTAGAGATAAATATAATTTTCCAGATTTCTCAAAAAAATTTAAATCTGAATTCTCTAAATCAATTTTTGACAAAAATATTATCTTTTTACTTAAACCAACAACATACATGAACAATTCAGGTTTAGCTTTAAGAGAAATTAGTGACTTCTATAATATAAATATAAATAACATCTATGTAATCCATGATGAAATAGATCTTGGTCAAGGAATTGTCAAAGTCAAAAATGGTGGTGGACATAATGGACATAATGGTTTGAAGAGTATAGATAACTTTATTGGTAAAAACTACAACAGAGTTAGAGTTGGAGTATCAAGACCATCAAAAATATATAAAGAAAATGTTGATGAAAATATATCAAATTGGGTTCTTTCTGATTTTACATCTGATGAAAAAAAACAATGGCTTGATAATACAATTATTTATGTTTCTGAAATGATTGTATCTTTAATTAAAAATCAAAGTGATTTTTGTGATAAAAACGTATAGGAGTATAAATGGGTTTTAAATGCGGGATTGTAGGCTTGCCAAATGTAGGAAAGTCAACATTATTTAACGCTCTGACTGAAACCTCCTCAGCTGAAGCTGCAAACTACCCTTTTTGTACGATTGAACCTAATTCTGGTATAGTTTCAATTCCTGATAAAAGATTAACTTCACTATCTGAGTTAGTACAATCACAGAAAATTATTCCCGCACAGATGCAATTTGTAGATATTGCAGGGCTTGTAAGTGGCGCTAGTAAAGGAGAGGGATTAGGGAATAAATTTTTATCCCATATAAGAGAGGTTGATGCGATAATACACGTAGTTAGATGCTTCGAAAATACAGATATAACCCATGTGGAAAACAGTATAAATCCTTTGAGAGATTCTGAAATTATTGACACTGAATTAATGTTAGCTGATTTAGAAAGTTTGGAACGTCAAACCCAAAATATGTCTAAAAAAATCAAATCTAATGATACCTATGCTAAAAATGATTTAGATCTTATGAAAAAGTTATCACGATTTCTGTCCGATGGTATACCAATTCGTTTAGTTGATTTAACATATGAGGAAATAAAAAAATTAAAAACTTTTAATCTACTTACATCAAAGCCAGTTCTCTATGCTTGTAATGTTAACGAAGATGATGCCTCCAAAGGAAATGACTTTACTAAAAAAATATTTGATAAGGCTAAAATCGAGAATTGTGATGCCATAATAATATCAGGTTCTATAGAATCTGAAATCGCAATGTTAGATGAAACTGAAAAGAAAGAATTTCTAAAAGATTTAAATTTAGAAGAGTCTGGGCTTAATAGACTAATTAGAACTGGTTTTAACTTACTTGGCTTAATAACGTTTTTTACAGTTGGTCCAAAAGAAACTAGAGCATGGACAATAAAAAAAAATTCAACAGCCCCAGAAGCTGCAGGTATAATTCATACAGATTTTCAAAAAGGATTTATTCGAGCAGAAACAATATCCTATGATGATTATTTAAATTTCAAAAGCGAGCAAGCAATAAAAGATGCTGGACGTATGAGAGTTGAAGGTGCAGATTATATAGTTAAAGACGGAGATGTATTTCATTTTAGATTTAATGTTTGATTGGAGCTAAATTATGAATGAACTTATAGAAATTACGGCAAAAGATAATCATCGTTTCTCAGCTTATATTTCTCAACCTTCAGGGAAACCAAAAGCAGGTATTGTAATTATACAAGAAATTTTTGGTGTAAACACACACATTAGAGAAGTAACAGACTTATACGCTAGTAAAGGTTATCTTTGTATTGCACCGTCATTGTTTGACAGAATTGAAAAAAATGTAACCTTAAATTATGACGAAAATGGCATATCAAAAGGACGAAATTTAAAAAAGTTGTGTGATAAGGACGCTCTAAAAGATATAGAAGCTAGTATATCTGTAGTATCTTCTGCTGGAAAAGTGGCTGTAATAGGTTATTGTTGGGGTGGATCTTTATCTTGGAGAATTGGATGTGATAATTCTAATCTCTCAGCCTCAATTTGCTACTATGGCGGAGATATTCCAAAACTGAAAGATTTAGAACCTAAATGCAAAGTATTAACTCATTTTGGTGAGCTTGATAAAGGTATACCAATAAATGATGTTAAAATTTTTGAGGAAACAAGACCTGACGTTCTTACCTACACATATCCTGCAGATCATGGTTTTAATTGTAATCACAGAAGTCAATATAATAAAATTTGTGCAAATATCGCGCTCGAAAGAACATTAAAATTTCTAGAACAAAATTTAACTTAAATTATTGCTTCTTTATAGGAGCCCAAATCTGCTTCATAGCAAAGTAAGATAAAGCAGTAAGTAATAGTAAAAACAACATAACTGAAACTCCCAAACTCTTCCTATCTTCCATTTCAGGCTCAGAAGCCCACGCAAGGAATGCCGTTACATCTTTAGCCATTTGATCTGGAGTTGCTTTAGTGCCATCAGCATATTCAACCCCGTCGTCGTAAAGAGGTTGTGGCATTCCAATTAAGTTTCCAGAATAATACTTATTATAATACATACCATCAGGAACTTTTAGGTCAGAAGGAGCATCTATATAGCCAGTTAAAAGTGCGTGTAAATAATTTGCACCATCAGGTCTAGCTTTGACTATTAATGATAGATCTGGTGGATATGCCCCACCATTTGCAGCTCTTGCAGCTTTATCATTTGGATATGGAGACACAAATTTATCACTCGGTCTAGCTGGCCTTTCAACAACTTCACCATCATCGTTAATTGTGTTAACACTATTTTCTGATGCAAATGCTTTAATCTCATCCTCATTGTAGCCAATAGCTTTTAGGTTTCTATATGCTAGCAGTCTCATCCCATGACAGCCAGAACAAACTTCTTTATAAACTTGAAGCCCCCTTTGTTGAGATGCTCTATCAAAAGTTCCTAAGATACCAGAAAAAGACCAATTTAATTGAGGATAATTTATTTTTTCACCTGCACCAAAACAGATACTTGAAATACAAATTATTAGGGAACTTAGAAATAGTTTTAAAATATTATTGGAGAAAAATTGCGATGAGTATTTAATCATCTATTTTTTCTCCCTTGTCGCAAATGCTGAGGCTGTAGCTGCTCCCCCTAAAATTGGTTCCGAAATTGATATTGGAAGAGGTTTAGTTTTTTCTATGTAAGGCAATAATGGAAACAGAATTAAAAAGTGGAAAAAATAGTAAGCTGTAGCTATTCTGGATAATATCACATATATACCCTCAGCTGGCATAGCACCTAAGTAGCCTAACAAAATACAATCAAATAAAAGTATCCAAAAGAAAATCTTATATATGGGTCTGAATTGAGATGATCTGACAGATGATCTATCTAACCATGGTAGAACAAATAAAACTGCTATTGCACCAAACATGAAAAGCACTCCACCAAGCTTGTCTGGTATTGCCCTAAGAATTGCATAGAAAGGAAGAAAGTACCATTCAGGGACAATATGCGCTGGTGTGACCATTGGGTTTGCTTCTATGTAATTATCTGGATGACCCATAAAATTTGGAAAGAAAAATACTGCTGCAGCAAAAAAAGATAAAAACACGCTTAAACCAAACAAATCTTTAATTGTGTAGTAAGGACTAAACGGAACTGTATCTTGAGTTCCTTTAACATCAATGCCAATTGGGTTATTAGAACCAAAACGATGTAGTGCTATTAAATGAAGAATTACAACCCCTACAATCACAAAAGGTAAAACAAAATGAAGTGAAAAAAATCTATTTAAAGTAGAATTATCAACAGAAAAACCTCCCCACAACCAAGTAACAATGCTTTCACCTACAAGTGGGATAGCAGAAAATAAATTAGTAATCACGGTAGCTCCCCAAAAACTCATCTGACCCCATGGTAAGACATAGCCCATGAAAGCTGTAGCCATCATTAGTAATAGTATTAAGACACCTAATATCCACAAAAGTTCTCTAGGAGCCTTGTAAGATCCATAATACAAGCCACGAAAAATATGAATGTAAACTACAATAAAGAAAAAACTTGCTCCATTCATATGAATATACCTTATCAGCCAACCATGGTTAACGTCTCTCATAATTCTTTCAACTGAATCAAATGCATAATCTACATGAGCTGTGTAATTCATAGACAAAACAATTCCGGTGACGATCATTGTAACTAAGGCAAAGCCTGCTAAAGAACCAAAATTCCAAAAATAATTTAAATTTTTTGGTGTTGGATAATGATTTAACTCATGATCCATAAATGAAAACACAGGTAATCTATGATCAATCCATTTTACAACTGGGTTTTTAAACTTAGACTTTGACAATTATTACTCCTAAACTAAATATTACCTTAACCAATTTTAATAACATTATCCGACAAAAACTTATATGAAGGGACTTCTAAATTAGTTGGTGCTGGACCTTTTCTAATCCTCCCTGAATGATCGTAATGAGATCCATGACAAGGACAAAACCAACCACCATACTGACCTTTAACATCACCAGATTTTTGGCCAAGTGGAACACAACCTAAATGTGTACAAACACCCACTAGAACGATAAACTTTTCATTAGGTACCCTTTCCTCATCAGTTTCAGGGTGTCTCATGTCATCTAAAGAAACTTCTTTAGCTAACTTAATTTCTTCGGGTGTTCTGTGACGTACAAAAACAGGTTTACCTCTCCAAGTCACAGTAATAGCTTGACCTTCTTCAAGTGAAGACAAATCCACCTCGGTTGATGCTAAAGCTAAAGTATCGGCAGCAGGATTCATTTGGTCAATTAAAGGCCAAGCTACGGCGGCAGCGCCGATTCCTGCCATTGCATAGGTTGATATTATTAAGAAATCTCTCTTACCTTCATTATTATTTTTTGATTTAGAATTTTTTGGCATTTATCCCACTTCATGAATATAATATTTATATAACATCGTGAAAAAAAATTTCCAGTGTTTTTTAAAATGATTCTAAAAAAGATTTAAATCATTTTAATTATTTAATTCCAACTAACTTTGGGTGGCAGACTCATTAATACGGCCTCTGTGTTACCACCAGTTTTCAATCCAAAAATTGTCCCCCTGTCATAGAGTAAATTAAACTCTACATATCGGCCTCTTTTAATAAGCTGAAATTCTCTATCTTTTTCACTAAATTTCTTATTCAATCTATTTTTAATAATAGAAAGATATGATGAAAGAAATATTGAACCAATATCTTGAACAAATGAAAAATCTTTATCCCAATCATCGTTGCACAAATAATCAAAAAAAATTCCACCTACTCCTCGAGGTTCTTCTCTGTGTGGTAAATAAAAATAATCATCACACCAATCCTTAAATTTAAGATAATATGACTTATCGTATTTATCACATATATTCTTTAAATCTCTATGAAATATATTTGATGACTCCATATCACTAAAAGTTGGAGTAAGGTCACCTCCTCCACCAAACCATATTTTTTTTTTATCACCCTTACCTGTTACTAACATTCTTGTATTCATATGTGCGGCTGGTACATAGGGGTTGCACATATGTGAAACAACAGAAATGCCAGATGCCCAAAACAAACCATTTTCTTCTGCGCCTGGTATTTGTTGCCTAAACTCTTTAGAAAATTTACCATGTACTGTAGAAATATTTACTCCAACTTTTTCAAAAACATCGCCATGCATAATTGATATGACGCCCCCTCCTCCTCCATCTCTGTCCCATGACTTTTGATTAAAAGTAATTTGTTTTTTTATTGATTTATTATTTTCGATTTCTTCAAATGATTTACAAATTTTACCACGAAGCTCTTTGAACCATAAACTTGCTAATTGTTTTTTGTTTTTTAATGTTTTTATATCATCTAAACATTCTTTTGCATTTAAAGTTTTAAGCATTTTAACTTTTACAGACATGTTGTTTATTTTCTTTTATATTTCTTAAAAAATTTATAATTTCTTTAGGTGAACTCTTAAAATTGTTATTTACCCAAAAATTTTCAGCTTGGAAAAATAATTTTTCAACTTCGTCGAAAGTAATTGTTTTTTTTAATTTTACTATTTCCTCTCTTTCTAATGGGAATATAGGCCACTTTAATTCCCAAAAATCAACGTCTTTTATTTTTTCAAAGCACAAAATATGTAACAAACCTAATTTATACCAATTAAATGGTATCCGGTCCTTATCAAACAATCCTTGTTTTTTAGAATTTATAAAAAACCTAAGTTTCCACATTAATTGAAGCAATTTGATTTTTTTTTCCTGAACTTCAAGCATTCCCAAAAAATTGTTTTTAATTTTTATTTTTGAATTTATTATTTGTCTGACAAAGTGCAAGAATTTAGCTTTTCTTTTATTTAAATCAAATCTATTGATAATCATTTCTATATTATTTTCTCCATATAGATGGATCATGGTTACGGAAATTAAATCTAATTTTTCATTTTGTATCAAAGTTGTTGCGTTAGATTTTATAAAATCAATTATTTTAAAGTCATTGATCATGAAACCAGCATGATTGCTGAATTTATGATTATTGTTTTTATTAATTAGAAGATATTGATCTACAGATAATTGATTGATCATCAAAAAACATTTATGACAATTCTTAACTAATAGTATTTTATCAATCTCGTCTCTAATTCTCTTGTTTGATAAATTAATTATATTTGGCACTCTTGAAATTATTTTTTTTTTTAAATTTTGAGACATTTTGTTATAAAAATTTCCAGAGAAACGGCAAAATCTTATAATTCTTAAATAATCTTCTTCGATTCTTTCTATTGGATCACCTATAAAGGCAAGATATCTTTTATTAATATCATGTTTCCCATTAAATTGGTCAATTAAATTTCCTAGTGAGTCTAAATATAAGCTGTTGATAGTAAAATCTCTTCTTTTTGCATCCTCATTTAAACTAAACGCGTTATCAACAAGTGCAGATCTTCCATAAGAAATTAAATCTTTCCTCAAGCTTGTTATGTGGTATTCTTTTTCTTTTATTATTAATGAAATAGTTTTATATTTAATATAAGTTTGGTTGACCTTTATATTATTTTGACAAATTATTTTTGCAAATTTTTTTATATCTTCATTTATTACAAAATCAATGTCAGTTACTTCTTGATTAACAAGGTAATCCCTTAAAGCTCCACCAACAACCCAAATTTTGAAACCAAAATTTTCAGCGAGATTGAAAATAATTTTGATATTATTATCTATTTCAAAAAAATTTTTAAATTCATTTTTAATTATTCAAATACCTTTTTATTTCGAAAAATTTCCATCTTTGACTTTACCATCAATTAATGTAGGTGGTTGATAGTAATAACTAGGATCATAGGAATCTATTTCTAGGTATAAAAAAGCAAATAAAACAAAAACACAAAAACCAATAACACTTACTAATGTCGAATAAAAAATTTGATTATTTTTTGTTAATTTATTCAAAATATATCTTGTTAAGAAAAAAAGACCTACAGAAAATACAACTGCTAAAAAAATAATTAAATATCGTCGCATGGTGGCAACTCCCTTAAACCTAAACCTGCAGATATAGTTACTAACACTCTTGCTGTTAACCCCCAAATATTTTTACCATCAAAATTTATTGTCCATGTCATCGACATACTTGAGTTAGTAGGTGGTTTTTGTCTCAAATGACAATCTGGTGATAATAGACATTCAATTGGAGGGAAAAAAATTTGTTCTACCTCACTTAAATTGGGTTTTAATAATTTTCGCCAATTTGAATTAGATTTTATAATACCAAGAAATGGTGTTACAACATAACCTGTACCTGTGAAAAATTTTGGTAAATTTCCTACTATACTGAAATGATCTTTAATAATATTTATTTCTTCTTCAGTTTCTCTGATTGCAGTCTCTTCTAAATTAAAATCTTCTTTTTCTTTTCTTCCACCCGGGAAAGCAATTTGTCCAGCATGTTTTCTTAAATTATCTTTTCTTTTAATCATTAAAATCGAACTATTTTTTTTCATACCATCATTAATAAATAATACTAAAACACTCGCTTCATTATATTTATCGTCTGGTCGTTCTTTATCACCGGCATTCTTAACCCTATGTATACATGTTTCAAGATCAGTTTTAGATATAATATTTATCATAGACTTAAAGTTTAAATAATTATTTTTTATATATTAATAATGTATTATTATAGTTTAGGAAACAATGATGAAACTTTAATGTATATTTATTTACCTATAGCAGAACAACCAATTCACACATTAGCAATTTTAGGTGTTGGTGCATTTCTTGGTCTTATAATGGGATTGGTTGGTGTAGGTGGAGGCTTTCTTTTAACCCCAATCATGATGTTTTTAGGTATACCACCACCTGTGGCAGTTGCCTCAGTGGCCAATCAATTAGTTGCTCCCTCAGTCTCAGGAGTTTTATCTCATTGGAAAAGAAGTAACGTTGATTTCAAAATGGGTACCGTTTTACTAGTAGGTGGTGTTGTAGGTTCTTCTATCGGTGTACTTTTGTTTAATTTTTTGGGTAAGATTGGACAATTGGACTTTGTTATTAAATCTTCCTATGTGATTTTTTTAACCCTTATTGGCAGTCTAATGTTCGCAGAGTCACTTAGATTAATTTTAAGAACAAGAAAAGGAAAAGTATCAAGAGGAAAACTTCATCAACATAATTGGCTACATGGATTACCTTTTAAAATTAGATTTAGGAAATCAAAATTATATATTTCAATTTTATTACCTATTTTGATTGGTGTTATTGTTGGTATTCTTGCTGCTCTAATGGGCATTGGTGGTGGCTTTATTATAGTACCAGCAATGATATATCTTTTAGGCATGCCTACATCTTTAGTTGTTGGAACATCTTTGTTTCAAATCATTTTTGTTGCTGCAAACACTACTATTCTCCAAGCATCTCAAAACCAGACTGTTGATATAGTTCTAGCAACAATTCTATTATTGGGTTCTGTAATAGGAGTCCAGATAGGTTCAAGGTTTACAAACATTTTGAAAGGTGAATATTTAAGGTTAATTTTGTCTTCCATTATTATTATAGTAAGTTTAAAACTTTTGGTTGATTTAATTACTGTTCCTTCTGATCTTTTTTCAGTGATAATAAGTAGGTAAATTAAGATGAATTTTTTTTTTCATATTAATGTAATTTTTTTAGTATTATTTCTAACGTCAAACACTTATGCACAAAATCAAATAGTTGCAGATTTGTCACAGGAAAATGTAAAAATTTCAACAGATTTTCTTGGTGCTAAGATTCTTCTATTTGGTGCCTATGATGGGAAAAAGGGTGATGATATCATTGTAATTGTTACGGGCCCCAAAGGATTAGTTACTGTTCAAAAGAAAGAAAAAGTACTTGGCGTTTGGGTTAATACAAGAAAAGTCAATTATATAAACGCTCCTAAATATTTAAGTATTTCATCTAATAGAAAAATTGAAGACATACTTAATCAAAAAACTCAAAAGATATCTGAAATTGGAGTAGATAATTTGAATATTAGGATGCAACCAGGTATTAAAGTTGAAAATGAAAAACATTGGAGACAGGCGCTTACAAGAAATATGTTGAAATCAAATTTATGGAGTATAAATGAAAATTCTGTGATCTTGAATAAAGATGCACTTTTTAGATCATTTTTAGAATTACCATCAAATGTAATTACTGGTCAGTTTGAAGTTAAGATTCTACATTATCGTAATAGTAAACTTGTCTCACAACAAATTAATTCAATCAATGTTTCAAAATCAGGTATTAGTGCAGAAATTTATAATATAGCTCAAAATTACTCTACATTATATGGTATTTTTGCAGTTTTTTTGGCAGTTTTAGTTGGTTGGGGATCTAATTTAATTTTTAGAAAAGTTTGATGAGGAATTAATGACTAATAAAAACGTAAGTAAGAGATCACAAGTTTCACAACCAAAAAATAGGTTATTCTTAGTTGTAGCAGATGATAGTAAGGAATTACATCAAGCCCTATATTATGCTGCAAGAAGAGCAGCAACAGCTGGCGGAGAAGTTGCATTATTTAGATGCATTGAACCTATAGAAGGACAACTTTGGGGAGGAGTTACTGAAATCATGGAAGCAGAAGCTGAACAAGCTAGTAAAAATTTACTTCTAGAACTTGGTGAATATTGTGAAAAGCTGGGGGCACCAAAACCTAGAACATTTGTTCGAAAAGGTATTCTTCATGAAGAACTTTTTAATTTAATTGATAAAGAAAAAGCTATAAGAGTCTTAGTTTTAGGAGTTTCAACAGAACATGGAAATCCTGGCCCTTTGATTAACTATGTAATTAATAAGGGTAGCACTGAGTGTAGAGTACCCATCACTATAGTGCCTGGAAATCTTACAGATGAACAAATTGATGCACTTGTTTAAAATAATAGTTGATTTTAAATAAACTAACTTTATACGTATATAAAATTTAAAGAGTGATCTATGTTTAAAAAATTATTAATCATTATATTAGGGATTATGTGTGCAACCATGGTTAAACCAGTAAAAAAAGCAACTGCAAGTTCAAGTAAATTCATAACGATTGAAACCTCCAAAGGTAAAGTCTTAATTGAAACTTTACCAAAAATTGCACCTAATCATGTTAAAAGAATTAAAGAATTAGTTAAGCAGAAATTTTACGACGGAATTATTTTCCATAGAGTTATAGAGGGCTTTATGGCTCAAACAGGTGACCCTGATGGTAACGGAACTGGTGGCTCAGGAAAGAATTTAAAAGCTGAATTCTCAGACTATGAATACAAGTATGGAACTGTTGGAATGGCAAGATCGATGAGCCCAGATAGCGGGGACAGCCAATTTTTCATATGTTTTGACGGTTGCAGTCATCTAACAGGTCAGTATACAGTATGGGGTCAGGTGGTTTCGGGCATGGAAGTTGTTGAAAATCTAGCAGTAGGCGAACCTCCAAGCAATCCAGATAAAATGATATCAGTTAGAATTGGTAAAAAATAAAATTAAATTTCAACAACTCTAATTGAATTTGTTGAACCAGATATTCCAAAAGGCATGCCTGCTACAACCACTATAGTATCACCTTCTTTTGCAAAATTTTTAATTTTTATAATTTCTCTTGCCTCTTGTATTGCTGCTTCATAACCTTGAACTTTACTAAAAAAAGGACACGCTCCCCATAATAGTGAAAGCTTTCTTTTTACATTAATATCAGGTGTCATAACTACTAACAATAAATTTGAACGTTCTCTGGACATTCTATAAGCCGTATTTCCAGATGCTGTAAAAGCAACTACAGCTTTTGCATTTACTGACTCAGCTAAGCTTACAGCAGAACGTGAAACTGCACTATAAATAAAGTTTTCTCTTCTTAAATTTTGTGGTCCGTCGCCTGGATTTATTTTAATATGGTTTTCAGCTGATGTTATTATTCTATCCATAATGTTTACTGTCTCAAGAGGATAAGAACCAACAGCTGTTTCTGCAGATAGCATAACTGCATCTGCACCATCAAAAACAGCAGTAGCAACATCAGAGGCTTCTGCCCGTGTTGGCGACGGTGTTTCAATCATAGATTCAAGCATTTGTGTTGCAACAATAACTGGCTTACCTGCTTGTCTACATTTAAGGATAATTTCCTTTTGTATGCCTGGAACTTCTTCAGGTGCTAACTCAACCCCTAAATCACCTCTTGCGACCATTATACTATCGCAGGCTTCAATTATTTCATTTAATTCTTTTAAAGCAGATGGCTTTTCTATTTTTGCAATTACGCCTGCTTTATTACCGATATATTTTTTTACTTCTTCTACATCATTCAATTTCTGAACAAAAGAAAGGGCTATCCAATCAATTTCTTGATTTAATATAAATTTGAGATCCTCAATATCTTTGGAGGTTAAGGGACTTGTATTTAGCACAATATCTGGCAGGTTTAAACCTTTATTACTTTTAATAGGTCCTCCTACTACAACTTCAGTTTTTATTTTATCTTTCGATATATCTTTGACTTTAAATTGTAACTTTCCATCATCCATAAGTATGTTCGAGCCAATTGACAAACTTTCAAAAATTTCATCGTGTGGTAAATTTACCCTCTTAAAATCTCCAATTTCTGGATCTTTATCAAAAATGTAATTACTCCCCTTGATCACTTTTGTTTCATTTTTCACTGCTCCAATTCTAAATTTTGGTCCTTGGAGATCAGCAAGAATTGCAACATTAGAATTCATTTCTTTTTCCGCTGACCTGATATATGTAATTCTTTTTAAGTGGTCTCCATGATTACCATGACTAAAATTTAAACGAAAAACATTTACACCTGTTTTTATTAATTTTTTGACAATGTTTGGGTCATCTGTTGCTGTGCCAATTGTCGCAACTATTTTAGTAGATCGAGGAAACTTTGAGTTTGTCATTATCTGTCCTTTACTTTTTACCTTTATACATTAATTTTAAAAAAAATATTAAATTTATTTATTTAAAAATTAAAATCGGCAAGCTATTTGCAAACTCCTAACATACTACAGGAGAAATATAGATGGCGCAGATTGTTCCCTTTCCACTTGATAAAGTTAGAAAGTCAAAAAATGAAAATATTTTTGAAGAAAAACATATTCTACATATGATAAAAAATATTAGACAAAACTATCCTCCATCACTTTGGAACACTGTTTATCAACTTACTAAACAAGGTCATATTGATAATGATGATATCTATAACTCTGTGGATACAAACCCCAAAAATTAAGTTCTTTAAAATAAATTTTATTTCAAACAATATAAGGATTTAATAATATATAAAAGTAATTTAAAGTTACTACAAAATGGAAATAAACTTTAAATATCCTATATTATACACTTTTAGAAGATGTCCTTATGCAATGAGGGCAAGATTTGCCATCAGGTCATCTAAGATAATTGTAGAAATAAGAGAGATTAAGTTACAAGAAAAGCCATTTGAATTTTTAAAATTATCTCCAAAAGGGACTGTTCCAGTTTTAATTACAAACTCAGGTGAAGTTTTAGAAGAAAGTTTGGATATAATTTACTGGGCTTTAAATAAAAATGATCCACATAAATGGCTTGCTAAAGGAAAATTAGAAAATCAAGAAGTTATTAAACTTTTAGATGATCTGGAAAATAAATTTAAACCTAATTTAGATAAGTATAAATATCCAAGTAGATATTCTGGAGTTGATCAATTTTTTCATAGAGATAAAAATTTATGCTTTCTTAAAAAATTAAATTCCTGCCTAGAAAATAATAAATCACTCAATTGTGAACATCTTTCTTTATTAGATTACGCTATATTTCCATTTGTTAGACAATTTAGAAACGTTGATCAAGATTGGTTTGACAAATTAAATTTTATTTTTCTGAACAAGTGGATTAATCAAATCATTGATAGTAAAGATTTTTCATCTATAATGAAAAAATTCAAAAATTGGGAACCAAATGACGTTCCGATTTATACATATTTTGAATAATTTATTTACCTAGGAGAAATTTTATGTCAGAAGCTTTTATTTGTGAGGGAACAAGAACTCCAATTGGGAAATTTGGGGGAAGTTTATCTTCGGTAAGAACCGATGATCTTGCTGCTTTGCCTCTTATGTCACTGAAAAAAAAAATAAATAAAATTGACTGGGAAAACTTAGAAGAAGTCTTCTACGGCAATGCTAATCAAGCTGGTGAAGATAATCGCAACATCGCAAGAATGGCTCTTCTTTTAGCAGATCTTCCACATTCCATTCCGGGTATCACACTCAACAGATTATGTGCATCAGGTATGGAAGCCATTTCATGTGCATCAAGAATGATAAAATCTAATGAAGCAGATATGACTATCGCAGGAGGAGCAGAAAGTATGAGTCGCGCTCCTTTTGTTATGCCTAAAGCTAGTACAGCATTTTCTAGGAATGCTGAAATTTACGATACAACTATAGGTTGGAGATTTGTAAACCCTAAAATGAAAGCTAATTACGGTATAGATTCGATGCCAGAAACTGCTGAAAACGTTGCAGAAAAATATCAAGTTAGCAGAGATGATCAAGACAAAATGGCTCTTTCCAGTCAAATAAAAGCTTCTGCAGCAATTAAAAATGGAAGATTGGCTAAAGAGATTACTCCCGTAGAAATTCCTCAAAGAAAAGGTGAAATATTAATATTTGACAAAGACGAACATCCTAGAAGCACGTCAATCGAAAAACTTTCTTCACTTCCAACTCCATTTCGAAATAATGGTACTGTTACTGCAGGAAATGCTAGTGGCGTTAACGATGGTGCGGCAGCAATGATAATTGCAAGTGAAGAAGGAGTTAAACGAAATAATTTAACAGCTAGAGCAAGAATAATTTCGGCAGCTAGTTCGGGGGTTGAGCCAGCGTTTATGGGTATTGGACCAGTTCCAGCTTCTTTAAAAGCCCTTAAAATAGCTGGGATTACAATTAAAGATATTGATGTTATTGAAATAAATGAAGCATTTGCTGCACAGGGTTTGGCTAGTTTAAGGTCTCTTGGTATTGAAGATGACGATGAAAGAGTAAATCCTAATGGTGGAGCAATAGCACTCGGTCATCCTCTTGGCATGTCTGGAACAAGATTAGTTCTTACAGCAACTCAAGAATTAATCGAAAAAAACTTAAAATACGCATTATGTACAATGTGTGTTGGTGTTGGTCAAGGCAGTGCTGTTATAATTGAAAGAGTCTAAATAACCTATTTGGATTGATACGCTTGTCGATCTATAGATACTGAGCTTACATAAATAAATACGGTATCATCTATTAATAATTTCTTATTTTTAAGATTATATGTCGTTATCCTTGCTCTAAGTTTTTGTTTTTTTTTATTATTTTTGAAATTTTTTAACACAATTACTAATTCAGAGAATGCTGAGTTTTTTTCAATTTCAATCGAAGATATTAAACCTTGCAATTCGTTTTCAGTGATTTGTGTCTTTAAGCGTGAAGATGAAAGAAGTATATCTCTAGACCTAATCCTAACTCTTAGTATATCATTTAATTTACCTGGCAAACCTGGAACAACAAGCTTTTGTCCATTTAAATCAAGAGTTGTAATATGTAAGTTCTTATCATGCCTAGAAACTATTCCCTCTAAAATGGAGCTTGACTCAAATTTGCCTGTCAAATCTACAAATGAACTTCTATTAAGAATATTTGAAACACTTCCACTATCGATTTTCTTACCATCTTTAATTAATACAATTTGATCTCCAATTTGTGATATTTCTTCAATTGAGTGGGTAATATATAAAATCGGTATTTTAAATTTTTTATTAAAATCTTTTAAAAAAACTAATAACTTAGCTTTATATTTTATATCTAAATCTGACATAGGCTCGTCAAGAAATAGATAATTCGGATGTTTTAAGATTGTTCTAGCAAGAACCACTCTTAATTTTTCACCTCCGGACAAATTCTCAGGTGACCTTTTTAAAAGAGAATTCAATTCAAGTTGATTAATTAAATATTCTTTACTTATTAAACTTTTATTTTGAGTATTCAATTGATTCCTTTTTAAAACAAAATCAAGGTTTTCTTCTACAGTTAGGTGTTCAAATAATATTGGATTTTGAAACATTATTCCAAATGGTCTCTTATTAGGAGGATATTTATCTATGTCGTGAATTTCACTTCCATTAAAAAGAATTCTAGTTTCTAAATTATTAATAAATCCACCTAATGCAGAAATAATTGTCGTTTTTCCCGATCCATTTGGACCATATAAGATAGTTATCCCGTCATTTTTAAAATGATGCTCAAAATTTAAAAATAAATTTCCAATTTTACCATTTAATGTAACTGACAAATTTGACATTACTTAACTCTTACAACTGTTTTTTTGTTAAAATAAAATAGAATTAATAATATAATAAATGATAAAATTAACATTCCACCTGCTAAAATATGTGCTTTACCAAAGGATAATTGTTCTACATGATCATAAATTGAAATAGCAATTACTTTTGTTTTACCGTGAATACCGCCTCCAACCATTAGAACAATTCCAAATTCACCTAAGGTGTGCGCAAAAGATATTATGAAAGAAGTAAAAAATCCTTTTTTACTTAAGGGAATTATCACATTAAAAAAAGTATCTAATGGATTAGCCCCTAAACTATAAGATGTCCTAATAGTATCTCTTCCTATTTTTTCAAATGAAGCTTGAAGAGGTTGAACCCAAAAAGGAAGAGAGTAAATTATAGAAGCCAAAACTAAACCGTAAAACGAAAAAATTAATTGTTCTCCCGTTAGTATTATAAAAATTTTACCTAATGCGGTTTCAGGACTAAAAATAATAATTAGATAAAAGCCAATAACGGTAGGTGGTAACACAAGTGGTAACGTTACAATTGTCTCAATAAATGGTTTGGTCTTTTTTGACTTAAATGTTAAAAAATACGCTAGAGGGGTGCCTATTAAAGCGAGGAAAAAACAAGTAACAATAGCTAACTTTAATGTAATTAAAATTGCAGTAAAATCTGAACTTAAATGGTAATAAATATCCATATTATATGACCAACTAAATTTGGAATTGACTTTAAGTATTATATCCTAACTAGATTATAATGAGGAATTATAAATGTCATTTATAAAAACTGATGATAATGTGAAATTATTCTATGAGTCTACTGGTAAAGGTGAACCAATAATATTTGTTCACGAATTTGCTGGTGATTACAGGAGTTGGAAACCACAAATTAATTATTTGTCTAGATATTATCAATGTACATCATTTTGTGCTAGAGGGTACCCACCATCCGAAGTTCCAGAAAAAGAAAGCAGTTATAGCCAAGAAAGAGCATGGCGTGATATTTTGAGTGTAATGGATAATCTACAAATAGAGAAAGCTCATATTGTTGGCTTATCCATGGGTGGATTTGCAACTCTTCATCTAGGGATAAATGCTCAAGATAGAGTTTTAAGTCTAGTAATAGCTGGTTGTGGATATGGCTCCAGACCAATCGATAAAACTAATTTCAACAAAGAAGCAGACTTTTCTAATATTTCTTTAGATAGTGCAAAAATTATTTTAAATGAGGGAATAGATAAATTTGGATCAGAATATGCCCTAGGACCTTCTAGAGTTCAATTTCAAAATAAAGATCCAAAAGGTTGGCAACTATTTAATGACCAACTAATTAAACATGATCCTGTCGGCTCCGCCAATACTTTATTGGGAGTTCAAAATAAAAGACCTAATTTATATTCTTTAGAAAAGGAAATAAGTGGCATAACTTGTCCAACACTAATTATAAATGGTGATGAAGATGATATGTGTCTTGAAGTTGGTTTGTATTTGAAAAGAACTATTAAGACAGCTGGTTTGTTAATAGTTCCTAAAACAGGGCACACAATCAACTTAGAAGAACCAGATTTATTTAATAATCATTTACTTAAATTTTTTACTGCAGTGAATTCATCTTCATGGGGAAGTAGAGATAAAAGAGCAAAAATAATAAAATTCTAGTCTCTAAAATTTTCATACTGTAATGGGTGCTTAATATTTAATTCTTTTATTAATTTAATTGCAGCTTGAAGATCGTCTCTTTTTTTTCCAGAAACTCTTACTTCATCTCCTTGAATAGATGTTTGTACTTTACTTTTTGAGGATTTAATTGCCTTTACTATCTTTTGGGCTACTTCTCTATCAACACCTTGTTTGATCAATACAATTTGTCTGATTGAATTACCTGATGCAGCCTCTGGTTTTTCGAATTCTAAGGCGCCTGTGTCCACCTTTTTTCTAGTAAGGTGAGTGATAATAAGATCTTCAACTTGCTTTCTTTTTAAATCGTCATCAGCTCTAATTATAATCTTATCTTCTTGTTGTTCTACTTCACACATACTTCCTTTAAAATCGTACCTAGTGCTAATTTCTTTTTTGACACCATCTAAACCATTTTTAACTGAAGGCATGTCTATTTTACTTACTATATCAAAGCTAGGCATTTTTTGTCCCCCTTATAGTTTTATAATTACAATATTAAATTTTTATTTTTCAAACAATCTAAATATAAGTTGATAGATATTTCTTAAAATTATAGGTTATGTATATATTAATTTTAGTTATAGTTTGTGATGGATATCGTCTTTAAGTTAATTTTACTAATACCTTTAATTCTAAGTACAATTTTCCTTTTTATAAATATTGGAATATGGGCAATATTTCCATTTTGGTTTTTATGTGGATTAATTGACATCTCTAGACACAAAACAATGGATCTAAAATTAATTAAAGAATATTTTATTGGTAAAGGTTTTTTAACCTTTTTACTATCGCCATTAAATCTTTTATCTGATCTATTGTCGCACAGAAATCTTCATACTTATAAAATTGAGGATCTTCCCCAAGGTCATCAAAATGAAATAAATGATGTTATTTCACTATTTGACAAAAACTCTAAAGAAATTGCAAAGAGATTTAAAGAAAATCCAGATGATAATAGAACAATGCTATTTTACAAATGGTATGGTTATAAACTTGATGATTCAATTGAAGAGTTTAATAATGAATATAAATATTTAAAAACTATTGGTGTTTCACTTTTTAGAGAAAAGACTTCAACATCTAGACATTTTGGTCCTTTAAGAATGACTTATCGAATTTTATATAATTTTAATAAAGTTAAAAAAAAAGGATCCTTTATAGAAGCTGACGGTAGAATTCATAAGTGGAAGTCTGATCCATTATTTATTTTTGATGATACTTTGATACATCAAAGCTTTAATGAAGAAGATGATTTAAGATTCTGTGCTTTTATTGATATTATTAGGCCTTCTCATTTTGATAATATAATCAAGCTGATTTTAAAAGCTGTTGGTTTTTTACTAAAAAATACTAGAAGTATTTTTTATAAAAATTGGAAAATGATATAAAAGCTATGCATTTGGCATAAGTATCTGCCTAACTACTTTACCTTTTGACAGTTTATCAAAACCTTCATTCAAGTTATCAAATGTAATTTTTCCATCTATTAATTTATCTACTGGTAAACGTCCTTGTTTATATAAATTTAGAAATCTAGGTACATCTCTTACAGGAACACATGAACCCATATAGCTTCCTAAAATTGATTTTTCCTGTGCAACTAAATCACTATGATTAAAACTAAACTGCGTATTAATAGGTGATAAACCAGCAGTGACCACAGACCCTCCATATCTTATAATTTGGTAGGCTGTATCCATAGCTTGTATTACCCCAGCTAGATCAATAGCATAGTCAACACCACCATTTGTTAGATCTCTAATTTCCTCAACCATATTGTTGTTTTTACTATCAAAACAATGTGTTGCCCCAAGTTCTTCTGCTCTACTAAATTTTGATGGATCGATATCAATTGCAATTATAGTTTCAGCTCCTGCTAGTTTTGAGCCAATTATACCATTTAGCCCTACACCTCCTAGTCCAATAATGGCAACTGAATCACCTGGTCTTATTCTAGCGGTATTGATTACAGCTCCAACACCTGTCATAACAGCACATCCAAAAAGAGCTGCATCCTCTATATTAAAGGCTTTATCAATTACAACAACTGATCCTCTATCAACTACATTATATTGAGACATACATGAGATACCAGTATGGTGATTAAGTCTATTTCCATTCATATCTGTCAATCTGCTTCCACCTGACATTAAATCACCTTTACCTTTTGTTGCAGCTGCAAGTTCACATACTTGAGGTCTTCCTTCAAGACACCTTCTACATCTTCCACATGAAGGAGAGAATTGAAAAGCAACGTGATCTCCAACTTTTATATCTTTTACCGCACTTCCCAACTCAACTACTTCACCCGAACCTTCATGACCAATTACTAATGGCAAAGGCATTATTCTGGATCCATTAATAACTGACAAATCAGAATGACATAGACCTGCACCCATAACCTTCACGAGAACTTCATTTTCTAGAGGAGGTGATATTTTGATATCCTCAATAGATAATGGCTTAGAGTCCCTATATGGCTCAGCTAATTTGTTATTTCTAATAACTGCAGCTTTACATGTAATTGACATTTAAACACTCCTACTTTTAATATGAACTGGTTTGCCATGAGGAGTGGACAAATAAGCTTGTATCCAATCTTCTTTTAATAGCACCAAAGTATCCTGATTACTTATTTTCTTCATAATGAGAATTTCTTCAAGTGCATTTAACCAACAAGAAAAATAATCATTACTACCATCTAAATTTTTTGAGAGTGATCTTTGTTTTTTGAGGGACTCTCCAAAAACTTCTACAAACTCTTTCCAGCTAAAATTTTCTTTCTCTGACAATTGAACTGTAATCGCAAACAATTGACTATGCCAAGGATTTTGGAAAACAATTTGTTCTTCGGATTTATTTATAAAAGGTAAACTATAATCAGATTTCATTTTTATCTTTTTTTAAATTAATTTGGAAATAATTTTAAGTATGGTTCCCACAAGTCTAAAAGGATACTGTCATTTTGACTCTCGGCTAATTCTCCCCATAGCTCTGAAGATTTAAACTCTACAGTATATAGTGGTAAAGGATTCTCTCCTAAACCATGAGCATTTTTATCAGGAAAAACATGATTATTCTTATAAGAATTAATTACACCCACTCTACCCATAGCATATTTTGGTAAACGTGTGTGTCCCCCACTAATATCTTTATTTGGATTATAATTTTGTGTAATAACTTTATCCCCTACATTAAAAACAGGACTTACATTTGTATCTCTAATAGAAGGGCCTCCCCAACCTAGTGTTTTCTGAACATCTTTTGCTAACCAGGTTCTTTGATCAAGTTTAACATCCTTATCAGAAAATTTTCTTAAAGTTCCCTTTTCAGCGGCAAAAACATATTCTTTTAATTCATTTAACGAAATAAGTTCCTTATCTATTAAAAGATTAGTAAGGGCTGCTAGCCATTTTTCGTAATAAGAAAAATTTATATAATCTTTTGGCGGTAAACATTCTCTATAATGACGACTAATATCTAGATTCCATTCTCCTAAAGCTCCAGCAGCAAGAGTAATCGCCCATGCCTTTGCATGCCATTTATACTTAAAAGTTGGTTCAAAGTTAGTTACTTCATTTTCGGCATCTCTTGGAAGAGGAATTAATCCATCACCAAAACGACCACCCATGTCGTGCAATCTACTCATTTTATTTCCTTTGGTAATCCAGTACCTATCATTGAATTTCTAGTAACCAATTCTGCAAGTTCATTTTCATTCATATTTTCAGTACCTTTTGGTCTCATTGGTAATACCAAATATCTTATTTCAGCGGTTGAGTCCCATACCTTTATTTGAACTTTTGGATCTAAAGGCAGACCAAATTCTAAAAGAACTTTTCTAGGTTCTCTTACTGTTCTAGATCTATATTCATCACTTTTATACCAAGTTGGGGGAATGCCAAGGACTGGCCATGGATAACAACTACATAATGTGCAAACTATCACATTGTGAGTTTCAGGTGTGTTTTCAACAACAACCATATTTTCACCCTGTCTACCTTGGTAACTCAATTCTCTAATTGCTGACGTAGCATCATTCAAAAGTCTTTTTTTATATTCTGGATCTACCCAGGCTTTAGCTACTACTTTTGCACCATTTTTAGGGCCTATTCGATTCTCATAAGTGTCAATCAATTCATCTAAAGTTTTAGAGTCAATTAAACCTTTGTTTAAAAGCAAAGTCTCAACAGCTTTTACTCTCAATTCAGGATCTGATGGTAAATGTGAATGCGCGTGATCATGTTGATGATGATGGTCATCAGTAATATTTTTCTTTTCACTCATAATCTAATCTCTTTTTTTTATAATTTTATATTTTAATTTGGTATTAAAACTATTCTTCCATTAACTTTACCCGATCGAAGATCAGACATTGCTTGATTTGCTGTTTCTAATCCTTGTTTTTTAACTGGTATTAATTTTATTTTGCCTGATTTAATAATATTAACTAGTTCTTTTAATTCTTTTAGTTCACCTACATAAGAACCTCTAAGTGTCATAGATTTCATTGGAACTAGCGGCAAGGATAGTTTAAGTGATCCTCCGTATAAACCTACTACAATTACCATACCTCCTTTTTTTACAAGTGACAGACCTAAGTCAGTCGTTTCAGGTCTGCCAACAAAATCTATAGCTGCAGAGGCTCCAATTCCAATTTTATTCCTTATTTCAGTTTCATCATCTGGTGAAAAAGCCTCGTAAGCACCGGCTTCAATAGCTTTTCCCCTCTTATCTGGATCATTATCTATTACTAGAATTTTTGCTTTGTGTGTTGCAGGAGACAATAAAATACCATTTATGCCAACCCCACCTGCTCCAATAATTATAATCCAATCATCTTTTGAAGTTAAAGGAATTTTTTTCAAAGCGCTAAATGCTGTTAGTCCTGAACATGCATATGGTGCTGCTTGTGCAGGGTCCATATCACCATAAGAAACTATATATTTACTATGAGGTACAATAATATGATCTGAATAACCTCCATTAAGACGAGCACCTAAATATTTAGGCATCTCACACAATGTTTCATTATCATCCAAACATGCTTCACACTTTCCACACCCAATCCAAGGAAATACTATTCCAGAATCACCTATTTTAATGTCTTTTACATTCTCACCAATAGCGACTACAGTTCCTGTTATCTCATGACCTGGTGTAAATGGTAATTTTGTACCTCTATCAGCTAAAGTTATTTTTTTTCCATCACCAAGATCAAAATAACCATCAGCTAGGTGAAGATCACTATGACATACTCCGCAAGCGGTAATCTTTACAAGAACTTCTTCTCCTCTAGGTTGAGGATTTTCATATTCTCTTAATTCTAAAGGTTCTCCAAACTTAACAACCTGATAACTCTTCATTAGACAATCCCCTATTTAAATCTTATCAACTTCTTTTTGAAGTCTCGTACTTGCTTGACATTTTATAATAATCGTTAAATCCAATTTTTTGCCTTAAATCACTGAAATCTAATAATAACTCAGATCTATCTTTATCTTTCTTGAGCAAATTAAGTGACGTTGTCATTGCCTTCATTGCTGAACTCATAACAGTTAGAGGATAAACAGCGAGTTTGTAACCAATTTCTGTTAATTCTTTCATGGATAAATTTGGCGTAATACCTCCTTCAACAATATTAGCTATTTTAACACCAGGAACTTCTTTACAGATCGTTTTCATTTCTTCTTTATTTTTTGGAGCTTCAATAAACATGATATCTGCCCCAAGCTCATAAAATTTTTGTGATCTTGAAATTGCTTCACTCAGACCATGAGTATGATTGGCGTCAGTTCTTGCCATAATTAAAATATCATATCCTTCATTTCTCATATCACTAGCAGCTCTTATACGATCGAACGCTTCTTCTCGATTTACCACGTCTTTTCCTGGTGTGTGACCACAACGTTTGGGAGCTAATTGATCTTCTATTAATATGCCAGCACAACCTGCCTTTGAACATTCTTTTAATGTTCTTCGAACATTCATAGCATTTCCGTACCCTGTATCTCCATCTACAATCATCGGTATATTAATCGCATTGCAGATGTTATTTGCCTGATCAAAAACCTCTGAGAAAGTCATAAGTCCAAGATCTGGAGCCCCTATCCTAGAAGCGGACGCAGCAAAACCTGACATAAAAGTCACATCAAAATTAGCTTGTTCGATTAATTTAGCAGACAAGGCGTCAAAACATGACGGTATAGGAATAAAGTTTTTTTCTTTTAAAATTTTTCTTAAATTATCAGGTTGACTTATTTTATTAATTAAAGATGTTTTATTTTTCATTTCAAAATCCTCTAAATAACTATTTCATAAAAATTTATAATTTAAAAGGAATATAGAGTGCTAAATCAGGCCAAATATACATTACAAAAACTGTGAAAATCATCATCACTATAAAAGGGAACACTCCTTTGGCGACCTCTCCTAATTGAGTTTTTGCTACAGACTGTATTACATAAAGATTCAATCCCACAGGCGGTGTAATCAAAGCACATTCAACCATTATGACCATAAAAATACCAAACCAAATAGGATCAACTCCTATTGCCATTGCTGCTGGCAAAAGAACTGGCACCATTATTATAACCATCGACAAAGTTTCAAAAACCAAGCCCATAGCAACTAATATTATACATACAACAATCATGAAAAGAGCTTTTGTATCTATAGTAGAACTAATGAAATAAGATATATCCTGAGGAATTCTATATAGTGCAATTGCCTTTCCAAATGTCTTTGCACATGCAACTATAATCAAAATAGCAGCTGTGGTTACCATTGACTCGAATACAGCTTCTTTAAAATCATTCCAAGTTAAAGTTTTTAAAATAAGTACAGTTATAATTAAAGACAGAGAAAAACCTATTGCGGCAGCCTCAGTTGGAGTGAATACACCAGTATAAATTCCACCAAGTATTAATACGGCTAAAATAATTGTAGGAATTACTTTTTTGGAAGTATTTTTTTTAACCTGCCAACTGCTTGGTTCTAATTTTTTAAAACCACCAAAAAATTGGGAAAATACTATAGAGTAAATAATAAACAAAGATATTAAGAAAATTCCTGGCCCAATACCCGCAAGAAATAAAGCAATCACAGACTCCTCTGTAATGAAACCATATACAATCATTGGCAAACTTGGAGGTATTAATATTCCTAATGTTCCACCAGCCGCCAAAAGACCATAAACAAAATTTTTATTATATCCCCTTTTGATCATTTCTGGTATGGCAACAACACCAATGGTGGCTGCAGTTGCAACAGATACTCCAGAAATAGCAGCAAAAATACCACACGAAATAATTGTTGCTACGGCTAAACCACCAGGCCAGTGTCCAACCCAGGCCTGTACAGCATTGAATAAATCTTTTCCACATCCACCTTTTAAAAGGACATTACTCATAAGTAGGAAAAGTGGTACAGCTAGTAAAATAAAACCATCAAGGGTAGATAAGATTGCCTGAGGTGCCATCAAAGGTGAAAAACCACCAAAAATCAACATTAATAGACCAAGAAAACCAAGAGAGAAAGATACTGGTAACCCAGATAATAATAAAACAAACATTAAAGTTAAAACTAAAAGTATAGTCATAATTAATGATCACTCTCGGGTGGTTCTATATTTTTTAATAATTTTATAATTTCAAAAATTGACTGTATCAAAAGTAAAAAAAAGCATAATGGAACAGATAACTCAGCAATCCATGACGGAAGATTTAACAAACTCCCAGTTGTCCTACCTCTAAAAAAAGAATCGTAAAAAATTTCAAAACCAAAAATCAAAACATATGATGAAAAAATAATTAAGATTATCATTATTAAGATATTTATTATTTTTTTATGAGTCTTTGATAATCTATTAATTACTAAATTTATTTGAATATGTTTTCTTGATTTTAATGCCCAAGGCATAGCTAGTAAGGTACCATATATTAATGAAAGTTGACTAAGTTCAGCTGCCCATGATGTAGGTGCTAAAAAAAAGTATCTAGCAATTACTTCATATGAGAGCATAAAACCAGCTATGCAGAATAACCATGCTGATAACCAAGCAAGTAGATCTATAATTTTTTCAAAATGAATCATAATAGAAATAGAGAGAGTTTAAAACTCTCTCTTTTTAAAATTTATAATTTAGAAGCTGCATCTAAAAGCTGAGCACCAAGTGATCCAGCATTTTTCTTGTAATCTTCATAAACTGGTTTAGATGCAGACTTAAAAGCATCAATATCAGCTTTACTTGGAGTTACAATTTTCATACCTTTCGACTTAGCTAAATCATATGCTTCCTGCTCAATCTTAGCAACGTTGTCACGCACATCTTTTTCAGCAATTTCTGCAGATTTAATAATGATGTCCTTTTGTTTTGTAGATAGACTATTAAACCATTTTGTATTAGCAACAACAATAAACTCAATTACGCCATGATTAGTTTTTGTAATAGTATCCATAACTTCAAATAGTTTTCTTGACTTCACACCAGATACGCCTGTCATCCCAACATCAACTGTACCTCTTTGATAAGCTAAATATTGTTCGGAACCAGAGATCAATGTGGGTGCTCCTCCTGCTGCTTTCACAAAAGTACCTAAGGTCTTTCCAAAAACTCTAACTTTTTTTCCTTTCATATCAGAAGGATTTTTAATAGCCTGACCTTTTGAAAGCATTATTGCGTTACCATAGGCTTGCCACCATAATACAGTTGAACCAGTATTCTTAATTGCGTTGTCTATCGGTCCTCTGATTGAAGAACCTTTGGAAACAGCTTTTCTTACTTTTTCGTCAGTATTTAACAAGAATGGTTGGTAGAATAAATCAACTGCTGGAATATCACCAACATATCTTGTTAATGATGCCACTCCTGATTCAATCGATCCAGAACCAACTGCTGCAGGTACTTCTTTGTCTTTATAAAGCTGCGCTGAGTCGTAAATTTCGACCTTAATTTCTCCATTTGATCTGCTTTCAACTTCTTTTTTAAAGAGTAATAAATTTTGACCTAAGTGACTTTTCATAGGCAACTGCAATGATATCCTCATCGTTACATCTGCCGCGAAAGCATTAGCAGTAAAGAATAAGCTCGTAAAACTTATCATTAGTATTTTAATTAATTTATTCATCATAACTCCTATCCGTTATTATTATTAAAATTACTTAGGCAAATTTAAACCCTAAGTTACTTATATTACCAGAGTCAATTGCAAACTCTGTCAAAAGTTCTTTTATATTTCCAGTTTGTCCAAAGCGATCAACTCCAAGAGGTATTACTTTATGACCAAGTACAGAGCCTAACCAAGATAATGTTAATTGATGACCATCAATTACTGTCAAAATCTTCGTGTCTCTTGGAACATCCTTTAATAAATTTTCAACATGAGATTCGGTTTTATTTTGATTTGGAGATAAATGTTTATCTTTCCAGTTACTTAATAATATATCTGAACTCGTAATAGCTAATACCCCAATATCTCTAAACTTTTCTCCTAAATTAGCAGTTGCTTCAATAACTTCTGCTGCTATAACACCTTGATAAGCTAATATGATTTCTGGATTTGAACCAGGTTGCTTTAACCAATATCCTCCCTTTAAAATTTGATCTTGTAAATCTTTAGTTAATTCTCTAGATGGTTGATCAATAGATCGAGTGCTTAATCTGATATATACTGAACCCCCATTTTCATCTTGCAAATAATTGAAACTGTAGTTCATTATAATTGATAGTTCATCTGCAAAAGCAGGTTCAAAACTTAATAGGCCTGGCTGACTTATACCAGTTAAGGGAGTCCCTATAGATTGATGTGCACCGCCCTCTGGTGCTAGGGAGACACCAGAGGGAGTTCCTACAATTATAAATCTTGCATCTTGATAACAGGCATAGTTAAGAGCATCTAAACCTCGTGCTATAAACGGATCATAAACTGTGCCTATAGGGAACAATCTTTCATTAAATAACTCATGAGAAAGACCAGCAGATCCAAGCATTATAAATAAATTCATTTCAGCTATACCAAGTTCTATATGCTGTCCATCTGGAGAAAAAATCCATTTTTGAGCTGAGGGTATTTTCCTATCCTTAAAAATATCAGAATTATCTTTTCTACTGAACAATCCTCTCCTATTAATCCATGATCCAAGGTTAGTCGAGACTGATACATCGGGTGATGTGGTTACAATTCTTTGGGTAAATTCAGTATCGTTTTTTGCATAAGAGTCTAGAATTTTTCCAAACGCACTTTGAGTAGATATTTTATTATCATTAATCAAAACAGGTTCATCAATTACTAATTTATTTCCAATAAATTTTCTATGACCAGCTTTTTGAAAAGGTAAGTTTTTTATATATTCATCTATATTTAAATGTTTTTTGTCATCAGAAAAATTATTCCATTCCTCACCATCATTAATTTCTAATTTAGATTTAAAATCGTTCATTTGAGCTTTAGTCATAAGACCAGAATGATTGTCTTTATGGCCCGCTAATGGAGTGCCCCACCCTTTAATTGTATATGCAATGAAAGCAGTTGGTTTATCATCTTTAATTTTATTAAAGGACTCACATAGAGTAGAAATACAGTGACCACCTAAATTTGACATTAATTCTAAAAACTCAGAATCAGATCTTTTATTAATTAGATTTGAAATCTCGGATTGATCACCAATATCATCTAAAACTCTTTTCTTAAAAGCTTCGCCACCTTCAAATATTAGGGCTGAATATAATTGATTAGGACAATCATCAATCCATTTTCTTAATTTAGTTCCACCAGGTTCTTTAAATGCTTCTTCTTGTAATTTACCATATTTTAATACTACAAGGTTCCAATCAAATGCCGAAAAAACAGAACTTAGCCTTTCAGATAGTCCTTCATGGACAACTCCATCAAGTGACTGACGGTTATAATCAATTATCCACCAAACATTCCTTAAATCATGTTTCCATCCTTCTTGAAGACACTCATAAACATTACCCTCATCTAACTCTGCATCACCTACTAGAGCTATCATTCTTCCTAATTGTCTATTATTATAAAATTTTTTTCTTGCAATATAATCCTGAATTAAAGAAATAAAACTTGTCATTGCGACACCCAAGCCTACTGATCCAGTTGAAATGTCAACATCGTCTATGTCTTTTGTTCTAGACGGGTATGACTGTGCTCCACCAAAGCCTCTAAAATTTTCAATTTTTTCTTTAGTTTGTAATCCGGATAAATACTGAATAGCATGAAATACTGGACTAGCATGAGGTTTTACTGCAACTCTATCCTCTGGCCTTAAAATATTAAAATATAAAGCTGTCATTATTGAGACAATTGATGCAGAACTTGCTTGATGACCACCAACTTTAAGGCCATCTTGATTTTCTCTTATGTGATTTGCATTATGGATCATCCAACAAGCAAGCCACAACACTTTCTTTTCAATTTTTTTTAAAATATCAACATCATTCATTTTTTTACTGTAGCATCTTTCAAATAGAATGAATGGCTAAATATTATAAAAATACTTCTAATTTTAATATTTTATGCTAATATAAATCTATTTATAAAATATTATGTTAAAATAGGTTTTTTTTGAGCAATATTGATAAAACAGATCAAAAAATTATTTTTTTTCTTCAGCAAAATGGAAAATTAACTAATTTTGAATTAGCTGAAAAAGTTGGTTTATCACCTTCTCCTTGCTTAAGAAGAGTAAAAACCTTAGAGCAAAAAGGTTTAATAGTTGGTTACACAGCTATTATTGATGAAATTACTTATGGTTATCCAGTAACTGCTTTTGTATCTGTGAGATTAGAGAATCAAACTGATCAAATTTTAAAGTCATTTGAAAAAGAAATAATATCTTTAGATGCTGTTATGGATTGTTGGTTAGTAACTGGAAATAGAGATTATTTATTAAGAGTTGTTGCAACTGACTTAAAAAACTATGAAATCTTTATGAGAGAAGAACTAACAAAGGTTAAAGGTATTGCATCAATAGAAACAAATTTTGCTCTGGGAAGAGTTAAGACAATAAATACCTTACCTATAAATTATTAATAATTTATGTTGTTTGAAAATTGATAAAGAATTTAAAAAATATAAATGCTGGAGATTTAAATGTAAGCTACTTTGAGGCGGGTTCAAGAAAAGGTTTACCCGTAATACTTCTGCATGGTTTCCCATACGATATTCACGCTTACAAAGAAGTGGTGCCGTTATTGATATCTAGCTGCAGAATAATCATTCCTTACTTAAGAGGATATGGAAACACAATTTTTTTACAAGATGACACCTTGCGTTCAGGTCAACAAGCAGCACTTGGATTTGACTTGTTGAAACTTATGGACGCACTTAAAATAGATAAAGCAATTTTAGGGGGATATGATTGGGGCGGTAGGGCAGCTTGCATAGTTGCTGCCCTATATCCTAATAGGTGTTTAGGTTTAGTTTCCTGCAACGGTTACAATATTCAAGACATAGAAAAATCTTCAATACCAGTTAAACCTGAAATTGAACAAAAATTATGGTATCAATATTTTTTCCATAGTGAAAGGGGACGAAATGGTCTTTTAAATCAACGTCATGATTTTATAAAATATATATGGAAAACGTGGTCACCAACTTGGAATATTGATAATAATTTATATAATTTAAGTGCTAATGCTTTTGAGAATCCTGATTTTGTAGAAGTAGTCATTCATAGTTACCGGCATCGATTTGGGCTAGTATGTGGTGACAAAAGGTTTGAAAAAATAGAAAAGAAATTATCTAACCAACCTGTTATATCTGCGCCCGCCATAACAATTGATGGTGATAATGACGGCGTGACCGGATTATCTGATATTGCAAAAATTAAACAAAAATTTTCAAGTCATCTTAAACATGAAATTCTTCCAAATATTGGCCATAATGTGCCTCAGGAGGACCCTAAAAATTTTTCCGAAGCCATTTTACATATAATGAAGACTCACAAAAATTTATAAATTCGCAATCTTTGTGGGTATTCCAAATTCTTTTCTACATATTATAGCCAAACGTTTAATGCCCTCATCAATTTCTTTAATTGAAGGATTACCAAAGCAAAGTCTCATTTTATGTCTACCACTTTTGTTAATTGACCATTCATTTCCTGGATTTATAGCCACACCGTCTTTTAATGCCAACTCGTAAAGACGAGATGTGTCTACTTTTTTGTGCATATCAACCCATACAAAAATTCCACCATCAGGTTTTTTATATTCAGCTGAAGATCCAAAATATTTGTCCAAAGCATTGCAAATAGCTTCTGATTTTTTTTGCAATTTAATTTTTAGTGTTTTGATATGTGAGTTAAAATATTCCTTACAAAACTCTGCCAGTGCCATTTGTTCTAATGATCCGCTACCTGCATCAGTTTTATAAGGTAATATTCTTGATAAAACTTCCCAATTGGCAATTAAATAACCAACTCTAAGTGCAGGTGCAATTGATTTAGAAAAAGATCCACAGTAAGTTACATATCCCTCTTTATCAAATGACTTTATCGCAGGGGGTCTTTCTTTTTCAAAAAGAAGATCTGCGTAACAATCATCTTCAAAAATAGGTATTTGATATTTTTTTGATAATTTTATTAGTTGTTTCCTTTTAGCAACAGACATTACTGTTCCAGTTGGGTTTTGAATTGTTGGGATCGTGTAAATATATCTTGGGATTATTTCTTTTTTCAGAAGATCATTCAACTCTTGCTCTAGGATTTTTAGATTCATTCCATCTTTTTCTAAGGGTATTCCAACCATATTTACACCAAGTCTTTTCAGCCTTGAAATAGTTCCTCCATAATTTTCCTCTTCAATTATTACTGTATCTCCTTTTCTAAGAAATGTCTGATTTACAAGATCTAAAGCTTGCAATGAACCAGAAAGAACTAATATCTCTCTTTCGGAGCAATTAATTTTTGCACTAATTTTTAACTGATTTGATATAAATTTTCTTAATGGTAAAAAGCCCTGAGGACCACTTTCTAGTCCATATTTACCTAAAGTTTTTCCCTCTTTTAATATTATTTTATTGAGAGAGTCCTTTATAGATTGCACTGGGATACTCTCAGCATCAATATGCCCTCCTACAAAATTATATTTTGGAAAACCTTTCCATTCCACTGCTGGTTTTAGAGCATCTAAATGTAAAAAATTATTAATGTTAAACATTTCACCCCCTATATTATAAACTTATATCAAAGATTCCTTTTGTAAAATATTTATAAAGATTTATATTTTTACATAATGGAAAGAATATAGTTATGCTATCAATCGAAAATTGGATAAACAACATAAATTCCAATAAAAGATTAATTGAAAATGGTCGTTGGTTAAATATCACTTTCACATTTGGTATTGGAGACAAAGATTATTTATTTGAGATCCTGAGTGGAAATGTATTGTCTATAAATGAAAGAAAAATTTTAACACAAAGTGGAACTTTTAAAATTTATGGACAAAGGGATAGTTGGAATAAACATTGGTTAAAAATACCTCCTAGAGATTATCATGATATCTTTGCTATGCTTGCAAGAAAAATTATATATATAGATGGAGATCTAACCCCATTTATGCAAAACCTTCAATATTTCAAAGATCTAATAGCTTCTAATAGGGATATGTATGACTGATTTAAACTTTGAGGATATTATTGGTAGATATTTTAATTTAAATTTAAAAAAGGACAATTATAGAATTTATGTTGAAGAGGCCGGACAGGGGGCACCTCTACTATGTCTGCATACAGCTGGGTCTGATGGAAGACAATTTCGACATATTTTAAATGATAAAAGAATTACAAATAATTATAGAGTAATTGTTTTTGATTTGCCTTGGCATGGGAAATCCAACCCACCAGAAGGTTATGAATTGAAAGACTACAAACTAACTACAAATCTTTATAAAGAAATAATAATGTCTTTTTGTAAGCAATATAAATTAATTGATCCAGTTATAATGGGTTGCTCCATGGGTGGAAGAGTAGTCTTACATCTTGCCCTAGAACATTGTGATTACTTTAAAGCTGTGATTGCACTTGAAGGTTCTGACAAACTCGAACCTTATTATGATCTAGATTGGCTGCACAGACCAGATGTTCATGGTGGTTTAGTTCAAGCGGCATTTGTTTCCTCACAAATAGCACCTCAAAGTCCAAATAATTTTAAACATGAAACTTTATGGCATTATATGCAAGGAGGGCCCGGCGTTTTCAAAGGAGATCTTTATTTTTATTGGCATGACGGAGACTTTGACGACCGTTCAAATTTAATAGATACTTCAAAATGTCCAGTATATCTTTTATCAGGTGAATATGACTGTTCTTGCACACCTGAACGGACAATGGAAACAGCAAAAAGAATTAAGGGATCTAAGGCAACTATAATACCAGGAATAGGTCATTTTCCTATGTCAGAAAACCCAGAATTATTTAAATCTTATATTTATCCAATATTAGATGAGATATTAAAATAATTTTAACCAGTTTTTTCTATATTCCCACATACACTGACTGCTTGACCAGAAATATTTCTTCCAAGAGGGCTGCATAAAAAATGTGCTTGCTCTGCTAAATCGTCATGCGTCACAAATCTATTTAATGATGCGCCGGATAAAATTTCGTCTTTCATTACTTCGAATGATAGTTTTTTAACTTTAGCCTTTGCTTCAATAACTCTATTTTGTCTCTCGCCTTCAACAATACCTGGCAAAAGTGCGTTTGCTCTTATACCCCGAGGACCTAGTTCAATTGCTAAACTCTTAATCATGCCTATAACCGCCCATTTTGTAGCTGCGTAAGGTATCCTATAAGCAAAGCCAACTCTGCCAGCAACAGAAGATACTGAAAGAATTGATCCATCGTTATTCATACGTGGAACAACTAGTCTCATTGTTTCAAAATGACTAGTAATATTAACTTGTAAACACTCTTGCCAACCTCCTAGCGTTTGCTCACCAACACCAGCAGTCTCTCCTGCAATCCCAGCATTATTTACTATAATGTCAATTTCTTTTAGGTAATCAAACCCGGCTTCAACCATAGATGAGATCAATTGGGTTTGTCTAAGGTCACATACAACTGCTTTAATATTATCGTCAACATCATTGACTTTTTTCACAGATCCAGCATTGATGTCACATACAAAGACTTTGGCTCCTGCTTTGTCAAATCTTTTAGCTATTGCATACCCAATCCCATCAGCTCCAGCTGTTATAAGAGCTTTTTTACCTTCAAGAAGTCTTTCGTAGTTCATTTTTAACTTTCTAATTTATGTTAGTATTACTTTTTCCTTTTAGCCCTAACATTTGTCTTGCTTCATCAGGTGTAGCAATCTCAAGTGAAAGCCCTTCTAAGATTTCTCTTACCCTTTTTACTTGATCAGCATTTGTCTTTGCTAAATTACCAGGACCATCCCATAAAGAATCTTCAAGACCTACACGCACATGAGAACCTAAAGAAGCACCAGTTGCATTCATCCTCATTTGTATTGCTCCAGCGCCCACAACCGACCATTCATAACCTACTTCACCAAATAATTTATCAGCTGTTTTTTTCATATGTAATAAATTATCAGCATCTGCTCCTATACCACCCATTATTCCCATAACAAATTGAATAAAGTAAGGACCTTTTAACATACCTTCTCTATGAAAATAATGGAGATTATATAAATGGCCAACATCATAACATTCAAACTCAAACTTAGTTCCATTTTCATACCCAAATGTCATTATGTTTTCAATATCTTCAAAAGTATTTTTAAAAAGAGAATACTTACTTTTTTCAAGCATCTCTTTTTCCCATGGATATTTTAACTGATTATGTCTTTTGAGCATTGGGAAAAGTCCAAAGTTCATTGAACCCATATTCAAAGACGCAAGTTCTGGTTTAAAATGCATTGCAGGTTTCATTCTCTCTTCCACAGTCATTTGTGGACCACCTCCAGTTGTAATATTTATGACTGCATCACAAGATTTGTGAATAGTTGGTAGAAATTTTTGAAATTCTTCTGGATCTTGTGTAGGGTGTCCATCAACCTCGTCTCGTGCGTGCAAATGCAGAACAGCTGCACCAGCTTCATGTGCTGCTAATGAATGTTCTATAACCTCTTCTGCTGTTACAGGCAAAAACTCTGACATTGAAGGTGTATGTATCGCTCCTGTAACAGCGCAACTGATAATTACTTTTTTAGCCATTTAAATATCCTCTCCTAATTCACATTTAAGCTTTCTAATTAATGCAATCATTTTATTTCTTTTTTCTACTCTATTATCCCTTTGATCATAAGATAATCTATTTCTTTGATCCATTTCTAATTTATTTAAATATTGTTCAGAATATTCAGGGACACTATTTTGCTCCTTAGCTAAATTTTTTATACCCTTTTTGTATCGAGTAAAAGAATCTTTAATACCCTCTGGTGCATTTAAATCCATAATCTCAAAGGGACCCATGAATGCCCATCTTATACCTAATGCGTGTTTTAAAGCTATATCGATATCTTCCATTGAAGCAAAACCTCCTTCGTGGAGTCTTACTGCTTCGTTAAGAAGAGCACCCTGCAATCTATTTAAAACAAAACCCTCTGCCTCTTTATTTACAGTAATAGCTGCATATTTAGCTTTTTTGTATATTGATACAGCTTGTTTAATAATTTTTGGGTCAGTATTTACTCCACCAGCAACTTCAACAAATGGAACAATATGGGGTGGCAAAGCGGGATGGGCATTGATACATCTAAACTTATGTTTAACAAGCTCGGAAATTTTAGAAATCAGAAGATAAGATGAAGATGATGCAATAATTGTATTTTCTGGCGATAATTTATCTAATTGTTCAAACACTGATTTTTTTAGCTCTAAATCCTCTAACACACTTTCTTGAACTAAGATTGAATCATTGCAAGTTTCTTCAATAGTACAGTTCAACTTTATGTTAGAATTTATCTTCTCTTCATCTATTTCAGGGTTAATGATACGTAAATCTTGGATTAATTTATTCGCTAAACTTTTAAATTTTGTAGAACTATCGTCACTTTTATCATAAACAAAACATTTAAAACCAGCATTCGCAAAACCTATTGCCCAGCTTGCTCCAATTAGACCAACACCACAGATACCAATTTTATCCATTATCAAATCCTAAAAAAAAACCGCATCTTTCTGATGCGGTTTTCATTAAGTTGCTAAATTAGCCGCGGAAGCCATAATGCCATTTCTGGTTGATAAATAACAAATCCGAGACCAATCAATTGTATAATAACAAAAGGTACAACCCCTCTATATATGCTTAAAGTAGCAACTTCTGGGGGAGCTACTCCTTTTAAATAAAACAAGGCGAAACCGAATGGTGGTGTAAGAAATGAAGTTTGGAGATTTATAGCCATTAAAACTAAAAACCAAACCAATGTTTCCTTACGTCCATCAAGACCAGTTAATTGCGATACATGATCTCCAAAATCTAATAGAACAACCAATGGAGCAAAAATTGGTAAAATGATAAGAGTAATTTCAACCCAATCTAAAAAGAATCCGAGTAAAAATGTCATTCCCATTAATAAAAATAATAAACCCCAAGACCCTAGACCTGCTTTTTCTATTAATTCTTCAACAATATAATCGCCACCAAGTGATCTGAAAACATAGGCAAAACATGTTGCACTTAATATGATCATAAATACCATTGCAATAGTAAGACCAGAAGAATGTAAAACACTTCTCAACATTGGAAGTGTAAACTTATTACCTATTATAGCTAGAAAAGTTGCACCAAATGCACCTACAGCTCCTGCTTCACTAGGTGTAGCCCAACCAAGTAAAATTGAACCTTTTATGAGTGTAATCAAAGCAACAGGTGGTAAAAATGCTTTTAAAACCATTTGTGGCAATCTACCTTTTTCATATTGAAGCTCATTTTCATTTACTGCAGGGGCAACATTTCTATCAATAGAACACCACACAAAAATAAATATTAAATACATTAAGGCTAATGTTAATCCTGGAATAACTGCACCCATAAACAGATTTCCAACAGAAACTTGCATAATATCAGCCATAATAATCAACATAATACTTGGAGGAATTAAAATACCTAATGTTCCAGAGGCAGCAATTACTCCTGTTGAAAGCGCATGACTATATTTATTTCTTAACATTGTTGGTAATGCTAATGCTGTCATCATTGTTACTGACGCTCCAATGATACCTGTCATAGCAGCTAACACAGTACCCATTACAGTCACTGACATCGCAAGACCACCAGGAACTTTTCTTAGTAAAATTTGGGTTGTTCTTAATAAATCATTAGCTATACCACTTCTTTCCATCATAGTACCCATAAATACAAAGCTAGGTATGGCAACTAATATTAAGTTTTCAGCAGAAAATCCCCACATTCTAGGAACAAAATTAAAAAATTCTGCAATTTTAAACACTCCAAATAGATAACCAATAAATCCATAAGTTATTGCTACCCCACCAAGTATAAAACCAACAGGATATCCTATAAATAATAGTACCCCCATCGTCAAAAACATAAAAATTGGCAGATATTCTATGATAATATCAACAAAATCCATAACTACACCTATGCTTTCTCATTTTTAATATTATAATTTTCAAATTCTCCAGTATATCTCTGCCAAGCAACTATCCTTGAAATTCTCCATCCATATTTAAGTGAGAGGAGGAATAAACAAACAAAAATAGTAATTGTTAATAAAGAAGAATTTTTTGTAAGCGCATCGTAGAAACATAACCCTACTATTACTGATGGAGCCAAAGAAATTATGTAAGATGAAAATAATTCATATTTACGTATAACGCTAAATATCGAATATATTACTGAAACTGAAGCAAATACCCAAAAATAGTAAATCAAATTATTACTTTCTAAAATTGATAGAATAGCAGCCAGTCCAATTATTCCGTAAATCGTTCCAACAAAGACACCATAAGCAGCTAATTCATATTGTGATTGGGCTAAGGTTAGGTCTTTAGCCTCAGTTAAATAAGGTGTTTTTTGTTTATCAAATATATAGCCTGGAATTTTTGAAAACCACATTGTTTATCTCATAGAGTTTTAACAGAGTAATTTTTAGTCTTATTTAATTTCATCATAATCAAGTACCATAAGATCAAGTTTCTTTTTATTATCGCCCCATATGACAGCAATTAATTGTATCATAACTGACAAACCACCAAGAAAAAGGAAGAAATAACCAATCGGCAGAAATGTTTTAATGATCCATCTGTTACTTAAACCAACTAGTGAGGCGGACACCTCATTAATCACATAAGAATCCACCATGTAAATCCAAGAAAAATAAACACAAATTAGTGTGAATGGGAGCATGAACAAAATATTGCCATAAAATTCAACTTTTGCCTTAGATCGAAAGTTAAAATTTTCTCTAAGAAAATCAACTCTTACATGCCTGTTATGGGTGTATCCATAACCTAAAACTAAACAAAAAACTACTGTGTGAAGGTGCCATTCCATTTCTTGCATTAATGTTGATTCAAAAAATGAACCAAAGTTTTGGACCATAAATATTTGTATCCAAACCAATTTTCTAGCAACAACATCCCACATTGTTATTATGACTAGGGGTACCAAAAGCCAAGTACTGGCTCTACCAACTCTATTTACAATTTCTCTTAGCCTTTCGCTGAGTGAAATTAGACCTTCCATATTTTGTTGTGTAAGTGCCATTATTTTCCCCAAAAATATAAAACTATTAAAATTTAATTAACTTATTAAGTTTAATATTTCAATTTATTTATAAAAAAAAAGTACACTTGTTTTTAAAAAACAAGTGTACTTCAAAGATTTAGTATTAGTACTTTTTAGCCTTTAAATAAGCTCTTGAAGACCAAATACTATAATCTTCTCTGAACTTGTTGTAGCTTGCAGTAATTTCTTTGAAAAGAGGGTCAGAAGCTGATTTCTCCTCAACAACAGCATCCCAAGCTTTCTTAAACTTAGAAATTTCTGAGTCAGGCCATGTTACAAATGTAACACCTTTTTTCTCAAGCTCTGCCATAGCAGGTACCTGCTTAGCATCAGATCTAACTAATGCCCACCACATTGTGTCACGACATGCTGTATTAATAACAGCTTGTTGTGTCTTAGTAAGACCACCCCAACCTTTGGTGCTCATTAAAAGTTCACCAATCGATGTTTGCTGGTGCCAACCTGGGAAATAGTTAAATTTTGCTAACTGATAGAAACCATAACTTAAGTCGTGTGTAGGCATAGAAAATTCTGTTGCATCAATAACACCCTTTTCTAAAGCTGGATAAATATCTCCACCTGCAAGTAACTGTGTTGACACGCCTAATTTACTCATAACCATAGCACCAAGACCAAAGAAACGCATTTTCATACCTTTCAACTCTTCAACATTATTGATTTTCTTTCTAAACCAACCTGATGTCTCAGGAGCATGAGTTAAACAGTTAAGAGCTTTAAGGCCATACTCACCATAAATTCTGTCTTTTAACTGCTGACCTCCGCCATACTCCATCCAACCATGGTACTCACTAGCACCTGGACCAAAAGGAACAGCTGTGAAGTAAGAAACTGCAGGGATTTTACCAGCATGGTATCCAGGTGTTGTATAACCTGCATCTACTGATCCATTTTTAACAGCATCCCAAACTTCTAATGAAGGTACAAGAGCGTTTGGCTCGTGAAATCTCAATTGAACATCGCCACCTGAGATTGACTTAACTTTGTTAGAAAAATAAACAGCAGCTTCACCGTTGATGGCAACTTGGCTACCCCAAGTACTTTGCATTTTCCAACGCAGCTTATCAGCATTTGCTGAAACAGCTACTAAACTAGTTGCAGCTATAGCTACAGCGCCTACGAATAGGCTAGATTTGAATTTCATGAAATTCCTCCCTAGTATCATAAAAAAGGCTATTACCAAAAAGTTTGATATTAATTAGATAATTGCCCAATTAAAAGAAACTTATGTTTCTCAACTGATTCGTATCTTTCTTAATAATTTCAATAAAGGCAAGTAAAATCTTATAAAATTTCAATTATTTTTTTTTTCTTGACACGCATTTTTTTTATTTTGCCTAATTTATATTCTATGTTTTTAAATTTATTAACTTTGATCAATTATTGAACAAATTTATTTTCTTAAAAACTGTAAAAGCAATTTAAACATATTTTAAGGCAAACAACTCTCAATACATTGATAAATGGAGGGAATTTTCTTCATTTACTTTAAATGTAAAAAAATTATTTTAATTTTTTTGATCATCAAAATGACCTGATGATGCAAAATAACCACCGTGCGTTGTTACTAAAGGATCAGTAGAATCAATGAGTCCGTCTTTTTTTTCAATTAAACCTCTAAATTCTTCTCCGTTATCTTTTGGCTTATAACCAATATGTTTGGCATATTTATTATCGATTAACACCGAATCGTTATTTGACACTCCAAAAATTATAGAATGTTGTACATTAGGACTATTTATACACGCAATAATCAGACTCCTCAAATCATCATAACTGAGCCATGTTGAGAGCATTCTGTGATCTTTAGGCTCAGGAACACATGAATAAATTCTTACTGACACAGTTTCTAGTTTATATTTGTCCCAATAATACTGAGCTAAGGACTCTCCAAAAACCTTTGACAAACCATAATTGCTATCTGGTCTAGGCATTGCTTTACTATCTATAACTTCAGATCTTGGATAAAAACCAACTGTATGAACTGAACTAGCCCAAATAACTCTTTTAATTTTATTTTTTCTGCATGCCTCATATAGATTATACATGCCTATAATGTTTGAATTTAAAACATTATCCCAAGAACCTTCTATACTTTGAGCACCCATATGAACTATGCAGTCTATATCTTTTGTTAATTTTAATATTGATTCTATTGAAGCAAGATCAGCAATTTCAACTTCCTCATTATGAAATTTTTTTTCTAAATTTACCATGTCAGAAATTCTAAGCAAATCACATTCTTTAGATAATGTTTCCCTTAGTTGATTGCCTAAGGCTCCAGCTGCACCAGTTAAAAGAATATTTTTATATTTATATTTAGACAATTAATTAATCCCCTCATTAATTTGGTTTTTTATATATTCTCTCCAAAAAGTGAATAGCCCTGCTGAAATTACAATTAATGATCCTATGACTATTTCACTCTCCAGTTTCTCATTAAACATTAATACACCAATTATAGAAACAAAAACTAACTGTAGATATGTAAATGGCTGTAATATCGAAGCCTCACTATGTTTAAAAGCATTTATCATCAAAAAATGCCCTCCAGCTCCAAGTATGCAAACTAATAGCATCCATATCCAATGCGAGTTATCAACCGGTGTGTAAAAGAAAGGCCCTACAGAACTTAAAATTACAAAACCAGTAATGCCAGTATAAAAAAGACTAGTGTCAGGACTATCTTCACTAGAAACATATCTTGTTAAAATTTGATAGATAGCGAATGCAATTGCGCACCCCAATGCTATTAAAGATAAGGGATCAAAGACTTTGTTACCTGGCCGAAGGATAATTAAGATACCTATGAAGCCAATCAATATTGCACTCCACCTTCTCCAACCTACTTTTTCTCTTAAAAAAATTACTGATAATGCCGCAACTATTAAAGGACAACTCGCAAAAATAGCGTGTGTCTCTATGAGACCAATTTTTAAAAAAAGATAGTGAGCAAAACACATCTCTACAGCAAGAATGGCACCTCTTAAAATTTGGATGAGTTTAAACTTACTTTTTGAAACAAGAATAATACTTTTGTTGTATGTACAGTTAATTGATATTACAAATAGAAATAAGAAGAAATATCGAAACATATTAATTGCTATTACATTGTAATAATCTGTTAGGTATCTTGTAACCCCATCCATTACAGACAAACATGATACAGCAGCAATTATAAATAATATGCCCTTTGCATTTGAAGAAATATTTAGAGGCATAATTTATTTTTTCTTTCTAGGTTTCAATAAAAATCGATTGTCCTTTTAATCCCATCTTCAAGAGAAGTATACTTAAATTTTTTAAATATATTAGAAGGCTCATTTCCTCGTATTTCATCTACTACACTCAATGGATTGCCTTTGATTCCTATATTCGCCAGCGGTAAGTTTTTTTTAATTAAATTTATGCAATCACCAACATCACCTGTTATTCCGTTTATATTAAAAGTTAATGCGCCTGAAGGAATTTGGGATATTGACATTTCAACTAAATCCGCAACATCTTCAACATAAACAAAACCTGCCTTGCCTGAAAAGTTTACAGTATAACTATTTCCTTGTTTTGCAGCCTTACAGGCTAAAGTTACCCCAGCAGTTCCACCAACTTCTCTTCCTGGTCCATAAATTACATATGGCCTAATTCCAACACTTGAAATACCAGATTCATTAAAATAAGCTCTTGCCACGCCCTCAATCGCTAACTTATATGCACCGTAATGAGTTTCTGGAAATGGGTAATAATGATCTTTTTGCCCAAAAACACCTGCACTGCTTGCATAAACTATAAACTTAATATTATTTTTCTTCAAAGCTTCAAAAACATTAATTGAGCCGAGGAGATTTACTTTGGCGCCTAAAATAGGATTTAAACTACAGTCTGGGGTCATTAACCCAGCCAAATTTATAACATGGTCCATATTATTTGTTGCTTCTTCAACCTGATCATAATTTGTTATGTCACCATTAATAAATTTAATTTTATTAATATCCTCACCAATAATATCGCTGAGCAATTTTTTTTGTATTTTTAAGTCAAAAATTGAAACGCTATAACCCTTTTTTAAAAAGGCTCTTATTATCCAGCTTCCTAAAAAACCACACCCTCCAAAAATTATAGTTTTTTTCATTTAAATCTCTTTTTCAATACCATTGAGTTAGCAGCTTTCCCAATTTCATATATACATTCAGCTGCTTTAGGAAAATGTAAAGAATTCGACAAAAAACCATGTATCTGACCGGGATATAATTTATAAGTCACTTTATTACCAAAGCTTTTTAATCTATTTGTATAAGCTATTCCTTCATCCAGCAAAGGATCTAAACCAGCCGCAAATATAAATGTTTCAGGGAGATTATATAGATCCTTTGCAAAGAGCGGTGATGCTTCCCAGTTAACTGCATCATTACTTGAATTAAGATAATGTTTAACAAAATAGTCCATAGTATCAAAAGTTAAAGTCATGCCTTCTAGAAAAATATCCATAGATCTCATTGTTAACGTTAGATCTACACAAGGATATACCAATATCTGGCCTCTTATCGGAATTACCTTTTTATCCCTTGAGTTAATAGCCAAAACAGTTGCTAAATTACCACCAGCGCTATCTCCACATACAAAAATATTTTCAAAATCAATAAAAAAATCTTTTTCAAAATTCACAAGGCTATTTAGAACATCCTTAACCTCTTCTACTGCATAGGGAAACTTATGTTCAGGGGACAAACTATAATCCACAGCCACAACAATCATTTGAGACTCTAAGCAAATTGATCTGCAGGTAAAGTCATGAGTATCCAAATCCCCCATGACGAAACCACCACCATGAAAAAATACTATAATTGGAATTTTAGTTTTTTTATTAAAATTATTTGGAAAATAAAATCTTAATTTAACATCTTTGTTAAATCGATTTTTTATTTTTAAATTTTCTAAATTATAAATTTTTGGAGGTGTTAAATTATCTTGCCTTAACTGTTTCAAACGTTCAGTTCTTAATTCTACAGGATCTAATAAATGATGTAATTTTGAATAATTTTTAATACGATTTTTTAAAAAAATATCAGTTTCTTTATCAATTATCATTGATCTATATATCCCCAGCTGATTTATTGTGTTCTTTTAGCTTTATATTTTTAATAAAGTTTATTTATAATAAAAAATCTAGTGAATTTTTTTAAGGAGAAACCCATGACTGCATTAAAAGGTATTATTGCACCTTTTACAACTCCATTTAAGGCTAATGGAGAAATTGATCTTACTTTGATAAAGCCACAAGTAGATTGGCTAATTGAGAATGGTGTTCATGGTTTAGCTGCTGGAGGCAGCACAGGTGAAGGTCATGCTTTGAGTAGAGATGAGTATTTATCCCTAATGACAGAAACGGCTTCATCTTTAAATAGCAGGGTCCCATTGGTTGCTGGTATTATTGCTAATTCGACATCTGAAGTAATTGAAAGAGGTAAGTCAGTAAAGTCTCTTAACGTTGCAGCCCTTCAAATAACACCACCAAGTTATTTATTTAGGCCTGATGATGATACAATGGTAAGACATTTTAAAGAAATACATGATGAATGCCAGATACCAATATTAATTTATAATGTTGTACCTTGGTGCTATTTATCGCCTGACTTACTATTAAGAATTATGGATGAAGTCCCAGGAGTTTTAGGGGTAAAACAAAGCGCCGGCGATATGAAACTTTTTGCTGACCTAATTAGAAGAGCAAAACCTAAAAATATGATTTTTAGTGCTGTTGATGCATTGCTTTACTTATCATACAAATTGGGAGCACCGGGATCAATTGCAGCGATTTTGACTGCTGCACCGGGTCCTTCTGTTAAATTATGGGATGCTGTTATTGAACAAGATTGGGAAACTGCAAAGGATCTTCATGAAAAACTAATGCCTTTATGGGATGCAATTGGCTTAGATAATATGCCATCTCTATGTAAATATGCTCAAAGTTTACAAGGTCTTGAAAGTGGTTTTGCCAGAAGACCAACCTCTCCTGCCACCGATAATCAGAAAGAAAAAGTAAGCGAAGCCCTAATTAATCTAAACCTTATAAAATAAGATTAAGAGGATCAAAATGAACCTTAATTATCCAAAGCCAACAAAATCAATAGAAGTTGCAAAAAATGACTTAAAAAAATGGGGGTATTGTTTACTTAAAAACGCTATTCCACCAGATCTAAATAAAAGTGCTATGGAAAGATTAATTGAACAGGCAGATGCAGAAAAAGAATTAAATCTTGCATATGAGGATGGCAGTGAAAAAAAGAAATGGGGTGAATTCCATAAAAATAATGATGCCCCGGGGGTAAACCAACGAGTATGGATGTTGCCTAATAAAGGCAAAGTATTTTTAGATATTTTAGCAAAACACAACTATGTAGATTGCGTAAAAGAAATCGTTGGAGATGAATTCCTAGTTTCAAGCTTTGGAGCAAATATTGCAAAGCCAGGAGGCGTTGCAATGGACCTTCATACTGATCAATGGTGGTTTCCAGACCCAGTTAATAGAAATAATGATTTTTTGCCTCCGGGGTCTATTAAAAGAAATAAATTTAATATCAAAATCAATGCAAATATTAATAACAATAACGAACTTATTTCAAGGCCAGCAGTGTCTAATGTTTTAATAATGCTTAATGGAATGAGTAAAGAAAATGGGGGTACGCGTCTTGTCCCAGGATCTCATTTATTTGGACGTCATCCAGATAAAGTTTTAGATAAAGATATAGAAGTTATTTTTGCTGAAGGCCCCCCTGGTTGTGCTATTATTACGGATGGTAGGGTATGGCACGGAACAGGTGCAAATATTACAAATGAAAATAGGCTTGCATTATTAATAACTTTTTGTGGCCCACAATTTAGACCTCAAGAAAATTTTACCTTAGGTATAAAAAAAGATGTTTTTTCAAATTTAAATGACTATCAAAAAGAACTATTAGGGTTTAAAGTTTGGAATGGATATGGAAGAATTGGAAATCCTACTGATACATTTCTTGATATAGAAAATCGTGAAATTGGTGAATTAAAAATTTAAACTATTGCCTAAACATTATTTAAGTATCATAAAATCCATCTAATAATTAGATTGGTAGCTTATGAATTTTATAATTGAAAATGCTAGATGGTTGTTAGCAACCGCTCTTTTGTATTTTAGTTCCTGTTTTGGACAAACTTTTTTTATTTCATTATTTGCTGGCGAAATTAGACAAGAATTTGATTTATCTCATGGCGATTGGGGCGCCATCTACTCTGGGGGAACATTAGTTTCTGCTATGGCTATGTTAGTTTTTGGGGGGTACGTTGATAAATATAAAATTACATCAAACATAAAAATTGTAATCATTTGCTTAAGCCTCCTTTGCTTAAGCATGACTTTTATTGAGATTGTTTGGGTTCTTCCATTAATAATTTTTGGTCTCAGGTTTTTTGGTCAAGGAATGCTAATACATATACCTGCTGTAGCTATAGGTAAATGGTATGGGAAAAACAAAGGTAAAGCTCTTTCTTTATCGATAATGGGATTTTCAATTGGGGAGGCAATTTTCCCAGTAATATTTGTAAGTTTGTTTACAGTTATAGGTTGGAGAAATAGTTGGGTTGTTGGAATGATTATATTGTTATTCTTATTACCTGTAATATTGAAGTTATTATCCAATGAAAGGATTCCTAACAGTAAACAAGAAAATATTTCTAATCAATTAGGAATGCAGAATAAGCATTGGACCAGAAAAGAGGCTCTTAATCATTGGGTGTTTTGGGCTGTGATAGTACCTTTTTTAATACCTCCAATTTTTTCTACTGCCTTCTTTTTTAATATGGTTCACTTAACAGAAATTAAAGATTGGTCTTTAATTTCTTTTACTGCCCTATTCCCATTCTATACATCAATGTCCATTTTCACTACCTTATGCTCTGGTTGGATACTTGACAAATTTGGTGTTGAAAAAATTTTACCATTCTACTTACTACCAATGTCATTAGGATTGTTAATAATTTCTTTCGGTAACACATATCTTTATGCAATGATTGGACTTGCCTTTCTAGGAATGACCCAAGGATTAGCAATGACAATCGGGGGAACTTTTTGGCCAAATTACTACGGAACAAAAAATTTGGGATCTGTTAGATCTTTATCAACATCAACAATGGTGTTTGGGACTTCATTAGGTCCAGCAATAGTAGGTATGCTATTAGATTTTGGACATAATTATAATTCTATTTTATTAGGAATGTGTATATTAGCTATGTTTGCAAGCATTTCTCTAGCTATTACCATGAAGCATGCACCAAAACTATTATCTAACAATATCAACAAGGGAGCTTAATATGTTGAACATTTATCTTTCAGGAGAAATTCACACTGATTGGCGTGAAGAAATAATCAATTTATGCAAAAATGAAAATTTAAATATTTCTTTTTCCTCTCCAATAACCAATCATGAAGCGTCTGATAATTGTGGAGTCGAAATATTAGGACAAGAAGAAAAAAATTTCTGGAAAGACAGTAAAGGTGCTAATATTAACTCTATAAAAACAAGAAAAGCAATTAAAGATGCTGATATTGTTATTGTTAAATTTGGAGAAAAATATAAACAATGGAATGCAGCGTTTGATGCAGGTTTTGCCGCAGCTTTAAACAAATCTATAATTGTAATCCATAATGATGAACATCAACATGCATTGAAAGAAGTAGATGCAGCAGCATCTGCTGTTGCAAAAGATCAATATCAAGTTGTAAGAATCCTAAAATATATTCTAGAAGGGTCTCTAAATTAAACTAAGTTAGAAAATTTTAATGTTTCATATAATTTTATATAATCCTGAAATCCCGCCTAATACAGGTAATATTATGAGGTTAGCAGCTAATACTGGCACTCAATTACATTTAATTAGACCATTAGGTTTTAATCTAAGTAATAATTCACTGAAAAGAGCCGGCCTAGATTATAAAAAAGATGCAGATTTTTTTTTACATGATAGTTTTGATTTATGTTTAAATTCAATAAAGTTTAATGAAATTTATGCATTTACCAAATTTGCTAAAAAAACTTTTACTAAAATAAAATTTAAAAGAAATGATTGCTTCTTATTTGGAAGTGAAACCAGTGGATTACCTCATGAAATCTTAGATAAAACAAAAGTTACAAATAGACTTAGGATACCCATGATTATAAATAGTAGAAGTCTTAATTTAAGTAACTCGGTGGCAATAACAGTTTATGAAGGACTAAGACAAAATAAGTTTGAAAATTTAGTTTAAATTTTAGTTTAAGGTTTAAGTTTAAATATGGGTATTTATGAATGGCTGTCTATAGCACTTATTTGTGTAGCAGGCGCAACAACACCTGGACCAAGTATTTTAGTAATAATTTACATAAATAATACTAGAGACTTTTTATCAGGAATCAATGCCTCATTAGCGCATGGGCTTGGTATATTTATTTATGCCCTAATCTCTATTTACACAATAAGTTTAATTGATAAAAATTTACCCTCAATAATACCATTGATTCAATTAATGGGTGCAATATTTCTTATATTTTTTGGTTATAAAATGATGTTTTTTAAAGCAAATGAAAAAAACATTAACAAAAATTATATAATATCAAAAAAAGTTACAGATAGTTTTTTTTTGGGACTTACAACATCTCTAATAAACCCTAAAATTCTAATTTTTTTTACATCTGTTTTTAGTCAGTTTATAAATAATGACTTAAATAACTATAACAAACTTGGGATTGGATTATTAGCAGGAATAATTGACACAGTCTGGTATATTTTAGTTTCCTACTCAGTTAACCTACCAAAATTAAAAAACTACATTATCCTTAATCAAAAAATAATTTTTTTATTTTTTGGGTTTATTTTAATTATTTTTTCTATTTATTTAGTTAGTATGTCAATTGAGTATTTTATTTGATAATCTATTAGGTCCATTATCTGAAGATATTTTTAAAACATCATAATTTTGATTATTTTCTATTTTCATCCAATCAATAGTACTTAATTGATCACATTTTGGGCAATATAATTCCCAATTATGATTTTTATTACCACAGGAATAACAAAAATAATTATATCCTTCTTTAGCGCTTGCAGCTTTTTCAAGATAATTCTTAACTACTTCAGGATTATTTTGAGATCCAGCTATATCAGCCAACGCTTGATATGCTTTATTTGTGAGTTTATCCTCGGGAATATCTTTTAATAGTTTTTCAGCCTCTCCCCAAATTTCCTCTGAAATAGCATAACATGCCACTTCTATTTTAAGATCATTTTTAATTTCTTGGGAAGATTTTTTATTCAAAAGATTAATCGCTTTTGAAACACGAGATCCTGATGTTTTTAAATTCCATTTTTTTGATAGTTCTTCTAAAATATCTGGGTTAGCAGTTAATAAAAAAGTTTTTTCTAATTGCTCGATTGACTTTGTCTTCGAACCAATACCCTTAAGCAGGCCTGACAACTTTACAGAAGCTCCAATATGACTTGGTTTTTGTTTAAAGGCTTCTTTTAAATGATTGGTAGCTAGATAATTTTTTTCATTTTCTAAGTAATCTATTGCCTTTAAGTAATTTAAATCCGCAGATATATTTTTGTATATATTATCTTCCATATAATTCAGTTTTTTTAATTTATTGAGGTATACAAGAGAATTTGAAATATCTTTCAGCTTTGCATATGAAAATAATAAAACTTCTAAAATTTGTTTTGACTTCGGTTCAAATTTAAGAGCTTTTAGAGCTTCATTAATAATTTCATTTAAATCTTTTTTATCAAATATTGCTTGTCTCATAAGTGCTAAATGACCAACAAATGCTGTAGATGGTTCATCAGTAAGCTGTTTAAAATAATTTTTTGATAATTCTTCATTTTCATTAGAGTTTTTATTTATTTTGTTAAAGACATTAATGTGTGTGTTTAATAATTTACCCAAATTTTTATCCTTAGTATTCCTTGATACTAAAGCAGCTTCTTTTGCTGCAGTTTCTAATTCTCCATGACTTGCTAATAAAAATGCCTTTACTAATTTTTGTTCCACTTTTTTATTATTGTTAGCTTCAAATCGCCTTAATGTCGCTTTTGGCAAATTCAAAAAAGCTAGCCAAATTCTGTCAATAAAGATTAAAATTACAGAAAATAAAATAATAATTAGAATAAACCTGTCTGTAGGTATTTGAATTCCCCACTCCATCCAATTTATTGATGTTACTCCTGGACGCTCAGAAAAGAACTCTGATAAATACCATATTGTGGAAATAAATATAATTATTTTTAAGATTTTAAAAATCACTTATTCACTCTTTTTTAATTTTGATTTAATGCTCTTTCAAACCTATTAATTGAGTCTTTTATAGTTTCTTTCCAATTCTCAGGAAGTGTCTTTATGATAAATAAAAAATTATTAAAATTTTTGTTTTCAAGTTCTTTTTCAGCCATTGTAATTAATCCTCTAGGGGTGTTGTTATCTGAAAACTTTCTAAGTTTAAAAAAACCTGCAAAATAATTTTTCAATCTATTCAAATAGGTTTGTTCACTTAGAACTTCATCGTAATTGGAAGATGAACCAAAGTCTTTTTTTGAGAGAAGTTTTTCTATTATTATTTCACCTTCTTTTATAAGTTCTTTTTGAGATTTCTCTATGTTTCGTGAAAACTTTCTCGGTTCGTAAGAGTTTTTAACTTGAACAGCATTATTATTTTGTTCTATTTCTTTATTAGGTGTTTCAGCTATGTTTTCTAAAATTTTAATTTTATTTGAGATTTTATCTAGCTCTTCTTTTATTAATAACAAGGAATTACCTTGATTTTTAATTTCGAGATTTATTGTTTCGCTAGTATTAAAATCAAAAGTATTAAGCTTGTTTTTAAGTAATTTAATTTCTGTATTAATTTCATTAATTTTTATATTTTCTTTATCTTTTAAAGCCTCAATCTCGTTGTTTAGTTGAGTGATTTTATTTGACTGTTCTTCAATATGATTTGGCAAATAATATACTGTCAACCAAATTAAAATTATAATAAACGAAAAGACGGTTATAAATGGTATTAAAAAAATAGGGTTTTTTAAAATAATTGTTTTTTGTGTTTCATTTGCCGGCTTCATATCGATGATTGTTTCTTTATCACTCTTAGCTTTATGAGTTTTGGCTTTTATCATCGTTATGTCCCTGTTTACTAAGGTAATTTCATTATAATATCTAAAAATTCTTTAGTAAAATTTTTCTTAATAATTTTTATATTTCTCCAACCTAAACTCTCTGCTTTTTTAGCAACATTTTCGCTATTAACATATAAAGTTGCTTTATTTTTAACAATGTTGAATAAATTGTAATTTTCTAAAATTTGTTTTGCAATTAACACATTTCTTGACGAAAATATGACTAAATTTAAGAAATCATATTCAATTAAATCCGTTTGCAAAGGCTTTGGTAATTCTAAAATTGGATGGGTGCTATAACCTTCGATAATTTCTATTTTTCTATTGTTATTTAATAAATTTTTTTCAAGTTCAACACTTCTATTTTTAGCTGCAATCCATAACCCATAATCTTCTTTTTTAGTGTTAATTACAATTAAGTTATGTAAAGATTGAGAACTATTATTTGCTTGTAAAATATTAGTATAAGATAATTTTTTCAATTGATATGTAGTTTCAAATCCTACAGAAAAAATTTTTATATCTTTAGTGAAATTCCCTATTGTGTCTAAAATTATCTTTTCAAGAATGTTTAATGCTTTAGGACTTGTTATTATAATATAATTAAAATCATTTTTAGAAATATTTAAGCTTTTAAAGTTTTCATATTTTAATGTTGTTATAGGAAACGGTTTTGAAAAAAACCCATTATCATTTAGATATTGTGAATTCCTTTCAGCGTCTTTTTTCTCTCGAAGGATAAAAGTTATTGTTTTTAATTTTTTAATCCATCAACTCCTTGTTTAATGAAGTTATTTAAATAAAAATTCACCGTTAGTTTGAGCTTTAATTTTATTTCCTAACTCTTGACCTAACTTAATTGCGTCTTTAATCGATCCTTTAATTTTAGATTTAATTACTTTCGTACCATCTAAATTTGCAATTGCTCCATACAATATCAATTCTTTACTTTTAGTAAAATGTGCGCTTGCTGAAATTGGAGATCTACAAGAACCATCTAAAGTTTTTAATAGACTTCTTTCAGCTAAAGTTTCAAAAAAAGCCTTTTCATCGTTAATTTTATTTAAGAGCAACTTTAATTGTTTTTGATATTCATTATTACCATTTGTAGTAGATTGAATTGCAATAACTCCTTGAGAAGATGCTGGAGGAATAATTTCATTTGGAATTATGTTACCAACGTTAATACTTAACCTATCCAAACCTGCTTTGGCTAATATAATTGCATCATATAATCCAGAGTTTAGCTTTTCAATTCGAGTTCCAATATTACCTCTCAGAAACTTTATGTTTAAATCAGGCCTATAAAATTTAGCAAAAGCAGCTCTTCTTACAGAACTTGTTCCCACAATTGCTTTATTTGGCAAATTATCGAATGAATCATAATTTCCTAACAAGACATCTCTTCTATCACCTCTTGGAAGAACAGCTGAGATTTCAGTATTTTTTGCAATATCTGTTTCCATATCTTTCATTGAGTGAACAGCAATGTCTGCAAAACCGTTTAAAATAAAATACTCTAATTCCTTAATAAAAAGACCTTTGCCTCCAATGTCAGATAAAGATTTATTTAAAATTTTGTCCCCTGAAGAAGTAACTTTAATAGTTTCAGTTTCAACATCTTCTCCAAAATTACTTTTAACAATATCTACTTGTCGTAAAGCGAGTTCTGATTTTCGAGTGGCAATTCTTATTTTAAGTGTCATTTCAATTTATTAATCTATTATATTATCAAGTTATTTATTAATTCTTGAATATTTCTATACACTTATAGTAAATCGTAAAACATACAATATTAATTTATATTGCATTACTTAGTTTTAAATTTAATTTATAGTAAAATTTTAATTTACTTAGGAATTTTATGCGTGGTTCTAATAACATAAAGATACTTGGTATTGAAACAAGTTGTGATGATACCGCAATTGGCGTTGTTACTTCAAAAAAAGATATTTTGTCTAACGTTGTAATTAATCAAAACTCAAATTTAAATAATTATGGTGGCGTTGTGCCTGAAATAGCAGCTAGAGATCATCTATCTAACTTAGATCACGCAATTAATAGAGCATTAGAAGAATCAAAGCTAAATTTAAAAGAAATTGACTTAATTGCAGCTACGGGAGGACCAGGATTAATTGGTGGCGTAATTGTAGGTACTGTATTTGCTAAGTCTTTAGCTATGTCTCTTGAAAAACCTTACGTTGCTGTAAATCATTTAGAAGGACATGCATTAACAGCCCGTTTAACAGATAATATTGAATATCCTTATCTTCTGCTTTTAGTTTCTGGAGGACATACTCAAATAATAGCTGTAATAGAATATGGGAAATATACCAGAATAAGTTCAACCTTAGACGATGCTGCTGGAGAAACTTTTGATAAAGCTGCAAAAATACTTGGCATAGGTTTTCCAGGTGGACCCATGATAGAAAAAATGTCTAAAGATGGTGATCCAACGAGTTTTTATTTGCCAAGACCAATGCATAAATCTAAAAATCCAAATTTTTCTTTTTCAGGTCTCAAAACAGCTTTTAATCAGATAGCAATGAAAAACAAATTAAACAAAAAAATAATAAGTGATTTATCAGCAAGCATTCAAAAATCTATAACTGATTGTTTAATTGATAGAACTAGATTAGGAATTACAAAATTTAAGGAAATTCTTGGTAACATGTCTAATATTCAACTTGTAGTCTCAGGTGGAGTTGCTGCAAATTTACATATAAGAGAAGAACTAAAAAAACTATGTTTAGAAACAGATAGCACTCTTTTTGCGCCTCCATTAAATTTATGCACAGATAATGGTGCAATGATAGCATGGGCAGGCTACGAAAAATATATTAATGAAGGTGAAAGTAATTTAAATTTTAAGCCAAGACCAAGGTGGCCATTAGATCCCAATGCACATTTAATAAACCCTATACATCAAAATATTGGGAGAAGTGGAGCAAAAGCATAAATGTCAATTTATTCAAATATATGTTTTTATGGAGGGGGTGCATGGGGGCAAGCATTAGCAATTACACTTTCCACGTTAAATCAAAACTCTACTATATTAGTATCCGATAAGACACGAGAAACACAAATAAATAATAGTAAATCAGAAAGGTTCCCTAATTTAAAATTAAGTCCTTTGATACAAGCAACCACAAATAAAGAAAAAGCCATAAAAGGTAGTGATTTAATTTTTATTACCACAGAAAGCAAAAGAGTTTTAATGGCTATCGAAGAAATCTCCTCTTTTTCTAAAAACAAAATAAATGTAATTATTACTTCAAAAGGTTTTGCAACAAAAACAGGTGAAACTTTTAATAAAATTGTAGAAAATAGATTTCATAACATATCACTTTCAATACTAACCGGACCCACTTTTGCTGATGAAATTGCTAAAAACAAGCCAGCAGCTGCGATAGTGGCTAATAAAGAGATTGATGTAGCCACTTCTATTTGCGAATTATTTCACAATTCCAATTTAAGACTTTATCCTAGTAATGATCCAAGTGGGGCATCTATTGCAGGTGCAATAAAAAATATAATTGCTATTGGTGCTGGTATTGTTGAAGGTTTGGAATTAGGTGATAATGCTAAAGCTGCGCTTATAACTAGAGGTATTTCGGAAACATGCGAATTAATTAAAAAATCAGGTGGTGATCACGCAACCGCCTTTGGTCTTGCTGGAATTGGAGATATGAGTCTAACATGTAGTGGACCGCATTCTAGAAATATGGCATATGGGATTGATATAATAAAAAATAATTTTCAACGTCCTACTCGTCTAGTTGAAGGTTTAAACGCTCTAGATGCTGCCATTTCTTTATCCAAAGAACTTAATGTAGAGCTGCCAATCGTGGACGCAATTTATAAAATAATAAACAAAAAATCAGATATCAAAGACATTATAAAAAACTTACTTGCCAGACCAATTAAAAATGAATTCCCATAAATCTAGTCTCAAGATTAATATACTAAAAAGTTCTTCAAGAATTATTTCCTAGTTTTTTTTCTCTATATATAAAATATAAATTCCTAGCGTATATAAATACACCAACCGACTGTCCAGCAATTATAACTGGATCTTGTCTCCAAATTGCATAAGTTAATAAAACCAGTCCACCTGAAATTGAAAAATACCAGAAAGCTATGGGTATGACTGACTTACCTGCATTTTCACTGCTTATCCATTGTATGATAAAACGTGTTGCAAATAATGCCTGCCCTCCAAAACCTATAGTAATCATAATTGCTTCTGGATGATCTAATAAATAAGGCTCCATAAATGGTAGAATAACAATTATTAACTCATTTAAAAAAATTGCACCTTTTTCTATCTGGGTTGATAAGAATGATATAAAATTCATTACAAATTCCTAATTATTTTAAAATCTCTTTAAAGGAAGTATTTTTTGGCATTCTATTTCTAAGCCAGATTACACCTAGCACATCAAAAAGGCCAACTAGGAATCTTCCTAAATTAGTATAATTTGAAGTCCCTACTACTCTTTCTCTATGTTTAACATTAAATTTTAAAACCTTGGCTCCTTCACGTAAGGCTAATGCTGATAAAAATCTATGCATATGGTCAAAATAAGGAAGCCTTAAAAATAACTCTTTATGAAATACTTTTATTCCACAACCTGAATCAGGGTGAGTGTCCTTAAGCAAAATAAATCTACAATATTTTGCAAAAGATGATGCCCATAACCTAGTAATACTATCCTTACGATTTACTCTAACTCCGCCAATTAATACTAACTCATCTTTACAGCTCTTGAGTGTGTCAATCATTTTAGGAAGATCTGATGGATCATTTTGACCGTCTCCATCCAAAGTTGCTATTAGTGTTGAATTTGAAGATTTAATACCTGTCCTTAAAGCTGCAGATTGACCTTGACTGTTTTCATGACTAATAACCCTTAACTTTTTGTTATTTTTCATATTATTTTTCAATTCTAATTCAGTATTATCTTCTGATCCGTCATTTACGTATATTATTTCATAACTAAACTTTTTTAATGACTGATGAATTTCACTTACTAGGGTATCAATATTTCCTGCTTCATTTTTAACAGGAATGACTACAGATATTTCGGTTGTTTTGGACATGTTTAGTGTTGCAATAATTGAATATATAGAAACCAATAGCTATTTTAATTAGTCAGGTCAAACAATTGATTTTGAAAAATGTATATTTCTACATGTCTACCTTTAGCTATATTGAAACCTTTTACTATAAATACTTCATTTATTTTCAAATTAAGATCATTTGTTGTTTCTAAGAATAGTTTTAGATCATTTTTTTCTATTAATGCTACGTTGTTTTTACCCTCTGCCATAAAAATAGCAGCTTCGTGAGGATTAGATAATAAAACATTACCATTTAATAAAAAAACAAGACTTGGTTCATGATAGCCTGAAGACGTAACCGCATCAGCCTTAACTTTTTTTAATTTCTTTATGATAGCCTTACTTGGATGTAAATAATCTAGTTCAGGTAAAACAAAATTGTAGTTAATAATATTAAAAATTGATCCAAGAGCAATGATTGCTAATAAAATATTGTAAAAACTTTTACTAAAATCTAGGTATAAAGTTTTGAAATTAAAAATCAAAGTATGTGACAAAATAAAAATAACAATCGCAATTAAGACAAGCAACATTGTAAAAAATGTTAAAATATAATCGTTTTCAATATTAAACTTTGAAGAAATATAAAAAATTCCTCCACTTAAAATAATTCCTCCAAAGCTAAATAAAATAGAAGAGATATAGGTAATTTTTCGAAGTAATACACTTTTAATTTTTTTGATATTAGATTTAAACTGCAACAGCCCACCTATTGCTAGAATTGCAATTGCTGGCAGAACTGGAAGTGGATAATGAAGAAGTTTTGTTGGAATGAATTCGATAATACCCCAAAATGGTAAAATCCAACACATTAAAAATTTTATAATTATATTAGTCTTATTTTGTAAAAAAAATAAAATCAAGCAAGGTAAAAAAGTGGCAATAGGCCATATTGAAATTGATAATGTTAATAAATGAGTTCCTGGCATTGCACCATGTCCCTCTTGACCACTCTCCAATTTACTAAAAAAATCTTCTTGAAAAGCTTTTTGTAAAAACATACCGTTTGTTGCTTCATCAATCGCCAAAAACCATGGCAGAATAACTAAAGTACATATTAAAAAACCTAACATAGGTCTTAAAGATTTTATCAGACTTATAGATTTCTGAATTATGGAAAAGGCAATAACTGTAGGAAATAGTATAGCTATTGAAACAGGACCTTTTACCAAAACTCCAAAAGAAAAAGCTAGCCATACTAATATTGGGTAAAGGTATTTTACTTTGAAAGTATTATCTTGATGCAAAATTATTTTGAGTAAAAAATATTGCTGAACACAGATTAAACACAAAAGAGTAGCATCAGTTTTGGCAAGGTGAGCTTCTCCCATAAATACAATTGATGATGCAAATAATAATGTTACGATAAGAGTCTGATAAAGAGGAAAAATCAACCTAGTTATTAAACCAACAAAAACTAGTGTTATAATTGAGCTTAATAAAGATGGTATTCTATACGCACCAATATCTTCCTGACCAAAAATTTTTGCTGAAAACGCTTGAAGCCAATGAATGCCAATTGGTTTCTTGGCTCTAATTTCGTCTTGAAATTTAATATTTACATAATCACCAGTCTGAATCATTTGACTGCTAGCTTGAGCAAAACGGGCTTCATCCCGGTCTACAGGAGGTATTGAGTATTGCCCAGAGAAAAGAGCTAGAATTATTAAAATAATCAAGGAACCAAAAATTAAATAATTCAATTTTTTTAATTTTTTAAAAAATTCTGAAAATTCTAAAATACTATTCATTTCTTTAACTTTTTTATTAATTTAGAAATACCATATTTTGAGAGTAATGTTATAATTTTAAATTTTAATACGAGGTAATTAAATAATGGTATATAATTTCAATGAGATTCTAAATGGATTTTGCGAAAATAGAAAAATCAAATCAATTCCTCTCTATCTTTTTAACGATATAAAAAGTTTAAATTCAAGTAAGTTAATATCCGAAAAACAAAAAAAATTTTTAAATACAAGTTTTGCACTTGAAACGCAGCATTTTGGATTTTTCCCAGATGAGGAATTTGCTCTTGGTGGAGCAATTGCTATAATTAAAAAATCCCATGAACCGAAAAAAAGCTTAATTGACCAAGCAGCTAAATTATCACAAAAACTTCCAAAGAAAAAATGGAGTGTTCAATTTGTTGATGAATTTGAAAACTTTGACAAGTTAAACTTTATTTTAGGATGGGGGTTGGCATTCTATAATTTTTCCATAAAAAAAATAAACAAAAGTTCTCATGAAAAGCAGTCCTTATGCTTGTCTCAATGTAAAAAAGAAATTTCAAAAAATTCATTAGAAAAGTGCTTTTCAGAAATACGAGGTATTTTTCTAACAAGAGATTTGATTAATTTGCCACCAAATATCCTAACACCATTAAACTACGAAAAAATAATTAAAAAATTATTTAAAAAATTTTCTCCTACAATCTTATCATATAAAGACAAAAAACTAGAAAAGAATTTTCCCTTAGTAAATTTTGTTGGCAGATCTTCCGAAAACAAACCCGTGCTTATTGATCTTAAATGGAATAAAAATAAAAAAAACAATTATCCTAACATTGTTTTGGTTGGAAAGGGAGTTACTTTTGATAGTGGTGGTTTGGATATAAAACCTTCCAATAGTATGTTATTAATGAAAAAAGATATGGGTGGTAGTGCAGTAGTTCTCGGAATAGCATATGCATTAATGTCAATAAATTGTCCTATTAATTTAAGAGTGATTTTACCACTTGCTGAGAATGCTGTCTCTGAAAGATCAATGAGACCATTAGATGTTGTTTATTCAAGAAACCAAACACCAGTTGAAATTGGTAATACAGACGCAGAAGGCAGATTATTACTTGCAGACTCACTCACTTATTGTCAGGAAAGCAAAATAAAAAATGATTTTATTATAGATTTCGCTACTTTAACGGGAGCTGCAAGAGTAGCTTTAGGTACAGAATTACCTGCATTATTTACAAACAATGATACTTTGGGGGAAGATATTATGAATGAGGGCATAAAACAAATTGACCCAATATGGAGATTGCCTTTATTTAAACCTTATAATAAACAACTTGATAAAAATAATAATGCAATAAGCAGTACAGGATCATCAGGAACAGGTGGTGCAATAACTGCAGCATTATTCCTAAATAGATTTATAGATAAAAATACAAATTGGGCACATGTTGATCTTATGGCTTGGAATACTTCATCACGGCCAGGGTTTCCTATAGGTGGAGAAGCCATGGGATTAAGAAGCATAGTAAATATGATTATTAAGTATTGTTCAAAAAGTTAATTTTAAATTAATTCATATAATTAATTGCTGTGTCATAAATATTCTTATCTCTTGCAACAATTACAGAGTACTTGCTGAATAAATCATTCTTAAGATTAATTTTTTTAGATTTCCAATCGGTTACAATAATATCTTTTGATTTTAGTATAGGTATCAATGGCAAGATATCATATGAAAAAAGACCTTCTTCTACTACTAAATCTAAGCCTCCTTTGATTACCAAACAATAATTATGACAATCTCCTGACCAAACATGATACTTGGATTTTTTTATCAAAATTTCATATTTTTGTTTACCAATCTCAGAAAATAAATGTGGTCCTGTAGAGCCAACTGTTGCTTCAGATATACTTGTGATGGATTTATAATTTTTTTTAAAAGGTGCGTTGTTAAGTAGACATTTATTTTTATAACCAATCCATCTTTCATCTAGAGCAGGAAAATCAGCCATGCCAATGATTGGTTCACCTTTAAATGCAAGTGATATTAATGTACCCCATAAAGGCCTTCCAATAACATAGCTACGAGTACCGTCTATTGGATCTATAATCCAGGTATAATCAGAGTTATTTGATGTAAATCCCATCTCTTCCGCAAATATGTTATGATTTGGAAATTTGGCTGATATAATCTCTCGTAATATTTTTTCAGAATTTATATCATAGTCTGTTACAGGGCTTCCATCATCTTTAACTTGTAATGTTATTTTTGAGTTAAAACCTTCTAAAGTTATAACTTTTGAACGATCAGCCAATAAATTCATAAAATCTGAAATTTCAATAAATTCAGCTTCATTCATAAAAAGGACCTTTTCAAAAGGGATTTTTGTTCATTTGTATTTTGTCTATGGCAAGGCTACAGGACTATCGCTCTTTGTTCTTAACCAAGCAATTAGATCAGCTCTATCTTTTGTTTTTGATAAACCTGCATAATTCATTTTAGTGCCTTTATAAAATAGTTTTGGTTTATACAAAAATTTATTCAGCTCTTCGTAAGTCCATTTACCAGATAATGATGCGAGTGTTTTAGAATATGCATAGTCAGCTTTACCTTGTTCTTTGTTAACGATATTATAAAGATTAGGCCCAACTTTGTTTGCACCTCCAGCCTCAAATCCGTGACAAGCAACGCATTTCTTAGAAATTTTTTGACCACTATCTATATCTGCATTAGCTAAAAGAGCAAGAATAGGTTCAACCACTATTTCTTTAGTTTCTTTTATTTTTGTTTCAATTTTTTCTGGAACTTCGATTGGGTACGCATTTGAAACTTCCCTATTTGGATTAACAAGTAAATTACCAATTTTTCCAAAAACCATTATCAACAAAACGCCTGATAATAAGGCTGCTGCTATCTTGTTAAATTTCAACGCATCCATAAATTAATCCACAAAAAAATTTTCAATAAATAATTATTTACATGCAAGAAATGCTTTCTTCAAGTATAAAAGTCAAAAAGGGTAATAAATTATTTACAAGAAACTTTAAATATTATTATAGATGATTCATGGAGCCTAAAATTGGAATATAATGATACCATAATTATGATACCTGCTAGGTTAGGTTCATCAAGATTACCCAATAAACCACTACTTAAGATAAATGGTATCCCATTAATAATTCATGCATACAATTGTGCAAAAAATGCAAAATTAAATGCTCCTGTAGTTGTTGCAACTGATGATAAGTTGATTTTTAAAACTGTTAGTAAATATGGTGGAACTGCATTAATGACTTCTCATCAACATGAAAGTGGATCAGATAGGATATTAGAAGCTCTTGAAAACTTTGATCATGAAAAAAAATATAAAAATATTATTCATCTACAAGGCGACCTACCAAATATTTCAGGAAATTTAATTAAAAAATTAGCTCAGGTAGCTAAAGATCCATTAAAGGAAATTACTACAGTAATTGTTAAAGCTTCTCCAGATGAGTTTGAAGACCCATCAGTTGTAAAAGTAGCAACAACTTTCACAAACAATAATCCCAAAGTGGACGATGTTGGAAGAGCATTATATTTTAGTAGAGCATGTATTCCAACTGGAAGTGAAAATATTTGGCATCATATTGGGATTTATGCATGGCGAAGAGATATTTTAGAAAAATTTGTAAAACTAAAACCTTCCCCACTAGAAAAATCAGAGAAACTTGAACAACTTCGAGCACTAGAATCTGGAATGCAAATACACACAATTATTACATCTGAACACCCAATTGGAGTGGATACTAAATCAGATTTAAAGAAAGCAGAAAATTATTTTAAAGACTTAATTTAGTTATTCATATAATAAATTAAGTAAATCATAATAGAGATAAAAAATGAATGATAAAAGTAAACTTATAATTGCTTTTCAAGGTATGGCTGGCGCATATTCAAACATGGCATGTGAAGCTTATTTTCCTAATTCTAAAACTCTAGCATGTGCTTCATTTGAAGATATGCTTAACTCTACCAAAAATGGTAGATCAGATTACGCAATGGTCCCTGTTGAGAATTCTTTGGCTGGTAGAGTCGCAGATATTCATCATTTAATACCAGAAAGTGGTTTATTTATTGTTGGCGAACATTTTCAAAGAGTGAATCATCAATTACTTGGGCTTAAAACTTCTAAACTAGAAGAATTGAAATATGTTAAAAGTCATGCACAAGGACTTGCTCAATGTAGAAAATTTATAAAAAAATATAACCTAATACCAATACAACATATAGATACTGCTGGAGCAGCGGAAGAAGTTTCAAGGTCAGAAGATCCTAAAATTGCTGCAATCGCATCAAATATGGCAGCAAAAATCTATGACTTACAAATATTGAAAAATAATATTGAAGATGCAGAACATAATACAACTAGATTTTTGATAATGGCTAGAGATCCTCATACACCATCTGTAGACATACCAATTCCAGTGACTACTATAATTTTTGAGGTTAGATCTGTTCCTGCTGCATTATATAAAGTATTAGGTGGATTTGCTACTAACGGAATAAATCTTACTAAACTTGAAAGCTATATTGGCGGTAAGGAGATGAACGCAGCAAGATTTTACGTTGATGCAGAAGGTCATCCAGATACAAAACCTATGCAAAACGCTCTAGAAGAGATGTATTTCTATAGCGAACCTAATTCAGTTAAAATTATTGGAACTTACTCTAGAGCGAAGAAAAACTAATTCAAAAGCACAGAAATTCTTGCATATTATAACTATTTATAACATATATATTTGTGAAGGGTCACACGGACGTAATTCTTGCCAATCCGGTCAGGTCCGAAAGGAAGCAGCCGTAACAATGATAGCGGGTTGTGAGGCCCTTCGTTTTACTGATTATAAACGAGATATCAAATAAATAATATTAATGAACAAAACAATTATAGAGTTTTAGCTCGTAAATATAGACCAAATGATTTTAGTGAATTAATTGGACAAGACACACTAGTCAAAACTTTTAATAACGCTCTTAACAAAGGTAGATTAGCTCACGCATTTCTCTTAACTGGGATAAGAGGTGTTGGGAAAACTACTACAGCAAGAATAATAGCTAAAGCCTTAAATTGTATCGGCGATGGCAGTAAAGAAGATCCCTCTTTTGAAATTTGTAATAATTGCTCACCGTGCAAATCCATAAATAATGGAAATTTTCTTGATGTCATTGAGGTTGATGCCGCTAGTAGAACTGGCGTTGATGGCATAAGAGAAATAATTGACTCTGTTATATATTCACCAAATAATGCAAGATACAAAGTTTACATTATAGATGAAGTTCATATGTTGTCTAACGCAGCATTTAATGCTCTTTTAAAGACCTTAGAAGAACCTCCACAAAATGTTAAATTCATTTTTGCAACAACTGAAATAAAAAAAATACCAGCAACAATAATTTCAAGATGTCAAAAATTTGATCTTCAAAGAGTTGATTTAAAAACATTATCAAATCATTTAAAAAACATTTGTCAAAATGAAAGCATCTCTTATGAGAATGATTCTATCTCACATATTTGTAAAGCAAGTGAAGGATCTGTAAGAGATGCTTTATCGTTACTAGATCAAGCAGCATCTCTATGTGGCGACAATATTAAGGAACAAAGAGTCTTAAATATGCTTGGATTAAATGGTTATGAAAAAAACATTGAATTGTTTGAACTATGTTTATCAAATCAATGTAGCGAAGCTTTAAAAGTTTATGATGATATTTTACAAAATGGTGTACAACCACTTCAAATTATCTCAAATCTTTTGGAAATAAGTCATTTAGCATCAAAAATTAATATTATTAAATCAGACACTAATATGACTGAGTCGATCCAAAAAAAAATTTCTGAAATTTCTACAAATGGCTTACCAAAACTTGTTAGATTATGGCAAATTTTAATTAAAAGTTTTGAAGAATTAAAATATGCTCCTAATGAGGAACAAGCTGGTTCAATGGCAATAATAAAATTATGTTATGGATCATCACTTCCAGATCCAAGTCAATTTTTAGAAAAAATATCAGAGCAAACAAATACTCAATCAGAGAATAAACAAACTAAAGTTTCTGAGACTACAAAATCTAAAGAAAATACAACTAATTATAAAGAAGAGAAATCAGAAAATGATCAAACCAAAGTTTCTGAGGCATCATATTCTCAAGAGAAGTTAAACAAAGAAGTTATAGTTAATAATGAAGAAAAATCAGAAAATTTCAAAAATCCTGAATCTTTTGAAGATATGCTAGATTTACTTTTAAAAAACAAAGAGTCTCTGCTCCATGCTCAATTGATCAATAATGTTCATTTAATATCTTTTGAAGAAAGTAGTATAAAGCTAAGGTTAAAATTCAAATCTGATACAGAAATTCTAAGAAACCTATCTTCAACTTTAGAAAAAATAACAAAAAAAAAATGGAATGTTACCCATTCTGAGGAAGATGGAGAAAAAACTATAGTTGAAAAACAAAATATTAAATTGAATGAGCAGAAAGAACAAATAAAAGCTAATCCTCATTTTGCAGAGATATTTAAACATTTTCCTCAGGCTGAGATAACTTCAATTGAAGATAAAAAATCAAATTAAATTACATTTGGAAAATTAAAATGTCTGAACAATATTTAGAAAAACTAATAAAAAAAGTTTCAAAACTACCTGGTTTGGGTCCAAGATCATCCAGAAGGGTTGTTTTACACTTATTAAAAGATAAAGAAAAATTACTATTACCACTTATTGAAGATTTGACCACAGTAGCTAATAACATAAGAAGTTGTATAGAATGTGGTAATTTAGATGAAAATGAAATCTGTCAAATTTGTAAAGATTCTTCTAGAAATCAAAACTTGTTATGCGTGGTTGAAACTGTTGCAGATTTATGGGCCTTAGAAAGATCAAATGTTTATAATGGGAAATATCATATATTAGGTGGTGTTTTGTCAGCAATAGATGGTGTCAATCCAGAGCAACTTAATATTGCTTCTTTAGAAAAAAGATTAGAAAACAAATCTATTACAGAAATAATTATTGCAATCTCAGCCACACTTGACGGACAAACAACCGCACATTATTTGGCAGAAATATTGAGTAAATTTAATATTAACATGACAAGATTAGCCCATGGATTACCAGTTGGTGGAGAATTAGATTTTTTGGACGATGGAACAATTGCGCAAGCTTTAAAAGCTAGAAACAAATTATAATTTATTCAGTCAATTTTTTTTTGTCACTTACATCAATAGAAGTTATCACATTACCTCTATTTTCAATTTTCCTATGAGAAATTTTGATTTCATCTAAGTCTTTTCTTGCCAAGTCAAAATGTTTATCGAGTTTTAAGATTCTGTCAGCTAATAAATTTAAATCATTAGTTAACTTATCTACTTCAATTTGTATTTTTCCTGCTGTTTGACTCATCGTGGCATCTCTTAATATAGCCCTAACAGTATGCAAAAGAAGCATTAAATTATCAGGACCTGCCATGTAAACTTTCTTATTTCTACTTTCATTGACTAGTCTTGGAAACCTAATATTAATTTCTGAATAAATTGATTCACTAGGAAGAAACATTATAGCTGAGTCTGCTGTTTCACCTGGTGAAATATATTTATCAGCGATATCTTTAATATGCTTTTGAACTGCATTATGAAATGATTTTAAGTTATCTTTTTTTTCTTGTTCATTTGAAGAATTTGCAAATTTTTTATAATCTTCTAATGGAAATTTTGAATCTATACAAATTGAACCAGGTGGTTGTGGCATTTTTACAATGCAGTCAACTCGAGTATTAGATATTAGTGTATATTGAAATTGGTATGCATTCTGAGGAAGTGCATCTTTAACTATATTTTCGAGTTGAACCTCGCCAAAAGCTCCTCTGAGTTGTTTGTTTGACAAAATATTTTGTAGGTCATTTACCTGAGTTGATAAGGAATGGATATTCTCTTGCGCTCTGTCAATAATTGCTAATCTCTCATGCATCTCCATAAGAGATTTTTGTGTATTTTGAGTTTGTTGTGTAAGACTATTACCAATAGATGTCCCAAAGTTACCCAATCTCTCTTCAATGCTACTGCTTAATTGAGACACTGCTCCTTTTAATTCAGTGATTTGGTTTAATTCATGATTTAAAGGTGTGTTAAGATTTTTATTTTTATTTTCAAAATATAATTTACATATTAAAAAAATTATGATTGAGAGTATAAATAAAGAAATGATAAATATAATTAAATATTTTAAATCCATTTTGTCTCCATATTAAGATAATATAATATTACAAATTGTTTTTAAATTAACTAGCATAAAATACATAAGGATTTTGCTAAATGAGCCTAAGAGAAATTATTAAAGTACCTAATCCTTTTTTGAAAGTTACCGCTCAACCTGTAACAGTTATTGATGAAGATATTTTGACCATTCTTGATGACATGATGGAAACTATGTATCATGCAAATGGTATTGGTTTAGCCGCTACACAAATTGCAATTGATAAGAGATTAATTGTAATGGATTGTGGAAAAACAAAGTTTGAAACTCAAAATATATCAGAAGAAGAATATAATGAAAAAATAAAGGATGAACAATTTGAACCTTTTCCAATTAAAATGATTAACCCAGAAATAATAAGTTTAAGTAAAAATCTTGAAGAAAGAGAAGAGGGTTGCTTGTCTATACCTGGATACAATGCAAAAATCAAAAGACCATCATCCTTAAAAGTAAAGTATACTGACGAAAATAAAAAAGATAATATCATTGATGCTGAGGGATTGTTAGCAACTTGCATTCAACATGAAATAGATCATTTAAATGGTATTCTTTTTATTGATCATCTATCAAAATTAAAAAGAGAAATAATTCTAAAAAAAGCTATCAAAGAATACTCTAAAAATTAAAAAGTTACGAAAACGAGGGTTAGTTGAATATAATATTTATGGGAACTCCTGATTTTGCTGTCCCCAGCCTAAGGTTTATGGAGAAAAATTATAATATAGTTGCTGTTTATTCACAACCTGCTCGCCCTAGTGGAAGAGGTATGAAAACAAAACTTTCTCCTGTTGAAAAAAATGCAAAAGAATTAAATTTAAAAACAATTACTCCTTCAACTTTAAAACAGGAAGATGTGTTTCTCCAATTTAAAAAACTTAAGCCAGATTTAGTTGTAGTTGTTGCATATGGTTTGCTTCTACCTGAAAAGTTCTTGTTAGCACCCAAATTTGGTTGCATTAACGGTCATGCTAGCCTTTTACCAAGGTGGCGCGGCGCTGCTCCAATACAAAGAGCTATAGAAGCAGGTGATCGTAAAACTGGTTCATGTATAATGTTAATGGAAAAGGGTATGGATACTGGACCAATACTATCTTCAAAGTCAATAAATATTCATACTAGTGATACTTCTAAAACTATACATGATCAACTATCTAATTTGACAGCTGAAATGCTTCTGAAGACTATTAAAGAATATATTGATGGAAAAATTGTACCAATTAAGCAAAGGGAGAAGGGTGTTAAATATGCAGAGAAAATTGTTAAAGATGAGGCTGTTATTAATTGGAATTTGCCATCGATTAATATTTTTAATAAAATAAGAGCTTTTAATCCTTTTCCAAGCACTTATACATTTTTATCTGGTGTTAAAATCAAAATTGTTGAAACCAAACTTTGTAAAGATAATCATGAATTTGAACCAGGTACAATAATTGAATGTAACAACAAAATAATTGTAGCATGTGGAAATAAATCATCGTTAGAGATTAAATACCTTCAAAAATCTGGTAAAAACATCATGTCTGTCAAAGATTTTCTCAATGGAACTAAAATAAGTATTGGTGAAAAATTTGGAAGTTAATAAGACTGTTAAATTTGCTTTACTAATTGAGTATGATGGTAATAACTTAGTTGGCTGGCAAAAGCAAAACGAAGGAATTTCTGTCCAAGGCAGTTTAGAAGAAGCTGCTAAAAATATTTTTAATCAAGAATTTGAAATTCAAGGTTCTGGTAGAACTGATGCTGGAGTTCATGCCCTAGGACAAGTGGCTCATATAAATCTTCCAAAAAATCATAAATTAACAACTAAACATCCATTTTATATGATCTCTGCTTTCAACTCACATTTAAGGAAATCTAATATTAGGGTAGTTTCTTCTAAACAAGTTGAGCCAGAGTTTAACGCCAGGTTCAGTGCTATAAAACGTCATTATAAGTATAGAATTTTATGTCGTGCCGCACCACCTGGTATTGAAAAGGGCAAAGTTTGGCATTCAAGAAAAAAATTAAATATTCGATTAATGGAAGAAGGAGCCAAACACTTAGTTGGGAAGCATGATTTTACAAGTTTTAGAACTATAAACTGTCAAGCCAAATCTCCTATAAGAACATTAAATAAAATATCACTATCATGTGTAGGTGATGAAATTATTATAAATATATCAGCAAAAAGTTTTTTACATAGTCAAGTAAGAATTATTGTAGGAACAATTTACAAAGTAGGTGACGAAACATTAGAACCTAACGATATAAAAAAAATTCTTGAAGGGAAAGATAGAAAACTTTCAGGGCCCACTGCTCCAGCAGAAGGTCTTTATCTTAAGAAAGTAGAATATCCAAATGATTTACTTGATGATAATTGGCCAATTATTTATGACAGTAATCAGTATAATTAAATCAAATTGTCATTGATAATGAGCGTGAAAACATTCCTAAACTTGCTTCTATAATAACTGATAAGAAAATCATGCCCGTGGCTCCCCAACCAGTCAAACCAACCTCTTCTTTTCCAATGCGCCATAAAGAAAAGGTAACCCAAATTACTACCATAATACCAAAAAATACAAAAATTGATGGAGGTAAAATCAAACCTAAAACAGCAAAACTTAACATTAAAATAGCCTGAAAAGACTGTATCCAATTAAATGGTATTATAAATCTAAAGAATTTATCACTCTTCCCAATTTTTTCAAAAATTGTGTTGACTAAGATTGAGAATAAACAAATATCTATAATTGTAATTAGAAGTAATCTAGGTAGTATTCCACTTTGAATATCACCATCAATATTCGCTTTAATTCCATATGAAGCTAAAGTTGATACAACTGCATTTACAAAAAAGACTATCCAACAGCTATCCCAAAAACCATTTAAATTTAAGTTGAATAATTGAGAAGAATTACCTTTTTTCGACATGAATTGAAAAGCAGAAAAAAACCCATCTTTTATTACAAAAGGGTTTGGAGGAAATTTAATCATTTTTTTCAACTCTGAAATAATTTTGGAGGAATTTATTATAAATACTTGTTAACTTCATAATATCATCAACTTCAACATTTTCATCTATCTTATGCATTGTTTTTCCTACCAAACCAAACTCTATTACAGGACAAATTTTTGTTATGAATCTTGCATCTGAAGTACCGCCTGTTGTAGATTTTTCTGGATTAATATTTACAACTTTTTTGATTGCATTTTGAAGAGTTGATTTGAGCACTTCATCATTTGTAAGGAAAGGTTCAGCATTACAAAAATAATCAAACTCATAGTTTTTAGTAATAGCATCAAACTGGTTTTTTAGCATGGATTCTAGCGAAGCAACAGAATGTAAGGTATTAAATCTTATGTTAAATTTTGCCTTTACCTCCCCAGGAACAACATTACTTGCATCATTATTCACATCAATTGTAGTAATCATTACAGAACTAGGTTGGAATTCACTAGTTCCTTTATCTAAATATATTTTTGTAAAAGGCTCTAGCATTTTTAAAAGTGAGTTTATTGGATTTTCTGCTAAATCAGGATAACCAACATGACCTTGAATACCTTTCACAATCAAAGAGCCAGTAAAACTTCCTCTTCTACCAATTTTAATTGTATCACCCATTTGGTTTACATTAGTTGGTTCACCAACAAGACAACCAGAAATTTTTTCTGACTTGTTTATAAGCCATTCAACTACCTTTTTTGTACCGTTTATGGCCTTTCCTTCTTCATCACTTGTAATTATAAAGGATATACTTCCATAATCTTTTAGGTTCTTGTTTGTTTTCAAAAACTCTGACACAGCCGCTATAAAGGCGGCTATCCCAGATTTCATATCTGCAGCACCTCTTCCCCATATTTTTCCTTTTTTAATTTCCCCACCAAAAGGATCTATGGACCAACTTTGTTCATCACCAGTAGGAACAACATCTACATGACCTGCAAAGCAAATATTTGGATCTAAGGAACCAAATCTTGCATATAAGTTTTCAACCTTTTCATCACCCTGTCCAAAATCGATTTTTGTGCAAGTAAATCCCATAGGTTCTAAATATGAAATAATTAAGTCAATAGAACCTGCAGATGTTGGAGTTATACTTCTACACTTAATTAAAGCTGAAGTTAACTCTACTGGGTTTAAAACATTAGACATAAAAGGCCTTAACTAATCTCTTAAGAGTTCATTCACAGATGTTTTTGAACGTGTCTGAGCATCAACTTTTTTTACAATTACAGCACAATATAAGCTTGGTCCTTGGGAACCGTCAGTTAATGGTTTCCCAGGAAGAGAACCCGGAACTACAACAGAGTATGAAGGTACCATACCAATATATATTTCGCCTGTATTTCTATCAACAACTTTAGTGGATGCACCAATAAATACTCCCATAGATAAAACTGCACCTGTTTCGATAACGACACCTTCTGCTACTTCAGATCTTGCTCCAATAAAACAATTATCTTCAATGATGACTGGTCCTGCTTGAACAGGCTCTAAAACACCCCCAATACCTGCACCGCCTGAAATATGAACATTTTTACCAATTTGTGCGCATGATCCAACAGTTGCCCACGTATCAATCATACTTCCACTATCAACATAAGCACCAATATTTACAAATGATGGCATTAATACAACACTAGGTGCAATATAAGCAGAATGTCTTACCACACTTCCAGGAACTGCTCTAAAACCAGCTTTTTTAAAATCTTCTTTATTCCATCCTGAAAACTTAGAGGGAATTTTGTCCCACCAACTAGCTGGACCAGTGTTTTGACTTTTTGGTCCTCCGGAAATTACGTCCATATCATTTATCTTAAAAGATAATAAAACAGCTTTTTTAAGCCATTGATTTACTTGCCATTTACTATTTCCCAACGGCTCAGCTACTCTTAATTTACCTTTATCTAGGTAATCTAAAGCAGTTTCAATAGAGTCTCTGATTTCACCAGTAGTATTTGGATTAATATCTTCATTATTATCGAAAACTCTTTCTATAACTGACTTCATATTCTTTATATCCATGACGATCCCTTAAATTAAATTAAAACAAATTACCTTTTTTCAAATTATAACATATTACTTAAAATAGATTTTATATCTGATCCAGTGAAATTAATATATTCTCTTAAAATATCAGCTTCTTTTTTGTTAAAATCATTTTCAATCCATGCCGTACTCATTCCTAATTCACTAGCAGGCTTTAAGTTTTTAGCTGTATCTTCAAAAAAAATACTTTTAGAAATATTACTATCATCAAGACCAAGTTTTTTTTTCATCATTAGATAAGAGTTAAGATCTGGTTTGGCTATATAATTTGCATCTTTAATGTCAAAAATAATCTCAAATTCTTCAAATATTCCCATTGATTTTAATATATTTTTTGCATGTTGAAATGTTGCATTAGTGTAAATTGATTTCTTGCCTTTAATTTTACCTAGTAATGTTTTAAGTTTAATATCTTTATCTAATTCACTAAAATCTACATCATGTACAAATTCAAGAAATGGCTCTGGGTCAATTTTTTTTTCGATCATTAAACCTCTTAAGGTTAGGCCATATTTTTTATACATATTTCTTTGAAGTTTGAGAGCGTCAACCTCATTTAGATCAAAAAAATCTTTAATGTACTCTGTCATTCTTAAAGAGACTCTAGTAAACAAACCTAAATTAAAATCATAAATTGTATTATCTAAGTCAAAAATCCAATGATCATATTGTTCATTAAAGTCTATGGTATCTTTATTATTCAAAAATAATTTCATAAAAATAAAAACTAATTAGTACCTTTTCTAATGATAGTTCCTACACCATGTTCTGTAAAAAGCTCTAACAATAAAGAATGAGGCATTCTTCCATCCATAATTACAGATGCCTCTGCACCACCTAACACTGCATCAATGCATGTTTTAATTTTTGGGATCATGCCCCCGACAACAATTTTATTTTTAATTAATTCTTGAGCTTCTGAAATTGTTAATTCTGTTATCAATTTACCGTTTCGGTCAAGAACTCCATTAACATCAGTTAACATTATCATTCTAGAAGCTTTCATTGCAGCTGAAATAGAACCTGCTGCCGTATCAGCATTTATATTATATGTTAAGCCATCGGTTCCAATCCCAACAGGCGCAATTACAGGTATCATTTTTTCATTAATTAAAGCATGAATAACTTGAGGATCAATTTTTTCTGGTTCACCTACATAACCAAGATCAATTGCTTTTTCTACATTAGAGTCAGAATTGTCATCAACTTTATTTAACCTTTTGGCAGTTATTAAATTTCCATCTTTACCAGAAATTCCAACTGATTTTGCACCAGAGTTAGCAATGGCTGAAACTATCGATTTATTTGTTACTCCGCTAAGAACCATTTCGACTACATCAATTGTTGCAGCATCCGTTATTCGAAGTCCATTTATAAACTCGGTTTTTATTTGAAGCTTAGATAACATTTCACCTATTTGTGGTCCACCTCCATGTACTACAACAGGAAGCATCCCTACTTGTTGTAATAAAACAATATCTTTTGCAAAGCTGTTTACATATTCCTTTTTACCCATTGCGTTTCCACCAAACTTTACAACAATAACCTTATTTGCATAACGTTTCATAAAAGGTAAAGTTTCTGTTAGTAAATCAGCTTTTTTTAGCCATTCAGATTGAATTTGATCTTTATTTTTTTTCAATGCTTTAACCGTCTAAAATTTATACCACTATTATTATCATATATTTTTGAATTTAATTATTATTTTATCTTTTTTTATGCAAAGCTTGCTAAATATGTTCTCAAATTTTCAATACCATTATTTTTGAGACTTGAAGTAACCATTATTTCTGGGAAAGCAGCTGTATATTTAGAAATAATTTTATTTGAATTATTTTTAACCTTTATTATTTCTTCATCACTCAATTTATCAATCTTTGTAAGAACTAAAACCCAACTTACTGCTGCTGTATCAAGTTCTTTCATTATAGTTTTATCTAAATCTCCAATTCCTCGCCTACTGTCAATTAACAGACATACAGTTCTTAATGTTGGTCTACCTTTTAAATACTTTAAAGTAAGAGATGTCCATAATTTTATATCTTTCTTTGGTGCTTTTGCATAACCATAACCAGGTAGATCAACTAATCTAAGCCTATTACTTTGATAAACAAGGTCAAAAAATATCAATTGCCTAGTTCTTCCTGGTGTTTGACTAGTTCTAGCTAAGGTTTTTCTATTTGTAAGGGCATTAACAAGTGAGCTTTTACCAACATTAGATCTTCCTGCAAATGCTACCTCATTACCTTCTTGAGGAGGTATTACATTAATATCAAGAGCTGCAGCTATGAATTTACATTCCCCTGAAAATATTTTTCTAGCTTTTTCAATTTCGAGATCATCATATAACAAGAATTCAACCTACTTATTTTGATTCTTTATTCATCTTATTCATAATTACCCATTGCTGACATATTGAAAGAAGATTATTCCATGTCCAATATATTACTAAACCAGCAGGGAAAGTTGCTAATAAAAATGTAAACGCAACTGGCATCCACGCAAATATTTTTGCTTGTATAGGGTCCGGTGGAGTTGGGTTTAGTCTTTGCTGTAAAAACATAGTCACACCCATTAACAACGGCCAAATACCAATATTTAAAAAGTCTGGTAAAAATGACGTACTATAGGGAAGCAAACCAAATAAGTTAAAAATACTGGTTGGATCTTGAACAGATAAATCTTTAATCCACCCAAAAAAAGGTGTTTGCCTCATTTCAATTGAAACAAATAAAACCTTATATAGAGCAAAGAACACTGGAATTTGGACTAAAATTGGCAAACATCCTGCTGCAGGATTCACTTTTTCTTTTTTATAAAGATTCATCATTTCTTGGTTTAATTTTTGTCGATCATCACCAACTCTTTCTCTCAATTTTTGAATCTGAGGTGTTAGCACTCTCATTTTAGCCATGCTCTTGTAGGATTTATTTGCTAATGGAAAAAATAATAATTTAACAATTACTGTTATAGCTAAAATTGCCAATCCAAAATTACCTAAATAATCATTTGCCCAAGATAAAGCATAAAAGAAAGGTTTCGTTAAAAAATAAAACCAACCAAAATCAATAGCCAAGTCAAAATGTTGAATATTAAACTTTTTTTCATATTCATCAAATAAAGCTAATCTTTTTGCTCCTGCAAATGTTCTTGATAAAAACTCACCTTTAGAGTTCGCAGGAATAGTTACAGCATTTCCTAAAAAATCAGTTTGATATTGTCCACCATTTGAACTTAATTTTCTAAAAGTAAAGTTGTATTTCTGGTTTTGATCAGGTAATAGAGCTGTCATCCAATATTTGTCGGTCAAACCAATCCAACCCCCTATTTCTTCAGGTTTTATATTAATACCCTTTTTGCCAGCCTCTGTTAAATCACCATAACTTTGTTCAGACAATGTTCTGTCAAAAACTCCAAGTGGACCCTCATGCAATACAAAAAAATCAATTGTTTCTGGTTCGCCAGCTCTTCTAATTAAACCATATGGATATAAAGTAACTGACTTAGCAGAAGTATTTTCTACTCTCTGGTTAACAGTGATCATAAAAGTATCGTCAATACTTATGTCTTGATAAAAATTAATTCCTTCACCATTATTCCACTTTAAAGTAATATTTTTTTCAGGAGTTAAAAGATTACTTGATGACTGCCATAATGTTTTACCATTAGGGACTTTAACCCCATCCGGGCTACTCCATCCAAATTCAATAAAATATGGTGTCCTACCATTAGACTTTAGTAATAATTTAATCATATCGCTCTCAGGCTCGAGCGTTTCTCGATACTGTGTTAAAGTAATATCATCGATTCTTGCACCCCTTAATGATATGGACCCAGATACCTCTTTACTTTCCATTGAAATTCTTGGAACTGTTTTATTTTGATCAGTTGGCTTAGTATTATCTGATGTAATAATTCCATTACCTATATTTTCAGGCAAAGGAATGTTTGAGGTGTCATTATTTTCTTTTGTAATTTTTTCTTGTTGATATAAATCTTTTTTGGGATCAACAAATAATATTTGATAGCCTATGAGCACAGCCATAGATAAGCAAATTGCTGCAACTAAATTTCTCGTTTCTGGGTTCATTTTTTCTCGCTCAATTTATATCTAATAGAAATACATATCTTTTTTTTATTATTTGTTTAACCTAAAGTACCTTTTATTAAAAGAAATGAATTAAATAATTCATTTTATGGGATCATGTCCACTTTTCCCCCATGGATGACATTTAATAATTCTTTTAAAACCTAACCAAATCCCTTTTTTTAAACCAAACTTGATTATCGAATCTTTTGTGTATTCAGAACAAGTGGGTAGGTATCTACAATTATTTCCTAATAAAGGTGAAATAATATATTTATAACAATCAATTAGAATTATTGAAGAAAATGTTAAAAATCTTTTCATCATAATCTACTCAAACATTGTTTCAATTGATTGTGCATCTCAAAAAAGGAAGCCTTCAAAATTGACTGTTTTGCTATTAAAACATAACTATATTTTTCTTTAAACAAAATATTATCTTCTTTTAACAAGCTTGAAATTAATGCCCTCATTCTTCTTTTTGCCCTATTTCTTTTTACTGCATTACCAATTCTTTTAGTTGCTGTGAAACCAAACATCAGCCCTTTATCTGACAAATTAGGGTTGCAATACTCTTGTAGAATGAAATTTTTGTTATTTGTTTTTTGCCCATACTTATTTGATAAAACAAAATCTCTTCTCTTCTTTAAAGTTACAAGTTTCATTTTATCATCTCATAAGCTATTTACTTAACAAACAAGATATAGAAATAATTAAGAAAATTTAAGCTGAGAGTTTTTTTCTTCCTTTAGCTCTTCTATTTCGAATTACATTTCTTCCCCCAACAGTAGAGATCCTGGATCTATATCCATGTCTTCTTTTTCTAACTAAATTACTAGGTTGAAATGTACGTTTCATTATTTTCCTGTATTAAATACAGCCTCTCGGATTAATCTAAGTATATTTAGACAGTTTGCATCAGTTAGTCAATATGATTATTTTTGTGTACGCTCAGAAATTGTAGGAGCTGGCTTCATTTCCATATCCCACGGAAAATATATCCATGTATCTTGAGAAACTTCTGTTATAAATGTATCAACCTGTTCCCTACCACTTGGCTTAGCATATACTGTTGCATAATGAGCATTCGGCAAGCTTGATCTTATAGCTTTAATAGTTTCACCAGTATCTACAAGATCATCAACTATTAGCCAACCTTCACCATTATTAGCTACGCTAGATTCTTTCAAAACTTTTATATCACCCTTAGTTTTTTGACTGTAAGATAAAACACAAAAGGTATCGATTAATCTGATATCTAATTCTCTGGCTACTATAGCTGCAGGGACCAGCCCTCCTCTTGTAACAGCAATTATTCCTTTATAAGGATTCAATTCAGATAAACGCCAAGCTAAAGCTTTGCTATTTCTGTGTATCTCTTCCCAAGACACTGGAAAAGATTTGTCATAAATATTTATGTTACTCATAAGCCTTATATAAAAAATTAAATAAATGTTAATATAACAAAACATAACAAAGCAAAATAATAATTATTATAGACTGAATAAAATTAATAAATTGATAAGTTAAACTAATCGTAATCGTTGAGACACTCTTTTACAAGCCAACAATTTTCAGTAGTCATGCCGTGATTACTAATCTTAGGAGAATTTGGAGATTTCTTAAAAAATTAATATTAAGTCAATCCTTGACTAAGAGAGTAGTTAAAATAATTAAGTAGGTTTTTATTTTATTCTTAAGGTAAAACCTCGCATGTTTAGCTAAGAATGTTTTTCATTGATTTAAGTTACAGATTTTGAAAAAATATATTAATTTTTAAAAATCTAGGTGCCTCCATAAGCACTCCCACTTTTAATGACCAAATCTAATAACTTTCATATATTTGATAAATTTGAATTTTTGAATGTGATTATTTATTCGATTGTTTAAAGAGTGCGTGATTTGTGATAGGTAAGTAGATGTTTGATGTTTTTTTAGTCAATTTGATGTATAAAAGTGCCGCTACATGTGGTACTACATAAAATGTCTAAAAATATAGCTAAAAAAGTCAATAAAAATAATGCGCTCGTAGATCAGCTGGATGAACACTAGACTATTAATTGAAGTTTAGGTTTCATATACTATTTAGTGATCTACTTTTCAATTCAACTTGATAATAAATATGTAGGATAAATAAATAATGAAAAAAATTTTAATATTTGGCTTGCCAGGGTCTGGCAAGTCTACTCTTGCAAATAAGTTATCCAAGAAACTAGATTGTTTACATCTAAATGCTGATGAAGTTAGGGAAAAGTTCAAAGATTGGGATTTTTCTGATGATGGTAGATTAAGACAAGCATACAGAATGAAACAATTAGCTGAAGAAAATAAAAATCAATATATCATTTTAGATTTTGTTTGCCCAAAAAAACAATATAGAAACATAATCTCTCCAGACATTTCAATCTTCATGGATACTATTGTAAAAGGAAGATTTAAAGACACTAACTCTATTTTTGAAAAACCTACAAAGGAAGAAAAAGTTAATTACATATTTAAAACTTTTGATTCTGATAAACACGTTCAAAATATTTTAAAAAATCTAATCACATTTAATTGGCGAAATCCAACTGTGCAAATGTTGGGCAGATGGCAACCTTTTCATGATGGGCATGTAGCCTTATTCAAAAGGGCATTTAAAAAAACTAAGCAAGTTGTCATCCAAGTTAGAGATTGTCAAGATTGGAATAACAGTAACCCTTTCAATTATTACGATATAAAAAATGGCATTATAAAAAAATTGTCGCAAGAAAATTTTGTACTAAATAAAGATTATGTAATAATGTTAGTGCCAAATATAATTAACATAACTTATGGAAGAGATGTTGGATATAAAATTGAAGAAGAAGTTTTTGATGAAAAGATTAAAAACATTAGCGCGACAAAAATTAGAAAAAAAATGGGATATGATAAATAGCAAATAAACGCTCTGAAATAATTTATTAATATACATAAGTCATTATTTTTAAAAAATGGTTTGCAAATGAAAAATATAATTTGGTTAGCAAGTTATCCTAAAAGTGGTAATACTTGGTTGAGAGCAGTATTAAGTTTTGCTTTATATAATAACTTAGATATTAATAAATTAAGAATTAATTCATTAAATAATATTATCAAAAATTTATATCCTAATCATGATAGAAAAGAACCTGGAGAAGTTAAAAATTATTGGGATATTGCGCAACAAACCATTTCAAAGAATGCTGGTTCTAATAATGTTATTATCAAAACACATAATATATTTGGAAATATTGGTGGTATAAATTTTCCAAATAAAGAGTTTACTTCTAAGATAATTTATATTGTTCGAGATCCAAGAGATGTTTCTATATCGTATTCACAACATTTTGGTATAGATTTAAATACTGCTGTAGAACGTCTATTAAAAAAAACAAATTTTATTTTTGATAATGAAAATAATTTAGGTGAAGTACTTTCATCTTGGCAAAATCACGTTAATTCATGGACTAATTCAGATATACCAAAAATAATTATAAAATTTGAAGATTTATTAGTAGATCCTAAATCAATAATTATAAAATTATTTCATTTTTTAAAAATTAAACCTCGCATTTCTGTTGGTAAAATAATTGAAAAGACTTCTTTTAAAAATTTACAAGATAAAGAAAAAAAAATAGGATTTGCAGAAGCAAGCTCTAAAACCTCACTTTTTTTTAGAAATGGTAATAAAGATCAATGGATAAAATATGATAAAAAAAATTTTAAACCCATAACTGTGAATTTTAGAAAAACTATGAAATCATTTAACTATATCTAAATCATCCAACTATGTAAGCATATAAATATTTGTAAAATCTAAAGATATATTGTTAAAATTTTGAAAGGTTTTTTTAGATATTTATTCTAAAACTTAAAACCATATAACAGTTTTTTTTCAAATTATCTTAATGTTTTTAGAGTTTAAATGGATTTATTTATTAGTTTTATAATATTTAGTTTGATTATCATTTTGATATCATCGATTGGTATAGCAGTTGAAATACTGGTTAATTGTTTTTTCGATTGTTTGAAGAATAAGTGATTTGTGATAGGTAAAGAAATGTTTGGTTTTTTTAGTAAAATTGAAGTATTAAAGTGGTAATATATGTGGTGCTACATAAAACAGCCAAAAATTGAGCTAAAAAAGTCATTAAAAACAATGCGCTCGTAGCTCAGCTGGATAGAGCACTAGACTACGAATCTAGGGGTCAGGGGTTCGAATCCTCTCGAGCGCACCAATTCTCTTTCTTTTAATATCAATTACTTAAAAGAATAGATATTAAATACACCTCAGTGAATACTCAGTTTTGACACAGATTTGACACAGTAAAAGGAGTCAAAATATGGGTTGTGTTCGTAAAAGAGGTAAATCTTGGAACGCTCAAGTTAGAATATCTGGATGGAGAAGTTTTACAAAAACATTTAAGACCAAATTAGATGCAACTGAATGGGTTTTTAATTTTGAAAAAGAACTTAGGTCAAAACCAATTCCAGAAAAAGATATTAAAAGTTTAAAGTTAAAAAACTTATTTAATAAATATAAAGTAGAAATTCTTCCCAAGTTAAAAAGTTATAAAATTGTTTGTTTTAAGTTAAATGTTTTATCTAGATCATGGTTAGGTGAGATCAAAGTTATAAATTTAACAAAAAGACATTTAGAACAATTTTGTGCAGAAAGAAAATTAATAGTCAAAGATGGAACTATTAAATCTGAATTGATGTTAATTAAAAGAGTTTTTAAAATTGCAACAGACAAATGGAATTATGGGATACCATTTAATGCTTTTAATGGACTTGACATCCCCTCACCTCACAAACCACGAACTAGACGACTTCTTTTAAATGAATTATCTGTACTTATCTTTAATGCAGAAAAACAGAGAAACAAATACATCTCCACTATCATTCAATTTGCAGTGGAAACTGGAATGAGAAGATCTGAGATACTAAAACTAACCTGGAATGATGTAAACCTAGATACTGGAATTGCCTCCTTGTATGACACTAAAAATGGGGACGATAGACATATTCCATTAACTAAGATTGCTATAGAATTACTATCTAATCTAACCAAATCATCAGAGTTTGTATTTCCTATCTCTGCTAATTGTTTAAGACTTGCCTGGGAGAGATGTAGAAACAAATCTAATATAAAAGGATTAAGGTTTCATGATCTAAGACATGAAGCAGTATCAAGGTTTTTTGAAATGGGTTTATCAGTTCCAGAGGTTGCATTGATATCTGGTCATAAAGATGTAAGACAATTATTTAGATATACTCATCTTAAACCAGAGAGTCTAATTGCTAAGTATTCACAAATATTTTAAAATATGAACTATGAAAATCAGGCAATTCATTAAATATTTTAATAAATTTAAAATTAGATTGCCAGATGAAGAACAGTCAGAAAAAAGAAGAACTAGAGAAAAAGATATAATAGAAACATTTGCTAAAGATGATGTTGATCTTGATTATGCTAATAGATGGAATGCTCCACTATTAAAAAAGAAAGTCAAAACTAAAACCATGATTATCATAAATTCAATTCTTGTGTGTATTATGATATATTTAATAGTTAAATAATTATGCAAAAACTCTTAATCATTTTAGGAATAGTAATTTTAGTAATTGGATTACTCTATCCTTACATAAAAAAACTTGGATTAGGGCAGTTGCCAGGTGATATCATGTTTAAGTCTGGTAATTCAACTTTCTTTTTCCCAATAGTAACTTGTATTATTATTAGTGTTGTTCTAACCATAATTTTCAATTTGTTTAAATGAACGAATTTGTATTAGTCATAATTGTAACAATGGGTCTAGGTAAAGAACCATCTTCATTTGAGATTAGATTACCAAAAGAAACTTATAAGAAATGTATAGAAGATTCCAAAACTTATGAATTTCCCTATAAAGAAATACATAAAGTAATTTCAGTGAAAACTAGATGTGAGAAAGTGATTGGAAATCCAAAACAATTGAATAATGGAAGATCTATATAAATAAATTTTTTCCGCATCTAATATCAAAATTATAAATATTATAAATAGTATTAATTAAACATAAGAAAAAGATAATCCTCTTGTGTTTAAAGTTTACATTGTATGAGATTACAAACCTATTGAGTTACAATTGTATATTGGAACGGATCTTAGTAAGGTAACCAGTTTTTATTATGAAACACCCAAGTTGGAATGGTGTTAAAATATTCCCAGCAGGACGAGGGAGAAATAACCCTCACAGGACATGAAGTTTATCTTCATCAGACACATGTTCTGACCGAAGTTTAAGTTGAGAAAGAATCTGACTGCATTGTGCCAACTCTGGAATGCCTCAGATAGAATGGGATATCGGACTTCTCACCCAACTAAATGAATTACAAAGGTAATACTATTGGTTCATGTAGTTTCTCAGATGAAGATGTGAACTTGGTCATCAGACTCAAGAAAAACACTTAACCTTTGAGTAGGTTAAGTGTGTCCAAAATCATCTCCTCAAGAAGTTTGAACAATTGCTTTTAAAATATACTTCCTACTAACGGTATTAGAAAAAGTGCAATTATATATGTCAAAATACCAGACCTGACTACAGCATCTGTTTTTACCTTGTAAATAGAAGCAAATACTAGTCCCATTGCTCCAATAGGTGTTGCAGAAAGCATTAAAGTAGTTTTTGCATCTATAAAGGAAATACCTGATAACCAAATTATTGTTATTAATACTATTAAAAAACCAAATAATTTTAAAAATGTAATTAAAAAAGATAATTGTATCTGTGTTGTATCTGTCTTGTAAGATAATAAGATACCCATTGCTAATAAAGTTAATGGAACACCTGAGGCACATATAAAATCTACTAATCTATTACTACTTTCTGGAAGATTTATAGAACTATGATAAATTATTAAACCGAGTATCAAACCTATAAAAGCAGGATTCTTTATCTGTTTTAACACTGCCTTTTTAATATCTAATTTATTTTGAGTAGTAAAATCTAATGCAGACACACTTAATCCAACTGTTATGAAGTCAGCAGCAATAACAGTTTCTATTGGCACAATATCTTTAGCAGCAAATTCAACTAATAGTATTGGATATAAAAAAAATAAATGATTTCCAAAAGATGCCGTCATTCCAATTATGATACATTCAGGATTTTCTCTATTAAAAAACTTTTTTGCTATAATAAATGCAATAAAATAGATAAATCCTTGTGCTAAAAGGTAACAAAAATATAACTTCCAGTTTATGAACTCATAATTTAAGTTTCCAATTATTTTAATACCGAAAGCAGGCACTACAACTATAGCAACAAGTTTAGAAAATATTTTTGCTTCAGAATCATTAAATAATGAAAATTTTCCTAATGAATAACCAATAAACACCAGACCAAAAAGAGGTAAAGTGGAGAAAAATAGATTTGAAAACATTTATAAATATCCCACTTCCTTACACATTTAAAATGGAAAATTTAAATGTTGTCTTAAATTACTATGGATAATTTTTTTAACAAGTTAATAATTACTATCAAAATAAAATGCTTATTTATTGATCATAAAAATTTTTAACAAATTATAAATTGGGATTTATGTGAAAAACATAGTTAACTATTATTTATAAAATCATAAACTTAAATATAGGTGTTTAAATGACAATAATGGTATTATTAGACTTTGATATAAAAGAAGGTAAATTAGAGGAGTTTCTTAAAATATTAGAAGAGACTTTACCTGACACTAGGTCATATAATGGTTGCTTATTTTTAAAAACTTGCGTTTATGAAGATCAAAATAAAATATGTTTAGTTGAAGAATGGGAAACAAAAAAACATCAAGAAGAATATTTTGCCTGGCGTGTAAGCACAGGTTTAACAGAAGCGATAGAACCGTATGTAAGTAATGTAGTGACTACTTATATGGATGTTAAGCAAAGTTTTTGAGATAGAACACAAGTTTTAAAAAAATTTGAAAATTAATATATCCGCAAAAGTATTATAAAACCACCTTAAAAATATCAAATACATTCCTATAAACACTATTAGTATCCATTTAAGGACTGCTGAGTATGACTAAATACTCATATTGATAAACTATATTCACCTTATCAAATAACTATAGAAAAGAGTAGAAATGAACCTAAAGCGCAAACTGAATCTTCTGGAAAAACTAAAAGAAGAACGAGATACAATAGAACAAAAACTAAGATTTGGAGTGAAACCCAGATGGAATGGAAATACTAGTTATTCCTTTTTTAGAGAACTTCGTGAATCGCTATCAACATCAAATCAAACAAAACTTAATAATCTAAAAAGGAGTATGAGTAGATGAACACACATAATTATCTAGTAAGAGTAAAAGACAAACATTGGGAAGATATACAAAGAGTAAAAACTCTGGATAATTGTTCTGCAAATTCCATTATCAACGAAGGGATAAGACTTGTAGTGAAAAACAAATTAGAAGAACTCTCTACATTGAGAAAGAATAGAACAAGTCTTCAGAATATGGTTTCAGCATAATATTAAACTAAGATGTTATCCTCTAAAACAATACCTCTATTGGCAAAGATCTTTATTGGCACTTTTGACTTATGTTGTTTTTCAATTTCTTGCCAAATAGGTTGACAGTTTTTGTATGCATTTTCATCTTTATACTCAAATATATGCCCTAATCTAAAACTACCATCTCGGTTCCATACTCTCATTATTGCATGCCTTAATAAACCTTTAGACTTTAATTTTGGAAGAAATTTTTCTTTCTTATCTTGCCAATTATGCAATGTAATTAGCATATCAGATTCTGTTGAAAAATCTTGAGTACTATAATTAATTAACTTTGAATCTTTCATTATAACTCCTGAGAAAACTGTTTGATTAATTATTAATAATGTCGATCATTTTAACAATTATTTTTTATATATTTATTTAACACCAACAGTATCCAGAGAGAAATATCAATTATATACCCTTAGATTTTCACACATTTAGGCATGATAATTGCATAATTCAGTAAAGTAATTTTCGTGTTTCCTCCCCTTAAAAAAGAGAGTTTTCGGACTCTCTTTTTATTTTTAAAGGTATAAATGGAATTAAAAGTCTAGGTTCTCTGCCAGTTTTTTTAGTCAGATTTTAGAGGGTTTAAAACCCCATTGGGTTAAGATACATTGAAGGGTTAATATTAAAAAATATATAACCTTTTAATAAAACAAAAAAACTTACAACACCCAAAAAAATCTTAAAATCTTTACTCATAATATTTAACTACCTCTTAAATCTTAAACTATAAAAAAGTGATAAACTAACAATCCTACTAAAATACCCTTGATGAATGATATCCAGGCAACTCCATGATCTGAAATACCAAGTTTTTCTTTCCACCAATCTATTTGTTTTTTTTCCCAGTCAATATAATTTTGTATCATATTTTCACCTCAAATACTTGAAGATAAATTTTTGATGTGTTCAATCTACATCTTATTATTCGTTTAATGTTTTCTATCTGACTAATAAATCTAATTCTTACGCTTCTTATATCCCTTATGCAGTTATAACAAATAGATACCCATTCTTTATGATGTCCATATTTACATCTCCATAAAGTCTTGAATGGGTATTCACATTTACTACAAAAATAACTCATTTTTAAATATTTATACCCCTAATTTATTATCATTAATCATAATCTATAAATGTAATAAGTATCAATTCAAAAATACTCCTCACTTAAAACTGACATGCAAAACCTAATCTATAAACCACCATAGTGTTCATAAAGAAATAGCAATTACTCTTTACCTTCAAAGAATATTTTGATTAGACTGTAATTATGGATAAAAAAAATAAAATTTCTTGTTCATGTGGTTCATGCCAATTATTTCTAAATGACCCATTACCTAAATATTCTGTAATGTGTGCATGTGAAGATTGTAGGCAGGCATTGCGATGGGCAGAGATAAATGGGGGTAAAAAACCTAAAGATATACTCTATTCTGTATATTTACGTTCAGATATTCAAAGTTATAATGGAATTGAGAATATGATTGCAACTCAACTCAGAGGGGATGCAAGTTCAACGAGGATATATTGTAAGAATTGTTTTTCTTGTTTTGCCGTTGACCATGTCAACTATCAAAATAATGTGTTTATGATTCAACCTGATTATTGTAAACAGAACTTTAACTTGCAAATACCACCATTAGCAGTCCTAAATTTACAAGATTATCCGGGAGAATTTGCTGAACTAGAATCTGATACTATTCCTGTTTTTCATTCAAGAAAATATCCTCAAGAGAGAAAAAGATTTTTATCCATAGAACCAATATCTGAGTATCTTACCCCACCAAAAATTCCTGCTAAAGGAACAACAATTCGAGAAATCATTTCAAAAATTGGAAAAATTAGAGTTTTGGATTTAATTAGAGGTGATAATCTAGAGGAATTAGAGAATGAATAAGTTAATTCTTAAGCAAGAGGTTTTGGATGCGTATGATGGTTATGTTAAGGCATTTATAAAAGGAGATACAAAAGAAGTTGAAAACTATTTAAGTTTTCCCAACTATAGATTTCACGATGGTGAAATAAAAGAACTTAACGAGTTTCACTCTAACCTAGATGAATTAAAAAACAGAGGTTATAAAGATACAATTGCACTTAGTATTGATGTTGTAGAAATTAATGAAGAAAAAGCACATTTAGTTTTAAAAGAGGCATTGAGAGTTAAGGATAATAATAAACCACTAGAAGAAATAAGTTCATTTTATATCTTTATTAAAGAAGACAATAAATGGAAAATAAAATTCAGTTCTGCTTTCTTTTTTCTTAAGTAATAATTAAATACCCTCAGATTTTGACACAGATTTGACACAGTTACGCAGTAAAATATATAATAATTAAATAATAAATCTGTGAGAAAATATGGGTTTGAAAGGGTCAACTGGATAGAGCACTAGACTACGAATCTAGGGGTTAGGAGTTTGAATCTTCTCGAGCGCACCATCACCTTTTATAACTCATTGATATTTATAAAATATTTTTTAAATATTGTCTCTGTAGACAAGGTTTTATACCAAATTATATACCAAAATAAGTATGATTTTGTATGTTATGAAAATGTTTTAAGGCATTACTTATATAAATAGTTAATACCTTTAAAAGGTTTATAAATGAAAAACTTTTTCTTTTATATTTTCTATTATTTGGAGAATTTAGTTCTAAATTTGTTAATAAAAAAGGTTAATTCAAGACAAAGCTATATAATAACTAAAAAACCCTGGGTCATTATCTTTTATTGTGTTTATTTGAATAGAATTAATAAGTGATTTGATATATTTGGTTATGTCTGACAAAACTAAATTTGTCAGACATATACTATTTAATTTTTATAATGATGGTAAAGATGGTAGATCTTGTCCTAACCATTTAAGTGAAATTTTATTAAGATCACCACCTAGTTTTTTATGAAGAATAAAAACATTTACCCATCTTAATAAATCTTCGTTTCCTTTTTTAACTCCAATAAAGCAAGGGCTATCTTTAATGATAAACTTTCTTTCTAAATCAAAATCAGGATTAGCCTCTGTTACAGATGCTGCAACCGTATTTCCAGCAACAAGTACTTGAACTTGTTTTGACTTTATAGCACTTAATGTTGCTGCATTATCACCAAACCTTGTAATTTTAGCACCCTTAGGGGCCATTTTAGTTAATTCTAAATCTTCTAATGTTCCTCCTGTAACACCAATTGTAAGGCCATCTAAATCTGCATAGGAAGAAACTTTAACCGAGGATGAAGCAAAAACACCAGAATAGAATGGAGCGTATGCACTAGAAAAGTTAATGGACTTGGCTCTTGATGGATTAGCACCCATTGTGGATATAACTAAATCAACCTTATCTGTTTCTAAAAATGGAATTCTTTGTTTTGAGACCACTGGAACAATTTTTAGCTTTACTCCTAAATCTTTTGCAATAAGTTTTGCTACATCAACATCATAACCTTCATGTTCTCCAGTTTTACCAACTGATCCAAAAGGTGCAAAAGCTTCTGGAACGGCTATCTTTACTTCACCATTTTTAAGAATTTCATTTAGGTCAGCAGCATTTGCTGAAAAACTCATAAAGAATAGACTTAAAATAAATCCATATATCATTTTTTTCGAAAACATTTTTTTTCCTTTCAATTTATTAATTATCAATGGTGTATTTTTTTTCTAACTGTTTTGCGTAAATAGCTAGGGGGTAACACAGGCAGAAATACAAAACTGCCATAATAGGAAAGATTATAAATGGTTCAGATCCTATTACAGGAGCATTTGCCCATCTTTTTCCTAATAACATTAAATCCTGAAAACCAATTATATATGCTAGAGAAGTGCCTTTTATAATTTGAATTAGAAAACTTACTGTAGGTGCAATACTATATTTATAAACTTGAGGTATTATTATAAGCCTTAAAGTCTGTAAGAAATTTAAATTTAAAGCAGTTGCTCCTTCCCATTGTCCTCTAGGTATGGCTAAAACAGCTCCTCTCCACACCTCTGCTAGATATGCTGAAGTAAAAACCACCAATGATATACTAGCAGCGTACCAAGGATCAAAGTCTTGTCCGATAAAACGTGGGATTCCTAATCCAATAATAAATAATAACATTAGGAGAGGTAAAGATTGAAATAACCATACGTACGAAAAGCTAATATAATTCAAAATTTTTGATGGATATATTCTTAAAAAAGTTATTAATAAAGCAACTAATCCACCACCAATAAAAGCAATTAATGATAAATAGATTGTGAATCTAGTAGCCGATATTAATTGTGCTATAATTATTCCTAGTGGCTTATCAAAAATTTCAATCAATATCTCTTGCATTTACATTCTCTTTTTCAATGTTTTATTAAAAATAACTTCTAAAGAAGTTTTAAATAATAAAGAAAGAGCAACGTATAAAATCGATAAAACAATAAATATTTCAAAAGTTCTGAACGTTCTGCTATCAATATATAAGCCAGCATGAGTGAGATCATTGACACCAATCTCAGAAATAATTCCTGTAGTTAAAAAAATAAAAATAAATTGGCTTGATAATGAAGGAAACATTTTAATCAATGTGTGAGGAAGCACAATTTTTCTGAATATTGTCAATTTATTTAAATTTAAAGAATAGGCAGCCTCTAGTTGACTATTCGGAGTAGAGTTAAATCCTGACCTTAATATTTCTCCAAAATATCCTGTAAAATTTATTGTTAATGCTAGAAGCGCGTGTGCCCAAAATGGCCACACATATTGAAATATTAATGGCAAACCAAAGGTAACAAAAAATAATTGAACTATTAATGGGGTGTTGCGAATAAAATCAATCCAACAAATAGATAAATAGTTTAATGGTTTTACTTTCCAATAAATTAATGCAGCTAAAATAAATGCTATTATAAAGCCAAGACAGCCTGAGATAATTGTTAGACTAGAGCTTATTAATATCCCATCGAATATAAGACTTATATATTCTGATGATCTATAAATTTCAAAAAAACGAAAGTCAAACATTTTAAAAAATTAACACAAGTACTTAATAGAATTTAAATGGACTAAAGATTAATATTTAAAAATATGTTATCAAACGTTTAAGGCGACTAAAAATATGTCAAAAGAGTGTAATTTGTAATTTATGATTAATTATTAGTCATAAATAAAAAAATTACTAATCAGAAGTAGTTGTAAAAATTTTCTAATAAATCTTAAAAAAAGATAATTGAAACCTGTTCAGTGTTCAATTGACTACGGTTTTTATAATTAAATATGCCAAAAAAGACGTCAATGTAATGAAATCTTAATAAAAAAACTTTGATGATTAATTTTATTAGTTTTAAATAAAAATTATAATTTTATAAGAGGTAAAGTTGACTATTATTTCAAGAAGAATTTTAATACCATCCTCAGGAAAGTCTAAAATAGCTCTGAAACGTGCTTCTAAGTATAAGGATATAATGGTTTCAAATGGCATTAAGGCAAGATTAGGCTTATTTATTGGTGGTGAATTGAATGGTTCCATCCAACTTACCGCAGCTTACCCAAATATGACAGATGCTACTAAATCGTTTGTAGAACTTAGTAAAAATAAAGAAATAATTGACCTTATGGATAAAAGACAAGAGGATCCTGCAGGTCATTTAATTGGACCAGAGGTTTATAGAAGTGTTTATGGTCAACCATCTCCAAAGCATAATATAATATTGATTAGGGAATATGAAGTTGATAGAAAATTTCTTCCTCAATCTATTGAAATCCTTACTGAAGCAGATGCTTTAGCCAAAGACGTAGATACCAATGTATTAGCCCTTTATCCAATTATAGCTGACAAAATGGATACTTTATATGTTGTCTATTATTATTCATCATTTGAATCTATGGGTGATATAATCGATAGAATTGGAATGTCTAAGGAATTCCAAAATTTAGTCAGCAAGGCTAATGAAACTGGAAAATTAAAAGCATCTAATGTTGTAAAAATAATTTAAATTTTAAAGGAATTATCATGAGTATTTTAGTACGTTTTTCACCACCATCTATGACAGCAGAACAGTATGATGCAATTGTTGAAAGAATGTATAAAGAGGGCGTTCATCCAGATCCCGGACTTGAATTAGAATTATGCTTTGGATCTGGTGACCAAATGAAAGTTTCTTTGCTTTTTGACTCAAAAGAACATTTTGAATCATTTGGAGCTAAAATAGGCCCAATCCTCTCAGAAATGGGTATGGACCCTGGTGAACCTGAAGTTTTAGAGATTCATAATATAATCAGAAGAAACAGTTAACTGCTTAAATAAAAAACAACTGGAGGTATGTAAATGGAATTTCAAAATGAAATTGGCCTTATACAAAGAAAAATGGCTGCAAGCGTTGCAGGGTCTTCACGAAGGCTTGAAATTTTAAATGTATTAGACATACAATCTGGTCAACAAGTGCTAGATATAGGTTGTGGAGGTGGACACTTGCTTGAAGAATTAGCAAAAGCTGTTGGCCCTAAGGGTAAAGCAATTGGGTTAGATACAAGTGAAGATCAGCTTAAACAAGCTAAAGAAAGATGCGCCTTATATGATAATGCTTTCACACTCCTGGGTTTTGCTAATAAGATAAATTTGGAGAGTAATAGTTGTGATGCTGTTGCCTCCGCACAAACTTTTGAATATATAGAGGATGTTGATGGTTCTATTGAAGAGGTTACTAGAATTCTTAAACCATCATCTATATTTGTAAATATATCTATTCTTTGGGATTATTACAAATTTTATGGTGCTGACGATAACTTAAACAATCTTATACAAGATACATTCAAGGCTCATTGTTTCCATCAAATGCTTCCCACAACATTATCTGGCAGACTTAAAAAGTTTGGTTTTAAACAGCTTAAACATATACCATTACCAATGTTTATAACAACGACAGACGATAACTCGCCAGCTAAATATGCGGCTGAGGTTATGGCGCAATTTGCCTTACAACAAGGTGTTCCAAAAGACAAAGTTAATGAATGGCAAAATCAATTAAAATTAGCTGAAGATACTGGACACTTTGCTTACACTAACCTTCCAATATTAACTTATGGTTATTTAAATTAAGATTTATAACAAAATCATCCTATCAATCCTCCTAACCCTTCTTTGAACTCTGGTCAGTTTTTCATGGACTATGGTCAATGGGCAGACCACCCCTGATTTGGGAAATTGTCTACTGCAAACAATGTTGTAGATAAGCTTTTTATCGTTGACGTACTAACTGTATTTGCTAAGCCATTAATATTGTTGAAGTTTAGATAAAACCATTGCTATGGTTAGGCATTACACCTCATCTCAAGCGCACCATCATAATTAAATTAAATACCCATTGGGGTAGGTAATGAAGTTGTTAAAATACTTGTTAGAATCAAAATAATTAATGATATAATACCTTCTATTTCGATAGACTTTTTTAACTTATATTTACCTAATTGATAATCAATTTTTAAATAAGGTACTAATCTAAGTTTATTTAACGCACCAATTGATAATAAAATAGATACTAAAACAAATTTTAATAACAAAATATTTCCATAAATAGTTGAAAATAAACTGTATATATTCCCTACTAAAATGTATGAAAACACCAAGCCAACTATTACTAATATCGCAACATAAAAAATTGCAAAAAAACCAAATTTTTCGGATATTACAATTAAATTTCTAAAATTTTTATTAATGCACATATAACGCAGAGGTAAGAATGAACCTAACCAAAAAGAAATGCAAATTATGTGTAATATCAATAATGTCTGCGTTGAAATTCCTTTAATAGTCGAATGGCCTATAATAACAAAAGAAAAAAGAATTGATAAAATTCCTAATGTTTTAAATAAAACAGGGAAAAATTTATCATTTAAAATTGAAAAAATTATTAATATAAAGCCTGTTGTTAAAAGAATTGCAGACTTACCCGACAAAGTTTCAAATGATATCATTATTAATGATATATCAATAACACTTTGAAAATCTCCACCTAAATTTCCAGCAACCGATAGAAAAGCTAATAAACCTATAAATAATCCGAAAATGGAAAACTTTTTTATCAAATTTTGACAATAAACTTTAACAATAATGTCAAAAAAATTGCTAAAATGAAGACTAAATAAAATTGTTCCAATAGTAGTTAAAACTGATAAATAAATAAATGTTCTTAATATTGGGTTTAAAATTGTCCAGACATCAAAAATCATTTTATTTTACTTCAAAATCAGACTTACCTTTAATGATATGACCATCCGGACTTAATGCACGCCATTCAATTCTATACTTACCTGAACTTAATTTAGGCATTGGAAGAGTATGTTCTTTTGCTCTATCACTTAATGAAGTTAAATCTAAATTTATCTTTTCTTTATTATCAACTCTTATCATGACAATTTTTACTAATTTAACTAAAGAATTAAATTTCATATTTATTTGAGATGGAACTTTTACATAGGTCACATTGTCCTTAGGTAAAATCTCACTTAATTGAGAATGTGAAAAAGATGCTGAAATTTTAAATATAAATAAAAGTACCAAAATTATTCTTATCATTATTTCTCCATTATTTCTGATGTAGGTAAATATTTTAAATAACATTCTATAAACCTTCTTCTAAGAGGAGAGTAAAGAAAAAATTTTTATCTTTTTATTTAATCATTAGAACCTAAATTATTTTATTTAATTTTTAATATTATTTTGTTTAATTTATAATATGATAAAAATTATTTTCAGTAGGAAAGGTCTCGATAGTACTGCCGGTGGAATCCCAAGTCCCAAAAAAGGAAAAAATATTCAAAGTTTTCCAATTCCATATAGAACAAATACTTTAACTTCATATGAGTATCTTGGTTTTGGTAAAGAAATAAATCAGTTATCTAAAAAAAAGATTAAACCTTCAGATACCTGTCATTATGATCCTAACCTAGAAACTGGTCAGTTTGGTCAAGTAGGAGCTGCACAAACACATCTAGAAAATAATAAGGTTGGAATAGGTGATATTTTTCTGTTTTGGGGATGGTTTAGAGAAACTGTCCAATTTCAAAATAAAATTTCATTTTCAAAAACTGATCCTGGTCACTATAGGATGTTTGGTTGGTTTCAGATTGGAAAAATTATAAAACTTGGAGATGACCCAAGCTGGTATTCAAAGGAGAAACCAAACCCAAATTCGCACCCACACATCATTGGTAAATGGAAAAAAAATAATACTCTTTACATTGCAAAAAAAAATCTTGAAGGTTTTGAGTTAAAAAATTTTCCAGGGTTTGGAAAGTTTAAAGCTACTAAAATGACAAATCTAAGCTTTAACCCATTAGTAAAAAAATCTAAATGGATTTGTCCTCAGTGGTTAAATCCTAAACATGGTGGTTGTGGAATGTCATATCACAAAAATCTCAGTAGATGGAAAGAAAACACAGTAGACATTGTTGGACGAGGCCAAGAGTTTGTTGCCAAACCTAAAAATGATAAAGAATGTAAAAAATGGTTAATGTCTATTTTTCAATCAGCTGATTTAAAAGAAAATATAAACGTTTAGACTAAATGTATTCTTTAATGAGTTTATAAATCAATAATGTTTACCAATGAATATTAGTTATTTAGAATATAAAGATGAAATTAATTACTGCTACTCCAAGCCCATTTGCTCGTAAGGTACGTGTTGCTTTACTTGAAAAAAATATAAGTTACGAAGAAATTATTGATATACCATAGAATTCAAACACCAAAACAAATGGTATTAATCCTCTTGGCAAAATTCCTATCCTCCTTTTAAAAGATCAAGAACCTATGTTTGACAGCAAAGTTATAAATCAATATTTAGATTACCTAGAACCAAATCCACTTCTATATCCTAGGTCATTTCAAGAGAACATTTCTGCTAGATTATTAGAAACAGTTGCAGATGGAATTTGTGACTCTGTTGTTTTAGTATTTTTAGAAAACTCTAGAAACAAAGATTTGAGAAGTAAAAATTGGATTAAAAGACAAGAGAAAAAAATTTTTGAAGGGGTAGAGTATTTATCAAATTATCTTAAAGACAAACAATTTTTTGTTGGAAATAGTTTCAGCATTGCTGATATAAGCTGTTTTTCTTGCTTAGAATACATTGATCTTAGATTTCCAAAATTTGAATGGAAAAACAGATATAAAAATCTAAATAAATACTGGAATATTCATAAAATTAGAGATTCATTTAAAAAGACAAAACCAAAAACACAAATCATAGAACCTATTCAAGATTAAAAAAATAAACTTAAGAAAATCTATGATTATAATAATTTATAAATATAATAAAAATGCTTTTAAGTTTTAAATTAAACTGCCAGATTAAATTATTTATTGAAAAGATTATTTAGATTATCTCTGGAGTTGGGGATCAGTAATGAGTAAATTGGGAATTATTTTAATAATTTTATTTGTAATTTTTGTATTTTTTCCAACTATGTCTTATTGGATTAATCAGTGGAGTTTTTAAAAGATGTTTAAGTTAAATAGTTTTTGTAAAGAATGTTTTGATCCACATAAAATAATATGGAGTTGTAAAAAAAACTTTTTAGATAAAAATTGGATTTATCTTTGTGGTAATTGCATAAGATATTATCAATATTTAAATGGTAAAGGTTTTAGATCTCAATTCCAAAATATAAAATCTTTCATTAAGTGTAATTTACAGTTGAAGAAAATAGAACTGCCATTTTATGAAGCAATGTAAATAAAATTATGGAACATATGATTTTTGAAATATTTATATTTTGTATGTTTATAATTTTAGGTGTTTTAATTTTTGGTATAATGAAATGGTTATTTAAATATTTAAAACTATGCTACCTCCACATTAATTGGAAAATTAAAATATTAATTATTTTTCCTCTAAGTGCTCTTATAATTATCCCTTGGTTTCTTTTTCAAACTCTAATTTTTAAAGGTTATGTAGAATTAATTATGGCAATTATATTAGGGTCTATCGGCTCTCACTATATTTTTGGGGATGAAGAAAAAAATGAAATTTAAAAAATATTTATATATTATTAATCTATGAAATATCATTATTGTTCAAGATGTAATCATCCCTCTAAAAAATTATTTAATTGTAAGTACGAGAAAAATGACAATGATTGTTTTGTTCTTTGTGCCAATTGTGCATTAAAGTGTAGCAAGATTTTTAAAAAAACTTTTAAATCAAAATCTGGAAAATTTGTTTCAATTGGTTTGTTAAAATCCAGGAAAGAAAGAAGTATTTTTTAATTCTATTCAAAAAAGTATTGAATAATCTTTACCTCTAATTTTAAATTTGTTTAAATTACGTGCATGACAAAACCAATAAATATATATTCTAAATTCAATAAATTTGATGATTACTGGTCTCCAAAAGTAATATCTGAGATGAATAATTATCAATTTAAACTAGTTAAAATAAAAGGGGAATTTATTAAACATCATCATTCAGACACAGATGAAGTTTTTATCGTAATCAAAGGTAGTATGAAAATAGAATTTGATGCAGAAATCATAGAAGTAAATGAAGGTGAAATGATAGTAGTACCTAAAGGAGTGGATCACAAACCAACTGCTGAAAACGAATGTCATGTGATGTTAGTAGAACCAAAAGGAATATTAAATACTGGTAATGTAAAAGGAGATTTAACAGCTCCTAATGATGAATGGATTTAAGCAATGATTTCAGTTTATATAAAATTCATTTGGATGATTGTTTTTACATTCCTAATCTTTTTTATAGTTCGTTCTGTTCATAGTGAGACCATGAATGATTTAATTTGGGAAAAAGGAATTTATTATAAAAAAAATACCAATATTCCTTTCAGTGGAAAGATAAATGGAAACATCAAAGGTCAGTTCCAAGATGGAAAGAAAGAAGGTACATGGTTAAGATATTATAGTAATGGACAATTATTTTCTGTATCAAATTATAAAACTGGTAGAAAAAATGGTGCCTGGATTACTTACAACAATAAAGGTCATTTAATAGAAAAGGGTCAATACAAAAATGATCTTGAAGAGGGTCACTGGATACGTCTATTTGAAAATGGTGAAATAAGCTACAAAGGTAAGTTTAAGAATGGCAAAAAATCAGGATCTTGGGTTGCTTTCTATTATAATGGACAATTGAAATATCAAGGGAATTATAAAAACGGGACCAAGGATGGTTATTGGGAATATTTTTCTCCATCTGGTTATTTATATGAGGATTATTCTGGTTATTTTAAAAACAATAAAAAAGTTAGCAGTAAAATTTGAAAAAAATTACTAACTTAATTTTAGCCTGCAACTCCTCTTAGCATTGAAATAAATGGAATTATTTTAGAGACAAAATTTTGAAATAGAGCAACAGGATTAATTCCAAATCTTGGCAAAATAAAAAATATCATTACTACAAACAATAGTGTTAAAATTATTGGAAAGATGAATTTAGGACTTCCATTCTCGCCTTTAGACATAAATAAATTAAATACAAAATAAGCAATCGAAAAAATGATAACTAAAAAGATTATAAGTTTTAACATTTATTAAGTTTATGCTTTATTACTGTAAGTTTGGTTTTTTTGAAAAATGTTTAGTTAACATTTTTCTTATGTTGTCCTTAATTTTAGAGTAATTCCAAATACAGACAAATGAAGCTAAAGCTAAAACAAAAGTAGAAAATAAACTTGTTGTAGAAACAATACACATAAATATACTTTAATTTAAGAATAGATACTTTTCAAGTTGTATTTAAAAAATTAAACATTTTTAATTTAATATTTTTTCTTATATTTAATAAATATCTGTAAGCGATGAATTATTATTTTTTGGATTATTTACATCCATAGAAACACGATAAAAATTTATATTATTGTTTGCATTACTATTAAAAATATCTTTTCCTAAAAGAAATGACGTAATTTCAGACTCTTCTAATAAGACAGGTTGTCTGTGATGTATATGATTTATTTGATCTACGGAATTTCTTGTCAAAATTAAACAACCAATCTCATTATATAGACCGGCAAAATAATTAGTTTGGGAAAAGTGATAATAAGGTATTTTTTTATTATCTTTTCTTTGCCACTCATACCAACCATTGTTAAAAATTATACATCTCTTTGAATTTTTAAATGATGGCTTTTCATTCATAGTTTCAGAACGACAATTAATTAGGTTCATATCTTGTTTCCATAATGGAGAATATGACCATTTCATTAACAGCGATTTTTCTTTAGTTTTTACTGGTACTAATTGTGACGGACATACATTATACGATACTTCATATTCTAAATTGAATGCATTTTTTGACGAAATAACAAATCTTCCACACATCTGAATAGAATACCTTATTCTATTCAAAACTAGTAAACAAAAAAAAATTAATTAATAATTATAATAAATATTTAAAAATTAATGTTTATGTTGTTCTGAGTTAAACCTTTGCTTGCTGATATTATTTTAATTTTACATTTTCTTGTTGTAATTTTTATTACTGTTGGTTTTTTATTGGTGCCTATTGGTTATTATTATGATTGGAGTTGGATAAAAAACTTTAAACTAAGATTATTTCATTTTGGTCTAATGTTTATAGTGACATTCGAAACTCTTGTTGGCATAACTTGTCCATTAACCTCTATTGAAAATTATCTTCGAGGAATAAATAATAGTAAATCTTTTATTTCTTTTTGGATTGAAAAGATTATTTACTGGGACTTTCCAACTAGTTTTTTTATATTTTTATATTTTGTATTTTTAGGATGGACATTTTTAATGTGGAAGATTTATCCACCAAAGTTTAAGAACAGTTATTTAAAATAATTTATCATAAATATTAGATTAAAAACTTTAACAAATAAGAGATTAATATGGATTTTAAATATGCTCAAAGTTGGTTACTTGGAATTGTTTGCTTTGTATATGGAATTTATAGAATTATAGGTGGATCGGATGAATCCTTTAATTGGGTAGACGCTGCAGCTATTTTTGGATTTTGCTATTCAATTTATTATACCCAACTAAAAAAATTAGGAGAAGATTAGAGATATTCAATTATGAATAAACATACATTTTGTATATATAAGTATGTATAATTTTATTAATTATTATATATTAATCTTTTTTTAATAGATTTTTAATGCTGTTTAAAAGTTGTTGATTATCGTCTTTATACTTAAATTTTATTAATGCAATTTTATCATCAATGTTATTAGCTTTTTCCAGATAAGAGTTAAAAAAATCACTTTTCTTGGATTTTAGCTTTTCTTCAGTTTTAAATTTATTAAGCTTATCATTTTCTTTATTCATAAATTATAGTACCACATGTCAGATCTTAAAATAAATATAGCTTGAAAATTTTTATTACTCTTTACGTTAAGCTATTAATCAGTTTAAAATTTACATATGATAAAAGATAAATTTTGCTTTGTATATGTAACAGTTGAGAATTTTGAGCAAGCAGAGCTAATTGCTGAACTTGCGATTAAAGACAAATTAGTAGCATGCGCAAATATTTTCCCAGAGTCTCATTCCATGTTTGAATGGAAAGGAGAAGTTAAATTAGAAAAAGAAACAGTTTTACTTTTAAAAACATTAGTTAATAAATATGATTTACTTGAAAAGTTAATAATTAAAAATCACGTATACGAAACACCATGTATACTAAAGATAGATGTTTCTAAGGGGCATAAAGATTTTTTAAAATGGGTTGAAACGTCTGTAAGTCTATCTGATTAAAATGTATAAATTATATATGAAAAAAATATCTACTTTTTTAATGATTTCGTTTATGTCTATTTCAATGACTTATGCTTCTGAAAAAATAATCTTGGAAGACTATATCAATTCTTTTGCATGGGAAAAAAGGATAGTCCTTTTTATTTCAAAATCAAAATACGTTTATTTCATAAATGAAACCGATAATTTTTTTAAAAAAAACAAGTGTGAGAATGATAATAGAAATTTAAAGTATATTCGAATAGTAGGTGATGAAGTAAAAAAATATAATATTTCAGAAAAATTTAAAAACAAATATGGAATGTGGTTGATTGGTTATGACGGTCAAATAAAATCATATTCATCAGATATCTCATTATTAAAAGAAATTTATAATGTTGTAGACAAAATGCCTTTAAGGAAAGAAGAAATAATAAAACAAAAAATTAAATGTAACTAATAAATTAAGTTGATAGTTGAATAAAATAAAAAAATTACCAAATATCTACATGATCACGAAATTAAAACATCTGCTATACTCTACAAAATGATATTTTATATAACACTACTTCTAATATTATCAATTGCCCCAATGATATGGCTAAATTATGTATTTACTAAAAATGACAAAATTCTAATAAACATGCCTTTTACTGGATTAGAGTTCGGCAAAATTATTCTTAAGGAACTTGGTTTAAATGATGTTAAAATTGAAAAATCTTTAAGTATGGATCATTATGATCTTAGTGAAAAAAAAGTAAAAGTTTCAGAAAATCGTCTTTCTCGGAAAAGTCTTACTGCAATATCGATTGTCTGCCACGAAATTGGTCACGCAATGCAACATCATGAAAAATATAAACCGCTTGAACACAGGACAAGTCTTGTTAAGAATACAGCATGGATCTCACAGTTAGGTAGCGGGTTATTATTAATGGGTATACCGACAATCTTTGCAACTGGTTCTTATTCATTAATAAAAGTTTGTCTAATATTAGTATTATTATCACTTATAATAGGTGTAATAGTTCATTTAATAACTTTAGAAGTTGAATTAGATGCTAGTTTTAATAGAGCTTTGCCATTAATTAAAAGTAAAGTACCAGAAGAATATCATGACGCTTGTCAATCTATTCTTAAAGCTGCAGCTTTTACTTATGTTATTGGAGTTATAAGAAACTTTGTGTCACTAAGATTTATTTGGTTATTACTTTCAAGAATTAGATAATTATGACTACTAAAAAACAAAAATATATTATTACACTTTTAGTAGATAATAAAGAATGGAACAGCCAACCTATAGAGGGAGAATTGGGTGACCTTCAGAGTATAATTGATGAAGCGTTAGAACAACACAGAATTTCTAGATTTTTTACAATTAGACCAAAGCACGTAGAATTTAAAAGAGCAACGTTACTTAAATAAACATATTTGATTTAATCTATAAAATTAATTTCTTTAATATAAATATCTGCAGAATGATCTCTTCCAAATGCAACAACTCCTACAGATGTAATATTTTCAGGATTAATTTGTTTAGATAAGAAAATACTAGACCTTTTAAATTCATTAATTGGTAATTTAAATATTTTGTAATCATTAACAACTTTAAAACTAATTTGATAATATTGCCACGGTAGTAAAGTACCAGATGTTCTCAGGTGAATAAAATAATTTTGATTATTACCTTTTGCAGTTATTTTAATAAATTTTGTGCCCTTTAAACTTGATTTTTCAACTTTTCTTCTAATTTGAATGAAACCACCCTTATTTTCTGTGGAAACGTTTCCAGTCAAACGTGCATACAAATTATTGTTTTCATTAAAAAACTCGACTTTACCCGTAGATATCCCACCCATAACTTGATCTGAAATAAATTGCCACTTTTTTGGATTTTCAAAATTGTCTTTAAATATCGTATTACCTACTGCTTCTTGGGTTAAAATAAAGAAAAGAAAAATAAATTTAAAAATATTCATACTAAATAAGAAAATTACGTTTTATAATGATAATTATTTTAATTTTATTTGTAATAAAAGTTTATCAATTTTTTAATTTAATAAACTTAAAAATATTGGAACAAAATGAAAAAACAAATTATTGGCTGGATTATTGTTGCATCTGCATTGATATGGGGCATATTAAGATGGATGGATTTAGTTGAACCAAATTTTGTTATAAATTTTTTTGCCATTGGTGGCTTCTGCTTTGGAGTTTACCTTACTAAAAATCCAAATGAAGAAAATGATGAATTTAAATCTAATAATTAGCATTTAAATTTTAGGTAAATTTAAATTCGAGACTGAAATGACCAAAAGAGATTATCCAAAAGAAATCAGCCAAGATGAGTGGCTAAAAAGACAAAATTATTTTCTTGAAGAACAAAACAAGAGACTAAAAAATGAATTAGCTGAATCTAAGGAATATATAAATGTACTTATTAACAAGTTGAAGTTATATCAATCAAAACAGTAACCTGGAGAAAAAAATGACGCTAACAAGTATTCTGATACTATCTTTTTTATTAGTCCTAATCCAAATTACCATTCCTGTACTAATAAGCCTGTTAACAAATAATGTAAAATTATCTTATTTATTCTCTTCCAGAGATAATATTGCAAATACTTCAATTTATATAGGTAGAGCTAATAGATCATTAAAAAATTTATTTGAAACACTACCAATATTTATTGGATTAATTCTTTTATCAATTATTAGTGATGTAGATAATTCTTTCCTAGCAATGATCTGGTTATTAGCAAGAATAATCTATGTTCCAGTATATATTGTTGGAATAAATTATGTAAGGACAGGCATTTGGGCAATCGCTCTTATTTGTTTAATTATGATGAGTTTGAACTTTTTATAAGAATTTAAGAATTTGAATCAACTATAACCTCACCACTGTAAACAACTTCTTTGGGGGATAAAGAATTTGGTAGGGAATTATGTTTTGATAAATAAGATCTAATTTCCTTCAAATGTTTTTCATCGTCATATTTCCAGATACTTGTCACTTGATTTTTAAGTGAGGTATTTTGTATCATTGTAAAATTTACTTTAAGTTTATCTTTAAGCGCATCTTCATAAATCTTTTGAGAAATAGTAATAAACATTTCTGCATGTTGTTCGTTTTGGAATGTTCTAACTGTTATTCTCATTATAGACATAAAAATATTCTATAAACTGATTACAAGAAATTCAAATATTTTATATGATACTACTTAAGTTTGATTTTTATTTGTAATAAAAAATATTGAGGTATAAATGGCCAAAGCAATAGTCTTAAGAGAACACGGTAATTCTAATGTTTTTAAATTAGAAGACATTGAAATCAAAAAACCAAAAGAAAATGAACTCCTTATCAGACAAACAGCAATAGGAGTTCATTTTCATGATATTTATGTTAGATCAGGGCTTTACAAAACACTAGAGCTCCCTGGAATACCAGGCCTTGAAGCGGTTGGTATGATAGAAGAAACAGGACCAGGTATAGAGGACTTTAAAAAAGGAGATAAAATAGCATACATAACAAAAGATTATGGAGCGTATTCAAGCCACAGAATTTTGGATAAAAATCTAGCTGTTAAAATTCCTAATTTTATTTCAGATGAAATGATGGCAACTAATTTCTCAAGAGCAATTACAGTACAAATGTTAATTGAAGAGGTTACCAAATTAAATGCTTCTGATACAATTCTAATTACAGCAGCCACAGGCGGTGTTGGAAGAATTTTTTCTCAATGGGCTAAATCAAAAGGAGCTGTTGTGATTGGTGCTGTTGGAAGTAAAGAGAAAATTATTACAGCAAAATCTTATGGATGTGATCATACACTTACTTATCATCAAGAAGATTTTATAGAAACAGTAATGAAACTAACAAATGGTAAAGGTGTAGATAAAATTTTTGATTCAGTTGGCAAAGATACATTTGAAAATTCTTTAAAGAGTATTAAAGTATGTGGACATTTAATAAATTTTGGACAATCATCAGGACCTCTTGACCCAATTCCAATGTCTGTTTTAGCTAGTAAATCCCTTACAATTTCAAGACCAATTTTGTTTGATTATATTTCTGATTTAGCCTTATACCAAAAAATGGCTGATTCAGTTTTCCAAGCATTCAAAAATAATAAAATAATATTACCAGAATTTCAGCCTTTCAAACTTAAAGATGCTAATTTAGCTCACAATATGTTAGAATCTAGAAGAGGTGGTGGAAGTGTGTATTTGGAGCCTTAAATAAGTCTCTGTTAATATAGAAAATTAAATATTATGAAATTAGATACTTGGAAAAATCCTGAAGCAATTGTTAGCTGTGAGTGGTTAAGTCAAAATCTTAACAACAATAATATTAGGATATATGATTGTACAACTTATCTACATTACAGAGATAATGATCCTACTTTACCCTACATAGTAGAAAGTGGCAGAGAAAATTATGAACTTTGTAACATTCAAAATTCTAGTTTCTTAGATCTTCATCATGATCTTTCTGATCAAAATAGTCCGTTTAGGTTTACATTACCTAAACTTGAAATACTCGCAGATAGTTTTAAAAAAAAGGGAATAGGAAGTGATTATCACGTAATACTCTATTCAAGAAATGGGACACAATGGTCGGCACGTATCTGGTGGATGTTAAGAGCAGTTGGATTTGATAGAGCGAGCATATTAGATGGTGGATTTAATCAGTGGCAAAAAATGAACTTACCTACTTCAAGAAGTAACTTAATCTTTTCACAATCAGATTTTAATTTTTCACCAAGAAAAAATATTTTTATAAATAAAGACGTAGTATTAGAGGCAATAAATAATCCAAAGTTTAAAATTTTAAATTCATTAACCGCCGATATTCATAATGGAGAAAATCCAAGATATGGCAGACCTGGTAGAATACCAACAAGTATCAATGTACCATTTCATGAATTACTTGATAGTGAAACAGGTAAATTAAAAAAATTTGATGAATTGTCAAAAATTTTTCAATTAAAAGGCATTACTAAAGATAGCTGTGTTTTAAATTACTGCGGTGGTGGTATTGCCGCATCCTTAGAAGCATTTGTCTTATATCAATTAGGTTTTGAAAATATAACAATTTATGATAATTCACTTCATGAATGGGCAGCTGTTGATCAAACCTTACCAATGGAGAATAGTTAATTTTTAAACTCTTATTAATTAAAAAATATCTTTGGAATCTAGTTACAAATAAAACTTATGTTAAAATGTTCTTTTATTGAAGGCCCTATATTACATAGATTAAAATACGGCAAAGGTAGAGGCCAAAACCTTGCTAAAGCTATTGGTATGAAATTTAATAAAAATAGAAACATAATAGATGCAACAGCTGGACTAGGATACGATTCTTTTATTCTTGCTTCTCTTGGAGCTAAAGTCACATTAATTGAACGATCACAAAAAATGTATGAACTCCTTCAAAATGGTATTAATGAAGGTATATCATTTGGTGGTGAAATTGAGAAAATTATAAATAGAATGGAATTATTATTTGGAGATTCTAAAGATATTTTACCAAAACTTACACCAGAAGTGATTATGATCGATACAATGTATAAAGAGAGAAAGAAAACAGCTCTTGTTAAAAATAACATGAGGTTAGTTAGAGAGATAGTAGGACCTGATACTGATTATATTGAACTTTTAGAAGTTGCTTTAAATTGCGCAAAAAACAGGGTAGTTCTCAAACAACCTAGATATGCTGAACCAATTAAAGATATTAAAAAATGTTCCCACCAGATTTTAGGAAAAACTATACGCTATGACATATTTATGACCAATTAGCTTTTTAATAAATTATTTCGTTAGTTTATAAATAAAATCTAAATATTTATGAAAAATATTAAATATTCTTATTTATAAGACGTAATAATAGAGTAATTGATTCTGGAATTATTGATAATGAAATTATATTTTTTACTATTTTCGTTCATATTTTTATCTGGTTGTTTTCATAAGACAACTCTCATAAGTAATTCACCCATAAGTAATTATGGTCAAAGAATTGTAAAAATTCCAAACCAGACAGAATCAATTGATGACGTTATTACTGGTAAAAATATTAACAAGGCTAATGTTTCCTCATCAAATAAAGACATAAATTATACTAATAAAGTTGAAAATATTGATTTTTCTTCTAGTAAATTTCTAAAAGGCGATCCTGGCTGTATAAATATTATGAGAGTTAGGGTGCTTGGTAGTTTAAGCTATGACGAATTAATGTACGAACTTAGAAAAAGAGCAGCAACTATGGGTGGAAATGCTATTGGTATTTACGATTTAAACGAAAATAAAGAAATCATCTACGCTAATAAAGAAATTGATGTGAAAAATAGTTTAAAAGTACGTTACGAATTCATGAAGCAGACTAATTTACTTTCAAGCGTAACTGCTGATATTTTCAGATGTAAATCAGACGCATAATTAAAAAGTTTTTTAAAAAAAGAAAAAATACTATGATTATAAAATGAAATTTTTCATTTTAATAATTAGTTTCTTATTTCCATTTGCGTTGGCGTATCTGATAAAAACAACTCAAATTAGCATTTTTGTTGCTCTTATTATTATTATTTTATTCACAATTTTAATAATTAGTTATTTAAGTAAAAATAATAAATATGCACAATTTTCTCTAAAAAGTTTCTTTTTCAAAACAAAGAAAAAAAATTAAGTTGAAGTTAGTGTATTAACTAAATTCATTGCTATTGCAGTACAACTTACAGATGAGCCAATCATAATTGCCCTATCGCCCCACTGCATCCCAACATAAATCCAACCAATACAACTAACTACATAGGCTATCTGCCCATAAAGAGTATATGATGCACTTATTAGGAATATACCTGCTACTGCTAAAAGCATAGCTATCCATTTGACATACCAATCACGCGTACCCGTTGGGGTTGTGGGTTTAATTTCATCATACTCTGTCTGAAGCTCTTCTAGTTCTTGCTTAAGTCTCTTCTTCTCTTGAGACAATTCCATTGCCAGCCTTCCAGCTTTTGTCATTGAACTTCCTGAAATAGAAGTATTAGCCTCATTAGGTTTGTCAGAAATTACAGTAATATTTTTATCTTCCATAGTAATCACCTTAAATAATAATGTGGAATACCTTGTAAATTATTTTAAAAGATTGTCAAAATTTAGTTCAAAAATTTTTGAATTAACATAAAATATTTTAACTATAGAAATCAGGGGGAAAATTTTATGAAATGGGAGAGTGGAGCTTTACTACATATACATATAGCGCCTAAAGCTTCAGCTAATATGATCGAATTGGAAGAAGCTGAATTAGTTGAAGGTAAAGGCATTGTCAATGATCGATACTATAACGAAACAGGTACATATTCCCCAAAACCAGACATTAGGGATATAACTTTAATAGAAAATGAGGTTCTAGAGGCATTAGCAGCTAATCAACCACCACTTCAAGAAAAACCTATTATTTTGAAACCAATAGAACATAGAAGAAACTTAACAACTTCTGGCGTTCCACTTAATTATCTAGTTGGAAAAAAATTTAAAGTTGGTGAAGCTATTTTATTTGGTGGAAGGCTTAACTTTCCTTGCAAATACCTCGCTGACCTTCTTAAAAAACCACTTGTTTTACCATTATATAATAGATCAGGTCTCAATTGCTCGATAGTTAAGGGTGGTAAAATTAGAAAAGGTGACCAGATTATTCAAATTGAAGACTAAATTAAATATATGCAAGCATCCAACCACAAAGCGATATAAAAAACACAGCTGCCCATTGTGGTATTTTAGTAAAAAATAAAATTATAAAAGAAATTAAAATAAGAATAAAATCGTGATAACTTTTTAGACTAGTAATGATGATAGGATCATATAATGCTGCAATCAATAGTCCTATCACACTGGCATTAACACCTTTAAAACCACTAATGATAAAATCAAATTTTCTTAATTGATTCCATATAGATAAAGTACCAAGAAGTAAAAGAAATGATGGTAGGAAAATAAAAAACAAACAGAATATACTTGTAAACAAAGTATTGATTTCACTTTTTAAAAAAATTCCTAAATAGGATGAAAATGTAAATAAAGGACCCGGTATAGCCTGTGATGCGCCATAACCTGCTAAGAATAAATCATTTTCAATCATACCACTAGCAACAAATTCTTCATTTAATAATGGTAATACAACGTGCCCTCCTCCAAAAACTAAGGAACCAACTTTAAAGAAACTATTCGCTAAATTTAAAAGATTAGAATTAAAAATTTCATTTACAATTGGGAGAATTATTAAAAAAGCAAAAAATAAAATTATTGGGAAAATCTTCCAAAAACCTATTTCAACAGAAAACTTTTGGTTTTTTCCTTTTCTTTTTTTTTCTCTATATACAAACACCCCAATTAGACCACTTAGAATCAAACACATTAATTGATTTAATGATGATGGAAAAATTATTAAAAACAAAGCTGTGAAAAATGTAATTAAATATCCAACGTTGTCTTTAATTAAACTTTTACTCATCCCCAATATTGCTTGAAATACAATTATGACAACAATTGCTTTCAAACCTTTTAAAACACCTTGAGGAATTGAATTGTCATAATTTAAAATTGCATAACCAAATAGCATAAGAATTGTTACTGAAGGCATCGTAAAACCCACCCAAGCTAAAATAGCTCCTTTTACACCTTTGAAATAATATCCTATAGATATACCAACCTGACTAGATGATGGACCTGGCAGAAAATTACAAAGAGAAACAAAATCAGCATAAAGTTTTTCATCTAACCATTTTTTTTGTTTTACAAAGAAGTTCCGAAAATAACCAATATGGGCAATTGGTCCTCCAAAGGAAGTAAAGCCTAATAATAGAAAGGAGAGAAAAATATCTAAATTTTCAATTTTTATTTTATTATTTTTTTTCACTATTAAGTAGTCTAAATTTATTTTATTCTATGATTTTATACTACTAAATAACTAAGCTTAACAGAGGATTAAATATGAAAATTAAAAATGTAGTATTTTATATAAGCTTCTTATTAATCTCCAGTATTTTTTCTATAACGCCTTTACTTGCTAATGAAGGTGCTCAGGGAGTAGTTAAAGAAAGAATGGACAAATTTAAGATAAGCAAAAAAATGATGCAAACTATTCATAAATCTATACAAAATGAAGACTTTGAAACAATAGAAAAATCCGCAACTACTCTCTATAATTGGAGTAAAGAAATGATAAAATATTTCCCAGAAGGAAGTGATGGAGCTCCTTCTGAAGCCTCTGCAGACATTTGGTTAGATCCAGAGGGTTTTAAAAAAGCAGTTAACAATTTTGAGTTAGCATCTTTAAAATTAATTAATAATTCTAAAGAAAAAAATTTCGACAATACAGTGGATTCTTTCCGAAGCCTTGCTGGAACATGTAAAGGATGTCACCAAAAGTTTAGAAATTAAATTATTTTAAAAGGTATAACATTATGCAAGGAATTGTATTTCTAGGAGACAAAAAATTAGAAATTCAGGGTTTTGACGACCCTTCACCAGGGCCGGATGATGTGATTATTGAGATCAAAGCTTCAGGAATGTGTGGAAGTGATCTCAAATTTTACAGAGCGAATAATGGTCCATCATCTCTAGGTCTTGGAGGTGATGATAAACCAGTTATTGCTGGACATGAACCATGTGGTACTATTGTAGAAATAGGATCTAACGTTCCAAAAAAAACTTTTCAATTAGACACACGTGTAATGCAACATCATTATGAAGGGTGTGGCACCTGTTTACACTGTTCCACAGGATGGCAACAACTTTGCATTGATGGAGTTAAAGCCGTTTTTGGTGTTACCGGACACGGTGCGCATGCTAAATATATGAAGTGTCCTGCTAGCACATTAGTCCATTTGAGAGATGAAATATCATTTGTAGCTGGTGCAGCAATATCATGTGGAACTGGGACCGCATGGGGAGCTTTAGAAAGACTAGATTTAAAGGCAAGTCAAACTATAGCGATTTTTGGCATGGGACCCGTTGGATTGTCAGCAGTCATGTTAGCTAACAAAATGGGGTCAAGAGTTATTGCAATTGACATAAATAAACAAAGGTTAGAGAGATCAGTTGAATTTGGAGCAGACATACTAATAAATCCTAACGAAAGCAATGACTTATTAGAAGAAATAAAGGATTTAACAAATGGTACTGGAGTCGATGCATCATTAGAAGCGTCATCTTCACCAGAGGCACGTTCATTGGCAGTAAAGAGTGTGAAAACATGGGGCAAAGCATGCTTTGTAGGTGAAGGTGGAGATATCACTTTAGATGTTAGTAATGATCTATTAAGGAGACAAGTTACACTTATAGGAAGTTGGACATTTTCAAAACATGGACAAGCCCAATGTGCTGATTTTATAGTAGATAAAAAACTAAATGTTGATAATTTATTTACACACACGTGGTCACTAAACCAAGCAGAAGAAGCCTATAAAATATTTGACAAGCAATCCGATGGGAAAGCCGTTATCATACCCTAGATCTTTAAATCAATTCTGTTTGTAATGCGATTTCCAAGGTCCATAGTGTAAGCTTAGACTTATAAATAAGCCATAAATTATCAAACCAGACGACATAGTAATAAATAATAAATACGGACTAGCTACATTATTATATAAAAAGAATGAAGTTAAAATCACAACAAAAATCAATCTTAAAAAGGTTCCTACAACTGGCCAAAACAAAGTATTGAATGCTTGACATACAAAATAAAGACCAAGACCAAGAGCAAAAAAGCCATAAAAGGGTGCAACTACTTTCAAATAAACTTCAGCAGCATCTATAGCTTGAGGATTGTGTGTGAAAAAATTGGACCAGAGTTCAGGATAAAATGAAAAAAACAATCCTGTAATACCGACAATGAAAACAGAAAAAGCTGTTCCCTTCCAAGTCATTTGTACAGCTCTTTTTAATTTGTTCGCACCAACATTTGCCCCTACTATTGCAATAAGGGCACCACCTACTCCAAATATAATAGGAATCAAAAGCAATTCTAACCTTATTGCAATACCAAATCCAGCTGTCCAATGTGATCCGAAAATTCCAATCACTGCTGTACAGAATAATGCTAATGAAATCGTCATTAAAGACTGACAACTTGCTAATGAACCCGATTTAATTAACTTTAAAAATCCGTCTAAATGCAAAATTTTTGAAAATTTAAATGTATAAGAATGATTTCCAAAAAAATAAAAACCTAATATAAATATTAATCCAAAAAAATATCCAGACAATAATGAAATGGCAGACCATTCTAAAGAATTAAATAAATAATTTTCACTTAAAAAAACTACATTATTTTTTAAAATAAAATTTCCATCAAGATAATTAAAATTGAAACTTGCTAGTAAAACATGAGAAGACAGAACAATCAGCCAACTAAAAGCTGGCATTATTGTATTACCTGAGCCTCTAGTAATAGAAATAATAATATTAAATAACCAAATCAAAAAAATTCCACCCAATAATATGTTACCATAACTCAATGCTGCGCTGCTTACCTCTTGATCTATTTTCATAAAGATAAAAAATCTTTCTGAAATGGAAAAAAAAAGTAACATCATAAGTAGTGCTCCCAACAATGAAATTAATATTGCTGACCTAAAGATACATTCTGCTAAGTGTAGGTTTTTGCTTCCAAAAGCTCTTGCAGTAGCACCGCTTATAGCTCCACCAAAAGCTCCATTAGATAGCATGCTTGTTAACATGAAAATTGGAAAAATATAAGCTACACCAGCTAATTCAGAAATGCCTATTTTCCCTATATACCAAAGATCAAATATAACAGTACTAGCAGATAAAAAGGTAGCACATATATTTGGTATAGCTAATTTAAAAAAAATCTTATTAAATGGTAATTCAATTAGTTCATTAGAAATTTTGTTTTTATTCAAAACCAATCTTTCAAGATTAATTTATAAATTCTAATGTCTTTTCTTCATCCTTAACTGACTTAACAACAGTACCAGGTCTTTCTTTGGTAAATTTACCATTTTTGTAGGTAACTTTACCCGATACAATTGTAGTTACATATCCCTTGGTGTACTGCATTAATCTTTTTCCGCCTGCAGGCAAATCTTGGGTCATAAATGGATCAGAAGAACCCACATTTTCCCAGTCTATTATGTTGATATCAGCTTTTAAACCAACTTTTAAAAGGCCTCTGTCATTCAAACCAGCTGCATTTGCAGTGTCAGAAGTTAATCTTCTTACTGTTTCTTCCATAGAATATGCTTTTTGCTTCACTGACCAATATGATATAAGCCAAGTTGGATACCCTGCATCTAAAATAAAACCAACATGAGCGCCGCCGTCACCTAGCCCCATTATAGCATTTTTATCATCAAGCATTTTTTTACATACACCAAATGTGTGATCAGCATAATTTACCAATGGAGCATATATAAAGTTATTACCATCATTTTCTATAAGAATTTCATATGCTAATTCTGCTGCCGTCATACCTTTTTGATTCGCCATTGCTTCAATGGACTCTTCTGGCTTAGGATTATAATTAGGTGGTGAACCAAATCTATACATTTGAGTATATCCAATCCTATTTATTAGTGGGAAAGTACTTCCCTTAATTGGATCTTCAGATAAAATTTTATTTTTTATTTCATCTTTCCTCATTTCAATTACGCGTCTATCTAATGGCAAATCTGAGATAGACTTATATGTGTCTGTTCCAGAAAATGGATTTTGACTTCCATTTAAACCTAATAACAAACCAATAGGTCTTGGAGTAACAACTGGTCTAATAGGCAAACCTTCTTTTTGAGCTTGTCTCGCCATTGCCATAAGATCTTCCCAGAAGTGAGGCCTGTCATGTCTTTGAGTGCAACTAAAGACAACTGGTCTCCCTGAAATTTTCACAATTCTTTTTAGAACTTCAAATTCTGTTTCTGGATCGGGTTCATTCCAATCTGAAACTATTTCCATAAATCCTGCACCTGCATCTGACAAACCCATTGCAATAGCAGTTAACTCATCTTCATGAGCTCTCAAAGTTGGAGTGTATTCTCCTTTTAAACTCTTATGACTGATTGTACGAGATGTTGAAAAACCAAAAGCTCCTGCCTCAACAGCTTCCTTTGCAAGTTTTCTCATTATTTGCATATCTTCTTTAGTTGCAACTTCGTGCTTAATTGCCCTTTCTCCCATCACATAAACTCTTAATGCTGCGTGAGGTAAAAGCGCACATATATCTATGTCTAATTTGTTTTTTTCAAGAGCCTTAATGTATTCCTCAAAAGTCTCCCATTGCCAGTTTAAACCCTCGTGCATAACAGGAGCAGGAATATCTTCGACACCCTCCATAAGTTCAACTAACTTAACTCTATCTTCTGGTTTACAAGGAGCAAAACCTACTCCACAATTACCCATAACAACAGTGGTTACACCATGGATTGATGAAGGTTTTAGTTGGCTGTCCCAAATCGCCTGCCCGTCATAATGAGTGTGGATGTCAACAAATCCTGGGGTTACAACTAAGTTAGTTGCATCAATAACTTGATTAGCTTTACCCGAAAAATCCCCTATAGCTTCAATTATACCATTTTTAATAGCTATATCACCTTGTTTTGACTTAGCTCCTGTTCCATCAACTAAAGTGCCATTTTTAATAATTATGTCAAAATCACTAATTTCTCTATTTAAGCCGTCCATAAAAAACTACCCCCTGATCTTAATATTTTGTTATTTAAATTATTTGATGTCAATAAGTGATTTCATTTAAGTTTTTTGTAATTAATTAATTAATTAATAATTTTATTTTTTCTAAGCATTTGTATCTGTTTGACAGATATTCCAATCTCTTTAAGTACATTATCTGTATCACCTCCTAACAGAGGTGCAGAATGTCTTACCTTTCCAGGAGTTTTACTTAATCTTGGAAATGCTTGATGCATTAAAATATTTCCATATTCCTTATTATAATGGTCAACAAGAACTTCCCTGTCATTTATATATGGATGCTCTATTATTTCTGAAATATCTAAAACAGGTCCTACTGTTATTCCTTCTTTTGAAAAGATATGTAAAACTTCTTCTCTGTTATATTTTTTAATAAATTTTGAAATAGGTTTATCCAAATCATCTTGATTATTTAGTCTGTCACTATTAGTCAAAAACCTTGGATCCTTAATCAAATCACTTGAACCTATTGTTAAGGCCAGTTTTTCCCACATTGACTGCATTGACGCTGACAAAGAAACATATTTATTATCTTTTGTTTTATATATCCCTCTTGGTGCAGCCACATTACTTCTATTTCCTATTCTTGCTGGCACCTTACCTGAAATTTTATAACTTGCGGCCCATGGACCTAAAATTGAAAAAAAAGGCTCAAAAAGAGACAAGTCTATTACTTGGCCTCCAATATTATTTTTTTTTGATGCCAAAATAGCCATCAAAATGGCACCAAATCCTGTTAATCCAGCAACCATATCAGCAAGAGCTAAGGGAGGTAAAAGAGGAGCTTGTTTTTCTTCACCAGTCATTGCTGCAAATCCACTCATGCCTTCTACCAAAGATCCAAAACCTGGAGCATTTTTAAATATCCCAGTTTGCCCCCAACCCGAAATTCTTAAAATAATTAATTTCTTGTTTAACTCATTTAATTGTTCTGGACCAATTCCCCATTTCTCAAGAGTGCCAGGCACAAAGTTTTCGATAAAAACATCTGCTGATTTTACTAATTCTTTTAAAAGATCTAACCCTTCATCTTTTTTTAGATCTATCGAAATACTTCGTTTGTTTCTTGAATAAACAGCCCACCAGTGAGAGACACCATTTATTTTCCAATTTCTGAGATCGTCTCCTTTTCCTGGTTTTTCTACTTTGACAACATCTGCTCCAAAATCAGCAAACATATGACTTACCATATTACCAGCTGCCAAACGAGATAGATCCAAAATTTTAATATTTTCTAATGGTAACAAAATTTAAATTTCCTATTTTCTATGTTTCATCATTATCAATTTTTAATTTTCTAAGTTGTTTCAACAAGAAATTTCTTTTTTTAGCTCTTTTTTCTAAATCGTCTTCACTAAGAACCTTTCTTCGTTCTAACTCTAGTTTTTTACCTGCATTTTCTGACCAATCTGGTATTTTAGTTTGTGATTTAGCCATTTCAATAAATATAGATCCATATCTAGCCATATAATCTTTGATTCCACCTGGTGCATTTAAATCAATTGTTTCAAAAGGTCCCATAAATGCCCATCTCAGACCTAATCCGTCTTTTATAGTTGCATCAATATCTTCAGAACTAGCATATCCTTCTGAGTATAATCGCATCGCCTCATTTAAAAGTGCACCTTGTAATCTATTTAGTATAAAACCATCAATTTCTTTATTAACGGTTACAATAGATGAACCTGAGATTTTAAAAATTTCTTTAGCTTTTTCAATCGATTTTGTTGATGTGTTTTCACCTGGGCAGATTTCTACACATGGTATAAGATGTGGTGGATTAGCAGGGTGTGCTATTAGGCATCTATGTTGTCCTCTAAGGTTCTGTGTTATTTTTGAAATTGGTATGGCGGAAGAAGATGACCCAATCACTACATTTTGAGGTGACAAATTATCTAACCTTGCAAATAATTCTTGTTTAACAGATAAAATTTCAGGTGCACTTTCTTGGATATACTCGACTTTAGCGCATAATTCTTCAAGTCTTACATTTTTAGAAATTTTATTTAAACATTGATCAACATCAACTTTGTCATCTATAGCTTTTAATTCTTCAAGAAACAAAGTAACTCTTTTTTCATAACCATTAAAAACTTCAGGATATGGGTCATAAACAAAAACATTAAAACCACTTTTAGAAAATATTGCCGCCCAACTCGAACCAATTAATCCACCACCAATTATACCAATATTTTTCATGAAAATTCCTTTAGAGTTAATTTCTATTAATTATTACGTTATTTATAATTTAACTAATAGAATAACTTAAATTATTTATTTATATTTTGAAAATCGTGATAATTTATCACTAAATTTAATTTTTGGGATTAATTTATGGGACAATTGGTCAGTGGCGTTTGGACAAAAAGCTCAGTTTCAAACAATCAAAAAGATGGAAGTTTTAAAAGAGTAGATAGTGTTTTCAGAAATAAAATAAGTATTAATGGCCAAATTTATAAACCTGAAACAAATCGATATCACTTATATGTAAGTCATGCATGTCCATGGGCTCATAGAACGTTAATATTTAGGTTTTTAAAAAAACTTGAGAACCATATCTCTGTGGATTATGTGCATCCAGATATGCTTGAAAATGGTTGGTCCTTTTCGCAAAACTTTCCAAAAACAACAGGTGATAGCTTGTATGGTAAAAAGTATGTACATGAAATCTATCAAATTTCAGATAAGAACGTATCTTCGAAAGCAACAGTTCCTATTTTATGGGATAAAAAAACTAATACAATTGTAAATAATGAGTCTGCTGAAATAATCCGGATAATGAATAGTGCATTCAATGATATTACAAAAAATTATGATGATTACTATCCATCAAATTTAAGAATTGAAATTGATAAAATTAATAAAGTAATTTACGAGAACATTAACAATGGGGTTTACAAATCTGGTTTTTCAAGAACTCAAGAAGCGTATGAAGATGCAGTAACAAAATTATTTTCATCATTAGAAATGATTGATGAAATCCTAGAAGATAAAAAATATTTAGTTGGAAATGTGCTAACTGAAGCAGACATCAGATTAATTCCTACATTATTAAGATTTGACAGCGTTTATTATGTTCATTTCAAATGTAATTTGAAAAAAATAAATGAGTTTAAGAATATTAGTTCTTATGTAAAAAGAATGTTTAACAATCCAGCTATAAATACAACAACAAATTTTGATCATATCAAAAGACATTATTATTATTCTCACGAACATATAAATCCATATAGAATTATACCTTTAGGTCCAAACTCACCAGTTTAAATTGTTGTATTACTTTCTTTTTGAATAAATTGAACATGCTGATCCAAACTCAGCAAACAAACATCTGTTTAATTCGTTTTTTTCAGGTTCATATTCGGCATGCCACTGAACACCAATTGCAAATGAAGAATGATCAGGAATACTAACTGCTTCAATAATACCATCATCTGAAACAGCTTCTATTCTTAAATTATTAGCAATAATATCGATAGCCTGACCATGAAGTGAATTAACTAAACAAGAGTCCTTTTTGAGTAATTTTGAAAAATACCCGTTTTTTACAAAATCAATTCTATGTTTTAATTTAAAAATTTGCTCAACCGTTACATCTTCTCCTCTTGGCATACGATGATCATTTTTGTCATCCAGCAAATGTACCCGATAATGCAATGTTCCACCATAGGCTACATTCATTTCTTGTATGCCTCTACAAATTCCAAAAATTGGAATACCCAAGCTAACACATTTAGGTATCATTTCTAAAACAATCTCGTCTCTACCAACATCAATGGGCTCATCTGGCGGGAATGGATTACCTCCAAAATGATGCGGCTCAACGTTTGCTCTTCCTCCAGTTAAAACTATACCATCGATTTTTTTTAGGAGTAGATCTAGATCTTTACCTTTTATATATGAGGGAATTAAAATTGGTATTGCGTTACTAAATTTAGATACTGCATTTACATACCTTAGACCAGTTGAATGAGAGACTTGCCTACCACCAAAATTAATAATTTCATTAGTTGATATACCAATTATTGGTTTGTTTGAAGACATGATTTATTTGAAACTTTCTGTTATTTTAAATTTTTAATTAACAACCTAGTTGTTTTGCTAGGTCTTTTAAATCTTTTGAAACAATATCCCATTTTCTATCACTTTTATAATCGTTTACTTGAGCAATATCAAACAACTTATCCTTGCCGTACTCAAAAGGTCTGTGAACATAAGCAGTTTTCATACCCTGAAGACTTGCCGCTTTTAAATCATCATCATGAGCCGCAACCATCAAACATTCTTCAGTTTTTAAATCAAGAGCATTGCAAGCTTTTAAGTAAGCTTCTGGCTCAGGTTTATAATGACCAATTACTTCTGCTCCTAAAACAACATCCCAACTGAGATTTGAAAATTTTGCCATGTTAACTATTAAAGCTATATTTCCATTAGATTGAGTGGCTAAAATATATTTTTTCTTGAGTAGATTGATACCCTCACTGCTATCTGGCCAACCTGGAAGTCTATGCCAAGCTTTTACAAGCATTTTAAAATCTTCATCTGATAAATTATGCAAATTAAACTTTGAAGCAATTTTTTTCAAATTTTCCATGTGTAAAATATCAAGTATAGTAAATGATCTTCTTCCCTTTCTTATCTCCTCCATAGCTGGTTGATATTCTGCTCTCCATGCGTCGGCAAAATCAAAAGGATCTAATGAAATGTCGTTTTTCTTTGCAACACTCTCTACTTCTCTAGCTATACCAGTCCTCCAATCAACAACAGTCCCAAATACATCAAACAAAAGTGCTTTAACTTTTAACATTTTGCCTCCAATCAATTAATATGTTAAATATATCTAATAAGTATTCTTAAAACTGAAATTTAATCTACCTAAAAAATAAATAAGTAATCTTTGAATTTTAATCACAGATCTTTTCAGCCAAATGAATAAAGATAAATCAAAAGAAATAAAAACATTATCTCCTGCATTGCTAGCTGTACTCTTTATGGTTTTATCAGGCATTTTTGCAACAACTATGCATTGTTTAATAAGGTTTGCAACTGAGGATAATCATCCATTTGAAGTTGCTTTTTTTAGAACAATATTTGTTCTACTCATTTTTCTTCCTGTAGTTATAAAAAATGGTATGGCATCGCTTAAATCTAATAATGTTAAATTACAATCATATAGAGCAGTTGTTGGCAGTATAGCTATGTTATGTATGTTCTATGGTCTTAGTATAACAGAATTGGCAAAAGCAACTGCGCTTATGTTTACTGTTCCTATTTTTGCAACAATATTAGCAATTATTTTTCTCAAAGAGATCGTTGGAATAAGAAGATGGCTTGCAATGTGTGTGGGATTTATAGGAGCATTAATTGTTTTAAGACCAGATGTTGAATTAGGTTTTGGGCCATTACTAATTTTATGTGCTTCATTAATGTGGTCTTCTTCTATGTTAATGGCAAAGAAACTTACACAAACAGATACAACTGTAAGTATAACATTTTGGCAAGCGGCAGGTCTCATACCTGCAACATCCATACTTGCCATACAAGTTTGGGTTTGGCCTACTTTTGAACAGCTAATAATGTTTTTATTTATTGCTATAGCTGGAACTTTAGTTCACTGGTTTTTAAATGAAGCTCTCAAGAGAGCTGACATTACTGCACTTCTTCCACTAGACTATTTGAGGTTAATTTGGTCAGTATCACTAGGTTTTATATTTTTTAACGAAATACCACATGTTGGTTTATGGCTTGGGTCTGCGCTAATACTTGGGGCTTCAACATATATAGGTATAAGACAAGCAAAAAAGAAAGAACAGTTGAGTACTAATACAAATATAAATTTATAACTTTAACGACCTCCAGAAACAGGCACAACTGAACCAGAAATATAGCTTGATTTGTCACCTAATAACCACATGACCGTTTTAGCAACTTCTTCTGCACCACCTATCCTTCCAAGTGGAACTGATGGCATTAATCTATTAACCCTAGACGCATCACCTGCTTTGGCATGAATTTCAGTATCAATCAAACCTGGTGCAACAGCGTTAACTCTTATTCCAAATTTTCCAAGTTCTTTTGCCATCCCATAAGTAAGAGAATGAATAGCACCTTTTGACATTGCATAGTGAACAAATTCTCCTCCACCACCAATATCTGCGGCAATTGAAGACATATTAACTATTGTTCCAGATTTCTGAGAAATCATAACTCTTACTGACTCTTGAGCCACATAAAAGGCTCCTGATATATTTGTATCTACGACCATCTTCAAGTCGTCTGGACTAAGATCTTGTATTGGTGAAATTGGTCCTGTTATTCCTGCATTGTTAAAAACACCATCAATTGTTCCAGCTTTATCTAAGAAATCATTAAACATACTTTTAACAGATTTATTATTAGCTACGTCACATTGTAATATAATTCCGTCACCACCTGAATCTCTAACTAGTTTAAGACATTGTTCTGCAGCCTTTGAATTTTGATTATAGTTAATTCCTACAAACATTTGTGCTTTAGCGGCTTCAATTGCAGTAGCCTTTCCAATGCCTTGGCTTGCTCCTGTAATTAAAATATTTTTCATTGATATTTCCTTTTTTATTAGATTTTTTTAAATTTTTCTCGAAAAATTCCTAATACTTCTGAATTTACTGGCCTTGGTGGATCCTTCCCATCAAAAATATCTAAAAGCTGTGTTGCAACAAATTCAGACATTTTATTTCGACTATCTCTTGTAATACCTGCTGTATGAGGGCTAGCTATTACATTTTCAAGTTTTAAAAGTTTATGCGTTGACGGAGGTGGCTCAAACTCCCATACATCCAAACCTGCCCCTGCTAAATGTCCTTGTATAAGTGTATCATATAAATCATCTTCGTTATGGATTGATCCTCGAGAAGTAGTAACAAAATAACTTCCTTTTTTCATTTTCTTAAACCAATCTTTGTTGATCATATTATTTGTTTCTTTATTTAAGGGTATATGAACAGAGACAACGTCACTTTCTGATAATAAAATATCTAATTCGGTTTTGCTTGCATGTTTCTTTTTAAAAGTTTCTTCAGACAAGTAAGGATCATAAGCCAAAATATTACAATTAAATGCAACTTTACATATTTCTGCAACTCTACCACCTGTATTTCCAAGACCTATAATTCCAACATTTTTATTTAAAAGATCTTTTCCCATTAAACTCACTCTTGGCTCGTTCCAACCTCTCCTAAGAGCATGGTCACATTCACCAATTCTTTTAAATAAATTTAAAATCATTCCTACTGCGTGTTCAGCTACACCTTCAGCATTTCCGCCAGTTTGATTAACTACTAATACACCTGCATCTGTACATGCCTCAACATCAATAGTGTCGTAGCCTGCACCAGAAGATGAGACGACAATTAAGTTAGGCAATTTACTTAAAAATTGTTTACTAACTTGTAAAAATTTTGGGACCTCATCTCTTGCTGCCCCGACTTGATATGCATCTGCTTTTTGTAAAATTGACATGCACTTTTGTTCATTATCAGAACTATTAATTTTTAATATTTCAACTTTAGATTGAGAGTGTAAAATATCTAAACCATTTTGGGCAGGCAATGTATCTAAATAAACTATTGTAGGCATATTATCCTCATAACGAAAACACTCCCATATGATATTCATTTTCCAAATTCATGCAAAGTAAATGAAACTATTTTTTTAAGTATTTTATAAGATACTATTGTAGGATAATAATATACCGGTTTAATTTATATTTATGAGGATTAAAATGATTAATAGAATATTGATTCCAGATATACTTCAGCCAGTAAGTCATTATTGTCATGTAGTTGAAGCAAATGGTGTGGTTTGGGTTTCAGGATTAGTAGGCATGAATTTTGATGAAACAATTCCAGAGAATACTAAGGATCAGTTTGATATTGCCATGCGAGATCTAGATACTTGTCTTATTGCAGCCGGAAGTTCGTCAAATGATGTAGTTAAAGTGAGAGTCTTTTTAACTGATATTAGAGATAGATCTATTATTAATCCAAAAAGAATTGAATATTTTGGAGAACATAAACCTGCATCTACTTTATTAGAAGTATCTGCTCTTGTAGACCCAAGAATGAAAGTTGAAATTGAAGCTGAAGCAATTGTTACAAAATCATAATAAGAGAGAAATTTAGATGGACTTAATCAAACTAAGCGCTAATGAAGCATTAAAAATGATGAAAGAAGGCAGTCTTTCTTCTGAAGAGTATGTGAAAGCATTTTTAAAACAAATAGAATTAAGAGAAAATGAAGTTGGCGCTTGGATTTTTTTAGATCCTAAACTTGCAATAGACCAGGCAAGAGAAGCTGATAAAAGATGGAAAGATAAAACTGCAGGTAAATTAAACGGCCTCCCAATTGGTATTAAAGACATCATCGATACAAGGGATATGCCTACAGAAAACGGATCTCTCTTATGTAAAAACAGAAAACCATCTAAAGATGCTCATTTAGTTAGATTACTGAGAGATGAGGGTGCTGTTATTATGGGTAAATGTGTTACAACCGAGTTTGCTTTATCAGGTCCTGGTAAAACAAAAAACCCAAAAGATTTAGAATGCACCCCTGGTGGCTCTTCATCGGGTTCTGCTGCTGCTGTATCAGACTATATGGTACCGCTAGCAATTGGATCACAAACAGGTGGCTCTGTTTTAAGACCCGCATCATTTACAGGTATATTAGGATTTAAACCAACATTTGGAACAATATCAAGATCTGGAATGTCACCAATTTCGCAAAGATTAGACCACCCTGGTATTTATGCAAATTGTGTTGAAGACATAGACTTAGTTGCCTCAGTGATTTTATCATATGACAGTGAAGATTTAGATATGATCCAAAATTACCAATATAAAAACGATCTCAATTTAAATAAGTCACTTAAATTTGGATTTGTTAGAGGACCTGTTTGGAATTTTGGTGATAAAGATATGAAAAATGGAATTGAAGAGTTTGTAAAAAATTCACAACTTGATATTGAAGATTTAGACCTTGGAAAAGATTTTGAAGATGCGGCTAATGCACACGAAATTATAATGAACGGATCTATTGCCAACTCTCTAATAAATTATTATCAAGCTGATAAATCTAACCTTCATCCATTTACAGTTAAAAGAATAGAAGCAGGAATACCAGTATCAGCAAGTGATTACGTTTCAGCAACAGAAAAAGCAAAAAAAATGGAACAAACTTTAAGACAATTCTTTCTTAAATATGATGCTATTATTACTCCTTCAGCACCAGGGCAAGCGCCTCGTGATCTAATGAATACTGGAAATGCAATTTTTAACGGATATTGGACTATGATGGGAGTTCCAGCAATCAGCCTACCTTTTTTAAAAGGAGTCGACAATTTACCAATAGGCATTCAATTTATTGCAAATTGGAGTGAAGATTTAAAATTATTGGAAATTTGTAAGGAAGTCTTAAGAAAAGAAAAGCTTGCTGACTAGAGCAGTCAGCAAGCTAAATTAGTTATGTTTTTAAAGTAAACCTATTTTCTTCATATAAGATAAATTTGACTCTAAAGCCTCTTTAGCAAGCGGGCTTTTTGAAGCAGCAGAGTTCCATGCCTCAACAGCAATTTGTCTGAACTTTGCTCTCTCACTAACTGGCCAGTCAATAATTGTTAAGTCACCAGCTGCCTTATCTTTTGCAACCTGAGCTCTACCATCAAGGCCAGCATCTCTTAGCTTAGCTGTCCAAGTCATGTAGGTCCAAACTGTTAAGGCAGTTTGATGTTGTTTACTTAATTTATTAAAAACTTTCTTGTTAATAATAGTCTGTAGGTTAGCCATTGAGTGAATACCCGGATACAATGGATATTTAGCAATTTTATGGAAACCACTAGCATGGTTGTTTATGTAGACTGAAGCATCAGCAGCATCAACAATACCTTTTTCTAGAGAAGTATAAACCTCAGAGAAAGGAATTGAAGAAGGTGAAGCACCTGCTCTTCTAAAAACATCGGCAGCTAATCCTTCAGGTGATCTAATTTTCACACCTTTAAGATCTGCAACTCCATTGATCGGCACTTTTGAGACGAGAGCTTCTTTTCCATAAGGACCACAGCCTAGAACAAGAATTTTACCTGGTAGAACGCTATCATATATCTTTTGTAACATTTCTTTTCCACCACCGTGCATACAATATTCTTGATATTGTTTTGGTGTATCGTAACCAGCAATCAAGTCCCCCATAATTGCAAAAGCTGGATCTCTTCCTGCAAAATAAGCAATAGCATTGAAATCACCGTCTAGGATACCATTTGCAACTGCATCAATTGTTTCTCTGTGAGGTACAACAGACTTTGTTGGTAATCCTTCAATTTGTAATTTGCCATCGGTAAGGTCTGACAATATTTTTGCCTTTTCACCCATATAAGTATGAGCCCAGTCACCGGCTTTGGAGCTCATCTGAAATTTTAATTTTTTTGCACTAGCGGCACCAGTAAAGGTTAGACCAGCTACTACTAAGGCACTTATTAATATTTTTTTCACTATATTCCTCCTTTTGTGAAAATTAGCTGAAACCATCAGCTATATAGAACATCATCCATGTAATTAAAACCGCGAAAGCAAATCCAGCAATCCAAGCCCAGGGACCGTAGGTATCTACATGATCGCTTCTAACAGGTTTAGCCACAATTTCCTCCTTGGTTCTTGACATACTAAAATATATGTCTCTAAATAATGTTAATGTGTTAATTGTTTATATTGCAAGTAGAAAATTCATATCGGGGGAAATTTAATGGCAGAAACAGTCCAAAAACATAATTTAGACTTGGATAATATGGAAAATTTTGAGACTGGGAAAGATAGTTTTGCCTTCTTTGACCACTTCAGTAAGTTTTCTGGGCTAGCTGTAGCACAACTTTATTTAATATGTGCTGCTGTAACAGGATACGAAGTAATTTCTAGATATATTTTTGACAACCCAACCCAATGGGTATTTGAAGTTGTTATGGTTTTAGCTGCTACGGCATGGATGTTATCAGCTGCATATGTAACACTTCACAAACGACACATTGGTATTACGGTCTTTTATATAATGGCATCTGATAGAGGTAAATGGTGGCTCGATTTCATTGCTTATGTTGTAGGTATCATAGCCTTGTGGCTACTTATAGATGACTCAGTTATTCGAGCACTTGATTCGGTAATGATGCTAGAAAAAGCAGGTAGTGCGTGGAACTCTCCACAACCAATGATATTAAAATCTATGCTCACCATCGGTGCAACGACTTACATCATTCAATTGATGATTAATCTTTACAGGCATTTTAGCTCAAATATTGCAAAAAAAATAGTTTTAGCAATTTGTGCTTTGATAATTTTGAGAATCACTTGCGTTATTATAGTACATTTTATAGGAGAAGAGAGTTTTGCTGGATACATAAACTCCATCTATGCCGCGGTTGGAAGTCATATTAATCCACAAGATTACATTAACATGCAGGATATGAATATTGGTACTGCAAGCATATTGATTGTTGTATTGATGCTAGTATTGATGATGACAGGTATGCCTTTGGGCGTCGTTACTTTATTTGTTTCAGTTCTAAGTGCACTTTGCTATTTTGGATATGGAGGTCTTTATTTAGTTTCTACTAATGCCTTTGGATTATTAGAAAAATATCCATTAATTGCTGTGCCATTATTTGTGTTAATGGCTTCAATTTTAGAAAGAGCTGGTGTCGCCGAAGATTTATTTGACGCTATGTCAATTTTTGCAGGTAAGTTACGTGGTGGCGTTGCCATTCAAACAATCGCTGTGGCAGTTGTTTTAGCTGCAATGTCAGGTGTTATGGGTGGAGAAATTGTTATGCTTGGCTTAGTTGCCTTGCCTCAATTACTTAGATTAGGTTACGACAGAAAAATGTCTATTGGATTAATTTGTGCGTCTGGGGCATTAGCAACTCTTATTCCACCAAGCATCATAATGATTATTTATGGATTATCTGCTCAAGTTGCCATTGGAGATTTATTTATGGCTGGAGCTGTTCCTGGTCTAATGCTAGCTGGTCTTTATGCCATTTATGTACTTGCAAGATGTAATATAAATCCTTCAATGGCGCCAACTGCAGAAGAGGTAGCAAAAGCAAGACAAAAAGAAATGAAGATGTCTAAAGATAAGCTATATGCTGTTTTTTTGAGTATCTTCTTAATTTTCTGTGTAATGGGATCAATTTATGGTGGGATTGCATCAGTAACCGAAGCTGCAGCAGTAGGTGTTTTAGGAGCTATTTTTGTTGCATGGTTTAGAAATGCTTATAGTTGGAACCTACTACAAGTAGCTCTTGCTGGAACGATGTCTACTGTTGGAACAATTATTTGGTTAATTTTAGGGGCTGTAGCATTTGTGGGAATTTACAATCTTATAGGTGGGGCAGATTTTATGAGGTCCTTATTTTCAGGATTAGGTTTGCCTGCTATAGGAATAGTTTTTGTTATGATGGGGATTTTAGTTATCCTTGGAACGTTTATGGAGTGGATTGCAATAGCATTTATAACAGTTCCTGTGTTTGCTCCTGTTGTTGTTGGAATGGCACCAGAACTAGGTTTAGAACCTGAGTGGGCTGCTGTTTGGTTTGGTGTGTTATTTGTTATGAATATCCAAATTTATTTCCTATCACCACCATTTGGTCCTGCATGTTTTTGGTTGAAATCCGTTGCACCAGCAGATATTACCTTACAAGAAATTTTTATATCTGTCCTTCCATTCATAGCTCTACAAATAACAGGTATGTTATTGGTAATGTTTTATCCTGATATTGCTCTTTGGTTTCCAAAGTGGCTTGGATCATAGAAAATCATTGATGTAAGGATAGATTTGGAACCAACCATCTAAAGTCATTTTAGATGATAGGTAAACTAAAAAAGCAAGACCTAAATATGATAGCCATTTAAACTTGGTTAATAATTTAACTATAGCGGTTGCAAATAGAGCCATGATTAAAATGGCAAAGGCAATTCCTAAGATCAACAATGTCTTATTATCCCTAGCTATCGCGGTTATGGCTATAACATTATCTAGAGACATCGAGATATCAGCTATGATTATAGTTATAAGTGCACCTTTTAATCCTTTTCCGGATAAATCTTTTTGAAGCTTTTCTTTATCTTCATCAGATGATGAAAATTCTTTTATGTCATTGTAAAATTTCCAACAAACCCAAAAAAGTAATAATCCACCTAATAAAAGTAATCCAGGAATGCTTATTAAATAAGAAGCAATAAGAGCAAATAAAATTCTAAGGACTGCAGCAGCCATCAAGCCAATAAAAATTACTTTTTTACGACTTTCTTCCGGAACTGCTGCTGCTGCCATTCCAATTATTAAAGCATTGTCGCCAGATAGTACAATATCAGCAACAATTATTTGAGTTACATCTAATATCCACTCAAGCAAATCTAATTCTCCAAAAATTTCGAATAATTTACATTGTTTAAATTTTTTATCAATGAAGTCCTAAATTTAATTTAAACCAATTTTTATATTTTAATATTGATATGCGAATATAATTGACTAGTATCTCTTGAAACAAAAGGAAAAATAATGAATAAGGATTTCAATTATATCATAGTTGGAGCTGGCTCTGCTGGTTGTGCTGTTGCAAATAGATTATCAGAAAATCCAAATAATAAAGTGTTATTAATAGAAGCTGGTAGATCGTCACATCCTGTTTCAAGGCTTCCAGCAAGTTTTGCACTTTTAATTGATAATCCTAAAGCTAATTGGAGATATAGATCTGAACCTGAAGAAAACACTTCTAATAGACTAATCCCTATACCACGGGGAAAATTACTTGGTGGCTCTAGTTCTATTAATGGGCTTGTGTATGTCAGAGGCAATAAACTCGATTATGATACTTGGGCTCAAATGGGTAATACTGGGTGGTCTTATGACGATGTCTTGCCTTTTTTTAAAAAAATTGAGAATTACCAAGGTGAAATAACAGAACTTAGGAGTTCTGAGGGTCCATTAAAAATTTCAGAAGTAGTAGATAGGAATCCTATTTATGACGGGTTATTCAAAGGTGCAGGTGAAATAGGTATACCAACCAATAAAGACTATAATGGTGATGAACAAGAAGGCATAAGTTATACTCAAACGACAATTTTTAAAGGCGAAAGAATGAGCGCAGAAGTTGCTTATTTAAAGCCGATTAGATCAAGAAAAAATCTTACTATAATTACTAATTTACTTGTTACAAAATTGTTATTTGATGGTAAGATATGTATTGGGGTAAAAGTTAAAAACAAAAATAAAATTAATGAATTTTTTGCTCAGAACGAAGTTATTTTATGTGGTGGAGCTATAAATTCGCCACAAGTATTAGAGTTATCTGGAATTGGAAATCGTTCTATTTTAGAAGAAAAAGGTATATCTTTAGTTCATGAATTAAAAGGAGTTGGAGAAAATTTAAGAGATCATCTAGGTCCAAGATTAGTATATAATATTACTAAAAGAGGGATATCATATAATGATAAGGCCAGAGGTATAAATTTAATAAAACAAGTTCTGACTTATGCTTTTAAGAGAGAAGGTTTTTTAACTTTACCGTCAGCTCCAGTTCTTGGATTTTTCAAAACTAGAAAAGAATTAGTTGCCCCGGACATTCAGGTACATTTTATTCCATATAAGGTTGTATTAAATAATGGAAAAAGAACCTTAGGAAAGGAACCAGGTATTACCTGCACTGTTAATCAAAACTTACCTGAAAGCAAGGGAACTATTCATATTAAATCGGACAAACCAGAAGAATATCCTAGTATAAAATATAATTTTCTATCGAGCCAGTTAGATAGAGACACTCTAGTTGCAGGAGTTAAATTAATAAGAAAACTAATGCAATCAGAAGCAATGAAAGAATTTTGTGATACAGAAATTCAACCTGGGTACGACTTTTCTTCAGATGAAGAAATTATGCAATTTATCAGGAACAAAGCTGAGACGCTTTATCATCCTTCAGGGACATGTAAAATGGGATTCGACCAAGAATCAGTTGTTGACAAAAATTTAAAAGTTCATGGCATTAAAGGTCTTCGTGTTGCTGATGCTTCAATAATGCCAACGCTAGTCTCCGGGAATACAAATGCAGTTTGTATGATGATTGGTGAACGTTGCGCTGACTTTATATTGAATAACTAAAAATGGTAAATAGATCTGATATAGAAACTTTTTGGACTCGAGGTGACATTCATTCAAGAATCCATAAAGCTATGTCAGAGGCTGGTTTAAATGATAGAAAATTAGAGATTGAAGATTTATTTCCTATTGATCAGTATCATGCTCGAGGGATTGCAGCTACTGTAGATCTAGGGAAAAGGATGCCAATATATGAAAATCAAAGAATCATAGATATTGGATGTGGACTTGGAGGACCTGCAAGATATTTTGCAAAACAATTTAGATGTTTCATTACAGGAATAGACATAACACCTAGCTTTATAGAAATTGGTAATAAGTTTAACAATCTTACCTCAATGTCCAAGCAAGTATCTCTTCAAATAGGTAATGGTGAAACTCTTGATTTTGAAGATGAAACTTTTGACGGTGGATATTCGCAACATGTAACTATGAATATCAAAAATAGAAAAGAATTTTTTTTGGAAGCATTTAGGGTTTTAAAAAAAGAGACTTTTTTTGCTTTCTCAGAACATGGATTAGGGCCAGAAGGAAATCCAATTTTCCCATTACCATGGGCAGACACAGCGGAGATGAGTTTTTTATTCTCTCCTGAAAGTACAATAGCATTATTAGAAGAAGTTGGATTTCATGACATTCAAATTATAGAGACATCTGAGAAATATATTTCAGGTTATGAAAAAATGATAAATACTAAATCTAAAAAAGAAAATCCTATTCTAGGAATTCATGTAATAGGAGGAGCAACAATGAAACAAAGATCTAGAAACTCTATGCAGTGTATTAAAGAAAAGCGTACATTACCATTTGAGATTGTATGTAAAAAATAATTTTAAAACCTAAAAATTCAAAATTATTCTTTTATTCATTTTACCTTTATTTTCTATTTTTACAGATTTAACATGATTAATTTCAGATGTTTTATTTACGTGTGTTCCACCACATGGCTGAAAATCAATATTATCTCCAATTTTTATCATTCTTATTTGCCCTGATCCTCTTGGAGGTTTCACCGCCATAGTTCTAACTAATTCTGGATTTTCGTCTAACTCTTTATCTGTAATGCTTGATATAAAAATTGAATGATCTTGATCAATTAATTCATTAATTTTATTTAATACTTCTTCTTTGTCAGGCTTGCTTTCAAGATCAAAGTCTATACGACCTCTTCCGTCACCTATAGAACCTCCTGTAACAGGAAAAGGTATAATTGAACATAGCAGGTGAAGTGAAGTATGCACTTTCATATAACTATATCTTTTAATCCAATTTAAATTTAATCTAACCTTTTCATCTTTTTTTAAACCATCAATATTTTCTATCAAATGAACTAATTTATTATCAATATATCTAGTTCCAATAACGTTAATTGTTTGATTATCTATTGTGATTGAACCTTCATCTCCAGGCTGTCCTCCACCTTCAGGATAAAAAATAGTTTCATTTAGTACTAAACCTTCAGGTACAATTTCAGAGATAATTGTATTATGATCTTTCAAATATGAATCGTTTCTGAATAACTCAATTGTCATTTTAATACCTTTACTATATCTTAAACTTTACTAACAAATCTCAAAGTAAAATGTTATAAAAACTTTCTGAATTATAAATAAATTTAAAGGATAAATAAAATGGATATTAATGGTAAAAGGGCTATTGTTTTTGGGGGCACATCTGGGATAGGACTTTCAGCAACTCAGATGTTGTCAGATAAAGGTGCTCATGTAATAGCACTCAGCCGGAACCCAGAGAAATTAGAAAATGTTCCCAAAAATGTTACAACCATAAAAATGAATGTTTTAGACAGAGATGCGTTAGAAAAGTTTTTTCAAGAAGAAGGCGAATATGATATTTTAGTTAATTCCGCTACCGGTGGCGCCAGAGCCGTTGGACCATTTTTATCCATGGATTTAGATGGTTACAAAGCCTCATTTGATAAGTTGTGGGGATATACTAATGTAGTTAGATATGGTACTAAATATCTTAAGGACAATGGAAACATTGTTTTAGTAAGTGGCTCTCCAGCGAGAAAATGTAGACCTGGGCAAATTGCCATTTCATCAGTAGGTGGTGCTGTAGAAGCATTTGCAAGAGGTATAGCTCCTGAGATAGCTCCAAAAAGAATTAATATAGTTTCACCTGGAATTATTGATACCCCCATGAGTCCTCTTCAAGGTAAAGAAAGAGAAGATTATTATAAAAACACAACAAATAACAATTTAATTCCTAGAGCAGGAACTCCAGATGAAGTAGCTACTGGAATAATTTTTGCGATTGAAAACGAATTTATTACTGGAACAACAATTGATATTGATGGTGGTTGGTTAATTTCATAGAAAAATTAAAGGAGAGTATATTTTATACTCTCCTGCTTGTACTTTATAAAATATTAAATCCTATAGGACTTATTACTAAACCTAAAAACCCACCAAAAAAGCCTCCCCAAACTACCAGCCAGCCTAAATGCTCTTTAATCATTTTTTGAATAATAATTTTTATATCTTCAGGGGATAAATCGGCTAACCTTGCGTCTAATATATTTTCAATCTTTAATAATAAAGATGCGGTAGTTTCAGAACTATTTTCATTGGAAGTGTTTTCAGTCAAAAAGTCTTCAATAATTATTTTTAATTTTTTAGTAAAAGGATCTTTAAGTGGATCAAGAGCTTTTCGACCACCAACCATTGCAAGCATACCACCTAATTGTGAACCCTCTATTGCTTCTACTAAACCTAAAAAAACCTTATCAAAATCAATCTTATTAATGATTATTTCCCTAGCACTAACTTTATTATCTAATAAAAAATTATTTATCTGAGTTTCAGTAAATAACTCTTGCAAAATAAGGTTCTTTATTCCTAGTTTAATATCTTCGAATTTATCTAGAATAACTCCTGATCCATATAAAAGGGGTATTTTTTCAAACAACATATGAATAGCTAACCAATTAGTTATGCTGCCAGATAGAGCAAATACTCCTGTGATTATAATGAATGGATAGTTTTCTTGATAAATATAACCTACAATTATAATTAATATTGATAATAAATTTGTTATTAAAGATTTATTCATTATTTATAAACCCTCATAAATTTAATTTATAACTTTGGTGCTGCAATCACTGGGTTTTTTAACACTCCTAATAACCCGATATCAACTTCAACAATATCCCCTGGAACCATGTATACAGCTGGATTCCTTTTATCTCCAACACCACCAGGAGTGCCTGTTACAATGACGTCTCCAGATGATAATGCAGTAAATTCTGAAATGTAACTAATTAATCTTGGAATTGGAAAAATAAGATCAGCTAATGTAGCTTTCTGCATCACATTTCCATTTAATCTTAATTCAATTGGTAGCTTTCTATAATCACCCACTTCACTTGGTGTAACTAAATAAGGTCCAAATCCGCCTGTACCTGGAAAAGTTTTTCCTGGAGTAAATTGAGAAGTGTGTCTTTGATAATTTCTTATACTTCCATCATTGTAACATGTATAACCGGCAATATGATTTAGCGCCTCTTCTTCAGAGATAAACCTACCACCTTTACCTATAACGATTGCCATTTCAGCTTCATAATCAAAACGATCAGAATTGTCGGGCTTGATTAAAGGTTGCAAATGAGCAACTTGGGAGTCCGCAAACCTGGTGAAGATTGTTGGGTTATCAACATCAGGTCTACCAGTTTCTTTTTTATGTTCTAAATAATTTAACCCAATGCACATAATTTTTTCTGGATTTGGAATTACAGGTAAAAAAGTAAAATCTGAAAAAGATAAATCTTTTGTTTTACCTGCAATATAGTCTTCTGCTTCTTTTTCCATATTAAGTGATATTAATTCTTTAATAGAATTAATTTCTGGATCTAATTTGCCAGTAAGGTCAACAATTCCATCTTTTACAACTGCTCCAAAACCTGTTTTTCCTAATCTAGTAAAACTTAGTAACTTCATTTTATTTCCTCTCTTAAGATCTCATAATTGCTTTTCCCCATAAATTGAGGGTTCTTTCTTCTTGAGGCCAGTTCTTTGGCGGTCGACCAATTACCGTTTCCAATTCAGCTGATATTTCTATCCAATTTCCATCAATATCTTCGATAAATACGAATAAATTATTTCCTGGACCATGTCTACCAGGACCCCACATCAATTTTACATTATTTTGAGCAAAATGATCACACCATGTTTTTATATTATTCCATTCACAAGCTTCATATGAGTGATGATCCATTCCATTTTGTGAGGATTTAAAACACGCAATTGTGTGATGTTCGTGATTAGATGTTGTAAAACAAGTTGCAAGTTCACCAGTGCTTTTTATTACTCTGTCGGTTACTTGAAACCCAAGTTTTCTTTGATAGAAGTTTTGAAACCTTTTTACGTCTTTAGACGCAAAAGTTAGATGCTGTAATGGTGCATGAATACTTTTGGTGTAAAAATTATTTTCTTTTTTTTGAACACCAAAACAAATCATATTATTATCAGGATCTTGCAATGAAAAAGATCCTGATTGATAAAATTCTGAAACAAAGTCGTTGATTTCACATTTATTTATTTTTAAAAATTCTTTATACCTTTCTAAATTTTCTTCATTTTTACAAACCATTCCCGCATAGCCGAGTGTATTGTTTTTTCCTGTTTTTATTATTATTTTACGACCAGGTCCCTCGCACAAAAACTTTTGATTTGTTAGCCTATTTGTCTTCATATCCATTACATTTGAATAAAATTCAGCTAATCTTTTTGGATCACGACTTTCAATTTCAAGATGATTTAATGAAATATTAGCTTGAACAGCATCTAGGGACATTTATTTACCTTATTGATTTTGTTTCATGATGATACTTTTGAATATCGTCAAAAATTTCATTAATATATTTTTCTACTAATAAACCGTAAGTCGTAAGATTAGCATAAATTATAGGCTCATGCTCTAAAAGAAAATCATCTAAATTGAATATTGAACTTAGAGACGCTACAATGCCCAATTTTTTGTTACTGATTGAAACTGCAAAACCAATGAGACCTTTATCTACTTGACCTTCTGTAAAACAATATCCTTTTTTTCTGTCACTTTTTAACTCTTTCAAAAAATTAGTTTTATCTTCATCTGATTTAAAATTTTCTAAATTAATTAAATTTTCTAACCTTTTGCCAGTAATTTGAATAATTATTGCCCTGGAAGTTGCGCCGTATATTAAAGGCATTAATTTACCTCTTTGATAGCTTGTATTTTTTTTAAAGGATGGACTTTTGTAGTCAGCAACACACATCACATTATTTCCGTAGAGTCTTGCTAAAACGTTAACACTTGTTATAGGATTTTCATTAGCTAGTTTTTTTAGAAATGGTTGTCCTGCTCTAACCAAAGGATCAGAAAAATTAATAATTCTATTAAATTTAATGAATGCCGGACCCAATCTAAAATAAGATCCTGACGCACTTTCAAGAAATTCTGCCGTGACCATTTCTCGCACAATTCTATATATTGTACTAGTTGGTGTTTTAAGTGATTTTGAAATTTCTAAGACAGTCCAAGAACTTCTCTCTTCAGAGAAAAGATCTAAGATTTTTTTATACCTTTGAAAACCAGACACCTTTATCCCTATAAAGCAAAAATTTGATTGAGATAAAAACGAGAAAAATCTTTTAAGTCATTTTTATCTGTACTAGCAAGAACAAACCGATCAGGTCGAATAATTAAGCTGTTTGAATTAAATTTTTTTAAAATTGTTTCTATTTCCGGTATATCAATTGTACTGTAAGTTCTAATTTTTAATTTATTTTCACTTACCTTCTTATTTGTAATTAAGATTGGATAACATGAAAATAAATCATCAAATTCTTTGTTAAAATTAATTTTTAAATATGGGAAAATTTTTCCTCTATTTTTATCATTGAGATCACCTAATCCTTTTCCAAGTTTAGGCTTTATACTATTCATTTTTATTGAACCATCTTTCTCCATATAAACAGTGTCTGATACCTTTGATCCTCCAATTGAATTAAGTAGCTCACCCATTTTCATTGCCGTATTTATATAATCTCTTACATTTGAAGATCTCTCACTTTGATACGTATCAAGTAATCTATCATTGTGACCTTTTTTACAACATATACTAATTTTCCAAGCTAAATTAGATGCATCTCTAATTCCAGCGCACATTCCTTGACCCATAAATGGTGGTGTCAAATGAGCAGCATCTCCGACTAAAAATTGACGACCTCTTCTCCATTTTTTTGCAATTGCTGATTGAAATGTATAAACAGTTTTTCTTTCAATCTTTGCTTCATCTTGGGACACCCATTGACTTAAAAATTTCCAAAGTGTTTTACTATCGAAGAATTTTTCTACACTTTCATCTTCTTTTAAAGCTATCTCCCATCTTCTTCTTTTTCCTACATTTCTGCAGTATGTAGCTGGTCTTTTTGAGTTGCAATATTGTATTGTTCTATCTGGCAAATTTATTTTTTTAGTTTTTAAAATTAAATCTATGACAGCCCAACGTTGTTCAAAACCTAGATGTTCCATTTCACATTTTATTTGCTTCCTGAGAAAAGAATTAGCGCCATCACAGCCAATTATATATTTAGACTTTACAGAAAAAAACTGTTTGGTTTTTAAATTTTTGTATTGAATTATTGAATAATTTTTATGACTGATAGTTTTGTATACTTCAGAGTTTTGGGAAATAATTACCTTTTCAAATTTTTTTAATTTATGACGTAGGCTTCTTTCTAAATCAGGTTGATGAAACCGATAACTAGGATACCATCCATTTTCTGAAATAACTTTTGGTCTGGGCCAATCAAGAAGAAGGTTACCTTTTTCATCAACAAATTTTGTACCTTTATTAATAATTAATTTTTTTGTTAAACTTTTAGTTATGCCAATAGTATTAAATACTCTCATAACTTCATCATCAAAATGAACCGCTCGTGGTAGATTATATATACTTGCTTCTTTTTCTAAAACTAGAATAGATAAATTGTTCATAGCTAAAAGATTAGCTAATGTACCTCCTGCAGGACCTAATCCAATTATAACAACATCAAAATCTTGAGTGCTCATTTTTTACTAATATTTTGATACAACCAAGGACAATCAATTACCATAGGAGATCTTTTGCCTTGCTGAGCAGTTTCAATACGTTTTTTTCTAAACTTTAATCTTTCATTATCAGGTAAATATAATCTTTCGTGCCCCCAAAAACTTGGACCTTCGTTTGTTTGATGAGGAACCCATGTATTAGGATCGATTATTCTACCACCCCATCCATTTTCAATAAAAAAACCTGAAGGTGTATGTGCATAGAAAGAAGTCATATAATCGTTTGTGTGTCGTCCCAAGGTGTAAGCTATTCCATTTTTATAATTATATTTTAATAAATCATATCCTTGTCCAACATCGTCTAAATTTTTATATTCTACCATGAAATGATGGAATCCTTGTTGACCACTCCCAATTAGAGCGAAACTGTGATGACGTCCATTTACGTGAAAAAAACATAATGAAATAGGATCAAAACTGTAATCACTAATTTTGAAATCTAAAATATCTCTATAAAAAGGAATTAAACTATCAACATTAGATACATGTAAAACTGCATGGCCTAATCCACAAACGTCAGTCTTAAATCCAGAAATTGGTCTTCCCGGGACAAATGGACTATTATCAATATGAGGCCTGTAAACAAGTTCAATTCTATTCCCTGCTGGATCATCAAAAAATATTAATTCATCAACAAACCTCATATCAGCAAGGTTTTTATCCCCTATGAAAACATCTATTCCAGCGTCTTCTAATCTTCTGACATATTGTTGAAGATCTGATTTTTCTTCTACTTCCCATCCAAGGAAAGCAAGTTTATCACCAGGTTCGCCAGAGATTGTGAATCTTTGCTTTTGATCATCCATACGAAAAAATAAAGATTTTTTAGAATAATCAGTTTTTTGCATACCTAAATTTTTAGTAGCAAAGTCTTTCCAATCTTCAATTTTATCTGAATTAACTCCAATATAACTAAGTGCATTGATGGACATAAGATTAATCCTTGTAGAAATTATATAATATACATCATTTTGATAAAAAAACAACTAATTTATAATTAAATTATCAAATAATGATAATATCTTGTAAATTTAAAAAAAATAGAATTTGCTTTCTATGAATATCTAGTTAATGATTTAATTTAAATTATTTAAAACTTTATATGGAGGAGTCTTAATGAATAAGTTGATTGGCGTATTTGCGACAACAATTATCAGTGCTGGATTATCATTTTCAGCATTAGCTGATAAAGTTACTTTAAAATTTCATACAATGGTCCCAATGCCAGCAAATTCAAATGCTAAATTTGTTAAACCATGGGCTGACAAAGTACAAAAAGAAAGTAATGGCGAAATTATTACCGAAATGTATCCATCAATGCAACTTGGAGGCAAACCACCACAACTAGTTGATCAAGCTCGTGAAGGAGTTGTGGATATTGTTTGGACAGTAGCGGGCTATACTCCTGGAAGATTTCCAAGATTATCAGTTTTTGAGTTACCTTTCATGCCAACAAGCGCAAAAATAACTGCCCAGGCAGTTCAAGAATTTGTTGAAACTACTGGAGCTGAAGATCTTAAAGATTATAAAATTCTTGCAGTTCATGTTCACGCCCCAGGTGTGATCCACACAAAAAAGACATTAATTAAATCAGTAAATGACTTTAAAGGTCTTAAGCTAAGGGGTCCAACACGTTCAGCAACTAGCTTATTAAAAAAATTGGGAGCTACACCTGTAGGGATGCCAATACCAAAAGTTGCACCTTCCCTGTCAAAAGGAGTTATTACAGGTATGGTTGTTCCATGGGAAATAATGCCATCTTTTAAACTTCAAGAATTAACCAAATCGCATACTAATGTTGCTGGAAATAGAGGGCTTTATACATCACCATTTCTTTTTGTAATGAACAAAGCAAAATACGACTCATTATCACCAGCCCATAAAAAGGTTATAGACAATAATTCTGGTATGTCATTAGCTAGAAAAGCAGGTGTACTATGGGACGATTTTGAAGGACCTGCTCGTGCATTAGCGGTTAAGGCTGGCGGGGAATTTCATACTTTAAGTGGCGCTCCTTTAGCTGAGATAAAAAAAGCAGCAGATCAAGTTATTCAAGATTGGATTAAAAATGCTAACAGTAAAGGCCTAGATGGACAAAAACTTTACGATACTGCAAAGTCTTTAATTTCAAAATATGAAAAAATGATGTAATTTTCCTAAATATGAATTTTAGGAAAAAAATCTTTAATAATAAAATACGTCCAAATAATAAATTTGGACGTATTTTACATTTAGTTTCTAGATACTTTGCAATTTTTGGTGGTTTTATACTTTTATCAGTTGCTTTAATTAGTATTTTTTCTATTTTTGGAAGAGTGGTGTTCTCATCTCCTATTTTGGGTGACTTTGAACTTGTAGAAATTGCTTGTGCTGTAGCTATAGGATCATTCTTACCATTGTGTCATCTAAAAAATGGAAATGTTATTGTAGATTTTATAACAGCAAAACTTTCCAAAAATAAAATTAATTTATTAGACTCAATTAGTTCATTAATATTTGCTGTAGTAGCATTGTTCTTTAGCTCTCGTATGATTTTAGGAGCAAAAGATATGTACATCTATCAAGAAGAAACTATGCTTTTAGCATTTCCTATTTGGTTACCTTTTTTACCTGTAATTGCTTCTTTTTTTCTTTTAACAGTTTGCTGTTTTTATACATTCATAATTAAAATTAACCTCATAATAGGAAAATAATTTTATGGATAAATTTACTCTTGGCATAATTGCTTTTCCAATATTATTTTCTATGCTTGCGCTAAGAATGCCAATTGGTTTGGCTATGCTAATAGTTGGTTGTTCAGGTACCATTATAATAGCTGGATGGCTTCCAATTTTATCTCAAGTTAAAACTAGTGCGTGGCATTTGTTTTCTAATTATTCTTTATCTGTTATTCCACTATTTTTACTAATGGGAAATTTTGCTGGCAAAGCTGGTATGAGTGAAGCACTTTTTAAATTTACTGGCGCTTGTCTTGGCCATAGAAAGGGTGGAGTTGCAATGGCAGCTATTGGCGCTTGTGCAGGATTTGGAGCTATTTGTGGATCATCACTGGCAACCGCAGCCACTATGGGTAAAGTTGCACTTCCTGAACTAAGACGATTAGGATACTCTGGTGCTCTTAGTACAGGAACTCTGGCAGCTGGTGGAACTTTAGGGATATTAATTCCGCCATCTGTAATACTCATCATCTACTCAATTTTAACAGAACAAAATATTGCTAAAATGTTTTTAGCTGCTTTCATTCCAGGAATTCTAGCTGCTTTAGGATACATACTTGCAATCGCTTTATATGTAAGATTTGTAAAAGATTCTGGACCAACTAAAGATAGAGTTGGCTGGAAAGAAAGATTGTCTTTATTTAAGCATATATGGCAGATAATTCTAATTTTTTTGGTGATGATAGGAGGTATTTATTTAGGTTGGTTTACTCCTACAGAAGGTGGTGCTATCGGTGCAGGTGGAGCTGGTCTAATTGCTATTTCTAATAAAAATTTTAAGTTTAAAGACTTGGTTGAAGTAATTGAGAGTACCGCAATTACTTCTGCTATGATATTTTTAGTACTGTTAGGAGCAGAATTTTTCAACTCATTTATAGCATTAACACAACTTCCAAACAAATTAGGCGAGATAGCATTAGAAAAAAATTTTTCACCTTATCTGATTGTAGCATGTATTCTTGTTTTATATCTGTTCCTAGGCTGTTTGATGGATAGCTTGGCAATGATTTTACTCACAATACCAGTTTTTTTTCCCTTGATTATGACATTGGATTTTGGGATGTCTGCTGAGGAAACAGCAATATGGTTTGGAATATTAACACTTATCGTCGTAGAAGTAGGATTAATTACACCTCCAGTTGGATTAAATGTTTTTATTATAAATAAGATGGCAGGAGATGTAAGTATTGCAGATACTTTTAAAGGAGTTTTACCCTTTTTATTTAGTGATATTTTAAGAGTAATATTATTGTTTTCATTTCCAGGCATCACATTATTCTTATTAAAAGTATTTTAAGATGAATCAAGATAACAAAAAATATTTATGGAAGTTAATCCAACTAACTGGAGATAGTTTAATTAATAAATTACCAGATCATCCAAATCATCCTAATGGAAGAAACCCCTATGCTCACGTTGCATTAAAAGTAAAAGACAAGTTTGGAAAAAGCTATAAAGATCTTCCTGACGAGAAAGTTCATGAGGTCATTAAATATTTAAATATATTAAAACAAACTGAGGGAAATTCAAAAAACTTACATTAATCACATCTAATTTTTGATAAATTTCTACTAGCTAAATTTAAAATTTTTAATTTGTTAATCATTTAAATTTGACTAATCTTACTTAATAAGCTTATCTAAACTTTTAATCTATTACTTAGGGGAAAATATATGAAAAATTTAAAAAGAATGTTTGCCGTTTTCCTAATGGTTCTTATGTCAAATTTTTTGGCGAACCTTGTTCTTGCTAGTGTAGACGGCCCTAGTGTTTTTTGGAAGTATAGTCTATGGGGAAAAAGACGTGCATTTACTGAGGGTGCAGAAACTTTATCTAAAAGACTTGCAGAAGAAACTGGTGGTAAATTTAAACTAAAAATTTTCTATGGTGGCCAATTGGCAAAATCAAGAGAAAATTGGGATGGTTTAAAAGCTAACTCATTTGAAATGGCAACTGTTTGTAACTTTTACCATCCAAAGAAAAACCCAGGTTTAATGGCGTTAACACTTCCATTTTTACCACTTGGACAAAGCTTTGACAGAGATGCAAAATTAAGACAAGCAGTCTACGATCATCCAATATTAAAAAAAGAAGCATCAAAATTTAATGGTATATATTTTATGACTTCAAATTTACCACAATATGAATTTATGGGTAAAGGAAAGCCACCATTAAAACTTTCTGACTTTAAAGGAATGAGAGTTAGAGCTGGTGGTGGTGTTGGAACAGCAATGGTAAGATTAGGGGCTACAAAAATGTCAGTTCCTGCGCCAGAGACATATACACTTATTGCTAGAGGAGCTGTAGATGCAGTTTCTTTCCCATTCACATATGCACATGCTGCTTACAAAATACCAGAAGTAGCCGATTGGTATACAGCTAATTTATCACCTGGGACGTCAGATTGCCCATATGTAATGAATATGCAAGCTTACAATAAACTTCCAAAACAATATCAAAATTTGTTAAACAGTCTTCGCGGTGAAGCTTTAGAATCTCTTAAAGCTGCATACAAGAAAGCTGATGATAAAAATTTACCTGCTTGGAAGAAAAAATTCACAGAGATCAGATATGATGATAAAACTCTTGCTGAATTTAAAGCAAAAGTAGGCAAGCCGATTTGGGATGAATGGGTTGCTGCTAACAAGGATCAATTTGATGCTCAAGCAGTATTAGACGTCATTCTAAACTTTAAATATTCAAATATAAAATAATATACAAATAAAAACATGTGTGTAATTCTTTACACACATGTTTTATCTTAGGCTTTAAATTGTTAGATTTATTTAATAAAAAACTTAGTAAAATCGAAGACTTTCTTGTTTTATTTGTTGGAATTTCGATTTTCATTGTAATGATTTTAACATCCATCCAAATTATATCTAGAGTTGTTGGCTATCCTTGGCCTGCATTTTTAGAATTATCAGAATTAGCAATTTCAATTTTTGCTTTTCTAGGTGTTGCTTTTGCTCAAAGAATGGATGCTCACATTCGTATGGAACTTCTTGTTGCAAATTTAAAAGGAAGAATTAAATGGACAATTGAGTTTATTGCAACATTTTGTGCATTTATAGTCATTGGTATTCTAATCTATTATAGTAGTTTGTTTGCTATAGACTCTTATGTGATTGGTGATAGTACAATGGATTACTTATTTCCTACGTGGCCAGCAAAAATTTTGGTTCCAATAGGTTTTACCATTTGGTTTTTAAGACTGTTTTTAGAATTAATTGGCTATTTAAGATTAGCTATAAATGTTAATGCTGAACCAATATATGTACCAATTATTAAAACAGCAGAAGAACTAGCAAATGAAGAAATTAAATCAATAAGAGAATAATATGATTTTTGAAAAATTACTTCAGGGACAGCCAGAGGGAATATTTGGGATTGGCTATAATGATCCTTCGACAGTTGGTATAATTTGTACAGTAATTCTACTAATCTTAGTTATATGTGGAGTGAGAGTTGTAATTGCAGCTAGTATCGCTGGCATGATTGGCCTTGTTGAATTAATTGGTATTGGTCCAGCATTAGGTAATATTGGCGCCATACCATATTCAAAATCAGTTACTTTTGTACTTGGATTATTACCAATATTTATTTTAATTGGATTTTTAGCTTACCAAGCAGGTATAACTAGACAGTTGTTTGAAGCGGCAAAAGCTTGGGTAGGTTTTGTTCCAGGAGGTCTTGCAGTGGCAACCGTTTTCGCTACTGCAGGTTTTGCAGCTGTTTCAGGAGCTTCTACAGCTACCGCTGCTGTTTTTTCTCGAATAGCAATACCTGAAATGTTAAAGGAAGGTTATGATAAAAAGCTTGCTGCTGGGGTTGTTGCTGCGGGTGGAACTTTAGCTTCATTAATTCCTCCATCTGCAATTTTAATTATTTACGCTATAATTGTTGAAGAATCAGTTGGTGCATTATTATTAGCTGGATTTTTACCAGGTATTTTTTCAGCACTTATTTACGCATTAATAATAATTCTTTGGGCCAAAAAAAATCCCAAATTAGGACCACCATCAAGGAGATACTCTCTTAATGAAAAATTAAGAACGTTACCAGGAATAATTCCTATTGCTTTAGTCATCTCTGTTATCATTAGTGCCATATATGCCGGTTGGGCAACCCCAACTGAAGCAGGCTCCTTAGGAGCTTTTGTAGTTTTGTTAATGGCTATTTATAATAAAGTGAAAGTTTCAGCACTTAAAGCAGCTTTGATTGAAACTGCAAAATTAGTTGCGATGATTTTTTCTATTATTTGGGGTGTTCTAATATTTGTAAGATTCTTAGGATTTTCTGGACTTCCTGAGGATTTTGCAAATTGGATCATTTCACTACCATTAGATCCATATGTAACACTTTTACTAATTTTACTTGGATACGTCATTCTGGGAATGTTTATTGATGCAATTGGACTATTATTACTAACACTACCTGTTGTTTATCCCGCTGTAATGTTATTGAATGGAGGTCCAGATGTCACTGCTGCAGAAAGTGCATTTGGAATGACTTTTAATCAGGTGAGTGTGTGGTTTGGGATAATAGTTGTTAAAATGGCAGAAGTCTGTCTGATTACACCACCTATTGGATTGAATTGTTTTGTAGTTGCAGGTGTAAGAAAAGATATACCCGTTACTGACGTGTTTAAGGGGGTAACATTATTTTTCATTGCAGATATTTTAACAATTTTAGGTCTTGTATTATTTCCACAAGTAATCACATGGCTTCCAGATTTAATGATGTCATAAAATTTGATTCGCCTATACTAATTTATTTTTATATGTATATTTATTTTATCCAATTAATATAAGGGGGGTACAATGAAGAAAAATTTACTACCAGTAGTTTTGATAGCTGGTTTAATCGTTGTGGGAATATTTCTATATATTCAAGATAGTACTAAAACCGATAAGGTGGCTGACAAAAATATTAAAATTGGAATTATACTTGGCTTCACAGGTCCAATAGAGTCTTTAGCTCCAGTTATGGCTAAAAGTGCTGAATTGGCAATTGATGAAGTCAATAAATCAGGCGAGTTGTTTGATGGATCAAGCCAAGTAACTGCTGTAAGAGCTGACTCAACTTGTGTTGATGCTGCTGCTGCTCAGGCCGCCGCAGAAAGATTAATAACTTCAGATAAAATCAATGCTATAATGGGAGCAGACTGCTCTGGTGTAACAACAGCTGTTCTTAAGAATGTGGCAATGCCTAATGGGGTTCTTATGATTTCTCCGTCGGCTACATCACCTGCACTTTCAACAGAGCCAGATAATGACTTGTTTTTTAGAACTGCTCCTTCTGATGCAAGACAAGGTGAAGTTATTGCTGACCTCCTAATGGAAAAAGGATTCAAATCTGCAGCCCTAACTCATACCAATAATGATTATGGTAAAGGTTTAGCTGCTAGTATTAAGAAAAATTATGAAGCTAAAGGCGGTAAAATAACAATAACTGCATCTCATGAAGACGGAAAAGGTGACTATAGTTCTGAGGTTGCTGCTTTAGCTCAAGCTTCAGGAGATATACTAATTGTTGCTGGTTATTTAGACCAAGGTGGTAAAGGTATTATTCAAGCATCTCTTGATGCTGATGCTTTTAACAATTTTTTCTTACCAGATGGTATGATTGGTGATTCCCTTCCTAAAGCAATTGGGCCAGCTTTAAATGGTTCTATCGGATCAGTTCCTGGAACTGATAGCCCAGGTAATGCAAAATATGCTGAATTAGCTAAAGCAGCAGGTTTTGATTCAGGACCTTATGGCCCTGAGTCATATGATGCTGCTGCTTTGATAATGCTAGCAATGCAATCCGCAAATTCAACTGATAGTAATGTATTCAAAAATAAAATTATGGATATAGCCAACGCTCCAGGAGAGAAAATTTTTCCAGGAGAACTTGGCAAAGCTATTAAGTTGATAAAAGAAGGCAAAGATATTGACTACGTAGGCGCTACAGCTTTAGAACTAGTAGGTTCAGGAGAATCCGCTGGTAGTTTTGCAGAAATCTTAATTGATAACCAAAAAACAAATAAAGTAGGTTATAGATAAAACATAATGGGCTTAAGGTTAAACCTTAAGCCTGTTTTATTAAATCTAAAATGCTAAGTATCAAAAATCTATACAAAAGTTTTGGTGGCATACAAGCTATTAATAACGTTTCTATTGATGTAAAACAGGGATCTATAACTGCATTAATAGGACCTAACGGGGCTGGCAAGACTACTTTATTTAATGTTATTAACGGATCAATTAAACCTGATGCAGGTGAAATAACATTAGATAATATTAATATAACTGGTCATGAACCTTATCAACTATTTAATCTTGGAATTCTAAGAACTTTTCAAATTGCGCATGAATTTTCTTCTTTAACTGTGAAAGATAATCTCATGATGGTCCCTCCTAACCAAATAGGAGAATCAATTTTGCAAACTTGGATATCTCCTCAAAAAATAAAGATAGAAGAAAATGAAATATCTAAAAAAGCAGATGAGGTGATGGATTTTTTGCAGTTAAAACATTTATCCAATGAATATGCAGGAAATTTATCAGGAGGACAAAAAAAATTATTAGAACTAGGTAGAACAATGATGGTTAAACCAAAAATTGTTTTGTTAGATGAGGTAGGTGCTGGTGTTAACAGAACCTTACTAAACAACATTGGTGATGCTATTTTGAGACTTAACAAAGAATTAAATTATACTTTTTGTATGATTGAGCATGACATAGAATTCATCAGTAAATTGTGCAACCCTGTAATTGTAATGGCTGGAGGTGCAATTTTGATGGAAGACACTATTTCTAATGTTAAAGAAAATGAAAGAGTAATCGAAGTATATCTTGGTAGAAGCTAGATAAAAGGTCTTTAAATGTATTTATTACATGGGGAAAATATTACATGTGGCTATGACACTGTTGATATTCTATCAGAATGCTCAGTTGGTGTTAGGAAAGGTGAGATCGCCTCGATTGTTGGACCTAATGGCGCAGGCAAATCAACTGCTATGAAGTCAATATTTGGATTACTCAAAATAAGGTTGGGTAAAATATTATTAGATAATGAAGATATTACTAACCTTCTTCCTCAAGAAAGAGTTCTAAAGGGAATGGGTTATGTTCCCCAAACTAATAACATATTCCCAACATTATCAGTCCAAGAAAACTTAGAAATGGGTGCATTTATTCAACACGAAGATTTTTCAGATATTTTGGATTATGTTTATGACCTTTTCCCTGTTTTGAGAGAAAAAAGAAATCAACAAGCTGGTGAATTATCTGGAGGGCAACGACAGCAAGTTGCGGTTGGTAGAGCCCTAATGACAAAACCAAAAGTCTTGATGCTTGATGAACCATCTGCTGGAGTGTCTCCTATAGTCATGGAAAGCTTATTTCAAAAAATTATAGAAATAGCACAACAAGGTACAGCTGTTCTTATGGTAGAACAAAATGCCAAACAAGCTTTAGAAATATCTGACCTAGGCTTTGTATTAAATCAAGGTAAAAACCTCTACACTGGCACTGGGAAAGCACTTCTTTCAAATAAGGAAGTAATACAATCTTTCCTAGGAGGGTAATTTAAATGGAATTTTTAAATAGTTTTATTTTAATTACTAACTATATAATCATCCCAGGTTTAACTTATGGTAGCCAATTAGCTCTTGGAGCTTTAGGAATAACAATTGTTTATACTGTTCTAAGATTCTCTAACTTTGCACATGGAGAATTAATGTCTTTTGGCACAATGAGCACTATACTCCTAACGTGGATATTCATAGATAGTAATATTAAATTTGGTACTTTTCCTACCGCAATAATAGTTTTGCCATTCAGTATAATTTTCACAATAATTTATTGTTTATTAGTTGATAAATTTGTATTTAAATTTTATCGGCAACAAAAATCCAAAAGTGTAATTGTATTAATAGTTTCTATAGGAGTCATGTTTTTTACTGGTGGCTTAATAAGATTCATCATTGGGCCAGGTGATAAAAATTTTATGGACGGGGAAAGATTTATTTTAAAAGCAAAAGATTTTAAAATGTTAACTGGTTTAGATGAAGGACTTACTATAAAATCCACACAATTTGTAACAATTATTTTAACAATCTTATTAGTAATTCTTCTTTTTTGGTTTTTAAATAAAACAAAAACAGGCAAGTCAATGAGAGCTTACTCAGACAATCAAGAACTCGCACTTTTGTCAGGTATTAATCCAGAAAGAATAGTTTTAATTACGTGGATAATTACTGGCACATTAGCCTGTGTTGCTGGAACTTTGTATGGCCTAGATAAAAGTTACAAACCATTTACTTATTTACATCTAGTATTACCAATATTTGCAGCAGCTATAGTTGGTGGCGTTGGTAATCCTATAGGTGCAATTATAGGAGGATTTGTAATTTCTTTTTCTGAACTACTCATTACATTTGCATATAAAAAATTCTTCTTTTACATTCTTCCAAATAATTTTTTGCCTGATGGATTATTACAAATCCTTTCTACTGATTACAAAATTGCAGTTTCATTTATTATACTTGTATTGGTTTTGTTAATTAAGCCAACTGGCATCTATAAAGGTAAAATTATAAAATAAATTATAGGAAAGTCGAATGCAAGATAAACAACATATTATTTTACTTTTTTTAAGTATGTTTATTTTAATTGCATTTGTAGGATTTTTTCAAAGCTGGAATTTAGCTCTTACTATATTTAATTTATGTATAATTTCTTCCATAATGTCATTAGGAATTAACATTCAGTGGGGAAACGCAGGAATAGTCAATTTTGGTGTGATGGGTTTTGCTGCTTTAGGAGGACTAGCAAATATTATAGTATCAATGCCGCCAACTGCTAAAGCATGGGATGCAGGTGCTATTTATATTCTTATTGGAATAATTATATTTATACTATCAATTATTTTTTCAATTTTAGTTTGGTTGAAATCTGGACTGAGCAAAAAAAAGAAATACATCATAAATTTCTTATTAATAATACTTGGTTATTTTTTGATGAGATATATTATTGACTCTCCAATAAAAGCAATAGAGTCAATAGAGCCAGCAAAAACTGGATATTTAGGAGGACTTGATTTACCCGTAATTATATCGTGGCCAATAGGTGGTTTGTTAGCTGCTTTGATAGCATACGTCATTGGTAAAATTTCCCTAGGTCTAAGATCTGATTACCTTGCAATTGCTACCTTAGGCATTTCTGAGATTATTATATATATACTTAAAAATGAAGATTGGCTCTCAAGAGGTGTTAAGAATGTAAATGGACTGCCAAGACCAGTTCCTTATGAGATTGAACTTCAATCTGAACCATGGGTTTTAGAGTTAACAAAGTTTTTCAACATCCCTGTTTCTGAAATTTCTTCCATTTTAGTAAAGCTCTCATATTCTTGTATCTTTCTTTTGATTTTAATTGGAATTTTGCTCCTGTTAGAAATTGCCCAAAAGTCTCCCTGGGGCAGAATGATGAGGGCAATTAGAGATAATGAAGTTTCTGCTAATGCAATGGGAAAAGATATAAAAACAAGACATTTACAAGTTTTTGTAATTGGATCTTCAATTATTGGAATAGCAGGTGCAATGTTAACCACTCTAGATGGACAGTTCACACCTGTTACTTATCAACCTTTAAGATTTACTTTTTTAATATGGATAATGGTAATTATAGGAGGTTCTGGGAATAATTTTGGTTCAATAATTGGTGGATTTTTAATTTGGTTTTTTTGGGTACAGTCTGAACCACTTGGTTTGTGGTTTATATCTCAAATTACTACTCATATATCTGATACAAATATAATCAAGGGTCACTTATTAGAAAATGCCGCTCATATAAAGCTGATGTTCATGGGTATGATATTATTGATTACATTAAGGTTTGCTCCTAAAGGCCTAATACCTGAGGTAAAACGTTAATTATGTCAAAAATAAAAAGTTTTCCCAATTGGATTGAAGAAATGAATTTTAACTACATTAAATTAATGTTAATCTTTTTATTACTGAAAACATCTCCTTGCTTTGCAACAAATAATTTAATTATAAATATTAATGACACCAAAATCATACTTGAGGGTAATTTTGTTCAAGGTGGCCTGGTAATAGGTAAGGTCAATAAGGATTTAGATGTAAAATTTAAAAAAAAAGTTTTAAGAAAAACTTCCGATGGAAGTTTTGTGATAGGTTTTGGAAGAGATCATCCTAAAAAAGCTAATTTATACTTTTTTGTAAATCAAAATTGGGTTTTAAAAAATTTAGATATAAAACAAAGAAAATATAAAACTCAAGTTATTAATGGCCTTGAAAACAAAATGGTGACCCCACCGAAGTCTTTTTGGGAAAGAATTAAAAAAGAAAATAAAGTAATTAAAGAAATTAGAAATTTAGATAGTAATGTAGATTTTATATTTCAAAAGTTTGATTGGCCTACTAAAGGTATAATTTCTGGAGTTTTTGGAAGTCAAAGAATACTTAATGGAAAACCGAAACGTCCTCATTATGGTGTTGACATAGCTGCTCCAGAGGGAACTGATATACTTGCTCCCACAGAGGCCATGGTCAGAATGGCAGAAAAAGACTTATATTATACAGGCGGAACTGTCATGTTAGATCATGGACACGGGGTAACTTCAGTATATTCTCATTTGTCTTCTATAAATGTAAAAGTTGGCGATAAAATAAATAAAGATCAAAAGATTGGTGAGGTTGGATCAACTGGAAGATCAACAGGGCCACACTTAGATTGGAGAATCAATTGGTTTTCTGAACGCTTAGATCCAGCACTATTTATAAAAAAATAAATAAATAGAAAATTGTTTAATAGAATCCAATTTACATGATCTTAAAACTTGACAGATCACAGTATCAAGCTATATTTCAAGACGATTTTATGCATGGTTATTCTAATAATAATCATTTAAATAATCATTATATTAATTAATTATCGGATTATAAAAATGTATGCAGTAGTTAAAACCGGTGGAAAACAATATCGTGTCCAAAAAGAAGATGTGGTTTTAGTCGAAAAACTTAACGCCAACGATGGTGATCAGCTAGTGCTTAGTGATGTGTTAATGGTAGGTGATGGAAAAAAAGTAACAGTGGGATCTCCGCATGTAAATGATGCTGCGGTAATGGCACAAGTTATTAGACAAACTCGTGGTCCAAAAATTACAATGATATATAAGCGAAGAAGAAAGAATAGTAGAAGAAAACAAGGTCATAAACAAGATTTAACACTTCTTAAAATAATTGATATAGCTGAAACTGGTGGATCTAAATTATCTCCCAAAAAAGCTATTGATAAAACAACAGATAAAAAGACTAAAGTTGACACCAAACCAAAAACCGAGTCTCAGTCAAAACCAGTTGAAGAAAAAGTTAAAAAAGTAGTTAAAGCCAAGTCAACTGCAAGCAAGACAACTGAAACAAAAACAAAATCAGCTTCTACTAAACCTGAAACAAATGCTAAAACAAAAACAATTACTAAAACAAAAAAAGCAACTACTAAAAAATTGTAAAGGATTAATAAATGGCACATAAAAAAGCAGGCGGTAGTTCTAGAAATGGTAGAGACTCAGCTGGGAGAAGATTGGGTGTTAAAAAATTTGGCAGTGAAGCAGTGGTTGCTGGCAACATTATAATTAGACAGCGTGGTACCAAGTATCACCCAGGATTAAACGTAGGAATGGGTAAAGATCATACAATTTTTTCACTTATAGATGGTCATGTTAAGTTTAAAGAACATAAAGGAAAAAAAATGTTTGTTTCTGTGGAACCAATCAAACAAGCAGCTGAATAATCAAACCCTTATTATTTAAACCCTGGAATAGCTTTGTTAGCTATTCCTTATTTATTTTAACTCTTTTCATCTAGAATACTATATATTAGGGTTTTATAATGAAGTTTTTAGATCAAGCTAAAATCTATATAGCTAGTGGGCATGGTGGACCTGGATCTATTTCTTTTAGAAGAGAAGCACATGTTCCTTTTGGTGGACCAGATGGCGGCAATGGTGGCCGAGGTGGCGATGTTATTGCTTTGTGTTCCGACGGCCTTAATACACTAATAGATTTTCGTTATCAACAACATTTCAAAGCCAGGCCTGGAGAGGGTGGCAAAGGAAGAGATAAAAGTGGAATGAGTGGCAAAGATGTTGTTCTAAGGCTTCCGGTTGGAACACAGATATTAGACGAAACAAATAATTTTATATTAGCTGATATGACAGAAATTGGGCAAAAAATTGTTTTAGCTAAAGGGGGTGAAGGAGGTAAAGGTAATGCTTTTTTTAAAACGTCTGTTAATCAAGCGCCAAGAAAAGCGCAACCTGGAGGTCCATTAGAAGAAAAATGGATTTGGCTTCGACTAAAATTAATAGCAGATATAGGCTTAATAGGACTACCAAATGCAGGTAAAAGCACGTTACTTTCCAGAATTACAGCAGCCAAACCTAAAATAGCCGACTACCCTTTTACAACACTGCATCCAAATCTTGGAGTAGTAAATCAAGATAATATGGAATTTGTAATAGCGGATATTCCTGGATTAATAGAGGGTGCTCATGAAGGATCTGGCTTAGGTCATAGATTTTTAGGTCATGTTGAACGTTGCCAAGGATTATTGCATCTAATAGACGTTACTTCAAAAGATATTAAAAAGGATTACTTTACGATTATTCGTGAAATTAAAGAATATGACAGTAATTTATCGAAGAAAAAACAGATCTTAGTTTTAACAAAATGCGATGCTGTTGAAGATAAAAAAGTTAAGTCTGCGAAAGAAATTTTAACAAAACTTAATGTAGATAATGTTATTAATATTTCTTCAGTTTCGGGAGAAAATATAACTTACCTGATTAGGGAGTTACAAAACTTTATAGTAAAAATGAAAAATAAAGAAAATAGTAAAAATCAAAAAAAAATTTTATCTTGGTCTCCATAAAGAATGACAAAAATGAAAAAAGAAAATTTAATAAAAGACTCAAAAAGAATTGTAATAAAAATAGGCTCCTCACTTTTGATAGACAAAAATGAGGGTAATCTTAAAAGTGAATGGTTAAGGTCTTTAGCTCAAGAAATAAATCAACTTATAAAACAAAAAAAAGAAATTATAATCGTTTCCTCAGGGTCTATTGCACTTGGCCAAAAACAATTGAAACTAACAGGTAATTTGTCTTTAGATGAAAAACAAGCTGCTGCTGCAACAGGTCAAGTAAGCCTAGCTCATGCTTGGAAAGAGATTATGGAAAAATTTGGTCTCAATATAGCACAAATTTTACTTGCACCTGACGATACGGAGACAAGAAGAAAACATCTAAATGCAAGAGCAACGTTATTAAAACTTGTTGAGTTACAAGTTATTCCTGTAATTAATGAAAACGACACAGTCTCTACTGAAGAGATTAGATTTGGAGACAATGATAGGCTGGCAGCAAGAGTTGCACAAATGTGTAGTGCAGATTTACTTATATTACTATCTGATATAAATGGTCTTTATTCTTCTGATCCTAATAAGAATAGAGGGACAGTCTTTATAGAAGAAATTCCTGAAATTACCGATGAAATTGAAAGAATGGCAGGTCCACCAATCACAAGCATATCATCTGGGGGTATGGTTACCAAAATTGCTGCTGCTAAAATAGCTACTAAAGCAGGTTGTCACATGATCATTTGCAATGGACATTTTAATGGTCCTTTATCAAAGTTAGAAATTGATGGAACTCAATTTAGTTGGTTTAGTGCAATCGAAAAACCATTGAACTCAAGAAAACAATGGATTTCTGGTGCATTACAAGTTAAAGGGAAAATAACTATAGACAAAGGTGCAGTTGAAGCTATGAAAAAAGGTTTTTCTATGCTGTCTGCTGGTATAATTAGTACAGAAGGCAACTATGAAAAAGGTGATTTGATACAAATAGTAGATGAACAACAAAACTTTTTAGGAAAAGGCTTAATACACTTTAACAATTCTGAAGTAGATTTAATTAAAGGGTCAAAAAGCAATGATATTGAAACTATCTTAGGCTACAGAGGTAAGGACGAAGTAGTCCACAGAGATGATCTAGTACTGGAAAAAAAATGAGTGACAACAACATTTTTGAATATATAAAAAATATAAATAAAAAATCCAAAGATGCTTTTAATGTCATCTCTAGAAGTAGTTCAAAAGACAGAAATTTAGCAATATTAAATACATCTAAAATTATAAAACAAGAACAAGAAGAGATCCTCAAAGCAAACAAAATTGATATTGAAAATGCTAAAAGAAAACAACTTAACAATGCTTTTCTTGATAGGCTTTTGCTAGATGATAAAAGAATTGATAATATTGTGGAGGGCTTAAAGCAAATTTCAGAAATGAGTGATCCTATTGGCGTTGAGTTATCAAAATGGACACAACCAAATGGTTTGAATATTTCAAGAATTTCAGTTCCATTGGGTATAATTGGTATTATTTACGAATCGAGACCTAATGTAACTATAGATGCTGGTAGCCTATGCATTAAATCTGGTAACACTGCAATACTTAGAGGTGGATCTGACTCTATTAATTCTTCTAAAATATTAGCTAAATGCATGCAAAAAGGCCTTGAAAGTGCACATTTACCCAGTAAAACGGTACAATTAGTTGAAAACACTGATAGAGAGGCTGTTTCAGCAATGCTTACTTCAACTGGAGAAATTGATATCATCATACCTCGTGGAGGGAAATCTCTCGTTAAAAAAATTCAAGATGAAGCAAGAGTTCCAGTCTTCGCTCACTTGGAGGGAATATGCCATGTATATGTAGATAAAGATGCAGATATAAATAAAGCAGTAAAAATCATAGTAAACTCAAAAATGAGAAGAACAGGGATATGTGGCGCCTTAGAAACATTACTTGTAGATAGACATATCTCTGAAAAAGCTCTGCCACTTATAGTAAAAAAATTAGTTGAATCAGGATGTCATATTAGAGGGGATATTGAAACTAAAGAAATTGTAGATGAAATTGAATTAGCATCAGAAAACGATTGGCATACTGAATATCTTGAAGCTATTTTATCTATAAAATTAGTTGATGGAGTATCAGGGGCTATAGACCACATTAGTAAATATTCATCAAACCATACAGAATCTATAATTACAGAAAATACCAGAGTAGCTGAGACTTTTCTAGCTAATGTTGATAGCGCAATTGTTATGCATAACACTTCAACTCAATTTGCGGATGGAGGAGAGTTTGGAATGGGTGCAGAAATAGGAATATCTACTGGTAGAATACATGCTAGAGGTCCAGTTGGAGCTGCTCAATTAACTAGTTTTAAATATATTGTTAGAGGAAATGACCAAATACGTGGATAAAGATCTGAAAGTCAATTTTAAAAATAGTATTCCAATATGTTATTCTTACTCTAGAAACAGAAAAATCGGCATTTTAGGAGGTTCTTTTAATCCAGCACATGTTGGTCATATTCACATTACTAATACTGCACTTACAAATCTTGGACTAGATGAAATTTGGTGGTTAGTTGCACCTCAAAATAGATTAAAATCTTGTTTAGATATGGAGAATTTTGACAAAAGACTGAGTTATGCTAGGCTAATAACAAAAAATATTTCTTATATAAAAGTCTTAGACCTTGAAAAAAAAAATCAGCTATACGCCACATACAAAACGGTTAATTTTTTGAAACAGAAAACCCGAAAGGTAAAATTTATCTGGCTAATGGGAAGTGATATTTTAGACAATTTAAATAAATGGCTTTATCCAAATTTAATAGCTCAAAATATTCATATTGCTGTTATTTCTAGGCCAGGCTATTTAAATACTTTTTTAAACACCTCAAGAGTTCCAAATTTTGGGAAGAAACTTAAAACAATTAAAAGTAGAATTATATTTCATAAAAAAAAACCAGTCTGGGTTTTTTTAAAGAATAAATTATTATCTATCTCGTCATCAGAGATAAGAAAAACTAAAACTTACACTTAATGGGATCATGTAATGATAAAAACAAAAAGTTTATCTTCTAAAGAATTGTTAAAATTTACATTAAAATCATTGGAAAATGATAAAGGAATAGACATTGTCAGTATTGATCTAATTGGTAGAAGTAGCATTGCAGATTATATGATAGTTGTAAGTGGGAATACTGCCAGACAAGTAACTGCTATGGCAAATAACTTAGTAAAAAAATATAAAGAAATAGGCCTTCGCTTATCTTCTCCAGAAGGTATGTCAAATGGAGATTGGGTTTTAATTGATGCGAATGATATTTTAGTTCACATTTTTCGACCAGAAGTAAGAGATTTTTATAGCCTAGAAAAAATGTGGGAAAAAAAACAAGATAATATATCAAGTGACGCAGTAAAAAAATAAAATGAAATATAGAATTTCAACAATTGGTAAAATTAAAAGCAATGATGAAGACTTGATTACTAGAAAATATCTTAAAAGAATTAAAAATATTGAATTAAAACAATATGAAGTTAAAACAAAAAATAAAGAAAAACAATTAGACAAAGAAGCTGATAAGCTAATTAATTCAACACCCAAAAACAGTAAATTGATCTTACTTGATGAAGAAGGTGAGAATTTATCTAGTTCAGACCTAGCAAAATTAATATTAAATTGGAGCAATAATAATATAACGAGTGTGAATTTTGCAATTGGTGGTGCATTTGGAAATGGACTGAAAATAAAAAAAACAGCAGATAAAATTATTGCCTTTGGTAAACTTACTTGGCCACATCAAATGGTTAAAATGATGATTGCTGAACAAATTTACAGAATAGAAACTATTATTCAAGGGCATCCTTATCATAAATAAAATTTTTTTAATGGATTTAATTGATGGAAAACAAACAAAAAAAACTAATAGTTTTATGTATAATGGATGGCTGGGGAATTAATGAAAATATAGCAAATAATGCTGTAGCATTAGCAAAAACTCCAAATGTAGATTTTTTAACTAAAACATTTCCGTATTCAACCCTAGATGCTTCTGGTCAAGATGTTGGGTTGCCTATAGGTCAAGTAGGAAACTCTGAGGTTGGACATATGAACCTTGGTTCTGGAAGAGTGGTACTACAAACTCTACCAAAAATAAATAAAGCTTTTGACAATAATGAAATAGAAAAAAATTACAATTTTCAGAATTTTATTTTAAATCATAATAAAAATAAGACTGTTCATCTGCTTGGTTTATGTAGTAATGGTGGAGTGCATTCACATTCATATCACATGATTGAAATGTCAAAACTTTTAAAAAAAAATAATTGTAAAACTTTGATACACATTTTTTCAGATGGACGAGATTGTTCTCCAAAACAATTAGGCCAGGATATAAAAAAATTTGAAATGTCCCTCCCAAAAAATATCAAGATAGCCTCACTTGTAGGAAGATACTACTCAATGGATAGAGATGATAGATGGGAGAGAGTAAAAAAGGCTTTTGATCTTATTGTATGCGGAAAATATGATAGAAAGTTTTCTAATGTATCAGAAGGAATAGAAGAAGCTTATAAAAATAATGAAACTGACGAATTTATTTCACCAACTCTGATTGGAAATTATAAAGGATTTGAAGATGGTGATAGTTTAATTATGATAAACTTTCGGGCGGACCGAGTTAGAGAGTTATTAACAGCATTATTAGATCCTACATTTAGAAAATTTGAAAAAGATTTTAATACTCCAATTTTATCAAACAATCTTGGAATGACAGAATATTCAACAGAATTATCAAAATTTATGAATTCTATTTTTGTAAGAGAAAATATTAAGGACACACTTGGGGAGGTCATTTCAAATGCTAATTTAAAACAATTGAGACTAGCTGAAACAGAAAAATATCCTCATGTTACTTTCTTTTTTAATGGAGGAGAGGAGACGGTTTACCCTGGTGAAACTAGGGTAATGATACCTTCACCAAAAATATCTACATATGATTTACAACCTGAAATGTCAGCAAAGAAAATTGAGAATAAATTAATATCCTCCATAAAAGATAAACATTATGATCTTATTGTAATTAATTTTGCAAATCCTGATATGGTTGGACATACAGGTGATTTAAAAGCAGCTATCAAAGCAGTGGAAACTGTTGATAAAGCAATTGGAAATATAAAAGATACAATAATTAAATATGATGGACACATGTTATTGACCGCAGACCATGGAAACTGTGAAGTTATGTTCGATGAAATAGCGAACTTGCCACATACCTCACATACATGTAATAAAGTTCCTTTGATACTTATTTCTAAAAATAATAATTATAAGTTAAGAGATGGAAGATTAGCAGATATTGCTCCAACAATTTTAGAACTTATTTCTATCAAATCACCTGAAAACATGAGTGGTAAATCACTTTTAGTAAAACAAAAGTTATAATTAGATTTTTCTGTAGTTGCTGTACTAAATATATTCTATATTATTAAAGTATGTTCTCAACTTGAATTAAGGCCTACTCAAATGATTAAAAAAATCTCTACTTATAATATAAATTATAATATTAATGTTTTTTTAGTATTTTTTTTGGTTTTTAATATATGTTTGTTTGTACAAAATTTTGCTAGAGCTGAAAATCGTCAAGAAACCTATAAACAGCTAAATCTTTTTGGTGATGTTTTTCAGAGAGTACAGGAACAATACGTAGAAGAAGTTACTGACAAAAAACTTATTGAATCTGCAATTTCAGGGATGCTTCAATCTCTTGATCCTCACTCCTCTTATTTAAGTGCAGAATCATATAAAGATATGCAGGTAAAGACCAAAGGAAAATTTGGTGGCTTAGGTATTGAAATAACCATGGAAGATGGTGTGGTAAAAGTTGTCTCACCGATAGATGACACTCCCGCTGCTAATGCAGGCATGAAGTCAGGCGATTTAATTATTGGCATTAATGGAGAGTCAATCAGAGGGCTTTCAATAAATGACGCTGTATCTCAACTTCGAGGGCCTGTTGGAAGCAAGGTTATCATAACTGTTGTTCGTGATAAAAAAGATCCTTTTGAAATTGAAATAATTAGAGATGTTATAAAAATAAGATCTGTTAGACACAACATTATCAAAAATATAGGTTATGTACGTTTAACTACCTTTTCGGATACAACAACTTCTGGTCTAGAAAAATCCATAGATGAAATTAAAAAAGAACTTGGAGAAAAATTTCAAGGATTAATATTAGATTTAAGAAATAATCCAGGGGGTCTTTTAAACCAATCAATCTCAGTTACTGACTCTTTCTTAAACCAGGGAGAAATAGTATCAACTCAAGGAAGAAAAGATAATGATACTTCAAGAATTTTTGCCAAAAAAGGTGATATCATTGATGGCAAACCCATGATAGTTCTTATCAATAGTGGGTCAGCATCTGCTAGCGAGATTGTGGCAGGAGCGCTTAAAGACCATTCAAGAGCAATAATAGTTGGTACTCGAAGTTTCGGTAAAGGATCAGTTCAATCTATAATTCCTTTAGCAGGTAATGGTGCAATGAGACTTACAACTGCAAGATATTTCACACCAAGTGGTATATCAATACAAGCCAAAGGTATTGAACCAGATATTATTGTAGAAGCTGGTATAACTGAATTGACTAAAGAAACACCAGAAAATAGAAGAGAAGAAAATTTAAGAGGAGCCTTGGACAAAAAAGAAAAAGACAAAAAGGATAGTGCTAATAGGACAGAATTAACTCCAATTGAAAAACTTTTACAAGATAATCAAATATCTAGGGCAGTTGACCTCATAAGAGGGATTAATTTATTTAGTAATAGAAAGAAAACAACTTCTACCGCCAAAATTATAAAAAAACCTTTACATAATAAATTTAGTAGTTTTAGCAATTGAGTATAATTAAGAACAACATTCCTCTTTTAGAAAGACCATATCGTTCTTGTGTCGGGTTAATGGTTTTTAATAAAGACGGAAACGTATTTTGTGGACAAAGACTTGATAACAAAGCTGAAGCATGGCAATTACCCCAAGGAGGTATTGACACAGGAGAACTACCTGTAGAGGCTGGATATAGAGAATTAAAAGAAGAGACCAGTATAACTAATATTGAGTTTATAAGTGAATATCCAGATTGGTTGAATTATGACATTCCTTTGCCATTAGCAGACAATCTTTGGGAAGGAAAGTATAGAGGACAAACTCAAAGGTGGCTTTTATTTCATTTTATGGGAAAAGATAAAGAGATAGATATTAATACAAACCATCCTGAATTTAAAAGCTGGATTTGGCTTGACCCAGAATTATTACCTGAAAAAGCAATTTCATTTAAGAAAGATGTTTACAGAAAAATTAATGAAATATTCATCCCAATGATCAAAAACTTTAATTCTTCAAACTTTAATTAATTATTATGAAAAAAGACTTCAACTCAAATAACGAAAAGCTTGTTAATAAAGTTTTTGAAATACTAACAAAATTTAAAGACGACCCTAAAAAATTTGAGAATATATTTACTGAGCTTTTTGAAAAAGATTTTGAAGTCCAGCTGAATAAAATAAGTAAACTTAAAAGTGGATTATTGAAAGGTTTAATAATATCTGTAAAAGCTTTATTTGATGTTAAGGGATATTATACAAAAGGTGGAACTAAGTTTCTAGAAACCGATATTTCTTTAAACGATGCAAAATGTATCTCTAATATTAGAAAAGCTGGTGGTTTACTTCTTGGACATACAAATATGACTGAACTTGCCTACTCAGGTTTAGGAATAAATCCTCATTATGGAACTCCAGATAACCCTTTTTATCCTGGTTCTGTGCCAGGTGGATCGACATCTGGTGGAGCTGTGTCTGTTGCTTTAGATTTGTCTGACATTGCTATAGGAACTGATACAGGAGGTTCAACGAGGATACCAGCTGCTTTCACAGGAATTACAGGCTTCAAACCTACACAAGATAGTATTTCAAGAAATGGTGTGCTTACCCTCTCCAGTAGCCTAGATAGTGTTGGATTAATGGCAAGAAACGTTGAACTTTGTACACTTGGCTACAATGCTATGAGAAAAAAAATAAATGCTAAAAAGGAAAAATTTCAAAATAAAAATCCAAAATTAGTAATTCCTTCTAACTTTGGATTTGAAGATATAGACAATGAAATTAAAGTTGCTTTTGAATTAGCTAAGAAAAAAATTACTAAAAGTGGATACGAAGTCATTGAAATGAATGTGCCAGTTTTAGATTTATACAAAAAAGTGCCAATATGGCAATTCGCATCAGTAGAGTGTGCAACAGAATATTTTTATTTATATGATCAAAAAAAACATTTAATTGATCCAAACGTATTAAGGAGAATAGAACGAGCAAATGAAGTTATGGCTGTTGAATATAATTTATTACAAAAAATTAGAGCAGATTTAATAGAGGAGTTTAACAAATTTTTAAAAAATAATTTTTTAATTATGCCAACTGTGACAATAAAACCACCTTTAGTAGAAAAATGTAAAGATAGTGAATTCTATGATAAAGCAAATTTAATATCGTTAAGAAACACAACTTTGGCTAATTATATGAATGGTTGTAGTATTTCTATACCTTATTTTGAAAACAAAAAACCTATTGGGATTATGTTAAACGCAGCTACAAATGAAGATGATTATCTTTTGAGAATAAGCTCTGAAATAGAAAAAGTATTACAGAAATAAATTAACCTATTTTATCTAAAACAGCCTTTATAAAAGACGAATTTTTTATTGCAAGATCTGCTATATTATGATCGTCATGATTTACTTGAGACTGATAGGCTATAAGTTTTTCCTCTAGAACTTGTTTGTTTGCTTTATCAATCTTTTCAGCTCTTTCTGCTAATATTGTAACTGTAGTTTCATTTATTTCGGCTATTCCACCATCTATCATTATTTGTGATGAAATTTTGTTATCATTAAAAATATCAACCAAACCTCTATCCAGATTAGATATAACTTTAGAATGTCTTGGAAGGGCTCCGATTTGTCCATCTGATCCTGGAACGACAACCATTTCAACAGGTTCAGATACAATTATAGCTGAGGGTGTTACTACTTCTAAATTAGTTGTTTCTGCCATTCATACCTCGTCTCAAAACGTTCAAAAATTTAAGCAGCATCTTTAGCTAGTTTCTTGGCCTTTTCTATTACTTCTTCAATAGTACCTACCATGTAAAAAGCAGCTTCTGGTAAATCATCATACTCACCGTCTGCAATTCCCTTAAAACCCTTTATAGTATCTTCTAAAGGTACTAGAACACCTGGAGATCCTGTGAAAACCTCAGCAACATGGAATGGCTGAGATAAAAACCTTTGAATTTTTCTAGCTCTACTAACAACTAATTTATCTTCTTCAGACAGTTCATCCATACCCAAAATCGCGATGATGTCTTGTAAAGATTTATACTGTTGAAGAACTTCTTGAACTTTTCTGGCAACTTCATAATGTTCTTCACCAACAATCCTAGGATCCAGCATTCTTGAGGTGGAGTCTAATGGATCAACAGCAGGATAAATTCCTATTTCTGCTATCTGTCTTGATAAAACAGTAGTGGCATCTAAATGAGCAAAAGATGTAGCAGGAGCAGGATCAGTTAAGTCATCTGCAGGAACGTATATTGCTTGCACAGAAGTAATGGATCCTTTTGTTGTGGTCGTAATTCTTTCTTGAAGTGCTCCCATATCTGTGGCCAACGTTGGTTGATATCCTACAGCAGATGGTATTCTTCCTAGCAAAGCTGAAACCTCGGATCCAGCCTGAGTAAATCTAAAAATGTTATCTACGAAAAAGAGAACGTCTTGACCTTCTTGATCTCTAAAATATTCAGCTAAGGTTAATCCTGTTAAAGCTACTCTTGCTCTAGCTCCAGGTGGTTCATTCATTTGGCCATATACAAGTGCTGCTTTAGACCCTGGGCCATCTGGAACGATAACTCCTGATTCTACCATTTCATGGAAAAGATCATTACCTTCTCTAGTTCTTTCGCCAACACCTGCAAAAACAGAATATCCACCATGTGCTTTAGCTACGTTATTTATAAGCTCCATAATTAAAACTGTCTTACCAACACCAGCACCACCAAAGAGTCCAATTTTACCTCCTTTTGCATAAGGTGCTAAAAGGTCAACCACTTTTATTCCTGTTACTAAAATGTCTGCAGAAGTCGATTGATCAACATATTCTGGAGCATCTCTATGAATAGGTAATGTTGTTTTGGATTTTACAGGCTTACCATCATCTACTGGATCACCAATAACATTAAGAATCCTCCCTAATGTTTCTGGTCCAACAGGAACTGTAATTGGTGCACCTGTTTGAACTACGTCCATACCACGCACTAGACCATCAGTACTATCCATAGCTATGGTTCTTACTTCGTTTTCACCTAGATGCTGCGCAACTTCTAAAATTAGTTTTTGTCCATTATTATCTACCTGAAGAGCATCTAATATTTGAGGAAGTTCTGTATCAAACTCAACATCAACAACAGCTCCAATAACTTGAGATATTTTGCCGTTTTGTTTAGTGGACGGTTTTTTCGCCATAATGTTTCTCCATATTTATATTATAGGGCTTCTGCACCTGAAATAATTTCAATTAATTCTTTTGTAATGACAGCTTGTCTTGTTCTATTATATTGTAGAGTTAGATTATCTATCATCTCTCCCGCATTCCTAGTGGCATTATCCATAGCAGTCATTCTAGCAGCTAGTTCACTTGCTGTACTTTCAATTTGAGAACTATATAGTTGTGTAGCTAAATTTCGAGGTAATAGATCATTCAGTATTTCTTCTTCACTTGGTTCAAACTCATATATAGAACTAGAATCATTTTCATCATTTTCATCAATTTTAACTTCTACTGGGATAAGAGATTTAAAAGTAACTTCTTGAGTAATGGCAGAAACAAATTTATTAAATATTACTCTGCATACACCAAACTCATTATTTTCAAACAAATCAATTATTTTTTTTGCTAAAACTTCAGCATCTGTATAATTAGGTTTTGCTGAATTTCCATCTATTTTTTCAACAAAGAAGTCACCAAATTCTCTATTGAGTGCATCAGCAGATTTTTTCCCTACCATGAGTAATTTAACATTTATACCATCGTCTTTTAGTTTTTTAATTTCAGACCTAACTGTTCTTGTAATTGATCCATTAAAACCACCGCATAATCCTCTATCTGCAGAAAAAACAACTAATAAATGTGTTTTAATATCTTCCTTACCACTGAGTAAATCTATAGAGCTTCCAATTGCTTTAGAAGAAATTTTGGATACAACACTGTCCATAAGAGAAGTGTATGGTCTCGAGGCTAATGCTTGCTCTTGAGCCTTTCGTAATTTAGCAGCCGCAACCATCTTCATTGCTGATGTAATTTTTTGTGTAGACTTGACTGAACCAATTCTATTTTTAAGGTCTTTTAAAGAAGGCATTAACCTAATCCTTACTAATTCAAATTATCTAAGCAAAATTCTTTACTAACTCGTCTAGTGTGTCTTTAAGAGCTTTTTCAGTATCATCTGAAATAGACTTATCTTTTCTTATAGATTCTAGAATGTTTGAGCCCTTTGAATTTAATTTTTGGATAAGTGACTGTTCAAATTCACCAATTTTTTGTGTTGGGATTTGGTCTAAATATCCTTTCACTCCAGCAAAAATAACGGCCACCTGTTCTTCAACATCCATTGGAGAATATTGAGGTTGTTTAAGTAATTCAGTTAACCTTTCGCCTCTTGATAAAAGTTGCCTTGTTGAAGCATCCATATCAGAAGCAAATTGTGCGAAAGCAGCCATTTCTCGATATTGTGCTAAGTCTAACTTTATAGTACCGGCAACTTGTTTCATTGCTTTAATCTGAGCGGCGGATCCAACTCTTGAAACAGATAAACCGACGTTAACAGCTGGCCTAATACCTTTATAAAAAAGCTCAGTTTCTAGAAAAATTTGACCATCTGTAATTGAAATAACATTGGTTGGAATAAATGCGGAAACGTCACCACCTTGTGTTTCAATTATTGGAAGGGCTGTTAGAGATCCAGATCCATTTTCTCCATTTAATTTTGCGGCTCTTTCAAGCAAACGAGAATGTAAATAAAACACATCACCAGGATAAGCTTCTCTTCCTGGAGGTCTTCTTAAAAGGAGAGACATTTGTCTATAGGCGACTGCTTGTTTGGATAAATCATCATAAACAACAACAGCGTGCATTCCATTATCCCTAAAAAATTCTCCCATAGCAGCTGCAGAATAAGGTGCAAGAAATTGCATAGGAGCTGGATCAGATGCCGTGGCCGCTACTACAATTGAATACTCTAAAGCCCCCCTTTCCTCTAAAGTTTTAACAATTTGTGCTACTGTTGATCTTTTTTGACCAACTGCCACATAAATACAAAACAGTTTTTTAGTATCGTCTTTACCAGCCTTATCATTAGTACTCTTTTGATTTAAAAAAGTATCTATTGCAATAGCTGTTTTGCCTGTTTGTCTGTCTCCAATAATAAGCTCTCTCTGCCCTCTTCCAACAGGAATAAGGGAATCGATTGCTTTCAAACCAGTTTGCATAGGTTCGCTTACTGATTCTCTTGGCATAATACCTGGAGCTTTAGTCTCAACCCTTGATCTTTTAACATTTTTAAGAGCACCCTTTCCATCTATAGGATTTCCAAGTGCATCAACAACTCTTCCTAAGAGACCTTTACCAATTGGCACGTCAACAATTGAACCTGTTCTTTTGACAACGTCACCTTCTTTAATTGTTTTATCATTACCAAATATAACTACGCCGACATTATCTCTTTCAAGATTTAAAGCCATACCAGCAATACCACCAGGAAACTCTACCATTTCACCAGCTTGGATCTGATCAAGCCCGTATACACGCGCAATTCCATCACCTACTGATAAAACCTTACCAACTTCTGTAATTTCAGCATCAGCGCCAAAATTTTCGATCTGATCTTTTAATATTGTTGATATTTCTGCTGCACGAATATCCATTAGTTTGTACCTCTCATAGCTATTTCAAGCCTATTTAATTTAGTTTTTAGTGAGTTATCTATCATTTTGGAACCTATTTTGACAATAAGACCTCCAATCAAACTTTCATCAACGCTTGCTGATAATATTATTTTTTTAATACCTGTTGCTTCAGATATTGCTGATACAACTTTTTTTTGTTGATCCTGGTCAAGTTTAAAAGAGGATGTAACTTCAGCTTTAACCTCACCATTAATTCTAGATACCTCTGATAAAAAGTCATCTATTACTTCGTTAATTAATAATAATCTTCCATTATTTGCCAAAGTTCCGAAAAATTTGATGGTTAATTTTTGGGCTTTAGCTTTATTTAAAATTTTAAGTATTGATTTTTGTTTTTCAGATTTAGATACAGCTGGTGATTTGATTAAATTAGACAAAGAATTGTTTTCTACAAGCAACTTTTTTAGGCCAATAAAGTCATCAACAATTTTTGTTAAAATCTTTTTTTCTTCAGCTAATTCATATAAAGCTTTAGCATATCTACCTGACAAACCAGATGAAACGCTCATCTTAATACTTCCTTTTAAGTAAATAAATAATAAGGATTGCTACCACAGCATTCATATCATTGCAAGTAACAAGGGCACCAAATTGAATTAATTTTACATAAAAGAAAATGGGTCAATATCTATGGTTAACCTAATATGGTTTGGTGTGTTGATTTTTCTTGTCCAATTCAGAATTACATCTTGTATATTTACATTTTTATCAGATTTTATTAAAAATCTTCTTCTAAATCTCCCCCTTAAAAAATATATTGGTGCAGGGGCAGGCCCAAAAATCTTAACATTTTTAAAAAATGGTGCTAATTTCAACAATTCTGATGAAAAAATTTCTAATTTTCTCTCTAATCTCGATGACAATATTATAGATGCTAACCTACCATAAGGTGGCATATTAGCGTATTGTCTTGACACTAACTCTTTATCAAAAAATTCATTTCTATTATTTTTGGAAATTGCATTGATTATTGGATTTTTAGTATCAAAAGTCTGAATTAGAACAACACCTTTGTCTTCTTCTTTTTTTGAGTGTCTGCCTGATCTTCCTGATACTTGCTGTAAAATCTGAAAAGTTCTCTCTGATGCTCTCAAATCACCACCAGACAATCCAACATCACTATCGACAATACCAACTAATTTTAAATTTGGAAAATCGTGACCTTTGGCAATCATTTGTGTTCCTATAATAATATCTACTTTGTTATTTTTTATTTTTTCAACTGTGTCATTCAGTATATTAATATTATTCATAGTATCACTTGATAATACTATTAATCTTGCCTCAGGAAAAATTTCTTTAATCTCTTCTTCGATTCGTTCAACTCCAGGACCACAAGCTTTAATTTGATCTTCAACGCCACATTTCTTACAAACATTTTCAAATATTTTTGAATATCCACAATGGTGACAAACTAATATATTTTTAGATCTATGCTCAACTAACCAGGAATCACAATTAATACACTTAATTTTATCTCCGCATGAATTGCAAATTGATAAGGGCGCATAACCTCTTCTGTTTAAAAATAATAAACTTTGTTCTTTATTCTTTAATTTACTTTCTAGTTCACCTACAAGCAAGGGAGATAGCCATTTTCCTTTATCAGGTGGGTAGGCAATTAAATCAATTAGTTTGATATGGGGTAAAGTTGCCCCCGTTGCTCTTTTTGGCAAAATTAAATGAATATATTTACCATTTTTTGCATTGTAAAATGTTTCTAATGACGGAGTTGCAGAAGCTAAAACTATTGGAGCCGAAGATCTTGTAGACCTGTAGATAGCCATATCTCTAGCATTATACCTAACGTTTTCTTCTTGTTTAAAAGCTTGTTCATGTTCTTCATCAACGATAATTAAACCTAAATTTGAAATAGGAATCATTAGCGCTGATCTTGCTCCTACAATAACTCCTGCCGTACCGTGTAATGCAGACAACCAAATTTTTTTCTTTTTTTTGTTTGTTATCTCAGAATTCCAAACTAATGGAGCAAAAGAAAATTTTTTCAAAAATCTTTTTCCCCAATCCGGCGTCAAAACTATTTCTGGAAGCAAAATTAATGCTTGCTTACCTTGATCTAAACATGTCCTAACTGTTTCAAAGTAAGTTTCAGTTTTACCAGAACCTGGGACCCCATCAAGTAAGAAACAATTTGATTTTTTCTTAATAATTGAATCATTGATTGTATCTACAGCAAATTTTTGATCTAAATTTAAATAATTATAATTTTTTTTATTTTCCTCAGAGTTTTTTGAAAACCAGGAATCTAAATTTAGTGTTTTGCAGACTTTCTTTTCTTGTATCAGTTTTTTTTTGGCCATATCTCTCAAAATTGCTTTTGAAACGCCCGTTTCTCTAATAATATCATTTTGTGATTTTCCTATATCAAAATTTAATAGAAAATCTAAGACTAACTTTCGTTTGTATGTAATTTTTATTTTTTCAAATCCGTTTATCTCATTTTCATTTGGATAATTACTTTTATAAATTTTTTCATAATCAGGAGAAGTAATAGCTTCTATTGGAGATAATATCATTTTCAAAACCAAACCTTTAAAGACACAATACCAACTTGCTAAAAAATTCATTAATTCAATTGAAGGTTTTGGTATTGGTTCAAGATCATAAACTTGGAGAACTGTTTTCAATTTTGTTTCAGGTATGGTTTTAGTACCATCACCAATAATTATACCTACTATTTTTTTTTTTCCGAAAGGTACTAAAACTATTTGACCAACACTAAAATTGGTATTTTTATCTTCTAAAACGTAGTCAAATGGTTCGTTGAAAGGCCCACTAACTAAGACAGACACTTCTTTTGAATTTACATTTTTCATTTACTATCTTTATGAAATAAGTTTTAAGCTAAATATAGTTATAATTTTTAAATAGTGTATTATAAATAATAATTAATGAAATATTTATACTTCAAAAAAGTTAAAAGGATACGAGATGCAATTATTTATAGACACCGCTGAGATTGAGGAAATTAAATCGTTGAATATTACTGGGTTAATTGATGGTGTTACTACTAACCCGTCTTTAATAGCCAAATCTGGAAGAAATATAATTAGTACTATTGAAGAAATTTGTAATGAAGTGTCAGGACCAGTAAGTGCAGAAGTCACCGCAACAGATTTTGATAATATGATACTAGAAGGTAAAAAACTTTCTTCAATAGCTCAAAATGTTGCAATTAAGGTTCCTTTAACATTTGATGGTTTAAGAACGTGCAAAGCATTTTCTGACGATGGTATTATGGTTAATGTCACCTTATGTTTTAGTGCGGCTCAAGCCCTATTAGCCGCAAAAGCAGGTGCAACTTTTATATCTCCTTTTATAGGAAGATTAGATGACATTGGTGCTGATGGAATGAATTTAATCTCTGAAATTACTGAGATCTACGATATTCATGGATTTGATACTAAAGTTCTAGCTGCTTCAATAAGGAGTGTTCAAGACATCATAGATTCTGCTAAATTAGGTGCAGATGTTGCTACAGTACCACCAAAATTTTTAAAATCTATGTATAACCATCCTCTAACTGATAGAGGTTTATCGGATTTTCTATCCGATTGGAAAAAAACAGGACAATCAATTTTGTAATATATATGGAAGAATTGAACAAAAATAATATCTCTAAAAATAATACAATTTTATCCTGGATAAAAGATCTAGAAACAATTCGTGGTTATGGGGAACATACTTTAGATGCATACAAAAGAGATGTATTAGAATTTTCAAATTTTTGTACTGACAAAAATTATAAATTCTTGTCACCAGATAAATATATTTTTAGAGAATTTTTGTCAGTTTTATCTGAAAGACAATTATCTCGGCCAACAGTCGCTAGAAAAGTATCAAGTTTAAAAAATTTTTACAAATTCCTTATAAGAGATAAAGTTATTTCTTCACTCGACATGTCCATCTTCAAAAGTCCAAAACTTAAAAGATCATTTCCAAAGTCCATAGAGTCAGATCTAGTAGCGCAGGCTTTAGAATCAATTATGAATGATGAATCTGATCACTGGGTTAATCTGCGAGACAGGGCAGTTTTACTTCTATTGTATGGCTCAGGTTTAAGAATAAGTGAGGCGTTATCCTTAAAAAGAAAAGACGCACCTAATGGGGAGTGGTTAAGAGTAAAAGGTAAAGGTAACAAATATCGAGATGTACCTCTTTTACCAATTATTTGTGAAGGAGTTAGAGAATATATAGATCATTGTCCTTTTGATACTAATGGTGATGAGCCGCTTTTTTTGGGAAAACGAGGCGGAGAATTATCTCCAAGAATTATTCAAAGAAGAGTAGAAAATCTGAGGTATGAATTGGGCTTACCATCCCATACTACTCCTCATGCTTTACGGCATGCATTCGCCACTCATTTATTATCTGGTGGCGCAGATTTAAGAGCTATACAACAATTGCTAGGCCACTCCAGCCTTTCAACCACCCAAAGATATACAGATGTAAACGAAGCAGAACTTTTGAGATTACATAAAGCAATACATCCACGCTCATAAAAAAGGCGATTTAATATAATCAAATCGCCTTCTTGAAAAATCATTATCTATCTGATTATAACAAATCAAACCTGTCCATATTCATAACCTTATTCCAAGCTGCAATAAAGTCATTAATGAACTTCTCATGAGAGTCACTACATGCATATACTTCAGAAATAGCTCTTAGTTGAGAGTTTGAACCAAAAGCTAAATCCACACGAGTAGCAGTATTAACTTTCTCTGAAGTGGATCTGCTTACACCTTGATAAGTATTGCTGTTTATTGGCTTCCACTCAATACCCATATCAAGAAGATTTACAAAATAGTCATTAGATAATTTACTTGTATCTTTTGAGAAAACACCATGACCATCTGCACTGATACCAAGAGATCTTAGTCCACCGATAAGAACAGTCATTTCTGGTGCGGTTAAACCCATTATCTGAGCTTTATCAAGTAACATTTCCTCAGGACTAATGCCGTAATCTTCTTTCTGATAATTCCTAAATCCGTCAACAACAGGCTCAAGAACAGCAAATGAGTCAACATCTGTTTTTTCCTGAGTTGCATCTCCTCTACCTGGTGTAAAGTCTAAGCTTTGTCCTGATGCTTTTTCAATTCCAACATTTCCAGCAAGAACAATTACATCAGCAATTGATGCGCCAGTTTTTTCAGATATTGATGTGTATACATCTAGAACTTTGGATAGTTCGTTTGGTTTATTTACCTCCCAACTTCTTTGAGGTTCCAGACGAATACGAGCACCATTAGCTCCGCCACGCATGTCTGTGCCTCTAAAAGTAGAGGCACTTGCCCATGCTGTCTCAACCATTTGCTTTGTAGACAATCCACTATCTGAAATTAGAGATTTTACTGCGCTGATATCATAGCTATTGTTCCCAGCAGGAACTGGGTCTTGCCAGATTAACTCTTCTTCAGGAACTTCAGGACCAAGGTAACGAGTCTTTGGTCCCATGTCACGGTGTAATAATTTAAACCATGCTCTAGCAAATGCATCCTGGAATTGATCTGGATTTTCATGAAATCTCTTCGAAATTACTTTGTAAGCAGGATCTTCTCTCATGGCCATGTCAGCAGTTGTCATCATTGTTGTAACTTTTTTTGACCCATCATGAGCATCTGGCGCCATGTCTTCTTCTTTAGGATTTATTGGATGCCATTGGAAGGCTCCTGCAGGACTTCTTACTAATTCCCACTCGTATCCAAATAGCAAGTCAAAATAACCATTATCCCATTTTGTAGGATTGGCAGTCCAAGCACCTTCAATTCCACTTGTTATAGTGTCACTACCAAATCCTGTGCCATAAGAGTTCTGCCACCCAAAACCCATTTGTTCTATTGGTGCACCTTCTGGCTCAGCACCAACATACTTATCTGGATCAGATGCACCATGTGCTTTTCCAAATGTATGACCACCAGCAGTAAGAGCAACTGTTTCTTCGTCATTCATTGCCATTCTTGCAAATGTCTCACGAATATCTCTTGCACTTGCTAAAGGATCAGGATTTCCATCTGGACCTTGAGGATTAACATAAATTAATCCCATCTGAACCGCACCAAGAGGCATTTCTAATTCACGATCGCCTGTATATCTTTTGTTTTCTAACCATTCGTTTTCTTGTCCCCAGTAAATATCCTCGGGTGGAGACCAGATATCTGCTCGTCCTCCACTAAAACCAAATGTTTTTCCGCCCATAGATTCAATGGCAACATTTCCAGTTAAAATAAAAAGATCAGCCCAACTAATTTTATTTCCATATTTTTGCTTGATTGGCCACAATAACCTTCTTGCCTTATCAAGGTTACCATTGTCAGGCCAGCTATTTAGTGGGGCAAATCTTTGGTCACCAGTTCCCCCGCCTCCACGGCCGTCACTGGTTCTGTATGTTCCAGCGGCATGCCATGTCATTCTAATAAAGAAAGGACCATAATGACCATAATCAGCCGGCCACCATTCCTGAGAGTCTGTCATCAAATCATGTAAATCTTTTTTTAAAGCTTTATAATCAAGTTTTTTGAATTCTTTTCTGTAATCAAAATCCAAACTCATTGGATTTGATCTCTTATCGTTTTGATGAAGTATACTTAGGTTAAGTTGGTTAGGCCACCAGTCACGATTAGTTGTGCTTACACCACTGTTTGTTGTGACTGAACCGTGCATTACTGGACATTTGCCGATATCATCCATTAGGAATCCTTTCTGAAATCTTATTAAATTATATATATCTAAAAATATGAAGTGAGCTTATTTATGTCAAGTAGTTTAGAACGATTTTAAAGTAAAAAAATCAAATTTTCTTCTTAATTTTTATTAATACCTCAACACCGTTATTAAGATAACCTTGAGGAATTTTTGGAAGCTTGCGTAAGTTAACTTCATCATTTTCAATGTCAATTAATTCACCTGTTTCTTCGTCTAAAAAATGATGGTGCTGATTTATATTTGTGTCAAAAATAGCTGTGTCTTTGGAAGATTCAACTTGTTTAATAAGACCACAATTTCTAAATTTTTTAAGGCAATTATAAATTGTAGCTATAGACATTGAATTACCCGAAGAATTTATTTCGTTCTGTAGATTTTCAGCAGTGAAATGTCTATTAATACCATCTAAAAGGATGTCTGCAATTATCATCCTCTGTTTAGTAGGTCTTAGACCAGCTTTCCTTAATTTTTCTTTATTATTCATGAAATAATTATTACACTAATTGATAGTAATTCTCAATAAACAATTAATTTATTGTATTATTGAGCCTTTTTGTTCTTTCAAGCTTTACGTAAGTCAAATAAAATGTGATCTTCTTCATATTAAGAGGAGAAAATATGTCAAGGCCATGTGATCTAGATGCTATAGAAGCAAGAAGGTTAATTGGAAACAAAAAACTTTCACCATTAGAGCTAACAAAGAGTTGTATTGAGCAAATAGAAAAATTAAACCCTTCTATAAATGCAGTTGTAGCAATTAATAATGCAGATGTTCTAAAACAGGCAAAAAAAGCTGAAGATGATGTAATGTCTGGATCAGAACTAGGTTTACTTCATGGTTTACCCGTTGGCATAAAAGATTTAAATATTGTCAAAAATCTCCGCTCAACATCTGGGTCTAAAATCTATGAAAATAGAATTCCTGAAAGTGATGACACTATAGTTGAGGATATAAGAAGTGAAGGTGCAATAATTTTTTGTAAGACAAACACACCAGAATTTGGTGCAGGTGGTAATACAAAAAATTTTGTTTATGGTGCTACTTCTAATCCATTTGATCTAACAAAAACTCCTGCAGGTTCTTCTGGTGGAAGCGCTGCAGCTTTAGCCTGCAACATGATGCCATTGGCTAATGGTAGTGATTATGGAGGAAGCCTCAGGACCCCTGCTGGGTTTTGTGGTGTTAATGGTTTTAGACCTTCTCCGGGTTTGGTACCAGCAACTGAAGCTGCTGTAGGTTTGAACCCTTTTTCAGTTCAAGGCCCAATGGGCAGAAGTGTGTCGGACACTTATTTACTATTACAAGCTCAAGCAAATTTAAATAGAATGGATCCGTTCTCAAGTTTTGACAGTATTTCAATGCCGCAAGAATTGATTGGGGCAGACCTATCAAATATAAAAATGGCATACTCGGCTGATCTTGGATGTGCTCCAGTAGACAATGAGATTAAATCAATTTTTCTTGATAAGGTAAGTACTTTTAAAAGTAATTTTCGAAAGTCAGAGCAAGCTGAACCAAATTTTTTAGATGTGCATAATTGCTTTGAAGTCATAAGAGGATTTAACTATGTTGCATCACATAAAGAAAGATTTGATAATTCAAAAGATTTGTTGGGGCCAAATGTAATTGATAATGTTGAAAGAGGATTAAAGTACTCTCTTTCAGATGTATCATGGGCTCATGTAATGCAAACAAAAATTTACAGAAACTTTCGTAATTTTTTTAATGAATATGACGTTCTGATTTGTCCTGCTGCATCAGTTTCTCCATATCCGCATGAACAATTATTTGTTGATGAAATTAATGGAGAGAAAATGCCAACTTATATGAGGTGGTTATCACTTAGCTATGCAACCACAATGGCAATCCCTTGTGTTTGGGCATTGCCATGTGGATTAGATCATCAACAAATGCCCTTCGGTATTCAATTAATTGCGCCCGCTGGAAAAGATATAGATTTATCTGAGATTGCAAAAAGTTTGGAATCAATTTTAATTAAAAATGAAGCTACTAAAAGGCCAGTTCCACAAATAGTTTAAGGTTTAAAAATGATTGAGACAAGATTAGATAAAAATTTCAAAATTAAAGGTTTTTTTGATAAGGAAACATCCACTATCAGTTATGTCGTTTATGACATGATCTCAAAAAAATGCGCCGTTATAGATAGTGTTTTAGATTTTGATTTTTCATCAGGTACAATAGATTATCATAATGCAGAAAAAATTATTTCTTTTATAGAAAAGATGAAATTAGATCTTGAGTGGCTTATCGAAACACACGTTCACGCAGATCACTTGTCTGCATCTCCCTATATCCAGAAAAAACTAGGTGGAAAAATTGGTATATCTGAAAAAATCTCCGATATACAAAATATTTTTGGTAAAACATTTAATGCTGGGACTGAATTTCAAAGGGATGGTAGTCAGTTTGATAGATTGTTTAAAGATAATGATGAATACAAAATTGGAAGTATAAAATGTAAAGTAATCAATACTCCAGGCCATACACCAGCTTGTACCGCACATGTGATTGGAAATTCTATTTTTGTAGGAGACACCTTATTTATGCCAGATCTTGGTAGTGCCAGAGCAGATTTTCCTGGTGGAGACGCTCGTGAACTTTATAGATCGATTCAAAAAATATTGAGCTATCCAGACGATACCTTAATTTTTGTTTGCCATGATTATCCACCGACTTCACGAAAAGTAGAGTGGGTTACAACGGTGGGTGAGCAGAAAAAAAAGAATATTCATGTAAAGACTTCAATTGGAGAAGATGAGTTTGTTAAAGTAAGAGAGGCAAGGGATAAAACATTAAATATGCCTAAACTCATAATACCGTCAATTCAAGTAAATATGAGAGCGGGTAATCTACCACCCGCAGAGGACAGTGGGGATGTTTTTATCAAGGTGCCAATTAATAGCATGAAAAATTTAGTCTAATTCTTTTAAAACAGATTGAACAATTTCAAAAATTTTGTCTATATCATGATTTTCTGCAATTAAAGGGGGAGAAAATGCAAGTGTATCTCCTGTCACTCTTAGCATTAAACCCTTATGCCAAGCTTTTTTCATAGCTTCATATCCTCTAGCGCCTACAGCTCCTGGCCTTGGAGCAACTTCTATTGCAGCTACTAAACCTAAATTTCTTATATCAATTACATTTTTGTCATTTTTAAGCTGGTGAACGATATTCTCTAAATATTTAGCTGTTTTACCAGCCTTGTTGAACAAGTCCTCATCTCTATAAATATCTAGTGCAGCAAGACCAGCGGCAGATGCAATAGGATGTCCTGAATATGTATATCCATGAAAAAGTTCTATGGGCATATCTGCTTCGTCCATCATGGTATCATATATCTCCTTAGACACTACAGCAGCACCCATAGGAATAATTCCATTAGTGATTGCCTTCGCACACGAAATAATATCAGGAGTAACACCAAAATACTCAGAAGCTGTTGCTTTTCCTATGCGCCCAAAACCAGTTATAACTTCATCAAAAATTAATAAAATGTCGTGTTTATCACATATTTCTCTTAGTCTTTTTAAATAATTTTTTGGGGGCGGTAAAACCCCTGTAGAACCTGCTACAGGCTCTACAATCACAGAAGCAATGTTGGATGCATCATGAAGTGCAATAATGTCTTCTAATGTATCTGCCAAATAATCACCATGTTCAGGTGAACCTTTAGAAAATCTATTCTTTTCTGGAAGAAATGTATGAGATATATGATCTACGCCCGTTAGTAATGATCCAAAATATTGTCTGTTTCTTGGCATTCCACCAACTGAAATTCCACCAAATCCGACACCATGGTAGCCTCTTTCACGACCAATTAATCTTGTCTTAGTTCCTTTACCTCTAGCACGATGATAAGCTAAAGCTATTTTAAGAGTACTATCAACAGCTTCAGAACCAGAATTTGTAAAAAAAACATGGTCTAAACCTTTTGGAAATATATCAGCGACACGACTTGCAAGTTCAAAAGATTTTGGATGACCATATTGAAAACTTGGAGCAAAATCCAAAGTTGCTGCTTGCTCAGAAATAGCAGATGTTATTTCTGGTCTATTATGTCCTGCATTAACACACCATAATCCGGCTGCACTATCTAAAATATCTTGCCCAGTTTCACTTTTGTAATACATACCATCAGCTGCAACAACCATTCTGGGATCTTTCTTGAAATCCCTATTAGCCGTAAATGGCATCCAGTAAGATTCTAAATTATTTAATCTTTTCATTATAAATCTCCGAGAGCTAAATCTTACAACTCGCTATTTAACTATTTTGACAACATGTATTAATAACGTCAAGTTAATGATTTTTTAATTAGAAAAATTGATCATTAATATCTCCAAGACTTGGAGCAGAGGCTCTTTTTTGGTCTTTTCTAAATTGCATATCTATAGGTATGGGAAGAGCAGGAATTTCTTCACCTAAATTATTTATGATTTTGTTTTCAAAAATCTTTCTGACTTTGAAGTGGTTATCATTGATCGCTTCTTCAATTGATTTAACAATTGAGCAGCAACAATCTGCTTTGTTAAATACATCAAGCCAATAATTTTTTTCTTTTTGTCCAATAATTTTTCTAATTTCTTGAATGACCTTTTCTTGATCATTCTGCATTTTAATAAATTTTTTTGGGAGTTCTATTGCCTCACAAAACTTATTCCAAAATCTATCCTCTAAAGGCGCTGCAGCCACATAACTTCCATCACTTGTTTTGTAGATATTATATCTAGGAGAACCTCCTGATAAAACTCCATCACTATTACCTGGCCATTTGTTATGGGCAAACCCTGAACCTAAACCCCAAAACATAAAAGGAAAAAGATTTTCTGTCATAGATAGATCTATATATGAGCCTTCTTTATTTAAGTCCCTTTTTCTTAATGCTAATAAGATATTAATTACAGCCGGATAAGATCCGCCCGCTATGTCTGCTACAAGTGCTGGCGGTACGACGGTATCATTTTCTCTACCCATGCTTATACTCAGAAGACCTGCATTACCTATATAGTTAAGATCATGGCCAGCAACCATACTCTTTGGTCCATATTGACCATAACCTGTGATAGAGACGTAAATTATTTCTTGGTTAATTTTTTTTATACTTTCGTAATCTAATCCGAGTCTTTTCATTACGCCAGGCCTGAATTGTTCAATTATAATGTCAGCTTCTTTTAAAATTGGTATCAAGATTTTAAGATTTTTAGGATCTTTTAAATCAAGTGATAAACTTTTTTTACCTCTATTAAGCAAAGAAAAAGATACACTTTGTTCACCCCATTGAGGATTAGACAATCTTATTTCATCACCAACACCAGGTTTTTCAATCTTAATTACCTCTGCTCCTGTTTCTGATAGGAACAAGCTTGCAAGTGGTCCAGGTAAGAGAGTTGAAAAATCTATTACTTTTATGCCCTCTAAGGATCCTTTTAATACTTCTTTCATAATGAATTCCTAAAATTTAATTTATATCAAACCTCTTTGACTTAAATTTTTAATCATTGAAGATATGCCAAACTCCCACTGTGGACAAGCTGTGGATAAATTCACATAATTTACTAATTCGCCCAAATTAGGCTCCGAAATAGTTACCTTATCACCAATTTTATGAGTAAATCCCTCACCTACGACGTCTCTATCTTCAGTTGGGGCAAATAAGGTTCCTAAAAATAACATAAAACCATCTGGATATTGATGATGTCTTCCAATTGTTTGATTTACCAAATCTTCTGGATCCCTGCTTATTTCTGACATAGAGCTTGAACCATTTAATATATATCCTTCTTGGCCTTCAACTTTTAAAGTAATATGAGCTGATTTCATATCATCTAGTGAATAAGTATCATCAAAAATTCTTATAAAGGGTCCAATTGAACAAGAGGCGTTATTGTCTTTAGCTTTGCCCAAAAGAAGAGCCGAACGCCCTTCAACATCTCTTAAGTTAACATCGTTACCAAGAGTAGCTCCTTTGATTATGCCTTTGCTATTAACCGCTAAAACGATTTCTGGTTCAGGATTATTCCAATTTGAAATAGGATTTAGACCTACTTCTGACCCGAAACCAACTGATGATAAAGTCTGAGCTTTAGTAAAAACTTCAGCATCTTTACCAATTCCAACCTCTAGGTATTGTGACCATAAACCTTCTTTAATAAGTGCATTTTTTACTTCAATAGCTTTTTCTGACCCAGGAATAATATTTTGCAGACTGTCACCAATCAATCCACCAATATGATTTCTAAGACTCTCTGCTTTTTTAGGATCACCTGCTGCTCTTTCTTCAATAACTCTTTCAACCATTGATTTAGCAAATGTTACACCGCATGCTTTAATTGCTTGAAAATCACAGGGAGCAAGTAGGTGATATTCTGAATTTTTTTTAAAGCTTAATTCAAACAATTCTTCAACTGAAATTAATTTTATACCTTGAACGTTATTTAAATATTGTTTTATATTTTCTAATTCAAGCAAATCTCTTACAGTGGGGATCTCTTTAGATGTAATGTCATATACATTTCCATCTTTTATTCTAATTAAACATGGTCCATTTTTCAAATTGTCCCATATTCGTCCAATAAAACATCCCTTTGAGTAATCCATTCAGCTCTCCTTAAAAAACTACTGATGATAATATAAATGAAAATTTGAATATTTAAATTTAATTATATAGTGTTTAATTTTATTTACTTTTAAGAGGTGTTGTAATGAGTGCTTTTTTTGAATTAAGAATTTATCAAATTGCTCCTGGAAAAATGAATGAATGGGTTTCGTTTATGGAGAAAACTATAATGCCTTTTCAAGTAGAAAAAGGTATGGTTATACATGGCAGTTTTGTAATGGACAGTTCAGACCAATTCGCTTTAGAGAATGGTGAACGTGTAATGAATTCTGAACAAAAAGGAAATACATATGTCTGGATTAGAAGATTTGAAAATCAAGATGAAAAAGTAAAACTTTACAAGGCTGTTTATGAAAGCAAAGAGTGGTTGGAAAATATTGCTCCAACAGTCGCAAAACTTGTAGATAGAAATTCTATACTTGTTCAGAACTTAAGCTCCACTCCACTATCTGTAATGAAATAAAAAGGATAAATTTTTGATACAATTATATGGTAGAAGAAATTCTATAAACGTCCAAAAGGTCTCATGGGCTCTTTGCGAACTAAATCTTGAATTTAAATGGCATGATGAGTATGGAAAGTTTGGAGAAGTTAACGTAGAAAATTATGAAAAAATAAATCCTCAACTTATCGTCCCAACTTTAGATCACAACGGATCTGTAATTAAGCAGTCAAATGCGATTGTGAGATACTTATATAGAAAATATACAGATGTATATGAAATTTCTAAAGACGAAGATATTGCAATTGCTGAGTCATGGATGGAATTTCAAACAACTGATTTGCAACTAAATATGACGCCGATATTTTGGGGATTAGTTAGAAATCCATCAGAAGATCGTGATCAAGAACTAATTGATAAAAATATTATTTTATTAAATGAAAAGTTTGAAATTTTTGATAAATTTTTAGAAGGTCATGAATATATTTTAAATAATAAATTTGGTATGTCAGATATTATAATGGGAGCTGCTTCTTATAGATACCTTTCTTTACCTATTGAACGCCCAAATCTTTTAAACTTAAAAAGTTGGTATGATAAAATAAGCAACCGTGATTGTTTTAAAAAAAATATTCTTGGTACTTTTGGATAAAATTATATTCATATATGTCTAAATTAATTTTAATACGTCATGCTAAATCTGATTGGAGTGGTAATGTTAATGATCTTCAAAGGGGTTTGAATAAAAGAGGTTATAATTCTTGTAGAGTTATTTCTAAGGAACTAAAAAAAAGAATAAATAAACCAAATTTGTTTTTAATCTCACCTGCATTAAGAGCAAAATTAACTTACGAAAATATCTTTTTAAATTGGGATGATAAAGATAATAATTTATTCGTTGAAGAAGATTTATATCACGCATCAATAGAACAGATTGAAAAAAAATTAGCTTCCAAAGTGCTTGGATTTAGTACTGTGGTTATAATAGGTCATAATCCAATTTTAAATTTATTAATGTATGAACTAACAACTAAAGGTCATAATAAATTACCAACTAATTTAGTTACTTGTGGTGTTGTTGTGATAGAATATTCTAAAAATAATTTTAAAACACCAGTTTTTACAAACGGGGAAGTTGTCGATTATTTTTTTCCTAGAATGTATATGTAGAATTTTAAATCTTTATTCTTAATAAAGATATAATATTATTTCTCTTCTGCTAATTTTATATTAGATTATTTATAGAAAAATTTTTTTAGTTGGAGGTAACAACTTCAATGAAAGTTGGTTTCATTGGTTTAGGTAATATGGGCAAACCACTTGCTGAGAGGTTACTAAGAAATAATGAACTTTTTGTTCACGATCTTGATCAAGAAAATTTAGAGTATTTTACAAATAGAGGGGCAACAGCATGCTCTACTCCCTCCGATCTAGCTTCAAACACATCTAGAATTTTTTTATGTTTGCCAACAAGTGCTATCGTAGAGAAAGTCATTAATGGTGAAAATGGCTTACTTACTACAGTTGCAAAGGATTCTTTCATAATTGATATGACCACTGGAGAACCAGAAATCACAAGACAAATTTCTAAAACACTTTATTCAAAAAAAATTAATTTTATTGATGCTCCTGTAAGTGGAGGTCCAAAAGGGGCTAATCAAGGAAATATAGCGATAATGGTAGGTGGAACAGAAAGCCAATTCGCAAAAATAAAACCTTTAATGGACGATATAAGTTCAAATATTTTCTATGCAGGTAAAATAGGATCAGGACACTCAATTAAAGCTGGCAATAACTTACTTAATTTGATTTGTAGGATGGCAACTTTTGAAGTTATCTCACTACTTGTTAAAGATGGTGTTGATCCAAAAAAAGCAGTTGAAATTATTCAAAAAAGCTCTGGTAGGAACTATGCTACTGAAATCACACTACCTGATAATATTCTTTCTGGTAAAATGGTCCAAGGTTTTAGTACAGGCTTAATGAAAAAAGATGCGGGAGTAGCAACTAAAATAGCTGATTCAAATAACGTTGAAATTCCATTAGGAAAATTGTCTCAAGAACTTTTAAAAAATACTATCGATGAATTTGGTGAAAACGCTGATATGAGCAATGTTGCTCTTACCTATGAAAAATTAACTGGCGCTAAAATCCGTCCATAAAATTTTATATTCTTACTAAATAATACGATCCAGTGTTGCTTTAATTTGTAAAGCTAAAAACTTAGAAAAAATTCTGCACTGAGCTAAACTTCCTGCATGAAACCAAAGTCCTGGCTGTTTGGTTTGCATCCACATATTTCTTAACTCTTGCCTTTCATCATCAAATCCCCAAATAGGGCCAATTTTGTCTACAACTGATTTGCCAAATAATTCATCAACAACATATTCTTGGCCTTTATATCCAGTAGCCGTAACCATCAAATCTATGTCAAACTTTTCACCTGATTTCATTTCAATACCAGAGGATGAAAAATTTACAATATTTGAAAATTGTAAAACTTTTATCTTACCATCTGCGATTAAATCTGATGCTCCTACATTGAAATAGTAACCACCGCCCCTTGTTAAATATTTAAATTGCCACCCAGAGTTTTCTTCTCCATATTCAAGGTTAAAGCCAACTCTTGTAAGTTTATCCAAAAGCGGTTTATCAATTCTCTTTGTTTTTTCAGTTAATAACTGGTGTGTCTTTTTGAGTACTTGTAGAGGTGTTGAAATGGTTATTAAATCACAATCGTCAGTATTTGGACCTTCACTATATAATTGATATGGCAATTGTGCGCTCGGTTCCACATTGACTACCATAGATGGTGAGCGTTGCACGATTTTTACATTTGCTCCGTGCACATAGAGATCTTGTGCAACATCATGTGCACTTGTTCCAGTCCCGTAAACTAGAACATTTTTTCCATTGTAGTGTTTTCCATTATCATAATCTGCTGAATGAATAACCTCACCTTTATAGTCGTCTATACCAGGTATTTTGGTGCGATTTGGAACTGAACTTACACCAACAGCCATCACAATATGCTTTGGCTTCATAATCTTAATAGTACCATCAGATAATTTGAGTTTTACTTTCCAGTGCTTTTTATTTTCGTAATATTCCGCCCCAATAAATTTTGTATTAGTCCATGCATTTAATTCCATACTTTCAACATAATACTCAAACCAACCTGCCAACTTATCTTTCGGAATATATGTTGGCCAGGTAGAAGGAAAAGGCATATATGGTAAATGATTGACATGTGTCTGATTATGCAATTTTAAAGAATGATATCTATTTCTCCAGTTATCACCTATTCTTTCATTTTTATCTACAATAAGTGTGTCTATATTTTGTTGTTTAAGCCTTGCTGCAATTGAAAGACCAGCCTGACCACTTCCAACAACAATCACTTCTGGTTCCCTATTTTTATAAAGTCTATCTTCATTTCTTTTATCTAACCAATTAGGTCCTTCTATAATATTTTGATATTGTTCAATATTTTTTTTATCAGAAGAACTTAGATCACTAAGGGCAGTCAGTAGACTCCATGCTTTGAAAGAACCCTTTCTTTCTTGATCTTCAAATAGACGAACTACTCCCTCACAATTTCCAAACTTTGTTTTGAATCTTAAAATAACTTCTATAACATTTTTTCCAGCTCTTATGACTTCTCTAGGAAGTGTCCTTTGCTGGTCAATTTGGAAACTCTTGGCATAAACGTCCTTTATTTTGTTGTAAAGATTTTCAATTACTTTCGATTTTCCGGATACAGTTTGTATCTTCCATGTAAGGGCTAAAATGTCTCTCCAATGACTATCTTCAAAAAATAGGTTGGAAAGAATTTTTATAGATTCATCTTTATTTTTTTGCTGTGAAATAGCTTCATTGAAACTCTGTAGCCAATTATCCACTTCACTTCTGATATTAATGATTTGGTTGTCTAACACAGTAAGCCTCAATAAATTCGGTGTAATTTTAGATATCTATAATATCAAACTATAGTTTGTAATAATATAAATTTTTTATAAGATATTTCTACATGATTTTTGTGAAGGATTAATTATGAATAGATTAGAGCAAATTGCACAATTTATGTTAGATCAACATAATTCAAAACAAAACTATGAAAACTTACCAGAAACATTAATGCCTAAAGATTTTGATGAAGCATATAAAATACAAAAAATTTTTCAAGAAAATTCTGGAAGAGGTAGCTTGGGTGGTTTTAAAATTGCTTTAGCTTCCAAAGTGCAGCAACAACTATGTGGGATAGATCATCCTGTTGCTGGTGGTATTTTTGCAAATGAAATCAAGTCAAGTCCTTCAACCTTTGAATTAGAAAACTTTCATGGATTAGGGTTGGAATTCGAAATGGCTGTAACATTGTCAGATGATTTGAAACCTGAAATGGGACCATTTAATAAAGATAATATTAGAGAATTTATAAAATCCCTGTCACCTACTTTTGAATTAATTATAGATCGAAATGCGGATTATTCTAATATAAATCCACTATCAATGATAACAGATAATGCTTGGTGTTCTGGTATAGTTATGGGCAAAGAACTTCCAAATTGGGAAAAATTAAACCTAGATATTGTTAGATCACAATTACTTTGGAATGATGAAATTCCCCAAGACGCAATGATAAAGGACGCTAACCCACTTGAGTCATTATCTTGGGTTTCGAACCTATTAACTTCATTGGGAAGAACTATCCCAAAAGATAGTGTTATAATTACCGGAAGCGTGATTAAGACTCGTGCTCCTAATAAAGGTGATCACATAATATATAAAGTTGAGGATTTATCAGAAGTAGAGATTAAAATAATTTAATTTAAAATATTATATTCTAACAATGATCGTATAATCATGTTAATAGCTGATATACTAAAAAAAATGAGTAACAAATTTTTAAATGTTTTAGCATTTACTTTATTTCTAAGCTTTTCTCCTATTTGAAATCCTATTATGCCAATTACTGATCCAAGAGCTCCATATATAAACATATTAGGCTGAAATACCCCTGTTGCTATATATCCAATAGAAACGGGTATGCATCCAATCATTATCAAAAAACCACTAACATCAACAAATTGTTTAGGTTTTACATTTTTCATTAATAAATACATAGTTACTGGAACTGCCCATATCGATGCTGCCCCACCAAAAATACCTCCAAGTGTACCTAGACTAGTTTGCCACAAACTATCACGTTTTGGATTCATTTTAAAACTGAAGCCAAAAATTTGTAAACTTACAAATAAAAGCACTGCAATCGCAAAAATGAGACGAACTACATTGTCTCCAATTTCATTTGCATAAAAAGAAGTAATTAAGATAAATACCACAAGAGAAATAGCAAAATATTTATAATTTTTTATTAAGTCTCGAGGATCATCTGCCTTACTAAACTGCCAAATGTTAGTAACTGTCATTGGTATAAGGTTTAGTCCTAAAGCCATTAATGGTGAAACAAAAAATGTCATTATAGTAATTGCTGTTGTTGGAAGACCAATTCCTAACACTCCTTTGACAATTCCAGCCATAAGAAAAGCGAAACTTATCATTAAAGCAACTTCATTTGAGTCAGTTGATATATCCAATTATTAAACCTTGATGAATGTTATTCTATAAAATTTTTAATATCATGTATTTCATAATTAACTTACTCAATTCTTTGTAAAAAAAATCAGTTCAGCCTTAAAATTTTTACACCAAAAAATAGCTTAATATTTTTGCAATAAATAAATGCATTAATTGGAGATTTAATAAATTATAACACATAAAATTTTTTAAATGACGTTAATATCACAATATATTTTTATTTTCATATGAATAAACTCTCAAAAAACAAACCATTAATACATTCTAATTGCAAAATTGAAGATAGTGAATTCAACAAATATGTTGAAATAGGTGAATATTCAATTATTTCAAATTTATTACATTAAAAATTTTTTATTATAGGCATTAAGAGTATTTCTAACTTAAAATGGTATCTTGCCATTGGAAACGGAGAGCTAATTGCTATTTAATTTATATCATTAAATAAAATTAACCCGTGAATTAAGACCCATAAAATTAATGTCAACATTACAGCAGCGGATCCGTAATCTTTAGCTCTTTTAGATAAACCGTGATAATCAAATGATATTCTATCAATAGCTGCTTCAACACTAGAATTTAATAGCTCTATAATTAAGACAAGGGAAGTTGTAAAAATCATAAGCAATATTTCAATAGTACTGACATCGCTGACTAAAATTATAGATAATGAAATTATCACTAAAAATATTTCTTGTCTAAAAGCACTTTCTTCTCTCAGAGCAAAAGTTAAACCTGACCACGAATTTTTAGCTGCATGAATTGCTCTTGTAATCCCAGTATTACCCTTATGAGGGTTGTCTTCAATATTATATGTAGTGTCTTTTTTTCTTATATTTACCAAATAAGTCTCAAAGGTTTTACTTGTTGATTCCCATGAGAATGTTTTAGCATATTCTCTTGGCACTTTTCTTTGTATAAGCAAAGCTTTCTTGCACGCTTTCTTTAAATTAGAATTCAGAATACCTGCATTTGAGTTACCAATAACATCTAAGGGACCACTGACAGGTAAAGCTGCAATTGGCAAACCACAGGCCATAGCCTCTAATAAAACTAAGCCAAATGTATCAGTTTTGCTTGGGAAAACAAATACATCCGCCTTGTTATAGTAGTATTCTAATTCTTCTTTACTCTTAGCGCCGTGGAAAATAACCTTAGGGTATTTTTTTTTTAATTCTTTCAATGCAGGACCGTCTCCTACAACCCATTTCTCATATGGCAGATCTATTTTTAAAAATTCTTCTAAATTTTTTTCTATAGATACTCTTCCTACATTTAACATAATAGGTTTTTTATTTTTTCTTCTTCCTTTTTTTGGTTTAAAAATTTCTAAGTCTACGCCCCTCGCCCAAATTTGAGGGTTACCAATTTTGAATTTTAATAAATCCTTTTTTACTTCTTCAGTTGGCACCATCACCAGCTCAGATCTTTTATGAAACCATCTTAAAAATGAATAGGTAGTTTTGAGTGGGAGTTTTGTTCTTGCATGAACATACTCTGGAAATCTGGTATGATAGGCTGAGGTGAAAGCTAAACCATTTCTAATAGCATATCCACGCGCGGAAAGTCCTAAAGGACCTTCAGTAGCAATATGTAAACAATCTGGATTAAATTCTCTGATCATAGATGAAACTCTAGCACCTGGGAAAAGAGATAATTTTATTTCAGGATAAGTTGGACATGGCATTGTTAAAAAACCTTCTGGTGTAATTAACTTTACCTCATGGCCGAATTTTTTTAATTGCTTATATGTCTCATCTAAAGTTCTTACTACCCCATTGACTTGAGGATACCAAGCGTCTGTTACAATTAAAATTTTCATGCTATTTTTTTAACTTTAGTTATATCATTTTGATATGGATGATCGTGACCCAATTCAGCCCAATTAATAATTTCTAACTCTCCATTCTTGTGTTCTACAAGAGCAGTAAGTGATTCAACCCAATCCCCATCATTTGCATAAATTTTATTATCGATCATTTTCAATTCAGATTTATGTATATGCCCGCATACAACTCCATCACATCCACGTCTGGAGGCTTCTCTAACCATAAGTGTCTCAAAAGCGTTAATGATTGAAACTGCCTTTTTAACTTTTAATTTTAAGAACTGTGATAACGACCAATATGGTAAGTTTATAAGACGTCTTATTCTATTAAACCATTTGTTTAACCACAGAAGAAAGGTATATGCAGAGTCTCCTATGTAGGCTAACCATCTGGCATGTTGCATTACTTCATCGAAAAGATCGCCATGTATTACCCACAACTTTTCATTCTTAGCCGTTTTATGAAAAGCCTCATTTTTTATCTCAATATCACCAAACGTAATACCTAAGAAAGTCCTCGCACCTTCATCGTGATTACCAGGAATAAATGTAATTTTTGTACCTTTTCTAGCTTTTCTAAGAATTTTTTGAATTACGTCGTTATGAGATTGAGGCCAATACCACCGCTTAGTTAAGCTCCATCCATCTATAATATCGCCAACTAAATATAAATAATTACTATCATTATATCTTAGAAATTCAAGAAGATGTTCGGCCTGTGCACCAGATGAACCTAAATGAATATCAGAGATCCAAATGGCTCTATAATTTTTACTTTTATTTTTATCCATATATAAACAGAGTTTATTTTAATTAAGATCTCTACATATATTGGATTTATTACAAATTTATTTCTGAAAAATTTTTACAAATTAAACTAAGCTTAACATCTCTTCTAAGCTTACATTAATTTTGTTATAATAAAGCCCATTTTAAATTCATTAATTTATCAACTTACAACTACAGGACATAATAAGTTACCTGCCAATTTAGTTACTTGTGGTGTTGTTATCATAGAGTATCCTGAAAATACTTTTAAAATACCTTATTTTTCGAACGGGCAAGTAATAGATTATTTTTTTCCTAGAATGCTTACATAAAATTAAAAACTTGATTTGTCACAAAAATTTAATAATATTGTAATAAATTTGTAATATTTATGAAAGCTTCCTTTGATTCTTAGAATTATTTTCTCAATCTTTTTATTTATTAATTTTAATTCGGTACTGTTAGCAGCATTGCCCACTAACGACACTTTCATCAAACTACCCAAAATTAATTTTGTTCAAAATGTAGAAGCAGCTAAAGAAAAGTTTCAATTAAAAGATTACCAGGGTGTCATAAATCTACTTTCTATTAACATTAAGAGTAAAGATATACCTAATAGTTACCTTGTTGAGAGCTTAATTAATAGAGCTAATACTTATTTCTTTATTAAAGATTATAAAAATGCAAAGGCTGATTATTTAAATTGCTTGAACATTGATCTATGTCAAAGAGCAGATGTAAATCTTAATTTGGGAAAATTAGAGGTAAAGCTGGGTAATAATGAAATTGCAGCTTCCTACTTTAAAAATGCTATTTTATTATCAAAAGATAACATTAGAGTACTTTCTGAAGCACTTAGTTTCTTTAAAAACCCTTAATTCATAATTTTTAAGCAAAATTCTTAATAATTTTTAGGAATTAAATAAAATATCTACTCATTATTTGCTTAGGGTTATGAGACTTACTAAATTGACAAATATTTGCAACTGTCATTGGGACTAAATTTAATCCTAAAGCTAGTAACGGTGAAACAAAAAATGTCGTGATGGTAATAGATGTAGTTGGAAGATCAATACCTATAATTCCTTCTACAATGCCAGCAATTAAAAAGGTAAAAGCAACTATAATGGCAATTTTATTTGGGTTATTTGTGATGTCCAATGCTAGCACTTTCTAATTTCTGAAAGCATTTTTAATATCATGTTCAAAATCATTATCCTGATATTAATATTATAACGCCTACAAAAAATCCAAGTATTAGGAGATACTCAGTAAAATTAAGCTTTTCCTTAAGAAAAGAAAACAATATAAGATTGCAAATAGAGTCCGTTCAGTAATATTGAGCTTAATATTTTTGTAATCAATAACTGTATACTTAATTTTATGGTAGTTAATTTAACATATGAATTACAAAAAGATGATCTAATTACATGGATACCATTAAAAGATATTTATTTTAGCGAATTTCATTATTCTCAAAACTTTGGAAAACTAGGGTTATGTGGCTGTCCTGGCACATTGTTAGATTCTAACAACCAAATTATTGGAATTGAGAATACACTAAAAATTTTTAAAAATCACCAAATTGACATTATTGTGTCTCTTTTAGAAACATCAGAATTAAAATCACTTGGATGCGAGAATTTAACAAAGGAAATTAAATTAAATAACTTCGCTTGGTTTCACTTTCCAATAACTGACTTTGATATACCTACTAAAAATTCACTTTTAAAGTTAAATTTACTTCTCTCGGATCTAGAAAATTTTTTAAAAAAAGAAAAAAATATTATTATACATTGTAAGGCGGGATTAGGTAGAACTGGTACAATCGCATCATTATTATTAGCTAAATTAGGAATATCCACAAAAGATGCCATTAAATTTATAAGAAAATATAGACCAGGATCAATTGATACAGATGAGCAAAAAAACTTTGTTTTAAATTGGAAATGTTAACAAGATGATTCTTTAATCATCAAAAAATTATTTTTTATATTGATCATTCATATAACATTCAAATAAGAAATAATTTTTTTCTATAATTAAACTACTGATTTCTATAACTAAATTTTAATTTAACAATTTAGAAATAAAAATTAAACAAAACTGAAATATTTGAAGATCAAAAAGTAAAGAATCATGGAGATTTTTATGCTTAAAATAATTAATATTTCTAAATATTTTGATCAAGTTAAAGCTGTTAATAATGTAACAATAAATGTTGAAAATTCCTCAATGATTGGAATTATTGGAAGATCAGGTGCTGGTAAATCTACATTATTAAGAACAATAAACAGACTCACTGACGCTACCTCTGGCGAAATTCTTTTCCAAGATCAAAATATATTAGATTTGAAGAAAAAGGATAAACTCGCATGGCAAAAAAATTGTGCCATGATATTTCAACAGTTTAATCTTGTTCCAAGATTGGATGTTCTTACAAATGTTATTTTAGGCAAATTGAATGAGATGTCTACTGTGCGTGCTAGTCTAAAACTTTTTACATCTGAAGAAAGATATGCCGCATTAAACTTATTAGACAAATTTGGCATGATACAGACTGCTCTACAAAGAGCTGAAACACTCTCCGGTGGTCAGCAACAAAGAGTTGCAATATGTAGAGCTATGATGCAAGACCCTAAACTAATCCTTGCAGATGAACCTATAGCTTCATTAGATCCTTTAAATGCTAGACTTGTTATGGAATCTCTTAGAAAAATTCATGATGAACAAAATATCACAGTGATTTGTAACCTACATACTCTAGATACTGCAAAGCAGTATTGTGATCGTATTATTGGTATGCAGAACGGAGAAATAGTGTTTGATGATTTACCATCAAAACTTACAAATCAAAAAGCTAGAGAAATTTATGGTGCTGAAGCTGACGAAGCTTTTGAAGGCACTATGACATCAGTTTCATTAGAGAGCGCAGATATTAAGAAGACTGCATGAACTTATGAAAATTAGAAGACCAAACTTAAATAAATGGAGAAACATAAATGTTAAAAAAATTATATAGTTTTTTAGCTGTAGTGACCGCTTTTTTAATGGTTTCTACAGCTAATGCAGATAAAAAATACGATGGACCAAAAATGGACCTCAGTAAATTTCAGCCTGAGTTCAGAATTGGTTTTCTTGGAGATGAAGCATCGCAAGATATCATTGCAAGAAATGGATGTCTAAAAGATTATGTTGAAAAAGCATATAGTGTACCAGCTAAATTGTTTACATTCAAAGATTATGCTGGAACCATGGAATCAATGCTTGGTGGCAACCTTGATTACACATGGTTTGGTTCTTCTGGCTATGCTGGAATTTATCTACAAGATCCAAATGCCGTTGTACCAATTTTAACTAGAATGCAACCTACTGGCGATACTGGATATTATTCAGTAATGGTAGCTAGGAAAGATTCAGGTATTAAATCTCTGGATGATCTTAAAGGAAAAAAATTAGGTTTTGCTGATCCTAATTCTACTTCTGGATATCTAATCCCATCTATTGAATTACCAGAATTATATAACGTTAATATTGATACTTACTTCTCAAAGACACAGTTTTCTGGCGGACACGAAAACAATGTATTAGCTGTTTTAAATGGAGACGTTGATGCTGGTGTTACATGGGTATCTGGTGTTGGTAAATGGGAAGAAGGATACTCATCTGGTAATTTAAGAAAAATGGTTGATAAAGGTATCTTAAATATGGACGACCTAGTTCAGGTTTGGTCATCAAAGTTAATTCCTAATGGCCCGATTGTAATGCCAAAGAAATTACCACAGGAAGCTAGAGATGTTATGGTTGGATTGAAGCAATGGATACACAAAAATGATCCAAAATGCAGTGAAGATGTTGCAAATGGCATTGTAAAAGCTTGGGTTCCAGTTGATCATAGTTTCTATGAAGTAATTGTAAAAGCTAGAAAAGCAAAATTAGAAGCCAAGAAGAAAAAAGGCTAATTACTAATATGCAAAAGACAGTAATTAGTTGTCTTTTGCATACTTTATTAACTCAATCAATAATAATATTATAGTTGGAAGTAAAATGTATTCAGACAATATTTTAGGTTTTGAGACAATTGAGAAAAACCTAAAAGCAATGGCTTTTAAAAGATTAATTTATTCTTTCATAAGCATTTTGGCTATTTTATTTCTTCTTTCCAGTGGACTTACAATAGCAGAAGAAAATAATGCAGGAAGCTTTCAAAGGGGATTGAGTAAATTTTTTGACTACCCTGTTGATCTTTTCAAAGAAGCATTTGAGTCTGGTTGGAGATGGTATGCATATGTATTCAAATATCTTCCAGATTTAATATCAACAATAAACATGGCTTTTTTTTCAACACTATTCGGGGCAATTTTTGCTCTTCTCTTGAGCCTGTTTGCAAGTAAAAATTTAATTAAAAACCAATATATAGTTACTTTCTCAAGAAGAACCATGGACATTTTGAGATCATTTCCTGAGTTGGTTATTGCTATGATATTTTTGTATCTGATGGGAAAATCAGAATTACCTGCAGTTATTGCAATAGTAATTCATACTGCTGGAGCTCTAGGAAAATTATTCTCTGAAGCTATTGAAAATGCTGATAACAAACCAATTGAAGGTTTACAATCTTGTGGAGCAAGTTGGTGGCAACGAGTTAGATTTGCAGTTATTCCTCAAGTAATACCTTTGTTTATCTCATACACCCTTCTGAGGTTAGAAATTAATGTAAGAGCGTCAACCATCCTTGGTTTTGTAGGTGCTGGAGGTATTGGAGAAGCATTGTCTGCTGTAATTCAGTTTAGATATGGAGACGAAATTATAGCTATTATGTTTTTATTAGTTATCACTATAATTTCCTTAGATTATTTCTCCAGATTTCTTAGGGGTAGATTAATTGGAGACAATAAGTAATGGAGCAAGTATTAAATCAAAATGTTATTGATGCAGTTGATCTAAAACATAAAAAACATATTAGAATTCTTATTATAACTGGATTTATGTTTATGGTTTATTTAATTGGGTCAATAATACACTTTGATCTACCTAACTTAGCTAAAAAGTGGAATAAAGATCGAGCGTCTATGTTTATGTTAGATATATATGCTCACAAAGACCATATAAAAATGAATTGGAAAGATCCTCAGAAAATTGATGTAAGATTTGAGGGTGGTCATAGGCATGTTTATAAAGATGATCCCACTTGGCTTATTAGAAATAAAAATAATCAATCTACAATTGTTAACTTTGATAATGGTGGTCAGTTTGTTTTCTTTCCAAATAGAGTGGAAATGAGAAATTTTCCTAATATCAATGAACCATTCATTTTTAAGCTTAATAAAAATGGTAAACCTTATGTTGATGGGTATGTTGGAAAGGAAAGTATGTTGCCAAGTTGGATGCGTGCAACAGAAAATAAAGTTGAAGTGAGACCTTCTTTATATGAAAGGCTTCAGGTATATGGATCAAAAGTCGAAGTTCATAGATACGAGTTAGGATGGAAATATTTTTGGTTTGATTTCGATAGCCCTCTTGTTGGAAAGGGATTTCTTGACGCTATATCACTTATGTTTAATGAAGACAGAGTAGATCCAAAAATTTCAAATTTTAATCTTGTTGTAAATGAATTTTTAGAAAATGAAATATGGCACCACAACACCGTTTTGTTTGCTATGGTTGAAACATTATTAATGGCCATTCTTGGAACATTAATTGCCTCAATGGTTGGTCTTCCACTAGCTTTTCTTGCTGCTTACAATGTTACTCCACTTTCCTCAATAAGGTTTTTTCTGAGAAGACTCTTCGACATGCTTCGTGGAATAGATATGTTAATTTGGAGTTTAATATTCCTTAGAGCTTTCGGTCCTGGACTTTTTACCGGAATTTTTGCAATCGCATTTACAGACACAGGCACTCTTGGTAAATTAATGTCTGAAGCTATAGAAAATACTGATAAAAAAGATAAAGAAGGTATCCAGTCAACTGGTGCAAACAAAGTTCTTCAACATAGATTTGGTATCATTCCACAAATACTACCAATTTTCATTTCACAAAGTTTATATTACCTAGAATCTAACACAAGAGCTGCCGTAATTATTGGGGCAATGGGTGCTGGAGGTATAGGCTTACATTTCCTTGGGGCATTAATGACTGGAAATGATTTTGAAAACGTTGCTTACATGGCAATTTTAGTTTTAGTTGCTGTAATGTGCATTGATACTATGTCAGCCAAACTAAGAAGATTATTAATTGGTATAGAGGATAAGAAATAAAGGATTTACTATGAATAGATATATTTTAATAATAGTTTTTTTAATTTACCCGTTACTTGTTCAAGCTCAAAGCAAAGATACAAAAAATATAAGCAATGAGGTGTCTTCTCAGGAAGCTGGAACATTAGTTAATACAGAAGAAATTTTTCAAAAACTTATAGATAAATGTGATGATGTTAACCTTCTTATGTTAAGAGCCAGAATAAGATTAGAGTTACCTAGAATAGATAAATCTGACGCTGATACAGTCGAAAAAATGCTGTTAGAAGGTTTTGAAATGTGTGCACAAAAAAAACCTGAGGAAGCTAAAGTAAAATTAACAGAAGCATACGAAATCGCAAAAAAAGCTGCCTCGGAAAAATTTGGCCAAACTGGTACAGGTGGATTAGAAACTGTTAAAAAAGATATCGAACCTCTAAAAGATACAAACTCTTCTAATGGTACAAAAGATAAGCCATGGTGGAAATTCTGGTAATTGAAATTTAATTTTTTATTAAAATATTTGTTAAAAAAATGAAAAATTATTTCGTAATGATCTTCTAAAAAAGGGGATAGTATGAAATTAAAACCATTTGACAAATCTGGAAAATTTTACAAAGGCAATTTGCATGGACATAGCGATTACTCTGACGGACTGCTTAAACCAAAAACTGTGATTGAGTTTTACAAATCATATAGCTATGATTTTACATGTCTTTCTGATCATTTATGGCATGACAAGAGATTTGCTGCAGAAAGTGTAAATGATGTTTCTGATTTTAATTTTAAAGATTTTATTACAATTCCAAGTGCTGAAATTCATGTAAAAGGGAAAAAGTACGAAAGAGCTGGCTTGTGGCATCTTGTTGCTAACGGTTTGCCTTTAGATTTCAAAATTGCATCTGATAATGAAACAGTAGATGAACTACTTAACAGAATCATAGAGACTGGAGCATTTGTAACAATAGCTCATCCAGAGTGGTATTCATTATCTTCTGATGAGGCCATTAAAGTAAGTAATGCTCACGCAGTTGAAATCTATAATCACGCAGCAACAATTAGCTCAAATAGAGGTAGTGGAATAGCTACAGCTGACTTCCTACTAAATAATAATAAAAAAATTTTACTAACTGCATCTGACGATTCGCATTTTCATAAAGAAGATGCTTTAGGAGGTTGGGTATTCGTAAAATGCAAAAACCTGTCTATACAAAATATTTTATATTCTCTTAAAAATGGCAATTATTACTCTTCTACAGGGATAGCAATACATAATATAGAACTTGATGATAACGAACTTTTAATACAATGTAGTCCAGCTTCACACATAATTATTTCAGGCTCCTCTAATACCTGCCTTTCCAAAAATGGTTACAACATTACAAGTGCCAAATTTGATTTAAATAAGCTTGATACAAGTTTTTTTAGAGTAACAGTATTAAACGAGTATGGTAAATATGCTTGGTCTAATCCTTACTGGTTAGATGAAATTTTTTATAAATAGGAGTAACGATTGAAGATACTAGAGTTAACATATCTCAATGTTTTTATTTTTTTAGCACCTAGTTATTAACATGAAAAAACTTGATAAAAACAGACCTTTAATTCACTCAGATTGTCAAGTTGTAGACAGTGATTTTGGTTCATTTGTTGAAATAGGTGAATATTCTATTATTTCAAATTCTAATTTCGGTGATTATTCTTATTGTACAAGATTTTGTGATATAGCCAATACAGACATAAAAAAATTTTCTAATATTGCAAGCTCTGTTAGAATAGGTCCAACGGACCATCCAATGGAAAAAGCAAGTCTTCATCATTTTTTATATAGATCAACTGACTATTGGGAAGACAAAGAACATGACAAAGATTTTTTTAAAAACCGGTATTCCAGAAAAACTATAATTGGCAATGACACATGGATAGGACATGCTGCTATTGTTAAACCTGACATTACAGTTGGAGATGGTGCTATAATTGGAGCTGGTTCTGTTGTTACCAAAGATGTGGAAAGTTATACTATTGTAGCAGGAAATCCCGCTAAAATTATTAGAAGAAGGTTTTCAGAAAAAATTGCAATTCAATTGTCTGAAATTCAATGGTGGAATTGGTCTCATGAGAAAATAGGATCTTCCTTAGACGACTTTAGAACTTTAAGTGTTGAAGATTTTATATCAAAATATAAATAGATTAGGATACTGCATTTGATGATTTAATAAATCTGTCAACAACGCTTTTACAAACACTTGCAATCTTTCCATTACATATTGTTGCTTCTATCTCTCTTGTTTTTGGGTTAATAATTACTAAATCTGCGTAATTTTCTACTTTGATAGCTCCTCTTTTGTCAATATTTAGTGCCTTTGCGGGATTTTCTGATATTAATGCCCATGCATTTTCAATAGAACATATCTTATGATCTAACAAATACCAAATTGACTGGAGTAGTGATGGATAATAATAATCTGATACTAGAATACTACAGTATCCTAGTTTTAATAATTCTAATGTAGATATATTTCCATTATGTGAACCACCTCTGACTAAATTAGGCGCACCCATTATTACATTTTCATTATTGAGGTATGCTTCTTTAGCAGCTAAAATACTTGTTGGAAACTCACAAATATTAGCACCAAAACTTCTAAACCATTTTCTATCCTTTTTGCTTTCATCATCATGCGAACCAAATTTAATATTATTAGATTTCATAAAATTGCTTAATGTTTTTAAACTATCACTTACTTCATTTTCTTTTGTTAATCGATAATTCACAATATTTGCAAGTTCACTTTTTTCCATAGACATTTTATTAGCCCATGTTGCAAATGCTGTTGGTTTGTTTTGAATTTTTTCTATGGCATCAGGTATATGGTTGTTGAATACCACATAATTAAGTTTGTATTCTGTAATTAAATCAATAAGTTCTTGAACTTTTTCTACAAGATGCGTTTCGTACCTTACCTGAACATTTATATTAGTTATCATAGAAGGTCTGTATTTATTGAGATTTTCTAAAAATATTTTAGCGTATTCAGGACTTCTTATTCTACCTTCCCAGCTATAGCTACATGCTAGGTAAGCCGTAGTAATGCCATTAATGGAAAGTTCTTTGTCAACAATTTTAAGAGTATCATTCATATCAAAACTTACGCCTGGCCTTGGAAATAATTGTCTTTCAAATCCATCTCCATGTAAGTCTATTATTCCAGGTAACACCCAAAAACCCGTCAAATCTATAACTGGATAATTTTTTTTAGGGTATTGATTAGTTTTATTAACTTCAATTGAAGTTAAAAATTTATCTTCAATAGTTATGGTTCCCGATTGCATTTTATTATGATGCAAAAATTTACTGCCCTGTAAAATATATCCCGAAAATTGATTTGATTGTATTTGATTCATATATTTTAGTTATCTTAATTTTATTAATTTTATATTACAAATATCAAAAGCTTAATCTTCTAATGTTAATTGAATTCTTTCGCCAACAAACCATGTCTGACTGAACTCTATTGGGATACAATTTAAATCTTGATTCACATATGTTGTTTTAAGAAGTGGGCTATTAATTTTACAATCAAGTAAATTTGCTTGAATACTATCAGCTAGCTCTGCGATTATATTTGTTTTTGACCTAACAAAATCATTTACACCCAACAACTTTAGTGTGTTTGTGACAGATAATTCTTTTTGAAATATTTCTAGAAAACTGGGAAACCTTTTATTTGGAATTATTCTTTTAGTTATAATAGTCGGAATATTATTAATTTTACCAGTTGTTTCTATTAAAAGAATCTCATCTTTTGAATTTATTTTTAAATTATCAGCTTCTATCTTGGATGCTTTTCTATACTCTGATCTAATAATTGTTATTTTAGGAATATTGTTTTCATGAGTAATATTCTCTGAAAATCTTACTCTTTTTCCAAGTTTATATTTTAACTTAGAAGCTTGAACAATTACACCAGAACCTCTTTTAGAAAACAAAATTCCTTCATTTTTTAATATTTGCAAAGCTCTTCTAATCGTGTGTCTATTTACTCCAAATCTTTTTGAAAGATGATTTTCAGAAGGTAGTTTATCACCTGAATTGTATATGTTATCCGCCACATCTTTTTTTAATGCTTCATAAATTTGATAATAAATGAGTTTAGAATTCATGTAATAAAAACTTAATAAAAATATAATTGTATAATTAATGTTTTATAATTATAAGTTGTATAGTTGTATAGTAAAGAAGTAATTAAATGATTGAAAAAAGAAAATCTTGGATGAGTTTGTTAGCAACATCTAGCCAAAGTGATTTGTTAAATCTCTGGGAACAAAAAAAAATAAAAGTCAATTATGTATGGTTAAGAACACCTGAAATTGGAAGCATAATGGCTCAAGGAAGAATGGGTGTAACTGGAGATAAATTTAATATTGGTGAAGTTACTATAACTAGATGTTCCTTAAAATTGAATTGTGGAACAATAGGTCATAGTTATGTTCAAGGAAGAAGTAAGAAAAAAGCTGAAATAAGCGCATTATGTGATGCTCTTATGCAAACTAAAATGTCTAAAGAAATAAATAAAAATATTATTATTCCTTTAGAAAAAATTAAAAAAGATAATAAAGACAAAATTCTCTCAAAAGCTGAAGCTACAAAAGTTGATTTTTTTACTCTTGTAAGAGGAGAAAGCGATTAATGGAAAATTATCCTTTTTCTGAAAATTCTATAAATAGTTCTATTGCTTTTAGATCATTAGTAAATGCAACATCATATCCAGGTAGAACTTTTCAGATAAATAAACTTAACAAACCAAGTGTATTGTCAAATGCAGCAGCGACAATATTAATTACGTTATGTGATAATGAGAGTAATGTTTACCTCTCAAAAGAATATAATACAGATGAAGTAAGGAATTGGTTAATTTTTAACACTGGTGCCATTATTAGTAACAAAAAGAATGCTGATTTTGTAATTGGTACATGGAAATCTTTATTGCCATTAAATGATTTCAAAATAGGAGTTCCTGAGTATCCAGAAAGATCTGCAACTTTAATAATTGAAGAAACAAAATATAAAAAAGTAAAATGCAACATTGATGGTCCAGGCATAAAAAATAAATTAAATATTGATTTACCTAATCCTGAATTATTTATCGAAAATAATAATCTTTATCCTTTAGGTTTAGATTTCTATTTCACAAATGACTTAGAAATTTTATCTATTCCTCGTTCAACAAAAATTAATATCATAAAATCGGAGCTTTAGATGTATGTAGCTGTTAAAGGTGGGGAGGTAGCAATTGATAACGCTCATTCTTGGATGTCAGAAATAAGAAGAGGTGATACATCCATTCCAAATATTTCCCTTGATCAAATATCAGAACAACTCACACTTGGCGTTGATAGAGTAATGTCCGAAGGTTCTCTATATGATAAAGACCTTGCTGCATTAGCTATAAAACAGTCTAGAGGTGATTTGATAGAAGCTATATTTTTGTTAAGAGCTTACAGAACAACTCTTACAAGATTTAGTTACAGCAAACCAGTTAATACAGCAAATATGACATGCCTTAGAAGGATTTCAGCAACTTTTAAAGATATACCAGGTGGACAAAAATTAGGTCCTACTTTTGATTACACGCATAGGCTTTTGGACTTTAAATTACTAGCTGAAAATGAAGCACCTATTAGTCCAAAAAAAAAATATAATGAAAACAAAATGCCTCACGTTTTAAGTTTTTTAAATCAAGAAGATTTAATGCAAAACGAAAAAGATAACAATCTTGATCCTATCGATATAACTCGAGAACCTATTAGCTATCCAACATCTCGTTCGGCAAGGTTACAAGCATTATCAAGAGGAGATGAGGGTTTTTTACTTGGTCTCGCATATTCTACTCAAAGAGGATATGCAAGAAATCATGCATTTGTAGGGGAACTAAGAATTGGCATAGTTGACATTGAGCTTTATATTCCAGAATTAGGTTTTGAAATTAATGTTGCTGAGATCATTTTAACTGAATGTGAAACGGTAAATCAATTTCAAGGATCCAAAATTGAACCTCCACAATTTACAAGAGGTTATGGTTTAGTATTCGGACAGACTGAAAGAAAAGCTTTAGCAATGGCTTTGATCGATAGAGCTTTAAGATGGAAAGAATTAGGTGAAGATTATTCTGGCGCACCAGCACAAGACGAAGAATTTGTTATTTCACATTGCGACAACATTCAAGCGACTGGTTTTTTAGAGCACATAAAACTACCACATTATGTTGATTTTCAATCTGAACTAGAGCTCATTAGAAAAATTAGAGCTGACGCCAAAGTTAATATGAAAAGGTAATAAAATGAATGAAATGAGTAAAAATGAAAATTTAGATATTCAAATTTATAATTTTGCTTATTTAGATGAAAATACAAAAAGAATGATAAGACGAGCTCTTCTGAAAGCATTATGTATACCTGGCTATCAAGTACCTTTTTCCTCAAGAGAAATGCCAATGCCATATGGTTGGGGTACTGGTGGAATTCAGGTAACATCTGCTTGTTTAATACCCAAAGATATTTTAAAGGTAATAGATCAAGGCGCCGACGATACTACAAATGCAGTATCAATAAGAAAATTTTTTCAAAAAACTGCAAATGTAGCTGTAACTGAAAAAACTTCAGATGCATCTCTTATACAAACTAGACACAGAATTCCTGAAACAAAATTAAAAGAAAAACAAATATTAGTATATCAAGTACCAATTCCAGAACCTCTTAGATTCTTAGAACCAAGAGAGACAGAAACTAGAAAAATGCATGCTCTTTCTGAATATGGATTAATGTATGTAAAACTTTATGAAGATATTGCAAAACATGGTCATATTGAGACAGCATATGCATATCCAGTAAAAACAAATGGAAATTATGTTACTGACCCTTCTCCTATTCCAAAATTTGATAATCCCAAAATGAATAATAGTCCAGCTATTCAACTTTTTGGCGCTGGAAGAGAACAACGAATTTATGCTATTCCACCTTATACAAATGTTAAAAGTCTTGATTTTGAAGACTATCCTTTTGAAGCTATGAAAGCTAATTTCAAATGTTCAATATGTGGATCCAGTGATAGTTATTTAGATGAAATTATTGTTTCAGATGATGGTAAACGATCATACATATGTTCAGACACAGACTATTGCAAAGAACAAACCAAATTAAATTCAAAAAAAGAAGATTAATTATGAAGCAAAATTTCTTATTTCAAGCCTCTAATATTTCTAAATACTATGGCCAAAATATAGGTTGCAAAAATGTATCTTTAGATATTAATCCTGGAGAGGTCCTTGGAATTGTTGGCGAGTCAGGTTCTGGGAAATCTACATTATTAAACTGTATTTATGGAAATTTAGAAGTTGATGAAGGAGATATTTTCTTAAACGACAAATCAAAAACAATCCTCAATTTTACAAAAATTTCGGAACCAAAACTTCGTTTAATTCAAAGATCTGATCTAGCATTTGTGCATCAAAATCCTCGTGACGGTCTCAGAATGAATATAAGTGCAGGAGGAAATATTGGTGAAAGATTAATGGCAATTGGTCATAGAAATTATGGTGAAATTAGAGAAATTGCTGCAAATTGGCTAGAAAAAGTTGAAATTGATGTTAGCAGAATTGATGATAAGCCAAGTACTTTTTCTGGAGGAATGCAACAAAGACTTCAAATTGCAAGAAATCTTGTAACTAGACCAAGATTGATTTTTATGGATGAACCTACTGGAGGTTTGGATGTATCTGTACAAGCTAAAATCTTGGATTTATTAAGAAACCTTGTAAGAGAACTTGGCATTGCTGCAGTAATAGTTACACACGATCTTGCAGTAGTTAGACTTTTAGCTGATCGTATAATTGTAATGCAAAATGGAAATGTTATAGAAGCTGGTTTGTGTGATCAGGTTTTAGATGATCCACAGCATAAATATTCGCAATTATTAGTTAGTTCAGTATTACAGGTGTAAAATGATACAAATTAAAAATTTAAACAAATCATTCCTACTTTATAATCAAAACGATACAAACATAAATGTATTTAAAAATATAAACTTCAGAGTTAATAAAGGTGAGGTTGTTGCACTTACTGGTAACTCTGGCACAGGTAAATCTACTTTATTAAAATTAATCTATGGAAGTTATGTGATAAGTAAAGGTGATGTTCTTATTTCAGATATTAATATTAGAAAATCATCACCTAGAGATATTTTAAAACTAAGAAAGAATAAATTGGGGTATGTTAGTCAATTTTTGAGAGTTGTACCTAGAGTGCCAACAATAGATGTTGTAATAGAACCCTTGCTTGAGATTGGATGTGAAAAAAAAATTGCATTAAAAAAAGCTCAAGAAATATTAGAAAGACTTAATATTCCAAAAAATTTGTGGAACTTATCTCCCTTAACTTTCTCAGGAGGTGAACAACAAAGAGTAAATATTGCTAGGGGTTTTATTCATAATTATCCGTATTTACTTTTAGATGAACCAACCGCAAGTCTGGACCAAAATAATAAAAATGTTGTATTAGATTTAATAGAAAAAGCTAAGCTAAATGGTTCAGCTATAATAGGAATATTTCATGATGAAACAGCTAGAAACAAAGTTGCTACAAGAGAAGTCAATTTAGAAAATTTATGAATTAATGAAAAAAACTAATGGCAATTTATTTGTGATTGTAGGAGCTTCTGGGGTAGGTAAAGATACTTTATTAAATGAAATAAAAGCTAGGCTGGAAAATTTTTACTTTGTAAAAAGGTATATTACCAGAACCCTCGATAAAAATAATGAAGACCATATCGCTATATCAAATACTGATTTTCAAAATAAGGTTAAAGATGGTTTTTTTGCAATAAGCTGGCAAGCACATTCTTTATCATATGGCATTCCAAAAGATATTGAAGATGAATTGAAAAAAGGTGTTAATGTAATTTTTAATGGATCAAGACTCGCTTTGAAGCAAATTAGGGAAAGTTATCCTGATGCAAAGATTATTTGCATTATTGCTTCCAAAAAAGCTATTGAAAGCCGTCTTATATCAAGAAATAGAGAAAGTAAGGATGATATTAAAAAAAGACTTAATAGAGAAGTTGGAAAATTACCTTCGGATACAATCTATGTTAAAAATGACATTGATTTAGAAACAGGCGTAAATAACTTAATTAATGCTTTAAATTATTAAATTTAAATCTTTTAATAAAATAAAATTTTTCATCACTCTTTTGTCCAAAAATACAAATATTATTAAAGTTTATCTTACTTAAATTAACTTGTTTTAAAATGTTTTGAAGAGATTTAAACACGCCATCAATTTCCTCAATATTTAATTTACTGGTAAGAGTTAAGTGAAATTTGAATTCATTAAATACGTAAGGATAACCCCACTTATAGAGCATTTTTTTTTGATTTGGGGTTAATTTTTCAGGATTTCTTTTTTTTAATTCATCTTCAGAAAGCTCATCTCTTAAATAATCTAATCCCTTTACAAATTTATTAGATACTTCATTTACTTTGAGATTATTAGTAGGAATTAATGCAATGAAATTACCTAATTTTTTAATAATTAGTTCGTCTAAATGAAAACTATGTATTTGTTTTGATATTTCACAAACTTTATTTTCAAGATCATTAAAGGTATACCCATCCTTTAATCTAAATGGAGCTTTTATTGTGCCATGAAATCCATATTGTTTTGGTGCAAGTACAAATCTAGAAAATTTCTGTAAATTGGGTGAACTTGAAAGATCTGACTTAGTAGTTTCTAAACCTTTATAAGGATCCCATCCTAACCAACATTTACCAAACACATCTAGCTCTGAATTTTCTAAAGGTGCATAATATATTGCATATCTTTTATAATATTCTTCCATGAGATTTACATATTATAGTTTTGTTTCAATTTAATTAATATATTTTAACTTTTAAAAAAACTGTAATATTAGAGTCATATGTATGGAAATTTAAGGATTTCATGTTGTCTGATGTCATTTTAAATAATGTTAATATTGTAACTGAAGACGAAGTCTTTTTGGGAAGTATTCAATTAAAAGATGGGTTTATTAAAAGGGTCAATAAAGGAAAAAGCTCTATACCTAGATCTATAGATTGCAATGAAGATTATTTAATACCAGGTTTAGTTGAACTACACACAGATAATTTAGAAAGGCATCTCAAACCAAGACCTGGTGTAAATTGGCCTATAAATAATGCTCTTACAGCTCACGATGGAGAATTAGCATCTGCAGGTATTACAACTGTTTTCGATGCTTTAAGAGTAGGATCTATTAACAGAGATGGTGTGCATAGATATGACAAATATGCAAGAGAAACAGCCACCTCTATCAATAACTTATCAAAAGACAAATCTTTTAAGATTGATCATTTTATTCATCTAAGAGCTGAAATATGTTCAGAAAATTTAATTCAGGAGTTAGAAGAATTCAACGATCAGGATAAGGTAAAAATAGTTAGTCTGATGGATCACACACCAGGCCAAAGACAGTTTCGTGATGTTTCACAGTTCAAAGTTTATTTATCAGGTAAATTTGGTCTTTCGGAATCACAAATTCAACAACACTTTTCATACTTAAAAGATCTTCAAAAAATGTTTGGTAAAAAACATAAAATTGAAACAATAAAATTTAGTAAAAGATTAAATGCAGTATTGGCTAGTCATGATGATACTACAATTTCTGATGTGGAAGAGAGTTGTTCACAAGGTATAAATTTAGCTGAGTTTCCAACCACTCTTGAAGCAGCAACAAAGTGTAAAAGCAGTAACATAAAAATAATAATGGGAGCACCAAATTTAGTAAGAGGAGGATCTCATTCAGGTAATGTTTCAGCTCAATCACTTATTGATAAAGACCTTCTAGATATTTTAAGTTCTGATTACGTGCCTTCATCATTGATGATGGCAGCGATAATGTGGGGCATAAAATCTAATAATTTACCCAAAAGTATCGCTGCAGTAACTGCTAACCCCTGTAAAGTTACAGGCTTAAATGATAGAGGAATGATTAAAGAAGGTTTAAAAGCAGATTTGGTAAGATTAAGTATTAAAAAGGATTTACCAATCATTAGAAAAGTATGGGCAAGTGGTCGAGAAGTTGCTTAAATAAAAGATGTATCCAAAACATAAAAAATTAAATCTATCATTTTTAGATAAATACCTAACTTTATGGATTTTTCTTGCAATGATTATAGGTATAGTTATTGGTAATGTTTTTCTAAATATGCCTAAATTTCTTGATTCAATAACTTACAGTAATACAAATATTCCTATTGCAATAGGGCTTATTTTAATGATGTATCCACCTTTAGCAAAAGTAAAATATGAAAAAATAATTGAAGTTTTTAAAGATAAGAAAGTCTTAGCTTTGTCTTTATTTCAAAATTGGATAATAGGCCCTGCATTAATGTTTTTTTTAGCTCTTACTTTTCTTTCTGATAAGCCTGAATATATGACTGGTGTCATACTAATTGGTCTAGCTAGATGTATAGCAATGGTTCTTGTTTGGAATGAGTTGGCTAGAGGAAGTTCAGAATATGTAGCAGGATTAGTTGCCTTTAATTCAATTTTTCAGATTATATTCTTCGCGCCTTATGCGTGGTTTTTTTTAAAAATTTTGCCGGAATTTTTTGGATATGGTGGACAAATTATTGATATCTCCATATTATACATCTCCAAAATTGTTCTAATTTATCTTGGTATTCCATTTTTAGCAGGTTTTGTGACAAGATCATTATTAGTTAAAAGATATGGTGAAGAATGGTACGTGAACAATTTTCTTCCTAGAATAAGTCCTATTACTTTAATTGCGCTGTTATTTACAATAATTATTATGTTTACTCTAAAAGGAAATGAAATTTTGAAACTGCCTTTGGATGTTTTAACAATATCAATTCCTCTAATCATATATTTTCTAATTATGTTTTTTATTAGTTTTGGTATCAGCAGGTTTGCAAATATTAATTATCCAACGGCTACTTCTTTATCATTCACAGCAGCTTCAAATAATTTTGAATTAGCTATTGCAGTTTCAATTGCCACTTTTGGCCTTGCATCAAAAGAGGCTTTCGCAACTGTTATTGGTCCTCTTGTTGAAGTGCCTATACTAATATTACTAGTTTCCGTTGCTTTAAAATTTAAAGAAAAATATTTCAAATAGACTTAAAATTACTAACTATACTACAGCGTAATCTTAGCTCAATTTAAACTTCATTAAATTGTAATATTAAAATAACAATTCAGTAAAAAAAGTTAGGCATGTTCATATTAAAAATGGAGAAATTTATGTTTAATAAAAATATGTTAAAAATTTTAGTAACTTCTTCAGTTATTATACTTACAAGTTCAATTTCTACAAAGGCCATGGAAATTAATCAAATATCATCCTTTCAAATTGGAAAAGGTGAAGGTTACGCAGAAATGATACGTTATCACTCCCAATCTAAAAGTCTTTTAGTTACAGCTTCTGAAACTGGCACTATAGAAAGAATTTCAATAAGTGATCCTTTCAATTTAAAAAAAATAGCACCTTTTGATTTGTCAGGTGGTAATGTTACAGCAGTAGCGGTTCATAAAGATTTAATTGCAGCGTCGATAAAAGAAAAAAAAGCAGATGCCCCAGGTAATGTTCAAATATTCAATAATAATGGGAAAAAATTGGCCGAGTATAAAACTGGAGCTTTGCCTGATAATATTGCATTCTCACCTGATGGTAGATATTTATTAACTGCTAATGAAGGTGAACCCTCTGATGATTACAAAATTGATCCAGAAGGTAGTTTTACACTTATAGATTTGTCTAGCGGTGTACAAAATGCAAATGTTAAGCAGATAACGCTTAATAATATTAAAATGCCAGCAGGTGCAAGGATTATTAAACCAGGTTCAAGTTTTGCAGAAGATGCTGAACCAGAATATATAACATTTGCTCCAGACGGTAAAAAGGCTTATGCAACTCTTCAAGAAAACAATGCCATAGCTACAATTGATATAGCTTCTGCAAAGGTTATTAATGTGAGTGGACTTGGGTTCAAAAACGTATCTAGAACTTCTCATGATGTATCAAATAAGGATGGTGGAATAAATATGAAACGATGGCCAGTTTTGATGATGTATCAGCCAGATGCAATCGTATCCTATGAGACAAAAGGAAGCACATATTTAGTTACAGCAAATGAAGGTGACGCTAAAGACTACGATGGTTTTTCTGAGGAAACTCGCGTTGGCAAATTAAAACTTGATAAAACTATGTTTCCAAATGCTAATGAGTTACAAAAGAAAGAAAACCTTGGACGCTTAAAAACCACAAAAACACTTGGTGACACTGACGGCGATGGAGATCATGATATAATATATGCCTATGGCGGAAGATCATTTTCCATTTGGAAAGATGATGGGACTCTAGTTTTTGACAGTGGAAACGCATTCGAAAACATAATTTCGAAGCGTTCTCCAGAAATGTTTAATGCTAATGGTCCTACCAAAATTGATGATCGTTCAGATGACAAAGGTCCAGAGCCTGAGGCTCTTGCAATAGGCAAGATTAATGGAAGAACATACGCATTTATAGGAATGGAGAGAAATAACGCTATCTTTACATATGACATTACGCTGCCATCTGACCCACATATGGTGAGTTATATAATGCCTAATGAAAATCACAATTCTCCCGAGGGATTAGAATTTATCCCGTCAAGTGTTAGTCCTACCGGAAAACCTCTACTTGCTGTTGCATATGAAATGACAGGTACAATTGGTCTCTATGAAATTAATAATTAGATTATTAAATTTTATCCTATTTTATTTGGTCAGGAATAATTTTAAATTTCTGACCAAATAATTTTAAAGAAGAATTTTAATGGCCGTAATTAATTATATTATTTGAAGTAATTTAATTTTAGAGTTAAGAAACAAAAATTTGGATTTTAAATTTTTTAATCTTGATTGTATGTATTTGGGTATCAAAACACCTTGCATCCAAAACTTGGAATTTATTTCGGCTAATTTTTTAAATATTATGCCTTATTTAGGCTTTTCAATCTTATTTGCTGCATACGCAACTGCAACTATCCTCAAAAACTAGTATTCGACTAGATTTCCAGTCAAGGGAATTGAGTGTCTATCTTCTTCGTTATACTCTAAAAGAAGATGTCTTTGAGTATCTAACCAATTAACACCTCTGGTTGAGCTTTCAGATAACTCAGTTTCTGTTCTTAAAACTATAGCTATCACTTCATCCGACGTAGTCATTAAATAATGAGTAGGCGGTTTTGACAATGCCCTTTCTTTCGAACGTTCTTTTACATTTGTTAAAAATTCGTCAAAACATTCAGGTTTAGGTCTGAATCTAATTATGGATATTTTTGTTTTCATAGTTTTAATCTTTCTAATCAAAATTGGAAGTTCAATAATCTCATTTTTAAATTTTATAAAAGGATTTTTAATTATTTTAAAATTCAATGATTTATTTTGGAACTTTCCCATAAATATGTTTGACTATTTTACCATCTTGAATGTGATCAATTTCAAGATATGTAAAATTAGGATCAAATCCATCTACTGTCTTAACAACAGTGTTGGGTGTTTCTAATACGCATTGAATTATAGGTTCACTTACCCATTTCACGTCTTTAACCATATTTACAAATTCATCGTAGCTTTTAACTTTATTGCCCATACTTGATTTATGTATGGACTCACAGTGTAAATCTTTTGAAAAAAGTTCAATAAATGGTTGCAAGTCACCTTCATAATGTTTTATGAAAGCCGCTTTTATAGTTTCAAAATTCATGTTTTCGCCTCATAAAAATATTATATTAATAATTAATCATTAAATAAATTTTACATTTATATTAAATTAACTTTACATCTTATTAGTGAAATTTGATTAAAAATGACAGGTTAAATACTGTGATCAAAATTGATTATAAGTGTCTAACTATGTGGCTAACTGCAAACAAAAACCTATATATACAGGCAAAATGGGGCAAAAATGTCAGGCTCATAACCTGAAGGTCGTAGGTTCAAATCCTACTCCCGCAACCAACTATATCAATAAAGTCAATGCCTTGGATCACCCTAAAAGACTTCGGTTTTTGGGTTTTTTGTGTTTGAAGCCTGATAACGATTACAGAGTGATAAATAAAGTAATAAATGTTCGTCAGGTAAAGTTCTCTTTTTCTCAATAATTAATAAAACCATCACTAAGATTATTAAATTATATTAAACAGGAGTAGTCATTTTTATTAGAGCTGATGTTGCTTCAGACTCATAATTATAAACAAAAACACCTGCATATTGATTTTCTTTAAACACAAAAGTTTGTTTAAGTTCTTGAATAAACTCACTAGACTCTTGTTCAAATTTTTTTAATTTATCAATAGTATTAAATTTTATAAAAATTGATAAATCACCTTCTTTACCGATCATTATATTCAAAGATTGAAAATGATATTTAGTAATTTTTTTTCCAAGATTATCCGAACAAAAAGAAGCCGCAACTTTAGCTTCAGTAACTGATGGAAATTTATATTGAAAGACTTTTGCGTACATGATCTACCTACTAATTACAATTCATCTAACATTTCTAAAAGGTCATTAGCTTGTTTGCCTTCAAGTTTAATGTTTTTCATTATCTTTGTGTGTAACCCCATTTTATCTTGGATTATTTTTCCTTTTTCTGTAACTTCTAACTTTAAATTTTCATTAATTTTCAATAATCCATTATCAGAGAGTATTTCTTCAAAATCTTTTGATATTTCCATTTTATTGCAAGCATGAATAAAATTTTTAAATATTATTATATCGCTTAAACCTGTTTCTTGATAAAAAATTTCTATAGCATTTATCAATCTATCAGAAGTTAATAGTTTTTGATCAGTCATTACATCTATCTGGTGAGCAGCTTTTTTTATTAGTTTTTCTACTAAATCAATTTTATTTTGAGACAACTCTATTATTTTGGAAAAAGTCATCATGCAAACTATACCAAGTGCGTAATTGTTTTGGTCTATAATAGGAAAACCTATGTAACTTTTTACACCCTTTTCATTACTGTGAGTTTTGGTTATTTCATGTTTTGTAACATCAAAGGCAACTAATGGTTTAGTATCTAGTAAAACATGAGCACAAACACTTCCATCTTTAGGTCTGCGTCTACTTAAATTTTGTGTTTTTTCTTGTTCAGGCTGAATTTCTGCTAAATAACATCTTTCTTTACTATCAAACAATTGAAATAAAACAGCTTCATAACCAGTTATTTCTTTAGCCAATTCACAGTAAATATTAAATAGGCTTGCTTGATTGGAATCTATTAGACCAGTTCTCTCAACTGCTTCTGCTCTTCTTTCTTCATTATCAGGTAATTGTGCTGATATAAAACTCATCTTTTCTCTACCTTTTTATAAAATTAAAAATCACATTAAGAATTATTAGAAAATAATCTCATAATTTAAATTACAGGCATTAGCAAAATTTTTAAATCTTCGTTCATTTTCTTTATCCATGAGAGCTTTGGCTTCAGATTTTATTTTACAAGTTAATTTATTTTTCTTAATCTTAAATTTAATATTATCCAAATTTTTTGGTAATCCTGCGCTAAAATTATATATAAATCTTAATCCTAGACCTATAGCATACGATGAAATTTTTTGCTTTTCTGAAAGTAAATTGGTTATTCTTTTATCAATTTGTTGTTTATCTTTAGTACCAATATATCTGTGATAAACAACTTTGGCCATCCATACCCTCTCAACATGAGTTAAATCTCTTACTGGTAGTGATAAGATTTTGTTTGCGGCAATATTACCTCTCATATCTGGCTGTTCGTCCCAAGAAATATCTGAAAGATTAGTACTAATTTTAAATACCCTTTCAAGATCTTTATCTGCAATTTTTTCAAATATAGGACCAAATATTTTTTTTATTTTAGTTTGCATGCCATTAAATCTTTGGTTTTTTGCAAGTACATTATAGTAAGCAACTTTATCTGGATTGATCCTATTTTCTTTATTTAATTCTGCTATCAATCCATCTCTTATACTTGTTCCACTAATCATAATATTTTTTACATTTGATGATAAAATCAGGTGAGTTATTATCTTTGCTGCAGTTGAAATAGTATCTGTTCTACCAGGAGGTATACCTAATACTTCTTTGTTTTCATCTGACATTTGATCCAAAAGAATTATCCCTCTTTCGATATCGAATTTTAATCCATGCAATAATGAAAGTGGATAATTATAATTCTTTATATAGGCAGATCCTAAAGCTCTAAAACTTCCACCTGTTCCATACAATGTAAGACCTTTAGATTTATTCAGCCATTCAACTTTATTAATTTCTTTTCTGATTTCTTCACTAGTAATTTGAGATAAGTGCCCAATATCGATACTCGTTGATTTTATCTTTTTTCCATCTTGAATAAGAATAAGTTCTAAACTTCCTCCTCCTAAATCTGCTATAAGCCCTTTATCAACTTTTATATTGCTAAGAACTCCTAGACAGGCATAGTCAGCTTCCTCTTTAGCAGACAAGATTTTAATATTATGATTCAGAAGTTTTTCTGCAGGACGTAAAAATTCTTTTGCATTTTTGGCTTTTCTAACAGCTGCAGTTGCTATAATTATTTGATGTTTTACAGACATTGTTTTTATTATATATGCAAAACGCTTTATAGCTGACAAAGCTTTTGAAATTGATTGACTTGAAATATTTTTGCTCAATGATAGACCCTCACCGAGTTTACAATTTACTCTTTCATTGAATAATGGAAAAGGATATTTACCATTTTGAGGATATATAACAAGTCTAATAGAATTAGAACCAATATCGATTATTGCTAATTTACCTTTATTTATCTTCCTATAAAAACTTAAAGCTACTTCATTCATACTTATATTTTAGCTAAGCTTCCCTGACCTGATAAACTTGGGTTTTTCATAAAATAAGTGTGCGCACAAAATGTTTTGTCCTTATTTATTTTTTTGGAGTATTCTCCATTTTTATTTAATTGCCAAGTATTTTTTGTGTCATTTATTAAAGCCGGTAATACTTGATCTAGGATTTGACTTCGAACTGTTTTATTTTCTAAAGGTATAAAAGCTTCAACTCTATGGTATAAATTACGAGGCATTATATCAGCAGATGCCATATAAACTAAATTACTTTCAGACTGAAATTTTCCTTTATTTGCAAAAACATAAATTCTCCCATGTTCAAGAAATCTTCCTATAATTGCAGTTACTGCAATGTTTTCTGACATTCCTTTAACATTAGGGCGTAGGCAGCAAACACCCCTAACCATCAAGTGAATTTTAACCCCTGCATTGGATGCTTCATAGAATTTTTCAATTATTTTTTGATCTACAATCGCATTACATTTAATCCAAATTCCACTTTCAAAACCATCTTTAGCATTTTGTATTTCATTATCAATTTTCTCAATTAACCAATCATAAGAAGAGTTGGGTGAAATGATCATCTTATTTAATTGTTTTGGTTGAACATGACTGGTAAGAAAATTAAAGACTGATCTAGCATCCTCACAAATATTTTTATCGATAGTGAATAACGAAAAGTCAGTATAAATTTTAGCAGTATGTGGATGATAATTACCTGTTCCACAATGAGCATAAGAAACTAATTTTTTACCCTCTTTTCTTGTTATTAAAGATAATTTTGCATGTACTTTTAAATCAACTAGGCCGTAAGCAACTTGTGCACCAGCTTGTTCTAATACTCTAGCTAGTTGAACATTATTTTCTTCATCAAATCGAGCTTTCAGCTCAATTACTGCAATAACAGATTTTCCTGACTCAGCAGCGGACACCAAAGCTTCTACTATTGGTGAGTCAGGTGTTGTTCTATATAAAGTCTGTCTAATTGTTAAAACATTTTTATCTGTTGCTGCCTGTTGAAGCAAACTTAAAACTACATCAAAACTTTCGTAAGGATGATGAACAATTATTTCTTTATTTTTTATTGCCGAAAAGCAATTTCCTTTAAAGTCTAATATTCTTTGTGGCATTCTGGGTTTGTACGGTTTGAATATATTTTGTTTGGGTAGATTATTTATTATTTCAGTAAAGTCATTGATCCCAACAAATCCTTGCGCAACATATATATGATCGTCAGGGATATTTAATTCCCTAGTTAAAAGTTTTTGAGCAGATTTAGATAAATCATGAGAAAATGTTAAAGATACAATACCACCTCTTTTTCTGGCTTTAATTGCAGTTTCAAATTGCCCTATTAAGTCGTCTGCTTCATCATCTATTTCAATTTCGGCATCTCTGATAACTCTAAACATGCCTGATTTTAATAATTTATATTCAGGATAAATTAAATGAACAAACTTTGTAACTAAGGTCTCCATCATAGCATATCTCTGATTTTCACCAGGTAATCTTATAAATCTATCTATATTATCAGGAAGTAAAACCACACAATTTATATTTTTGTTTTTTGTATCTTTCATCTCCATTAATACACATTTGCCTTTATTTTGGATAAAAGGAAAAGGGTGTGCAGGATCTAACGTGGTTGGTGTCAAAAGAGGTAGAATATTTTGTTCATAATATTCTTTAAGCCATTCTAATTCATTTTTAGTCCATTTATTATCAAACAAAATTGAAACATCACAATCATCCTTTTCATTCAACAAATAATTCAAACATCTTTGCTGTTTATTTTTTAAATCTTTGGAAGCATTAAGTACTGTTTTTAATAATTCATCTGCTCTCATTCCAGTTTCAGGAACTGTATTGAAACCTTGACTTATAAGCTGATGTAACCCAGCTATTCGAACCATATAAAATTCGTCTAAATTTTCTGAAGAAATTGTTACAAATCTAAGTCTTTCACCATAAGGAATTGTCTTATCATATGCTTGTAGTAAAACTCTTTCATTAAAAGATAACCAGCTAATTTCTCTGTCAAAATATCTGTCATTTTGATTATTAATTAATTTTTTTGTGATTTTATTTAAAGACAATCTAACCTCAGGATTTGAGGTTTTGAGTTTCATTTGGCAAATCTAACTTAATCTCATCAATTTAAACCAGATGAATTCTCAAAACTATGTCTTTGTAAATAATTTATATTTCAAATTTATTACATTAAAAATATTTAAATCAAAACTTCAATTAGAAATGGGCCTTTTTCTTTAAGTCCATGTTTAAAATATTTTACTAAATCTTCAATGTTTTCAACTTTAACGGCGTCTACTCCCATTCCCTTTGATATAGAGACCCAATCTAATGCTGGATCTTTTAAAGACAACATTTCCATTGCTGATTTTCCTGGGTTATCAACGCCTACGTTTGTTAATTCTCCCTGAAGGATCTTGTAACTTTGGTTTGCAAAAATTAGTACAACTATGTCTAAATTTTCTCTTGCCATAGTCCATAAAGACTGGACTGTATACATGGCGCTTCCATCACCCTCTAATGAAATAACTTTTTGATCTGGAGATGATATTGCAGCTCCAATTGCTACAGGCATTCCAAATCCTATAGATCCTCCACAGTTATTCAGCCATGTATGTGGATGTGATCCTGAAGTTTGATAAAAGAATTCTCTTCCAGTAGTTACAGATTCATCAACTATGATTGCATTTTCTGGGATTAATGCACCTAATACCATTCCCAATGACATTGGGTTAATTGGACCTTTTGGAATGTCTGGAATATCAAATTTTGAAATAGTACTAGGAGTATTATTTGATATTCCAATCCTATCTGATAACTCTTCGACAACTGTGGTGATATCATCTGATATAGAAGCTAATTCAAAAAATTTAGTAGAATCTTGTGTTAAGACTCCAGGCTTATTTGGATATGCAAAAAAAGCGACTGGTCGTCTAGCTCCTATTATTATAATGGTGTCAAAGTCTTTAAGAACTTCAACTGCTTTATCAACAACATATGGTATTCTTACTGAATTTATTCTTCCCGCACCTTTATCTAAACGAGCATTAAACCAGTCAGTTTTAATTGGACAGCCTATTTTGTCCGCTACTTTTGCCAATTTAATAAGGTTGTTTTCTTCTAAAGCCTCACCGCCAACAAGAATTAGAGGATTCTTTGCATCTTGAAGTTCTAAGATTGCTTCGTCTATCATTTTAGAAGAAACAATATTAGATTTCATATTTAACTCAATCGACTCAATTTTGTTTCCTTCATTCCATGCAGTATCACCAGGCAAGATTAAAGTTGCAATTTTCCCAGGTTTTACATTTGCATGTCTAATAGCTTCAGCACCATCCTTCGCAATATCTTTTGAAGATTTACTTGTTTTTACCCAATGGGAGACTGGACTTGCTATTCCTTCAATGTCCGAAGTTAACGGAGCATTTAATTTTATATGATCAAGAGCGTGCTCGCCTACTATATTAACAATTCCTGAATTAGCTTTTTTTGCATTGTGTAGGTTTGCAAGGCCATTTGCTAATCCAGGACCTAAATGTAGTAAAGTTGAAGCTGGCGACCTTCTCATTCTAAAGTAACCGTCAGCAGCACCAGTAGCACATCCCTCAAAAAGACATAAAACGCTTCGCATATTTTGATATTTATCTAAAGCTGCAACAAAATGCATTTCTGATGTTCCAGGATTAGTAAAACAGACCTCAACATTACCTTCTAATAAAGTACCAACTAAACTCTCTGCTCCGTTCACAAGACCCTCCAATCTTATTTTTAATTAACATATCAAAATAAAAATCTAATTGGTAATAATTTAATTTTATGTAAAACTTTATTGAATTTGTTTTGAGAATTTTATGTTTAAATCTTTAATAGAAAAAAATGAAAAACGAAGCCAACTTTCTATTATGGCTCAATATCTAAACACAAGTTTTATGATTAGTACAATAGAGAACGAGTATTTAGTAAATATTGAAAAAGGCGTTGTAAAAAATGTAGAAGAAGGACCTTTTGTAATGCCAAGCTATGTCTTTAAATTAACTGCACCTAAAAACGAGTGGATAAAATTTTTACAACATATTCCTGAACCGGGGTCTCATGATATTATTGCAATGCTTCGAAGAAAAGTTTTGAAATTTGAAGGAGATCTCCATCCTTTAATGTCTCACTTACTATACTTCAAATTACTTCTGGCCTCCCTAAGACCAGCGGAGAGTAAAAATGAAAATTGAAAAAGAACCTATTTCTGGTCAATATGGAAAATTTAAAATTGATGGTATTGACTTTAGAATATATTGGGAAGAAGCCGGTCAGGGCATTCCTTTAGTTTGCCTACATACTGCGGGATCTGATGGTAGACAATATAGAGCTCTTTTGAATGATAAAAAAATATTAAAAAAGTTTAGGGTTATTGTATTTGATATGCCATGGCATGGAAAATCTTCGCCACCCGAAAATGCTAAAGTTGGAAATTACAAACTATCAACTGACTTTTATATTTCTCAAATTATGAGCTTTATAAATGGTTTGGAATTAGTAAAGCCAGTTGTAATGGGCTGTTCTATAGGCGGAAGAATTATTCTTCATTTAGCAATAAATTTTCCAGATAAATTTAGAGCATTAATTGGACTTCAAAGTGCTGGTCATTTGGATCCTTATTACGACATCAGTTGGTTACATAGACAAGATGTACATGGAGGAGAGGTTTGCGGAGGGATTGCCTATGGCTTAATGGCACCAACAAGTCCTGAAAGTGATAAGTTTGAAACGATGTGGCATTACATGCAAGGTGGACCTGGAATTTTTAAGGGAGATTTATTTTTTTATAAGTTCGACGGAAATATTGGCAATGAAATTAAAAAAATTGATAATTCAAAATGTCCAATTTATTTATTAACTGGTGAATATGACTACTCAGCAACACCAGAGGAAACAAAATCTCTAGCTGACACTATTGGTATCGAAATGATCAAAATGAAAAATGTAGGCCATTTTCCAATGAGTGAAAATCCAAAAGAATTTTTAAAATACCTTCATCCAGTTTTAAATAAAATTAGTTAGCTACCAGTCTTTTCCTGCTGTCCATCCCCCATCTACGATTAAATTTGTCCCAGTACAAAAACTTGCTTCGTCACTTGCAAGATATAAAACTGCACTAGAAATTTCATTAGGTTCTCCCCAACGTTTCATGGCGTGCAAGTTCCTTACTTTTTGAGAAGCTTCTTCATCTTGAAAATATCTTTCTGTTAATGGAGTTCTAATAACACCTGGTCCAATAGCGTTTACTCTAATATCATATTTCGCTAGATCTACTGCTAATTGCTTAGTTATTCCTGCAGTAGCATGTTTGGAGGCAGTATAAGCACACCTATTAGGCGCAGAAGTTACGCTTAAAGTAGAAGAAGTAATTACAATATTACCCTTTATTTTTTTTTCGATACAGTGCTTTGCAAATGTTTGTGCAGTTATAAAAACCCCAGTAACATTTATATCAATAACCTTTCTCCATTCTTCAATAGACAATTCTAATGGAGACACGATCTCCCTTATTCCGGCATTACAAAATGCAATATCTAAGCCTCCAAAATGTTCATATGCATTTTTCATGTTTTCAATAGTTTCATTTTGATTTGTTACATCTAATTTAAATGGCTCAGCATTACCACCTGCAGATTTTATTTCTTTAGCCACCCTGCTAGCCATATCAAAATCTAAATCTGAAACAGCTACATTTGCACCTTCTTTTGCAAAACTTAAACCTGTTTGACGACCAATTCCACCTGCCGCTCCAGTAATAAACACAGTTTTGTTTGTAAATCTCATTGAAAAATCCCCCTGTTAATGCAAAGTTTATTTGAATTAGCCTTTTTGACAACATTAATCTTTATTGGAGTAATCGATTGGATATAGAACATTTAGTATTTGAAAATGGACCTAAAAGAGTTGGCCCCTTTAGTCATGCTGTTAAAGCTGGTGAATTTATTTTTATTACTGGACAAATGCCAACATTGCCAGAAAATCCTGACGTACTAGTAAGTAATGATGTTGAAAAACAAACACATCAAGTTATGAAAAATCTAATTAGTGTTTTAGATAATTGTGGCTCTTCTCTCGAGAGAGTAACTTTCGTAAGAGTGTATTTAGTTAACTTCCAAGACTTCGACAAAGTCAATAAAATTTATAAATCCTATTTCAATGAAGACAAACTTCCTGCAAGAACATGTATTGGTGTAACTGGACTTGCTGTAGGTGCTTCAGTTGAGATTGATCTTGTAGCAAAAGTTTAGATAAGAAAAATTTGTCTATGAAAAGAAAATATACCCCTTTTAAAAAAGGTATTTTTACTGGCTTTGGTTTTCCTGGCATAGGAATGAGCTCAGCAATGTTTGGGTATGGTGTTTTTGCTGCAGAAGCTGGACTAGATCTATATCTGTGTTTAGGTTCAGTTTTAATTTTATGGAGCATGCCTGGTATGGTTATTTTTGTGTCTCTTTTTTCAATAGGCACACCAATCTTCTTGCTATTTACTACTGTTTTATTGGCTAACATGAGACAATTTTTTTTGGTCTTATCTGGCCTTACATTAATGAATATTCACAAACATAAATTATCTTTTATTACAAAATTATTTTGGGCTCACCTCATTAGTCCCACTGGTTGGGCTGAATTAACCAAAGTAAAAAATGAAATAGACGAAAAAGATTTATTTAAATTTTTTCAGGGTCTTAGTTTGGCATTGGTAATATTTAATTCAACTACAACAATTATTGGTTACAAATTATATGATTTTTTACCTAATGATATTGTTTCTGTTCCCGTATTTATAATGCCATTATATTTAACCATCTTAATGCTAAGAGCTATTGAAATTTATTACAGATTAGCAGTTGTTACTGGAGGGATTATCGGGCCCCTTTTATTTCCATATATTGGTGATTGGAGTTTGATTGTTGCGGGATTAGTTGGCGGTTCCGTTGGCTTGATGGTCAGTTATCTTTTGAATAAGGATAAAATTAATGTATGAGAATTCAATAATTATACCTGAAATAATGCCTTGGATAATGCTTTTAGTCGCTAGTTCAGGTATTTTTGTTTGGAGGTTTTTAGGAGTAGTTTTATCTAGTAAAATCCAAAAAGATAGTTTTTTTGCAAAATGGATCAATGCTATTGCATTTGCTATGACGACAGCTTTAATGACTAGAATTATAATTTTCCCAACAGGAGCGTTGGCCGAAACTGAGTTGATTGAAAGAATAGTACCTTTTTTAGTTGGTATAATTATATTTTTATTTTTTCCAAAGAAACCAATTTTTGGATTAGCAATTGGAGTGCTCTTCTTTAGCGTTGGAATATTTTTATCTTAGATATTTTAATCTTCAGACACAAGTTGCTTAGCTATTATCAATTTCTGCAGCTCATTTGTTCCTTCACCAATGGCTAACAAAGGAGCATCCCTATAATATCTCTCAATGTTATACTCTGGTGAATACCCAAATCCACCATGAATTCTCATTGCTTCTGTAGAGTTAAACAATGCTGTTTCGGTAGCAAAAAGCTTTGCCATCCCAGCTTGTAAATCTGATCTATTACCAGAATCATATGCCTTTGCAGCTTGTTCAGTTAATAGTCTAGAAGCTTCAAGTTTCGTTGCCATCTCGGCTAATTTAATTTGAATTGCTTGGTGTTCACTAATTGGTTTTCCAAATGTCTTCCTTATTTTTGCATATTCTATTGAATCTTCGAGAGAGGCTCTAGCCACACCAACGCCACGTGCAGCTACATTAATTCTTCCTAATTCAAGGCCCGCCAAAATTTGTTTGAGACCTTTTCCTTCTATTTCACCAATCAAGTTAGAAGTCGGTACTTTTACATTTTCAAGTTGAACTTCGCCTGTATCAATTCCCCTATAACCCAATTTTTTGAGTTTTCTTGATACAAATCCATCTTTCTTTTCAACAAGAATTAGACTCATACCTTTATGAGCTGGTGTTATATCTGGGTCAGTTTTTACTAGAACAGCTAAAATAGTTCCTTGAACTGAGTTTGTAATCCATGTTTTTGTACCATCAATAATATATTCATTCCCAACTTTTTTTGCTCTGGTTTTTATTGATTGAAGGTCAGTACCACAATCTGGTTCCGTCAGTGCTATACCACCTCTTATCTCTCCAGTTGCAAACTTAGGAAGATAATATCTCTTCATCTCTTCAGTGCCAAATCTTTCTACAGCAGCACACATTATAAGATGAGAATTAAAGATACCAGAAACTGACATCCATACAGCAGACACATTTTCTACTATTTTTGAGTAAGTAACTGCTGACAAACCTAAACCACCATACTCAGGAGAAATTGTAGCACCAAAGAGACCTAAATCTGCCATTTTATCTGCAATATCCTGTGGATATTTGTCTTGTGATTCAAATTCTTTTACATAAGGCTTTACATCTTTTTCTAAGAATTTATTTATAGATTCTACTATTAAATTATCTTCAGAATCTGATTTTTCATTTTCGACTTCAATTATTTTATGTTCATTCATTAATATCTCCTAAATTAATGATTATAGATCTATCTGACTATACTCAAATATTGAATTGACATTATTTGCTTGATCAATCTTCAGCATTAAATCTGTCAACTGGTTAACTCTTTCATTTGATAAATATGGTTCTGTTAAACCTTTAAACTTTGATATAAATTCTTCATCTCTCATAAAATTTTCTGGTTCTCCTTTTGGAATCTTTACAAACTTTTCATAAGTCTTTCCTTTTACCACCATTTTTACCTTTGCACTCATAAATTCTGGACAGCACTTCTCGGCATCTTTATCAGGATTTACTTTTATTTTGTTACAAAGCGCTAGTGTGTCACTGTTATTTAAGTGATCTTTATAATCATCCCACTTTAATCCACCACTTTTAGCAGCTACAGCAGCACAAAAAGGCATTGAAAATTGACCATCAACAATACTTTTTGGATTTTGTTTATCCTCTAAAGGATATCCAATAATGTTCAGTGCTGTTTCGGACAGACCAATATCAATATCATCCAAATCATCAATAGAGAAATCCAATTCTTTTTTTAGATCTATTATCCCATCAATTGCTGCATGACTATATCTACAAGATGGATAAGGTTTTACTCCTAAGTTAAGTGTTTCAAATTTGCTACCTAAACCTTCCAATGCTTTTTTTAAATCTCCTCCTGAAGCGTATGCATTTAAATAACCCCACTGACCCTCAAAAGCTTGAGAAGGACCTTTGAAACCTTCCGCCGCCATTGTTGCGCAATTGAGACCGTTCTGTGCTGCTTGTCCTACATGCGATCTTTTTGTCCAAGCACCATCTGTTAAAAATTGCATCGATCCAGCTGATTGGCTCAAAGCTATTCCAAATGCAGAAACAAACTGATCTTTTGTTAAGCCCATAAGGTAGCCCGCTGAAGCTACAGCACCAAACACACCACATGTAGCAGTTGGATGAAATCCTTTTTTATAATGCGCTGATGAACCTCCAGCTAATCCAAGTCTTATTTGTATTTCATAACCAGCAACACATGCTGTTATTAATTCTTGTCCTGATGATTTATTCATTTGTGCTGCAGCCAAGGCGGCAGAAAGTATTGGGGCACTCGAATGTAAAGAAGCTTCTGCATGAGTGTCATCAAAATCAAGAGAATGAGCTAAAGTTCCATTAAGTAGAGCCGCTGCACTTGGAGAGTAACTATTTTTATCTGAAAAAACTTGGCAACTTCCATTACTCATTTCTAATCTATCGATTGCTGCCACTAAACTAGCAGTTGATTCTGCATCATGTCTTGCTCGTATAATTATTCCAACAGTATCAAGAATTAACAATTTTGTTCTTTTTATAACGTCTGAAGATAAATTTTCGTATCTAATTTCGGCACAAAACTCAGCAAACTTTTCGGTCATATTTTCCATTTATTTCTCCCAAAATATATTGAAAAGGTTAAACTAAAATTTCATTTTACAAAACTAAAAAATAATCATTAAGATATCGTTATTAAAATCATATGAGAAAACACCATGACAAATCCTTTTGAATTAACTGCAACTGATGCAATTAAACTGATTGGTAACAATAAGTTATCAAGGTATGAGTGGGTACAAAGTTGTTTCGAAAGAATTCGTGAAAAAGAAGATCTTGTAAAAGCTTGGGTATACTTGGATGAAGATAGAGCCCTAGAAAAAGCTAAGCAGTTAGATAATGAAAATGATAAATCACAACTTGGAATTCCATTTGGAATTAAAGATATAATTGATGCAAGTAATACACCTACTGGATTTGGAACTAATTTTTATCAAAATAATGTTCCTATGAGAGACGCTACTTCGGTATCCGTTGCAAAACAATCAGGATGTATTGTTATTGGCAAAACTGTATCTACTGAACTAGGACACAGAGCTCCTGGATTAACAACAAACCCACATAATAAAGATTTTACTCCTGGAGGCTCAAGTTCTGGATCAGCTGCAGCTGTAGCATCTATGATGGCACCTGTTTGTTTTGGCACACAAACTACTGGGTCAGTAATAAGACCTGCTGCTTACTGTGGAGTTATTGGGTATAAACCATCTTATGGTGATTTTGATAAATCAGGCATTCTACCAAATTCTCCATCAATTGATACTTTAGGATTGATGTCTAGGTCAGTAGAAGATATTGCACTTTTTCGATCAATCCTTCTCGAAGAAGAATTAGTTTCAATACAAAAAGCAGATTTAAGCAAAATTAAAATTGGATTTGTTAGAACACCACACTGGGATAAAACTGATGATTCTACAAAAGAAGCTTTTGAGCATTTTCTTAATTTACTCCGTTCAGATAAATTAAATGTAATTGATTTAGAAATTGATAACCTTATTTCAAAATCTGATGCACTTCATTTAGATATAAGTGGATATGAATTTAAAAGATCAATATCTCACGAAAGATTCAATTATTATGACCAATTAAGTGACCAATTAAGGAATGGTAGGCTTAATGACGGATATCAATTAACTAATAAAAATTACCAGTTAGCTCTAAAAGACTTGTTAATTTTAAAAAATCAAATAGACGCTGTATTTGACGAGACTGATTTAATAATTACTCCTAGTGCACCTGGCGAGGCATTAAAAGGATTAGAATATACGGGATCACCAATATTTAATACAACGTGGTCTCTTAATGGAAATCCATGTATAACCCTACCCCTATTTAAGGGGAAACAAGAATTACCAATTGGGTGTCAACTTGTTGCTAAGTTTGGAGAAGACGATCAACTATTAAATTATGCAAAAGCCTTCTTAGAACTTTAATTAAAGTGAGATTCAACTAATAGTTCTGGAAGTGTAAGTGCTAAAGCTGGGAATAGAAGCACTATGATTAATACAACTGTGTCAGAAATACAGAAAGGAAATGATCCTTTTATAACGGTTGTAACTGGTAAACCAGTTACTCCACTAACAGCAAACAAATTTAAACCAACAGGTGGTATAACACTTCCTATTTCTATACATAATGCTGTTAAAATTCCTAAATGAATAGGATCTACACCAAGAGCCAACGCAACAGGGAAATATATAGGTACAGTTAAAACTAAAATAGCTACACCTGTTAGAAACATGGATAAAAATAATAACGATCCCATAAGTGCAAATAAAAATCCTGTTTTACTCAGACCCAATTCACCAGCCCATTCAGCAATCATTTGAGGCCAACCCATATTTGCAAGATAAAATTGGAAGATTCCAACACAACCCAATAGAAAAAACACAACTGCAGTTAGGTTCATAGTTCTTAGAGTTGTTGGCATTAATTCTTTCGCAAATGTTTTTCTTTTAAAGATTAATCCATAAAAAAGAGCATAACTAGCAGCGGCAGCACCTGCTTCAGTAGGAGTGAATAAACCTCCATATAAACCACCTAAAATAATTACTGGCATTAACAAAGCAGGTAGAGCTTCTTTAAAACACCTCCAAACTTCACATAAATCAAATTTTCCTCGAGGTAATTTAATAAAAAGTGATACACTAACAATTATAACTGCATCACTCATAGCCAACATCAATCCAGGAATTATACCTGCGAAAAACAAATCAACTATAGACATTTCTGTTATGACACCAAACAGTATCAAAGTTATACTTGGTGGAATAAGAAGTGCTATACCACCAGCTGAGGCAATAACTCCCGCTGCCATCCATTTTGGATAACCTCTTTTAATTAATTCGGGATAAGCTATAACACTCATTGCAGCAGCCATTGCTGTGGATGAACCAGAAATTGCTCCAAATAAAACAGCTGCAAGCAATGTTGCATAAGCAAAGCCACCTGGAACCCATCCTACTATTGAGTCAGCAAATTTAAAAAGACTTGCAACTAAACCAGTTTTTTCCATTAAAAAACCAGCAAAAATAAAAAATGGAATAGCTACTAATGTATATTTAGTAAGAAAACTAAAAAAAGCTTCAAACAAGGTGCTATATGTTAAAAAATCGTCAAAGAGTACAAGAAGGCCTGTAGCACCAGCAAGAGCTATACCTATTGGGGCGCCAGCAAATAATAGACTAAATAAGGATCCTCCTAAAGCCCACATTATATATTTCCTGTATTGTTAGTATTAAACATCAGTAGCAGCTTCAACTTCTGCAGTAAAATGGTCACCCTTTACGTAACTATGAATATCTTCAATAAATTGAAGAAAGGCTACTAAAGACATTAATCCCATACCCAGAGCCAATATAAAATAAAAAGGCCACATAAAGAAAAATAAACTCTCAGTTCTTTCACCAAGTTGTATTGAATACTCAATGGTTGAATACGCTGTATATGTCAAAGAACCAGTGAATACAGAAACAAAGAGAGAAACAAAAATTTTACAAAAACCTACTGTTCTGTGAAAACCTTTTGCATTTAAAAGTTGTAACACAGCACTCATTACAAGATGATTTCTATTGATCTGTGTTACGCAAATGTAAAAGGCAACTGAAGAAACCATCATGTAAATAACAGCATCTTGGCCCCATTCAAAAACAACACCAAAAATATATCTTCTAATAATTTCAGCTAACGCAAAGAGTGTGACGGCTATCATTAGGAATGCAGAACACCTACCTAATATAGCAGTGATAGAAGACTGAATTTTGTTTGAGATTTTGTAAAAATTATCCATGATAATCAACTAAATAAAAAAGGCCTGACATAAGTCAGGCCTTTTTAGATTGATTTATTTTCTTGACTTTTTCTTGTATAAAGCTGTTCCTTTTGCAAATTTAGCAAAGTCGGAAGCAAACGCTGTACAATCAGTCTTTTCTAAAGCACTTGATCCCATTGGATTAGCCGCAACTAAAGCTTTTGCTTCAGCAGTGAACTGGTCAACCATTTTGTCTCCAGTTGCATCAACCTTAGACTTAATCCAGTTATTAGTTGCACCACCTTCTTTTGCTTGAAGAACTCCAGCTTCTTCAGGGCTCATCACATAAATTCCAGGTGCACTTTTATCAGTTACTTTAAACTTATCAACTAATCTTTTATCATTACAAAAGTTAATAGCCTTTTGATAAGGAATAAAATCATTCATAATAATATCAGTTAGAGCTGCCTGTTGTTTTTTATCAAGAGTTGCCCACCATTTATTTGATGCACCAATCCAGTAGTAATCACCGACAATACCATTAATCCCAGCAACTGTGAAATATGGAGCTTGTTCTTTGGTAGCATTAAATCCACCTAAACTTGTAAGCAGTCCATCAATAACGCCAGTTTGAAGAGCAGGTGGAACATCACCAAAAGCCATTGTAGTAGGGTTTGCACCTAAAGCTCCTAACAATGCATTTTCAGCTGGTCCCATACTTCTAACCTTCTTACCGGCAAAATCAGCAGGAACTAACATTCTACTTTTAACAGCACCAGCACCCATGTACATACTTAGATGTCCAGAACCGAAAATAGTTATCCCGTGCTTGTCATTAAAAACTTTCTTTAATTGAGCAAAAGTTTTTGTTCCATCAAGGCCATTAATAGCACCAGGTGATGTTAATTTTCCAGCACCAACAATAGTATTAGCATATGGCTCAACACTTGAAGTTTTACCAAATTGACCAGTCATCATCTCAAGATTACCTTTTGTAAGAGCTTGAGTTCCTTTTGGAACATTATAAAGTGACTTAGCCCAATAAATCTGAACTTTACTTCCAGGAATTTTCTTCTCAACCTGCTCTGCAAAAAACATTTCTGCAATAGCTGCAGGATGTGGCGGACCAGAATGGTCAGAAGCCCAACGCATTTTAATAGGTTTTACAGCATGTCCATCAGCTAATGCTAAATTGGTTCCAGCTGCAAAAGTTAGGGCAACAGCGCCAGCTACACCTAACAATGATAGTTTATTTAATTTCATTAAATTTCCTCCAAATATTTAGAATCACAACCTATAACGATATGCTTTTCAGGTAAACCCTTAATTGCAATAAAACCAATTAATTAGTTAATATGTTATGTAATTCTGTTTAGATTATGCCTTTGTTTTTAAAAGTGCTTATTTGTTCACCAGTAAAACCGATCCCTTTAAGCACATCATCTGTATCTTCACCTAGTTCTGGGGCAGTTTTATCTTGAAAGGTGCAATCTGTCACATGTACTGGTGTTTTCAATAAACTGATATCAACTCCCCTTTTTGTTTTTAATTTTTGGATATTTTTTCTGTCTTTTAAAAATGGGTTTTTTAAAGACTCTTTTAAATTTAAAATTGGAGCTGCTGGAACAACTCCTCCAAACACGTCCAGCCATTCAAAGGTATTTTTTTTCATTAATTCTTCATCAAGAATTCTAGTTATTTCGTCTCTATGTTTTTGCCTAGATGAAAAGTCAACAAACTTTGAATTGTCAATTAGATCCTCCCTACCTAGTTTTTTACAAAGAACAGGCCAAAAACTTTCCTTATTACACATTATGTAAATCCAACCATCTTTAGTTTTATACAATTGACAAGGAACTAAAATTGGATGAGCTGATCTATCTAATCTTTCACTTTTAAAATCAGTGTTAAGTGTCCAGGCTGCCATATAACTTTGATTAAACATGGCCGTATCAAATAAATTAACATCTACATCTCTTCCAATACCAGTCGACCTTGCAGATAGTATAGCACTTACTAGTCCAAATGACATGGTCAAACCTGACATATAATCTACTATTGAAAGTCCAAATCTTGAGGGAGGGCCATCAGGTTCACCTGTAAGAGAAAAATAACCAGCCTCTGCTTGCATAAGATAATCATATCCTGGCCAATTTTTTCTTGGTCCCTCTCTTCCGTACGCAGAACAATGTGCTGAAACAATCGATTTATTATATTGTTTAAGCTGATCATAGGTTATTCCAAGTTTTTCAGGAACATCCCCTCTTAAATTGTTAGAAACTGCGTCAGCATTCTCAATTAATTTTTGCAGAATAATTTTTCCATCATTAGACATTATGTCTAAAGTTATACTTTTTTTATTTCTGTTAAGAGCTTGAAAAAAAATACTGGAAGCAGAATTTCTATCTTCACCATCTATAAAATAAGGACCAATTGCTCTTAAATAATCACCACTTGTACCTGCTGGTTCAACTTTAATTACTTCTGCTCCTAAATCAGCTAAATATTGAGTGCCAAATGGTCCCGCTCCATATTGCTCAAAGGCAATTACCCTGACTCCTGATAAAGGTAAATCCATATTATTATTCTCTAATTAGTTGCTTCATTTATAATTTCGTCAACTACACTATGTCCACGTTTGGCCACCAAGAAAGATCTTACCATATCCATTACAACAATTTTGTCTTGATTTTTACCAATATGTCTTACCTTTACTATACCTTGTGTGGGTCTTGATTTCGATTCTCTTTTGTCTAAAACTTCAGTTTCAGAGTATAATGTATCACCAACAAACACAGGTGCGGGTATTTTTATTTCTTCCCATCCCAAATTAGCTATTGCTTTTTGGCTAGTGCCACTAACACACATCCCTGTTACAAGGGCTAGAGTAAAAGCCGAATTAACCAAATATTTCCCAAACTCAGATTTAGAGGCATAATTTGCATCAAAGTGAATTGGGTGTGTGTTCATTGTTAAATTTGTAAACCATATATTATCAGCTTCGCTTACCGTTCTTCCAGGCCAATGCTCATAAACGTCTCCTACTTGAAAATCTTCAAAATATCTACCTGGATCTTCTCTATACCTTTGGGGTCCTATTTTTTTAATTCCATAAGAATTTTCATCCATTTAATCCTCCCTTGATATAATCAGTCTTGCAACCGCTAACACAGGTGCATCAACCATTTTACCTTGATATTTAAAAGCACCAGAACCTGCTGTTTTTGCTTCCTGTAAAACACCTTTTGCCCATTCAAGTTCTTCTGTAGTAGGTCTGTAAGCATCGTGAATAGGTTTTATCTGATCTGGATGTATAGCAAAACGTCCTTTGAAACCCATGGTTTTGACGTATAAAGTCTCTTCCCTACATCCATTAGGATCTCTGAAATCTAGCCATACACCATCAAGAGCAAGTGTGTTGTATAATGCTGCAGCGTTAATAATTTTACCCCTTCCATACGCTAAACTGGCTTTACCCATATCACCACCGGTAGATGCACAATAATCTGCTGACCCAAATCCAATTCCAGAAAACTCTATGTTTGAACAATCCCAACTTTCAATACTTGCAATACCACGCGGCGTTTCAATTTGAGGTAAAATTAATATATTAGTTCCAAGATCTTTTAAAAAAGTCCTACATTCATCAGCAGACTCTATTTTAGGAATGGCAATAGAGTATGGAAGAGAAGGTAAAGACCTTAACATTTCTATATCATGTTGATACTCTTCAGTATCTAAAGCATTAATCCGCAATAATAGCTTATCTGCTTGATCGTCATAATTTCTATTTGCCAAATCAACAAAATTAGATCTTCCCATAGCTTTGTTTTCATGGGCCAAACCATCTTCTAAATCAAAAATAACTTTATCGGCCCCAGATCCTATAGCCTTTGGCAATCTTTCAATTTTATCCGTTGGTAAAAATAAAATACTTCTCAAATTTATCTCCTATTTTTTAAAAACTAAATTCAGTTCTAATTTTTTTCCCATGCTCATCTAATTCAGGCATTTTATTCACTTCCGGTATAAAATTGTCATGTATTGCGCCTGGACCTAAAACCTTTACTTTGCCGTTTTTGGTTTCAATTTCTAAAAAATTGTTTTGGGGGTGGTTTTTTAATTGTTCCATGTCAGATATTCTTCCGTAAGCAACGCTTGCTTCTTCAAGTTTTTCAATTAACTCCTCACGTTCAAAAGTAATAAATTTATCTTGAATAATTTTTTCTGTTAATTCTCGATTAGTGACACGATCTGAGTTTGTTTTAAAGCGAGTGTCATTAACCATAGTTTCGTCGTCTAATACAATTTTACAAAGTTTCACCCATTCTCTATCATTTTGTATAGCAATTAAAATAGTCAAATTATCTTTACAATTATATGCACCATAAGGAACGATTATTGGGTGGGTCATTCCGTTTCTTTTTGGAATTTTTTTATTATAAACATAGCCAAGGTAAAAAGGGTTCATCCAATCTGCGAGCGAATTAAACATAGAAACTGATATATGTCTGCCTTTTCCACTTATACTTCTCTTTATGAGTGCTTGCAAAATTGCTTGATAAGCTGTCATTCCTGCGGATATATCACAGACTGATGGGCCAACCTTTGCTCTTCCATCAACGCCAGCTTTATCTGGAAGACCAGTTATATCAATAACACCAGTCTCAGCTTGAATTAACATATCATAAGCTTTTTGATTTTTATATGGCCCTTCGTCTCCAAATCCGGAAATAGAACATGTAATTAGAAATGGATATTTTTTTCTTAATTCATCTAAATTTAAACCAAGGCGGTCAAATGCACCTGGTGCTAAATTTTGAATTAAAATATCGGATTTTGAAATAATATTCTCAAAAATTTTAAAATCTTCACTGTTTTTAAGATCTAAAGCAATTGACTCCTTCCCTCTATTCAACCAAACAAAATAAGCGCTATTTCCAAGTGCATTGCTATCATAGTTTCTAGCAAAATCACCCTCAGGTCTTTCAACTTTTATAACTCTGGCACCTGCATCTGCTAGTCTGCACGATGTATAGGGGGCTGCCACAGCTTGTTCAACTGTTACGACTAATAAACCTTCTAAATCCTTTCCAGAATTTTGTCTTTCCATTAGCTAACCAAACAATCTACTAAAGAAGCAACTTTACTTTCATAGGGCGAGTTTAAAATTTTAGAAATTTCATAAGATTTATTTTTTGATAACAATGACGCAGATTTGTTAACAATTTTATTTTCCAAAATATTTTGATCAATCTTGTCTGATAAATCATGTTTATTTTTTATATCTCTAGTTCCATCTTTAATAGAAATTAAAGACTGAGTATTTGTTAATTTATCATTAGGTATGACCCTTACCTTGTCCCTAACATTATTTATTTTTTCATCAAAACAAATATCATCGTTGTACGTGCCTAAGTCGGCTGTGTCTTTACCATAAATTGACATGGCTGCTGTTAATTTATAAGAAAATTTTGATTCCAAACCAGTTTTAGGTTCTTGAATATTACACACTTTTAGCCAAGAAGGATTAGTTTCAATTGCAATTTCTTCAATTGATTCAGGATTAAAGTTGTTTTCTTGCTTTAATTCCTCAAGTGCTTCTAGGAAAGAATGTAGACCATGACAACAGGCATGAAATTTATACTTAATTTCAGGAAACAGGAAGTCTGTTCCTAAATTTTCTATAGCTCTTGTAGGTGTTTTTTTATCCCAACCATGAGTTTGAAAAAAACCTTGATCACACTCAATACCATCTTCTCTTGACACAAATCCAAGTTTAGATAATTTGGCAGCCTCAATGCCATTTGATGCAGCCATTCCTGCGTGATATGGTTTACCCATAGTACCAAATTGAGATTTAATTCCAGAGGCTCTTGTTGAGACCAAACCAAGTGCATTTATTGTCTGTTCCTCGCTCAAATTTAGTAATTTTGATGCAACAATTGTTGCGCCAAATGATCCACTTGTAGCGGTTTGATGGAACCCTGCGTTATAGTGAGAATAGCCTAAGATATGACCAATTCTTGTAGAAACTTCAACTCCAGCCATATATGCAAGTAATAAATCTTCTATAGATAATTCTAATTCTTCGCCTAAAGCTAAAGCAGTTGGTAATGCACTTGACGTTGGATGACCAACAAAAAGAAAGTGAGTGTCATCATAATCTAATGCATGACCAGTAGCTCCGTTAGCTAAAGCTGCGCCTCTTGATGAAACGTTGTGTCCAGTTGAAATCACTCGTGCTTGATTAACGCCATTTTCTTCTTTAACCATTTCAGAAACTATTTTTGAAACCGGTTCTTGTTTTGCTGCATAAGCTACTCCACACCAATCTAGTATAGACATTTTGGCAAAAAACTTCATTTCATCGTTGAAACTGTCTGATTTGGTGTTAAATCCATAACTACCAAATAATTTTGTAATCGACATAATCTATCCTTTCCCTAAAACTATTTAAAATGTGCTTCAGCTTGCATGGTCATTCCTGTACCCTTTACTGCACCCCAACAACTAACACTTCCATCAGTGTTTTCCTTTGCACCAATTATATAATCACTATTTGCAAAAACAGGGGCCATAACTTTATGACTAAATGATGTTACAGTCTTACCTTTAAGCTTTTCAGCTGCCCTTAATAAAAAAGTAGCTTGCAAGGGACCATGAACAATTAAATCAGGATAGTTCTCTTCATTTTTAGTATATGGATAATCATAATGTATTCTATGACCTACAAAACCAATTGCTGAATACCGAAACAAAATTGTTGGATGCATAAAAATAGTTTCTGTATGATCTGCATCTTCAGGTATTGTATCTGACACACCAGAACCACCACTTGCTTTAGTTACATCTCTATAAACAATATTATGAAGTTCATGCAATCTTACCTCTTCATTAACTGAAAATTCATACTCTGCAGTAACAAAACAAAGCTGTCCTGTCCTACCTTCCTTTAATTTTATGTCAGCCACCTTAGATTTTTTTATTACTTTATCACCTACTCTTAGAGGTTTAATTACTTTGATCTGACTGCCTGCCCACATTCTTCTTGGAAGTGGGACTGGAGGCAAAAAATCACCTCTAGCTGGATGAGAGTCTACACCAAGTTCATCATTTTTTTTTAAATCCCAACCTAACATCCAATGTAAACCAGAGGTCGCATTCTCCCCAATTTTAGGATCGCCTGGATCAATATTTAATGTTGCTCTGTACCTCTGTTCAACAATTGGTGTGAGGTAATCTGTTACAGTCTCTATATTACCTAACCATTTATTTAAATGATTAATATCAAGCGCTTCATTTTCCATTTGCCGAACCTTTATTTTTAAGAATATTTGAAACTATTAAATATAAAAATTATATTAATATCAATTAATAAAATATTTATGTGATAGGAATTTTGAGATGCCTTCTTTAATTTTACATATAGATGAAATCTTAGAAAACACTTTTGATATTTCTGCAGTTAAAAGAATAGAAAAAAGTATAGTAGATATTATTCAAGAAGAGTTAGAGGCAGAAAAAAACAACTGTCAAATTATATGGGTTAAGAGTAAAATAATTTACTCAAATTATAAAATTTTTGGTGAATTAAAGTTTAGAGATAAGGAAACTAGAAATATTGACAAAAGAAATAAATGTTTAAAAAGAATTGGTAAAATTTTAAGGAATAAATTTAATGTTTTTATAAGGCTCAGGGCATTCTCAATCCAAGATGAATCAATAACAGCACTAGATTTAGAAAATTAAAATTGTATTTCAAGTAATAAAAATAGAAGGACCAGTAATGAGTGAAAATATCGTATTAACAAGTGTAAATGAAAGAGGAATTGCTGAAGTTATTTTAAACCGTCCAGAAAGAAATAATGCATATAATGGAAATATGATTATTGAATTAATCAAAAGCTTTGAATTTTTATACAAAGATAATTCTGTAAGAGCAGTCATCATTAAAGGTAATGGAAAACATTTTCAAGCAGGAGCTGACTTACAATGGCTTAAAGAAATTGGTAATCTCAGTCAAAAAGAAAATATAGAGGTTTCAAGAAAAACAGCTTCAGCTATTCAAGGTCTTACAAAATTTCCTAAGCCAACAATAGCCTTGATCCATGGAGGATGCTTTGGAGGTGGAACTGGAATTGCTGCAGCCGCTGATATAGTAATAGCTAGTGAAGATGCTATTTTTTCTATTTCTGAAGCTAAATGGGGTGTGATGGCAGGAATAATAATACCTCATTTAAACGCAAGTATTGGGGTAAGAAATGTTAGAAGATATGCTCTAACTTGTGAGCGATTTAATGCTAGTCAGGCCAAGGAAATGGGTTTAGTTCACCAAGTTTGTAGAACTGGTGAACTTGAAAATGCAGTTAAACTTGTTGTTGAGGACTTGTTGATGTGCGCTCCAGATGCCCTAGAAGCTACAAAAAGAAGAACTTTAATTGAAAGTGGTTTAATGTTGCCAGATGAAAAATTTGACGAACTTGTTTTTGAACATTCTCAAAAAAGGATGACTGATGAAGCAAAAGAGGGCCTAAATAGTTTTCTTGAGAAAAGAACTGCATCTTGGTATCAAAATTAAAATCATAGGAAATACAAAATGCCTGCATTAGTAACAAATTCAAAAATATGGGGAGAAATGTTTGGCACTAAAGAAATGCATTTCTTATTTTCTGACGAGGGTACTACACAGCTATATTTAGATGTTGAAGCGGCTCTAGCAAGATCACAGTCAAAGTTGAATATTATACCAAAAGAAGCTGGGGGGAAAATAACCCAAGCAGCAAAGGTAGACATAATTGATTGGAAGAAACTTGAAAAAAGGACAGCTATAGTTGGATATCCAATTCTTCCACTGGTAGAACAACTAAGTGAAAAAGTTGAAGACAACTTTGGACAATTTTGTCATTGGGGTGCTACAACACAAGATATTATGGACACAGCAGACGTCCTTCAAATTAGAAAAGGTCTTGAATTATTATCTGAAGACCTAAAGTCAATTTCAAATGCTTTAGAAAAAATTGTTGAGCATCATATTAAAACACCTATGGCTGGTAGAACACATTTACAACATGCTTTACCTATATCGTTTGGTTACAAGGCATCTACTTGGTTATCTGGAATAGATAGGCATCACAAAAGACTAGAAGAAATGAAGAAACGCATTTTCAATGTTTCATTTTTTGGAGCAGCAGGAACACTTGCTTCTTTAGGAGAATATGACGGTCTTAAGACACAATCAACTCTTGCAGAAGAATTGGATCTGAATGTACCTGACGTTAGTTGGCATTCTATTAGAGATAATTTTTGTGAAGTAACGGGTTGGCTTGCAATGGTCGCCGCATCACTTGGTAAAATAGCTTATGACGTGATGTTAATGATGCAAACAGAAACACAAGAAGTGGCTGAACCATATCTTCACGGACGGGGTTCTTCTTCAACAATGCCTCAAAAAAGAAATCCTATTTCGTCTGAGGTAATGCTGGCTTGTTCAAAACTATTAAGAGAACATCATTCTTCTATGCTAGATGCAATGGTCCTTGATCATGAAAGATCTACAGGTCAATGGCATGTGGAATGGCACGCAATACCTAACGCTTTTTTAATTGCTTCTTCATCTTTCAACTCAGCTAAATATCTTTTAAAAGGTTTAGAAGTTTCACCTGAAAAAATGAAAGAAAATATTTATAAAACCAATGGGTTAATTGTTGCAGAGTCTGTTATGATGGCCCTCGCACCCAAGATGGGAAGACAAATTGCACATGATTTAGTTTATGACTGTTGTAGAGAATCAATTAAAAACAACATATCATTTATAGATACATTGTTAAAAAATAAAGAAGTTTCAAACTTTTTTAATGAGCAAGATTTGTTAAAAATTATAGATCCATCTAATTATTTAGGGGCTGCTCCTACAATGGCACAGAGACTTTTAGATAAAAGAAAGTTACGCTAATTTAATGCAACAATTGATGACAAAAGAAAGCCTTGATAAATTTTTAAATGAAGAATTTCCTCAAGTAAGCAAAAACTTCAAGATATTAGATGTAAATGATCAGTCTTTTTCAATGCTAATGTATATTACTGAAGAACATTTGAGACCAGGGGCAACAGTTTCAGGCCCAACAATGTTTTTATTGGCAGATGTAACTTTTTATTTAGCAACTTTAAGTATTATAGGTCCTAAAAGTCTTACTGTTACGACTAATTGTTCAATAAATTTTTTAAGAAAACCAAATGAGAAAAATTTAACTAGTAAAGCCAGAATTTTAAAATTAGGAAAAACTCTAAGTGTTGGTGATGTTTTAATTTATTCAGAAGATATTGACGAGCCTGTTGCCCACGCTTCACTTACTTATTCTATTCCACAAAAATAATTTTAGATTCTCTCTCTATGCCAAATTAAATGATCTGCCATAAAGGTTGAAATAAAATAATATGAATGATCGTAATTTGGTTGCATTCTAAGTTTTAAATTAATATTTGTGTTTTTACATGCATCCTGTAATAGCCATGGCCTTAATCCCTCTTCTAAAAAACTATCGGCATCTCCTTGGTCAACGAGAATTTCAGGGAAATAATAATCATTTTTAACTAGAGCTACGCTATCATACTTGTGCCAATTACTTTGGTCTAAACCAATATATTTTTTAAAGGCCTCGCTTGACCATTTAGCTGTTGACGGTTCTACAATTGGTGCAAATGCAGAACAACTTTTGAATTTATTAGGGTTTCTTAGAGCCATTACAATAGCTCCGTGTCCACCCATTGAATGACCAAAAATACTTTGTCTAGACATATCAAAATCAAAATAATTTTCAATAACACTTGGAAGTTCGTCAATTATATAACTATACATATTATAGTTTTTGTCATAGGGGGATTGTGTTGCATCTAAATAAAAACCAGCCCCACTTCCAAATTGCCAATTATCTTTTTCATCGGGAACAGACTCTCCTCTAGGACTAGTATCAGGACAAATAATCACCATGCCTAATTCTGCAGCCTTTTTTCTGTACTCACCTTTTTCCATTACGTTTAAGTGACTACAAGTTAAACCAGATAAGTACCACAAAACTGGAGGTTTTTTAATCTTTGGGGGGATGAAAACTGCAAAAATCATTTCACAATTATTGACTGCAGACTGATGACTGCAGACTAATTGTTTGCCCTCAAATGAATATGCTTCAGATATACTTTTCATCAAAAAACCACAACTGATCTTATTGATTCACCTGCATGCATCAAATCAAAACCTTTGTTAATATCTTCTAATTTCAAGTTATGAGTAATCATTGGATCAATATCAATTTTTCCTTGAAGATACCAATTTACAATTTTAGGTACGTCGGTTCTTCCCCTTGCTCCTCCAAAGGCAGTGCCTTTCCAGCTCCTACCCGTAACTAACTGGAAAGGTCTAGTTTTTATTTCTTGCCCTGCTCCAGCGACGCCAATTATTATGCTTTCTCCCCAACCTTTATGAGCACATTCTAAAGCTTGTCTCATTACGTTGACATTTCCGATACATTCAAAAGAGTAGTCTGCACCACCACCTGTAAGATCGACCAAGTAGTTGACCAAGTCACCTTCTATCTCTGATGGATTTACGAAATGTGTCATACCAAACTTTTTACCCCAAGACTCCTTTTTGTTGTTCATGTCGACACCAACTATCATATTTGCTCCTATCATTCTCAAACCTTGAATGACGTTAAGCCCAATTCCGCCTAACCCAAAAACAACTGCGTTACAACCTGCAGTTGCCTTTGCTGTATTGATAACGGCCCCAATACCTGTAGTTACACCGCAACCAATATAACAAATTTTATCAAAGGGAGCTTTTTTGTTTACTTTAGCAAGCGCAATTTCAGGAACCACAGTATAATTTGAAAAAGTAGACGTCCCCATATAATGCAATATTGGTTTTCCATTTATAGAAAATCTACTAGTGCCATCAGGCATAACTCCTTTACCTTGGGTAACTCTTATGGCCTGACATAAATTAGTCTTTGGATGCAAACAATACTCACATTCCCTGCATTCAGGTGTATAAAGAGGAATTACATGATCACCTTCTTTGAGAGATGTTACGCCTTTACCTACTTCTCTAACTATTCCTGCTCCTTCATGCCCTAAGATTGCTGGGAAAAGTCCTTCAGGATCATCACCAGAAAGCGTAAATTCATCAGTATGACAAATACCTGTTGCTTTAATTTCTACTAGAACTTCTCCAGAACTAGGTCCTTCCAAATCCACATCCATAATTTCAAGTGGTTTTCCTGCTTCAACAGCAACTGCGGCTCTAGTTTTCATTTCGTCCCCCAAAAAATTAGTTTCCAAAGTGTAAGATTTATTATGATTTAATATCCATGACTTGCAAGATTTTTTAGTATATAAATTATGCTTTAAAGATTTAAATATTAGGAGCATCTCAATGAGTTTTGTTGAAACTGAAATTAATGGTCAAATAATTACTATCAGATTAAATCGTCCAGAAAGATTAAATGCTTTAAGCACTGTTATAAGAAAAGGAATGGCAGAAGCGTTCAATAAATTTCATGAAGATAAAGATCTAGAAGTAGCAATTTTGACTGGAACTGGAAGAGGGTTTTGTGCAGGCGAAGATATGAAAGAATCTATTGACAGAGGCATCCCAGGATCCCCAAAAGAATTTGTAGAAGAAAATTTAGTTGACCCATTTCAGACAGGTGCTCTTCAAAAGCCTGTCATAGCAGCAGTAAATGGATATGCAATGGGTGGTGGATTTATGTTAGTTGAGAGAACAGATCTTAGGATTGCTGTAAAAGAAGCAATTTTTGAAATGTCAGAAGCAAAAAGATGGCTTCTTGGCGGTTATAATCATGGACATTATGGCAACCTCCCACATCCCGTTGCAACTGAGATGGCTTTTGGATATAGAATTTCTGCTGAAAGGATGTATCAAGTTGGTTTCATTAATCGTTTAGTGGAAGCTAAAGATCTTATGAGTGAAGCTTATTCAATGGCAGAGCATCTGCTATCACTTCCTCCTGCTGCAAGAGTAAACACACTTTATATGATGAAGCATATGGCACCAAAAATCAGTCCAAACATTGCAGACCTTGCTGAAAAACTACATCTTCACGGCGACACTGAGGATAGAATGGAAAGTAGAAGAGCCTTTGCAGAAAAAAGAAAACCAAACTTCAAAGGTTGGCTTAAACCAGAAGATAGATATAATATGCCAAAATTAGAGGAAAATTAGAGGTCAAAATGACTGAAATAAATGGAGCCCTTTCTGGGTTAAAAATAGTTGCATGTTCAACAGCACAAGCTGGAACTGTCCCCTACATGTTAATGGCAGATCTTGGTGCTGAAGTAATTAAAATTGAAACACCAGGTAAAGGTGATAACAATCGTAACTCAGGTTTTTTAGAAGGAGAGATTGGATCATTTTTTGAGACTAATAATCGAGGAGTTAAAAGTTTAACTCTAAATCTTAAGTCTTATGATGGGCAAAAAATACTTCACAGTTTAATAAAAGATGCCGATGTGTTTGGTCAAAATTTTAGACCAGGTGTTGCTGAAAAGCTTAATTTTGATTATGAAACTCTTAGTAAAATTAATCCTAAAATAGTTTACGCTTCTGTTTCTGCTTATGGACCCGATGCCCCAGATGGACATTTACCAGGAACCGACGCTGTGGGACAAGCTTTAAGTGGAATAGCTGAAGCATATTCAATTCCAGGAAATAATTTAAGAACTGGGGTAGCCTCAGTTGCAGATGAAAGCTGTGCAATACTAACTTTTGGAGGGATTTTAGCTGCATATATAAATGCTCAAAAAACTGGAAAAGGTCAAAAGTTAGAAACTTCTTTAGTTGGAAGTGCTTTTAGACTTCTTGGTTGGACTATGACTACAGCAATGTGGAGTAACAGGCCACCAATTACTGGAGCTAGAATTAATGGAACGAGAGAGAGGCCAGGCATAGCAGCATGTTTTAACGATATTAATGGTAAACCTTTTGCACTTCAACTTGACCCAGATGACTGGCAAGAAGCAATGAGAGCTCTTAACTTTTTTGATATTCTTACAGAAAATGGTCTCATTGACCTTGGTTTGGCATTTGAATCTGAAATAAAGAAAACTGAAATTTTAGATAAACTTGCTGAATTGTTCTCAAATGATACCAGAGATAATTGGATATCAGTCCTGAGAAAAGCTGATATGATATCTACCCATGTTAATACAATGCTTGAAGCATCTAATGATCCAAATATAAAAGAAAACAATTATGTAACCGAAGTATGGTACCCAGAACTAAACAAAAACATGAAAGTACACGGCACTCCTTGGAAATTTTCCAAAACACCTGCAAACATAAAAAGAGCACCTAAACTCGGTGAACACAACACTGAGATATTGTCTGGTCTAGGTTATACTAAAGATGAAATTGAAGGTTTTAAAGACGACAAGATTATTTAATTTCTTTCATTTCTTCTGCAAACTTTTTAAAGTTTGCTACGTAATGCTTTGAAGATCTTGTCATATTTTCAATCATGTCTTGACTTAGTTCTCTTACAGCTTTAGCTGGTGAGCCTACAATTAACCAACCATCTGGAAATTCTTTATTTTCAGTAACAAGGGCACCAGCGCCTACAAGACAATTGTTACCTATTTTAGCATTATTGAGGATTGTTGCACCCATTCCAACTAAAGAATTATTACCAATTGTACAACCGTGTATAATTGCATTATGTCCAATAGTACAATTATTACCTATAGTGACGGGACAATCAGGATCAACGTGAATTATCGTGTTTTCTTGTATGTTTGTTTCTTCTCCAATCTTAATAACGTCATTATCACCTCTTAAAACTGATCCAAACCATATACCAACATCTTTCCCTAAAATAACGTTTCCTATAACATGTGCATCTGGTGCAACCCAATATAGGTTATTTTCAGGTAATTGAGGTTTTTTTTCACCTAAACTATAAATTGGCATTTGCACTCCTTTATAATACATTAACGTTAAAATTATATCTTATATAATTTTTTCTTGTTGTTAATATTTTATTAAAAATTATGAAAGTTCTTTATGATTATTAGAGATAATATTATTTCAAAAGTTACAATTTACAGACTAGATGTTCCTTTAATAAATCCTTATAAATTATCCTACAATACTTTCTATTCTTTTGAACCGTTGTTGATTCATATTGTAGATGATCAAGGAAATGAAGGATGGGGCGAACAGCATATATCACCTGGCTCCAGCAGTGAAACTAGAGATGGTGGATGGACATTTGCCAGAGTTATATCAAAATTAATTTTAAATAAAAAATTGTCTGAAGCAAAAGAAATCATTTTATCTAATTCTTCTATAAGTATTGTTGCTTCAACTGCAATTTATACAGCAATCGAGATGCTAGAAAAGAATAATGTTTTAAATAATAAGAGTTCTTTAAAACTTAAATTATTAACTTCATTTAATGCAGAGGAAGAATCTGAAATAAAAGATGAATTGGACAAAGTAACTGAACAAGGATTTACAACAATAAAAATTAAAGTTGGAAAGGACGTTAATGCAGATATTAAAAAGATAAATAATATACAAACTTATTTAAATGGCAGAGCTACCTTAAGAATAGACGCTAATAGGGGGTACACAAAAAAAGAGGGCTGTAAATTTGTACAAGGGTTAAAGCCTGATTTCATAGAATTATTTGAACAACCTTGTGATGCTAATGATTGGAATGCTAACGCTGCGGTCGCTAAACTATCAAACATCCCAATAATGTTGGACGAACCTATTTGTAGCATTAAAGACATTGAAAAAGCTTCTAAATTAAAAGGCGTAGGATTATGCAAACTTAAGTTGAAAAGATTTTTATCTATTACAAAATTAACTGAAGCCATAAAATTTGCACATAAATTAGGATTAAAAATTGTACTTGGTGACGGGCTAGGTACTGAAATTAATTGTTGGATGGAAGCTAGAATTGCAAAAAACCTAATTGACAATGCTGGAGAATATAACGGTTTTTTAAAAATTGATCCAAAAGCAAGAATTTTGTTAGATCCCCTAAAATTTACAAATGGTTTTCTACTGATAGCTGAGAATTGGAATCTTGAAATTGACAGAGATAAATTAGAAAAATACAGTATTAATAAAGAGGAAATTTACAAATAAATTAAATAGGAAAAAAGGAATGAAATTAATTAATAGTAATAAGAGCTTGGGTGGCGAGATTGTAGATTTGGACATCAGTAATAAATTAACTCAATATCAAATTAATTTCATAAATCAATCTTGGGATGAAAGGCTCGTCTTAGTTTTTAAAAAACAAAATTTAGATGATCATAAATTAATAAATTTTAGTAAATATTTTGGTGAACTCGACCCTCCTGGCCCTAATCCATATGGTATAACCTTTTTACCAGAGTTTCCTGAAATTAATGTGATTTCAAATGTCAAAAATGAACAAGGCACTCCAATAGGCAATTTAGGAGATGGTGAAGCAGTTTGGCATGCAGATATGACATACCAAGAACTACCTCCAAAGGCTGGGATTTTATATGCTCTCGAAGTGCCTGAAAATCAAGGTAACACCCACTTTGCAAATATGGCTCTAGCATATAGTGAATTACCAAACAGACTTAAAGAAAAAATAGATGGCAAAATCTTGATACATGATTCTGCTCATAATAGTGCTGGAATGCTAAGAAAAGGGTATGAAGAAGTAGAGAATCCATCTGACACACCTGGAGCAAGACATCCAATCGTAATCAGAGATAAAAATACTAATAAGAAACTACTTTTTCTTGGACGAAGACCACACGCATATATAATTGGTTTAGAGCTAGAAGAAAGTGAAGATTTATTAAATGAAATTTGGGAACACGCAACACAAGATAAATTTACTTGGACCCAACAATGGGGAAAAGGGGATTTATTGATGTGGAAAAATTTAAATGTGCTTCACAAAAGAGATGCTTTTGATCCTAAGACAAGAAGAGTAATGCACCGAACTCAAATAAAAGGGGAAATGGAAATTACAGTGTAGTTATTATAAAATCTTAAAGAGTCATGTTGATTTATTTAAAAATCAGTAGCAGAATAATAAATGTTATGAAATCGGGAGGAAAATATGACACAACTTGGAAATTCTTTTAGAAGAAGTATTGTAAAAGCTGGTTTAGGTGTTGTCGCTATTGCAGGAATTAGTACCGTTGGTTTGGTTTCTATTGCAAGTGCTGACAAATATCCTAGTAAGCCAATAGAATTAGTGATTCATGCAAAATATGGTGGTGGAACAGACACAACTGCAAGAATGGTATCTATTAGAACAAGAAGAAATTTAAAAACGGATATATCTATTGTAGCCAAAAGAGGTGGTTCAGGAGCAAAAGCACAAAACTATGTTTTAACAAAGCCAGCCGACGGTTATACAATCATGGCATTAACACAGTCTCATCTATATACAATGGCTAGAGGTAAATCTAACATGAAGATCGACGACATTGTAGGAGTTGCACGAGCAATGGATGACCCTACCTTCATTACTGTGTCAGGAAAGGGAAAATTTAATACTTTAGAAGAGCTTGTAGCTGCTTCTAAAAAGGCACCATTAAACTGGGGAGTTGCTCAAATTGGAGGCACTGAACATATAGGATTAGCTCAGTTCGCAAAAGAAGCTGGAATTAAGTTTAAAGTAGTGCCATTCGGTTCAGGTGCTCAAATGGTACAAGCATTAATGGCAGGCAAAATAGATGCTACTTTACCGAATGTGAGTGAAGCTGCTAACCAAGTTGCGGATGGAAGCTTTAAAGCCCTGGCGGTTATGGCTGAAGACAGGCTTAAAGATTATCCAAATGTTCCCACCACTTATGAAAAAGGGATTAAGGCAAAATGTTCAACAACTAGGGGTTATGCTGTATTAGCTTCTACTCCACAGCCAATTATAGATCAAATATCAAAAGCTATGGTTAAAGCAATGAAACATGATGTTTTTGCATCTTATCTTGCTGGAGCTGGACTAACAGTTGAAGGTAGTGTTGCCGGAACAAAAGTATGGGACAAACAACTTAAAGCTGAGTATAAAGTTGCAGCATCAGCACTTAAAGAACTTGGTTTAATAAAATAATATTTAATCAAAGGTTTTTTAAAAATGAAAAATAACAAAAATGCACCCAAAAGTTTGGGTGCATTATTTAATAAAAGCGATACAATTATTGCTATTTTATTAACTTTTATAATTGGTTTTTTATGGTTTGAAACAACTAAATTTGAAAAAGTCCCTGACTTATTTTCAAACAATATTCCACCTGAAATGTTTCCACAGATATTACTAATAATTATTCTTGGCATGGTTTTAATTATACCTTTTGAGCACATTTTTTTAAAAAAAAATGGTAAAGATATAGACTCATCTAGAAAAAACTCTGTGGAATTTTCAACGATCGGAACTATGTTTATTTTATCTGCTATCATAGCATCTTCACAGGTTTTAGGCGCTGCTTTAACAATTATTGCTGTAAGTGTTTCATTGCCTATTTATTGGGGTGAAAGAAGATTAAAAGTTTTAATCTCATATGTTATTGGGTTTCCGTTATTTGTAATAGTTTTATTTAACATAATTCTTGGTGTTCATTTTGAACCTGGGCTATTAGAACTTATTAAAAATTAAAGAGAGTTGAAATTTGGAAGATATAATTAAAGGTATTGGATTATTATTAGAGTTTCAAAATATACTCTTAATTTTATCAGGTGTTTTAATTGGCGTGTTAGTTGGAGCATTACCGGGTTTAAGTTCTCCTATGGCAATTGCTCTTCTAATACCTTTTACAATTTCTTTAGACCCAGTTGCGGCAATAGCTATGATGGCCGCCCTTTATTGTGCTGGAACTTTTGGAGGTTCTATCACAGCTATATTAATAAACGCTCCAGGTGCTCCACCAGCTGTGGCAACCGCTTTAGATGGATACCCAATGGCAAAAAATGGTGAACCAGGAAGAGCACTTGGTTTAGCTGCAGTATCTAGTGTTTTTGGTGGAATTTTTAGTTTAATAATTTTTATATTTGCAGCTCCTCTTTTAGCAAAGCTTGCTCTAGAATTCGGACCAGCAGAATATTTTGGACTTGCTGTTTTTGCTCTTTCAATGCTTGCATCTATGAGCGGAAAGTCTTCTTTAAGAAACCTCATTTCAGGTCTTGTTGGTGTGTTAATTGGCACTATAGGAATTCATCTAACTACTGGTGTGGAAAGATTTACATTTGATATCCCAGATCTCGAAGAAGGGATACATTTTGTCCCTGTTCTTATTGGTCTATTTGCAGTCAGTGAACTTTTTAAACAATCTGAAAAATTAAATGCTGTAGTTGAGAGAATACAAGCAAAAGCTCTAAGATTACCTACCTTATTTGAATTGAAAAAACTAAAATACACTATACTTAGATCATCTGGAATTGGAACATTTATAGGCATTCTTCCTGCTGAGGGTTCTACAGTAGCAGCTATAATTGGTTATAATGAGGCTAGAAGATGGTCTAAGGATAAAGATAGCTTTGGCAAAGGCTCTCCTGAAGGCATAGTTGGACCAGAAGCTGCAAACAATGCCGCTGCAGGTGGGGCTATGGTTCCCACACTTGCCTTAGGAATACCTGGAAGTGGCTCAACCGCTCTTATATTAGCTGCATTAATTATGCATGGTTTTAGACCTGGACCTTACTTAATTAGTGAAACACCAGAATTCGTATACGCAATTTTTGGAGCTATGTTGATAGCTAATTTAGGATTTTTATTTATTGGCTTAGTTGGCGCAAAATTCTTTTCTCTAGTTGCTTTCATCCCCAAAAAACTCCTGTGGCCAGCTGTATTTATATTTTCTATGATTGGTTCTTATTCTTTTGCGTCCTCAATGTTTGATGTCTGGGTAATGTTAGCTGCTGGACTAGTAGGTTATTTTATGGATCGACATGGTTTCTCAGCAGCCCCACTTGTTATGGGATTAATTCTTGGAAAATTAGTTGAAGAGAGCTTTTCTCAATCGATGATTATTCATGACAATAACTTCTTTGCATTATTAGAAAGTCCAGTTGTGTTATTATTTTTTGTACTAACATTCTTAAGTTTATCGTCTCCTTTTTGGACAAGATATTTCTCAAAGAAATAATTCAATTAGATGTAGTAAAATGAATAAAATTGAAACTTCTCTTGCTGAAACATTTTCAGAATGGGTTCATAAACTTAATATAAATGATGTACCAGAAGACGTTGTTGATAAATTGCAACTCATTGTAATGGACTCTTTTGGACTAATGGTTTCCGCTAAAAACCAGCAATACATAAAAAGCCTTATCAATGCACTTCAGGAGAATGGAGATTGCACATTAGTTGGACACAATAAAAAGGTAAATCCATTCAACGCATCTATAATTAATGGAACAGCTATACATGGTGAAGATTTTGATGATACTTTTGAAGGAACACCTGTGCACGTAGGTTCTGTTATGGTTCCAGCAATGTTATCTTCGGCTCAAGCAAAAAACTTAAATGGAGAAAAATTTTTAAAAGGTTTAGTTGTAGGTTCAGAACTAATTTGCAGACTTGCTTTGGTTGCGCCTACAGCAGTTCATAGACAAGGTTTTCACCCGACAGCAATTTTTGGAACTTTTGGTTCATCAATAGGTGTTTCATCGTTGCTTGGGAATACCATAGATGAAATGAGTTCAGGATTAGGTATTGTAGGAAGCATGGCTTCTGGAATTATAGAGTATTTAGCTGAAGGCACATCTACAAAACGTCTTCACCCAGGATGGGCTGCTGGTTGTGGATGGCAATCCGCTAATTTTGCTAAATCTGGATTTTTAGGACCAAGAACTGTATTTGAAGGCCAACACGGTGTATTTAATAGTTTTGCTAAAAATAATATTGAACCAAATTTTTCACATATTATTTCAGATTTGGGAAATAGATGGGAATCAAAAAACTTGGCTTTAAAGCCTTACGCTTGTGGAACAATGGCTCAACCTTTTATTGATTGCGCTATAAAACTAAAAGATAAAATTGATAATGTTCAGAACATAGATAAAGTAATAGCTAGCGTTGGTGAGGGAACAGTCCACAGGTTATGGGAACCGTTAGAGGAGAAACAGAATCCATCCACTGCTTATGGCGCGAAATTTTCTGTTCCATATTGTATTTCAATAGGATTAATCAATGGGTCTGCTGGCTTAAATGAGTTTACTGATAAATGTTTGAAAAATTTAGAAGTAATAAAATTAGCAACAAAAGTAAATTATGAAATTAATCCAGATGACGAATATCCAAGAAATTATACTGGTAAAATAAAAATAATTATGAAAGATGGGACAATATATTCTTCGTCACAAGAATGTTTAAGAGGTGGCAAACGTGACCCTCTCAGTTATAATGAAGTTAGAAAAAAATTTGAAGCTAATTTAAAATTTGTAAATGTAAAGTCTAGTGAGATTGAAAAACTATATGATTTTATTAAAAATATTTTTAAATCAAAAAATCTAAATGAAATAGATGGTGTTAACTTTTATTAATTAAATCACTGCAGTTTTTTCCTAAGAGCAAACCAAAAAACTTCTTCCATTTTTCTACATAATTACTTCTATTTACAACCCAATCAATATGATCAATAGAGGGTTTGTCTGGATTTATTCTAATTCCCCACAAACCATCAACCTCATTAGGGACTGCTGAATACCTGACATCTGTTATTATATTTTTATCAATTCCTTTTCCTAGATAACCTTGTGAGAACCAATCAAATCTTTTTATATCTCTATATTGTTGACTTTTTTTATCAAGCTCTGAAAAATCATTGAGAATATCAAGTTTTTTAATTTTTGTTCCTTGACAATATTCTGACTTAGAAAACAACCTTACTGCATCAACGTAGTAAAAACCTTCATCCTCATAAATTGTTTTCCATAAAAATAAATTTCCTAGACTTGGTTTTGCTGTAAGATGCTTACTCTCGTGCCCTCTTAAATTTGCAATTGATTGTCCAACAAATTGAGCACGATTTTCTTGGAAAGCACCAAAGATTAAGTAAATAAAAATATATAGAATGCCAACTAGCGTAATTAATTTATTTTTCATTATTATTGCAAAAATTATTGATAGAATTACAGGAATACTTAAAAAAAGATCAACCACTGATACATAATTCCAAGAAATTCTTTCATCAGAAAATGGCCATAAAAGTTGTGTTCCATAACTTGTGCAAGCATCTAATAGTCCATGTGTAGCATAACCAAGAAAACTAAAAAGATAAGTTTCACCCAAACTTAAATATTTCTTGAAAAGTATTCTTGAAAATAAAGTTACAATGAAAGCACCTATTGGTATAAAAATTAAGGAATGTGTGAATTGTCTATGATATTCTAATTTTAATAAAGGATCTGAATCTGATCTAATGAAAATGTCTAGGTCAGGAGCTAAACCTGCACAACAACCAACTATTGACCCAACTAAAAATTTTTTCTTGTTTGAGATTGTTTGAGCAAAAATTGCACCAAATGCGCCTTGAGTAACTGGATCCATAATACAAACCAAAATTATTAAATGAGCTATCTATACACTAAGTTTTCTTGACTGTTTATATTTTTTTCATTTAACATATTTAATGTATTACAAGAGACCTTTTAATGAACCTAATTAACTTAAATAATAAAGAATATGACGTGATAATTGTAGGTGCTGGGTTTTCAGGATTATATCAATTGATATGTCTTAGAGATCAACTTGGTATGAATTGTCTTGTTGTAGAAACAGGAGATGACGTTGGTGGTACATGGTATTGGAATCGTTATCCAGGAGCAAGATGTGATACTGAAAGCCACGCCTACTCTTATTATTTTTCAGACGAATTATTAAAACAATGGACATGGTCAGAACGATATCCAGGTCATGCTGAGATTAGAAGATATATGAATTTTGTTGCTGAAAAATTTGATCTTAAAAAAGATATTTTATTTAACCACAAAGTAACAAGTGCTCAATATAATGAAGATAAAATTTGTTGGGAAATCACAACCAACAATAAAATAAATTTTAAGTCTAAATTTTTAATTACAGCTGTTGGATGTTTGTCAAATGCAAATATTCCTAAAATTAAAGGATTAGAAAATTTTGAAGGTAAATATTACCATACAGGAAATTGGCCAAAAAATGGCGTATCATTTGTTGGTAAAAAAGTTGGTCAAATTGGAACAGGTTCTACTGGAATACAAGCAGTACCAGTTATAGCTGAAGAGGCCAAACATTTAACAGTTTTCCAAAGAACTGCAAATTATAGTGTACCTGCAAGGAATAAACCTTTAACTGAAAATTTTAAAATCCATGTTAAAGACAAATTTAAGTATTACAGAGAATTACTTAAAAAGACACCTAATGGACACCCTTTTGAAATATCAAATCGTCTTGTTGCTGATGTTCAAGAACAAGAAATGCAAGAGATTTACGAAAAAGCATGGGAAAAAGGAGGTTTACAATTCAGGGGATCATTTAGTGATTTGGTTACTAACGTTGAAGCTAATAAAACAGCCTCAGATTTTATAAAAAGTAAAATTAATGAAACTGTTTTAAATAAAAAATTTGCAGCAATCTTATCAGATATTGATCACCCATATGCAGGTAAACGCCCACCAATAGATACAAATTATTTTGAAACCTATAATAGAGACAATATTAATCTTGTTGATCTTCGAAGCAATCCCATAACACAAATAGATGAAAAAGGAATTCAAACTGAAAAAGAACATTTTGATTTAGATATTATTGTTTTTGCTACAGGTTATGATGCGATGACCGGACCGCTTCTAAATATGAATATCATTGGAAAAAATAATTTAAAACTGCTGGAAGCTTGGGAAGAAGGACCAAAAACATTTTTAGGTCTTCAAGTACCAGGCTTCCCTAATATGTTTACAATAACAGGACCAGGCAGTCCGTCAGTTCTAACAAACATGCCTATAGCAATTGAGCAACATGTTGAATGGATTAGGGATTGTATAGATTTCATGAATAAAAAAGAGTATTCCACAATTGAGACTGATGCTAAGTCAGCAGAAGAATGGGGAAATGAAGTTAACAATGTTGCAAATAAAACTTTACTACCGACCGTAAAACATTCATGGTATTTAGGTGCAAACATTCCTGGTAAACCACAAGTTTTTATGCCTTATGCTGGCGGACTCCCCAGATATAGAGATGTATGTGAAAATATTAAAAATAATAATTATAAAGAGTTTAGTTTAAATTAAAATCTAATCATCTACTGAGTTCTTGATTACATTAATTTTAGTTCTAATTTTTTTCATTCTCTCTTCAAGTTCATTTTTCTTAGGCGGGTTCTTTGAATCTAACTTATCCAAAAGGTTAGAAATTTCATTAGCTAATTCGTTACTTTGTTTATTTGAATCTAAGAGCCTCAGTTGAGTCTTTCTTATTAAAGCTCCCAAAATGACATTAGATTTAATGATTTCTTTAAAGTAAGATTTAGGTATTATTTTTGTAACTAATTTTTGAGCACATACTTTAGCAGTTACGGTTCTTGGAACATTGAGTAAAATTGAGGTCTCTCCAAATATCTCCCCCATACCTAGTCTATTCAGTTTTAATCCATCCTTTGTTTCAATATTGACATATCCCTCTAAAATTAAATATGCTTCTTTTGGATCACTTCCTACTTCGTAAATTATTTCACCAGGTTCCCAAATTACTGACTTACCATTTTCTTGCATCAAATATTCCTTTAAATATTATGATTCAATTATTGTACAGGAATAGCCAAAGGCTCCATCCAAAAGATATATCCATAAAAAATTAAATAACAATAGAATAATCCATAAGCCCACCATGGCTTTGGTTTAAATGATTTACTCCTTTCATCAATTTCTTCCAATTCTTCTTTATAATTTTTGTAGTAATTCATCATAAAATTAGATCTACCCAATTAACTTCTCCACATTAAATTATATTTATATATCAAAAAAAACTGTTTCTTTATCACCTTGTAAAAATACATCAAATACATAGAAATTTTTTTTAATCTTTTTTGCTACTAGGCTGTCAATATTTCCTTTATTATTTTTTATCATAGATAAAATAGGATCGTTTATCAAATCATCACCTTCAAAGTATATTCTAGTATTTAAAGTCATATTAAGACCTCTAGATGAAATTGATAAACAAATATGTGGACTTTGATTTTTTCCATCTAGATTTTCAACTTGTCCTGGCTTTACTGTAAATAACTTAAATTTTTTTGTTAATTTATCTGGAATAAATCGTGCAAACCCATTGTCTTCAAAAAATTGACCATTTTCATCACATTGCCAAGTTTCTAGCATCACATCGTCTAATGGAATACTATTTCCATCAAAGACTGAACCTTCGACAGTTATCATTTCTATATCATTTTTAATTTTAAATGGCACCTCACCCAAATCATTTTTATATAAATTATTTATTTTTATTTTATTTGGCATGCAACCTATATGAAGAAATGGACCAGCTGTTTGAAATGGAGTTTCATCAAGAATATTTTTAGAATTTTTCAAGTTAAAGTCCTTCTTGTCTATTTTCAAAGTATGTTTGTTTTACTCCTCTTAACACAATATCAAATTTGTAAGCTAATATGTTTTGAATGCTTGATCGCGAAGTATCTAATTTTCCAACTAAACTCTTTTTTGCTTTCTTATCCGTAATAGAATTTACCATTGGACATAAGTTTATCAGTGGATCACCTTCAAAATACATTTGTGTAATTAACCTCTGTCCAAAGCTTTCCCCAAATATTGAAAAATGAATATGCATTGGTCTCCACTCTATCCCACGATTAGGATAAGGGTATGGTCCAGGTTGAATAGTTAAAAACTCGTAGGAGCCATCTGAGGAAGTTAGAGAACGCCCACAACCTGAAAAATTGGGATCAATGGGTGCAGGATTTTTATCGTCCTGATGTAAATATTTACCAGCAGCATTAGCTTGCCAAATTTCTATTAACGCACCTTTGATTGGATTTGAAAATTGATCAGAAACAGTTCCATGGACAATAATTTTATGACCAAGCGGGGACATTTTGTTTTTGGAAAAATTTAATGTAAGGTCATTATCCAACTTACCTATAATTTTTTTATTAAATATTGGTCCGAAAATCTCTAAATTGGACGGTATTGAAATTTTTTTATTCTTAGGAGCTCTGAAAATACTAGATTTATAATCAGGAAAATCTATTTCTGGTTGTTTATTATAATTTCTTTTTACTAATGATTTAAGATTCATGCTTTTACCTAAGTTTTAAGAAATGTATTTTATTAGTTTTAGTAGGGTAAACCAACATAATTTTCTGCCAAAACTCTTTGGGATGCAACAGAATTTTCCAAATATTCTATTTCAGAATCTTGAATTCGTTGATCAAAAGAAGATTGATCAGGAAATTTATGAAAAGTTGTAGTCATCCACCAACTAAACCTAATTGATTTCCAAACTCTAGAAAGGGCATTATTTGAATACATTTTCAAATCATAATTTGTATGAAATTTATAATAATTTTTCAGTGCGTTGTGCAAATAGTATACATCTGAAACTGCTAAGTTTAACCCTTTCGCTCCAGTAGGGGGCACGATATGTGCGGCATCTCCAACTAAAAATAATTTTTCCCAACTCATTGGTTCACAAACAAAAGATCTAAGTGGTGCTATAGATTTTTCAATGGAGCTTCCAGTTATAATTGTATCTGATGCTTCAGTTGGAAGTCTCTTTTTTAATTCATCCCAAAATTTTTTGTCTGACCAATTCTCTATTTTTTCATCTAATGAAGTCTGTATATAATATCTACTTAAATTTTCATTTCTCATTGAGGCCAAGGCAAAACCATTACCATGATTTGCATATATTAATTCATCACTTACAGGCGGTGTTTCTGATAAAATCCCCAACCATCCAAAAGGATATGTTCTCTCATAAGTTTTAATTATTGATTTTGGAATTATACTTCTACTTATTCCATGGAATCCATCACAACCTGCAACCAAATCACACATAATCTTTTTCTCTACACCATTTTTTTTAAATGTTACACATGGTTTATCAGTGTCAATGGCTTGAGGGAGAACATCTTTTGCGTTGTTGATTATTATACCATTTTCTTTTTTAATCTTTTTATATAAATCTTTTGTTACTTCAGTTTGCCCATAAACTGTTACGTGTTTATTAGTTAATTGTTTTAAATTAATTCTAAATCCATGATTTTTGAATGAGAGTTGTATACCATCATGGTTAAAGCCTTCATTTTTAAGCCTGTCTGAAACGCCTGCTTTCTCAAGCATTTCAATTGTACCATTTTCCAAAACACCAGCCCTAATTCTACCTATGACATGTTCTTCAGATTGTTTTTCAAGAACTATATTATCAATCCCATCAACTGACAAAAGTCTTGATAAAAGCAACCCTGATGGACCGCCTCCAACTATTACAACATTTGTTCTCATTAAAATTATCCCTTAATTCATTATTATTTCAGATAATTTACTAACAAAAATATACATCCAATTATCTGCAGAAAATTTATAAAAACTGAAAACTTGTGTAATTTATTAAATTTATTTTCATTATTCATATCTTTAGCTTTATTTATCATTGGCATTAAAATTTGTCTTGAGAAAATAAATCCAATCATAATTAGTAAAAAAATTAATATTGAGGATTTATTTTCATAATAGATGGAAAGAATAAGACCTATTAAGCTTAGAACAAAACCAAACAGATAATATTTAGGAAAGAAAATTCTTAGAAATTTAGATGATTGTTTTTCGTCTAGGACTTTAAAAACTGAAGTTGCTACAACTATGGGGAAAAACATCATGAAGCTTAATATGGCTGCAGCTATTAATATTAACAATTTTTACTCCTTACCAAATAAATAATTTTATTTTTTTATACCAATTATTATTATAAAGTATATTGCGTTTTAATAAAGTTACCATGAATAATTAGAATGAATAAAAATATAAAGCCTTATTCTGTAGATACATTAATTGCAGAAAAAGAAATAAAAAAAAGAATTATTGAATTAGGTAAAGAGGTTAACCTTTTTTACAAAAATACAGATAAATTATTGGTTGTTGGATTGTTAAGAGGATCTTTTGTGTTTATCGCAGATTTAGTTCGAGAGCTAAAAATACCAGTTGAAGTTGATTTTATGACTGCCTCTAGCTATGGAAACTCAATGCAATCTTCAAATAATATTCGAATATTAACAGATTTGAATACAGATATAAAAAACTTAGATGTGCTATTAGTAGAAGACATTATTGATACTGGTCATACATTAAACCAAGTTATAAAGTTACTGAAAAGTAGAAAGCCAAAAAGTTTAGAAGTTTGCTGCCTATTGAATAAGTTTTCACGTAGAGAAACTGATATTGAAAGTAAATGGGTTGGTTTTGATATTCCAGACGAGTTTGTAGTTGGTTATGGGATTGATTATGCTCAAGATAACAGGCATTTACCATTCATTGGTAAAGTAGTTCAGGTAAAATAGGGAATAGCCCTAATTATTTACCTTGTTTAGGATAATCGTGGAGATTTCAAAAAGCTATTCCCTTCATATTAGTTACTGCAAATAACATGCCATAATTCAATATTATTCTACCTGGTTAAAATCATTAAGATCTAATTTAGGTGAATACTCAACTTCACATTCACCCTCGGTAAATGAGACTGATCCTCCCATTTCCTTTATATCCTGCCAAAATTGGTTAGTCCAATCAGCTCTTGTTTTATTTACATACTCTTTATTTTTAAAAAGGTGAAATATTTCTATTGAGTTCTCGGTAACATTTGTAAAAGCTCTTATTATCATGCCATCTTGAAACATATCAGTACTTTTACTCTTAAGAGCATTAATTATAGCTTCTTTTGCTAATTTATTTTGAAATTTAATAGATCTTGTAACCGCCCACATTTTTTTCTCCTAATAAATTATAACAAAATTAAATTAAATTAAATTGAATTGAATTAACTCCAAGGCTTAATGACAATTTTTATGGCATCGTCTATTCTCTCTCTCGCATATTTTAAAGCAGTAGGAAGATCAGCTAAATTAAAGGTATGAGTATGAACTAATTTTGCATCAAATCGTTTTTCTTTCATAAATTGCATAGCTCTATGAGTTGCACTTTTGCCTTCACCTCTTATTCCAAACATGTAAATATTATTAATAACCATATGTGGAATATTTATTTCAACAGGTTTATGAGGGAATGCAGCGAGACATATTTTACCTCCTCTATTAGTCATCATAATTGCATCATTCAAGGCTTCTTTTGATCCTGCACACTCAATTACATAGTCAGCACCTTTTTCTCCAACAATGCTTTTTACACTTTGAACAATGTCTTTTTCATTTTTTACATTTAGTGTATGATCTGCTCCCAGTCTTTTACCAATTTCTAATCTACTATCTCTTGTACCAATTAAGATTACTGGCCCTGCACCCAAAGCTTTAGCTACAGCAACACCTAATAAACCAATAGGTCCAGGACCTATTACAACTAAACTTTCACCAGCAATTAATCCTCCTAGTTCAGTGAGACCATACATTGTTGTTCCTGCTGTAACTACTAAAGTTGCTTCTTCATCAGTCATACTGTATGGAACTTTTATGAGTGTGTTTATATTATTTACAGCATATTGTTTGAAACCACCATCTGTGGTAAAACCATTTGCTCTATGACCTTTATTAACGTTTCCATAGTTTAGTCCATAATTATGACATGAGGTATACATTCCCATCCTACATCTTTTGCATTGTCCACAACCAGAATGAATTTCTACTGTTACCCTGTCACCAATTTCAAATTCATCTACCGATGGACCTAATGCTACAACAGTTCCCATGTACTCATGTCCAGGTGTAAAATTTTTATTAAATGGTAAACCACCCTCTATTAAGGCTGGTGGACCATGACTGATGACATCGAGATCTGTCGCACAGATTGCCACCGCATCAATTTTAATAAGCACTTCTGCTTTACCTGGCATAACAATAGGCTTTTCAATTAAAGACAGTTCGTCTGGATCTCCTAAAACACATGCTTTCATTGTTTCTGGTATTGGATATTTTACTGAAGTCTTTCCGTTAAATTCAATTGACATTATTAAACCTCTTGTAGATCTTAATAAATCCATTAAATAAAAGATTTGTCAAAAAGTTTATATATTAAATATTGTGTTTAATTTTATATTCACGCCATGTTGTAAAAAGTCCTGATCCTATAACTACCAACGCACCTACAATAATCATTAGATCTATACTTTCAGAAAAAATTGTTACACCAATAATTGATCCAAATACTAATTGAAGATAAGAAAAAGGTTGTACAACCGAAGCTTCTGCCACTTGTAATGTTTTTACCATCATATAATGAGAACCTGCACTTAATATACACATTAAAAGAAGCCATAAATAATCTTCTTTTAATATATTATCCCAAATAAAAAGACTTATTAAACTCATTGTTACCGTGCCACCAATACCCGTCCAAAAAAAACTTGTTATTGCTGTATCAGATCTGGAAACATATCTAGTTAAAATAAGATAAACAGCAAACATTATAGCTCCAACTATTGCAAAGATAGACCCTTCTGTAATTACATTTGTGTTTGGTCTTAAAATAATGATTACGCCAATGAAACCTGTAAAAATTGCCATCCACCTCCTCCAGCCAAATCTTTCACCAAGAAACGGAACTGATAAACCTGCAACTATCAATGGGTAACATGCAATAATTGCATGTGTCTCAACTAACCCCAACAAAGTGAAGGTATAAACAACTAAGCAATTATTTAGAGAAAGAATTACACCTCTAGAGAATTGAATATAAGGTTGCTTTGTATTTAAAATATCTGATATACGATTTTTTATAAATAAACATGTAACCATCATTACAAATGCTATAAACCAATAACGCATTGTAACAAGTGTAAAAACATTATTCTTTTCAGCTAAATATCTAGAAACCCCATCCATGCTTGAAAACATAAACGTAGTAATAACCATAAGGGTAATTCCAAAAAGAACATTATTTTGCATAAATAACTCGATATGAAAATCAGAATTACTGTATATTGTTAATAGAAATTTATAACAACAAAAAAATAGAGACGCTTCGGTCTCTATTTAAATAAGGAGGAATATATAATAATTACTTTGTAAATTATTAAACGACTTAATAAAAAAAAGTTTAGTTATTTATTAATTGGTTTTGTAATTCCAGTATTTCGCTTATATGTAAACTAACTTCATTCAACTGAAATTGATCGAAATTCTTAATTGGTTCTCGACAGATGCTGGTACTAAAAATTCCTTCTTCAACTCTTAACATTTTTGAAAATTTGATAGATATATCTATGTGCTGGTGAGTAAAAGATACAATTGGTAAAATTTGAGAAAATAATCTTCTAGAGTCTTCTATTTTATTTTCTAAATATAAATTATAGATTTTGTTGTAAATAACCTCCATAGTAGAAGGAATTAGGGCATGTACCCCTCTATTCAAAGCTTCAATCATACCCATAATTGCCCATCCGCCACTCAGATGTAACTGGTTGTTAGTAATGTTGAAAACTCTTGTATATTTTGGACCAGAATTAAGAACTTCAATTTTCAAACTTTTAAATTTTTTAACGTTTTTATTTAATAAAATTATATCTTCATCACTCATTCCATAACCTGTCCATGACAAATCTTGTATCATAAGATTGTCAGGTCCAACTTCAGCGATTTCATAAAAGCATTGCACTAATTCATCACCAAAAATATTTTCAGGTGCTTGACATAATATCCAATCAGCCCCTAATTCTTTTGCATTTTTGGATAACTCAATTCTTTCAATTTGATTTTTTGCAGTGCAACTTATAATGATTGGAATTCTATTATTATTATAAGTTACACATTCATTTAATAGAATTTTTTTCTCATCAAAGGATAGACTTCCATTTTCTCCGGCAACAGCGCCTACAAGCATACCAGCACATCCAGTTGTTACAGTATGATCAATCAGTTTCCTTAAGCTAACTATATCAATTTTGTTTTTTTCATTAAAAGGCGTGTGCAAACTAGGAATAATTCCTAGCATTTTAGAAATATCTTTTTTTTCTCTAGCCAATTAATGTACCATTTTCAAGTTTAATATCTGGCCGAAGCAAATGAACAACTTCACCTGAGATTGCGCCAAGTATAAGTACTTCAGAAGTAAAACCAGCAATTTTTTTGGAAGGCAAGTTGCAAACAGCCACAACTTGTCTATTTATTAATTCTTGTAATGAATAATTAGTAATCTGAGCTGAAGTTTGTTTTACCCCAATGGTTTTCCCAAAATCAATTTTTAAAATATATGCAGGTTTTTTTGCTTTTACATTCTGAGAGGCTTCTAAAATTGTCCCTAAAACAAGATTTAACTTTGTAAAGTCATTAATAGAAATTTGATCTTTATTTATTTTATCCATAATTTTTATTTTACTAAACTTATCTTTTCAATTTAATTTTTTTGGTCATTATTCCCAATACATTTTAAAATTTTATTTTTTGTAAATATTTCATTATAATTGTCATTTATTGATCTTAAATTAGCATTGAATGACAATGATTTATCTTTAATTATAAATACATAATTTAGTATTGGATTTTCTTTTGCCGAAACCTTACTAATAGCCATTAATGCAATTTCAGAATTTTCTACTATCTTGTATTCTAACGGTTCACCGTTTTGATCTTCATATTTTACAGAATCACCATCTATAGTCATTTTAGACAAGTCGCCATGTTTTTTATCTATGCATGAGTATTCAAGAGCATAACTACTATGTGAGGCGAACATTAAAAAAAGTATATAATATAAAGTTCTCATTAGACTTCCATATTGAAACTGTATTAGTACAAAATATTTTAAATTATTAAAAAATGTCCTATTATATTTTTTAACTAAATTTACAAAAATTTAAAAAAAATGAATAGAAAAAATTTATTATTATTTGTCTTTTGGGGATTGGCTTTTATAGTAATTACCTGGTCACTACCTTTTTTAGCTAGAGAAAATCAGATTTTCAATAATATCTTATCCTACTGTATATCAATTATAAAATGACAAACTTCTATAAAAATGTAAAAACATTAATTTTAAAATTATGAAACTGATTTCTAATGAATTTAGCAAAAAAAAAATTAATTTTACTTTCATCAATAATTTTTTCTTTCGTTATTATTTTAATTATGACTTTTCTTTTTGCAGAATACCTATCACGTAAAAATGCTCCAGAAAAATTATCAGAAATAATCAGCAAAGTTAATTTAATTGATCATAATGGACAAGCTTTTAAAAGTACTACACTTAAAAATAAACCTTCTTTATTATTTTTTGGGTTCACTAATTGCCCAGAGATTTGTCCTACAACACTCGCCGATTTATCACAAATTACAAAAGAAGTTACATCGAACGATGATTCAATAAATATAATTTTTGTAACTTTAGATCCAAAAAGAGATAATAAAGAACATCTTAAAGATTATATTCAATATTTTGATGATAATATTATTGGTGTAACAGGCAATAAAATTGAAATAAAAGAATTTGCAGATAATTGGGGAGTATTTTATGATACTGTCAAAACTACAAATAGTAATTATACTCTTAACCATACGGCAACCGTATTCATGATTGATGCCTTAGGCAATTTTAGAGGAACAATAGCCTGGGGTGAAAATGAATCTTCTATAATTCAAAAAATTAATAATTTAAGAAAAACTAATTAACAATATAACCTAAACCGATCAATTTATTCTTTACCTTCTTTGAAGATAAAAATTTTAAGAAAATTTTTGCCTCTGGTTTTTTTTCTCCATATTTTAGTAAAATTGCATCTTGATTTATAGGTGAATATAAATCCTGAGGTATATCCCACACTTTCCCTTTTTTATTTTTAATAATAAAATCAGATTTCGCTATAAAGCCTATATCTAAATTACCATAATAATTCATGAGAAAAACTTGATTGACATTTTTACTAAAAATAATTTTTTTTTCTAATCTATTGAAAACTTTGAGCGATTTTAAAACTTCTTTAGCAGCCACGCCATAGGGTACATATTTGGGATTTCCTATCCCAACATATTTAATTTTTTCTGATAAAATTATATTTGGAAATGTTAAATCAAAAAGATCTTTGTTTGCGCTAAACAAAAGTAACTTTCCAGTTGCGTAAGTAAATCTTGATCCTTTAACTCCTTTAGCTGTATTTTCGAGTTTTTTTGGAAAGTCTTGATTAGCTGAAAGAAAAATATCTAATGGTGCCCCATTCATTATCTGAGAATATAAACTTCCACTTGAACCACTTGATAGATAAATTTTAGTCTTATTTTCATTCTCAAAATTTTGCTTTATAAAATTCATAGGCATTAAAAAATTTGAAGCCACACCTATACGAATCTCTTTAGCATACGAATGTCTGCAAAGAAAAATTACTAAAAAAATTAAAATATATAAAACTGTAATGAATGTCTTTATTGTTTTAAGTACTAAATACATTAACTTAATTAAATAGTGAAATTACATAGTAAAAGATAAATATCAGTATTGATAATGACAAAATAAAAATTATTAAGATTGTTTGAACATAATCTTGTATTAAAACAGTAACAAACTGTTTTGTTTCTTTGTATCCAAAGAATATCAAGCAAAATATAACCGAAATTGGGAATGTTACAAAAAATAGGGTTGAATAAAACCAAAACTTAAAGAACCCCATTTCTTTAAATTTATTTTTGTGCTGCGTTGAACTGATTTCATACCTCATAAAAAATAAAAATTAATTTAAAGATAACTTGTCATTAACTGAGATAACTCCAGTTTTTTTAACCTTTGCATAAACTCCCAAATCTAAGTGACCAAAATGAGAGTTAATTTCATTTGGTATGTTAATATCCCTCAGGGCATTTTCTGGATTAACATTAGTTGCTGCACATCTTTGTGTTCTTTTAAAAACTTCTAAAATACAATCACCAATTTCAATTGTCTTACCAACCCAATTAAACTCCTTCCAAGGATCAATATTATCAATCAATAAATTTGCTCTAAATCTAGAAGGATCAATATTTTTTCCAATTTTTTTTTCAAAATCAGAAATTGTGTTTAAGTTAATAATAGAAATAGCCTTTTCTGGAAGGTCTGAAAATGAATGTTTAAGATTTTTATCATTTTCATATTTTGTTCCTTGAACTAATCTTGGCTTGTTATTGCTACCTAAATCTAAATATTTCTGAAAAAAAACTTCAACTTTGTTAATATTGATTTCGTTAACAAGAATTTCATCTAGAACTGTTTTCTTATCAAATCTTATAATTAGTCTCTTTGATTTACTAATAAACTCTGTACTTAATTTAGCCAATTTTTCTTCTTTGACTAAAGCTAGAAAATTTGTTTTTCTTAAATACACTGGATTTTTTTCATCAAATGAAACGTGTGATCTAGCAAATGCGTATTCACGGTCTCCAGACAAAACTTGATCTTTTTTTAATAAAGTTTCGTTTAAACTTTCACCAGAAAGACCTTTTATAGGGTATCTAAAAATTTTTTTTAGTATGGCCATATTTTATGTTTTTAAACTAATCTATCGAATAATTAAATCGTAGATTATATTCAATAATTAATAAAATGTAGATTTTAAATTGAACAAAAAATATTTTTCACATTATTATGAGGCAGTTTCAAACAAAACCTCAGGGTTTGACATTGTTTTAATTTCGAGAACATTCCCATTAGGATCTTCAACAAAAAATGTCTCTTGTTCAAACTTGGAGCCTATAAACCTTCTGTAAGGTTTATCAAAATAATTTATATCACTTGCTTCAATTCTTCTTTTTACTTCTTCAAAATCATTTTCTTCCAAATGAACTCCAAAATGAGGCACACAAACATCACCCATATCAACATCATGTCTTTCTCTAAATTGTTTAGATTTGGTTTCATGCAACGTAAGTTCATTTCCCCAAAAATTAATATCGATCCATCGACCTTCTTCCTGATTTCCAGTTTTACATCCTAATATATCGCAATAAAATTTTAGAGCGGTTTTTATATTCCCAGCAGGTATAGCTAAATGAAAACAATTAGTCATAAATATATCTCCTAATATACTAGATTTGAAGTTTCACAAAATATCAGTTTCATGGTTTTAAAAATATTAATTAAATTTATATATTATATTATTTGATAAGTATAAATAAGTCAAAATCAGCTTATTGATTTTAAAAGACCTTTTAGTAGTTTTTTTGACTTCCCGTAAACCTTAACTTTTTTAATTTTATCTAAATTGCTTTTATTATTACCAACAATAACTAGACCTATCATACCCATAGCTTTGTGCGGTGTGCATTGATACAAATAAATACCTGGCTTTGTAAATTTGAATTTAGCATCTTTACTGATTTTGGATTTATATTTAGAAACACCAGCTGGCATTCCTATAAATTCAACATTATGACCTTTATCTACAGACTTCCAAGTAACTTCATCATTAACTTTAATTGAAATAACTTTCTCAGAATAAACCATTCTCTCTTTTCCAAGTTTATTTAACATCTCAATAGTAAAATTTTCTGCATTAGCAAAATTTGAGATTAATAGGAATAAAAGTGCTGTTGAAACAGAAACTAATTTAGCTATGAACATATAATTTTTCCTTTTTCGTTTTATTTTTATATATGTATTGAGATCTAAAATTTAAACCCATATTATAACAAAGATTGAATTAAATAATTTATAATATTTTACATATAATTATTGAGTGAAACGTGGAAGAAATCCAATTCATAGAAAAGGTGAATCTAAAAATTGTTTACTACTTATTTACGGTTTCTGCAGTGGTCCTGAAGATTGGGAAGATCAAATAAAATTTTTTTGTGCTGACTTTACCGTCTTAGCACCTACACTAAGAGGACACGACGGAAATAACTACAAAAACAGACCAATGAGTATTGAACAATTATCCAATGATTGAGTAAAAATCCTAAATACAAAGTCATTCAATAAAGTAGTAATCGCTGGTCATAGTATGGGAACCAGATTAGCTATAGATATTGCAAGTAAAATTAAAAATTCTGCCGGATTAATATTAGTTGATGGTAGTAGATTTTGTGATTATGAAACATACTTTAAAGTACTTAGTAATTTTGAAAACTCATTGAAACAGAATAATTATCAATCACTATTGAAGAATATGTTTTCATCTATGTTTTTTTCTGAAAGCTACAAAAAAGATAGAGATAGAATTGTAAAAAGAGCAATAAATATCCCAGAGAGATACTCCTTACCACTCAGAAGAAATACAATTTGGTACGACAGTCATTGTGTTGAAAATAACTTAAAATGTCTAAAATTACCTATACTTGTTATACAAAGTACTAAAATTGATTCTAAAAACGCACGATGTATGATTAATAAAGATGATGATATTTATTATGTAAATTTTATAAATAACTTTAATAAAAATAATGACATAGTTTTGTTAGAAAATACTGGTCATTATGTAACAATCTAAAAACCTCAATGGATAAATGAAACAATTTTAAGTTGGCTAATTAAATTAAAACTTCATTTCAGAAAGTAGAACGGCCAGTTGAGCCCCATGCATATCTCTATCAAAAATATCTCCTTGTATTATCTTCCTAGGAAAAGAAAATTTAATTACATTTAAATCGTCAATCTCAAATCTCTTTAGTTGTTGTTCACTTATCATAAGTAAATTCGTTATTCCTGAATTTGTTAATTTATTACAAACTTCTTTGTATATTTTTTTATTGTTACAAAAAATATCAATAGTAATCCAAAAAGGTCCCGCATTCTTAGATCTGATTTTTCTAACTTTTTCACCAAGAGTTAACAAATTATACCTCTGATATTTTAATTTGAAATGCATCCATTGGACTATCCAGTTCTAAAATATGGTTTATTGCAAACTCATAAACACACCCTCTATCTGAATGAACTGGAGAAAATGGAAACGCAAATGTTGGGAGTTCTTCATTTGAGGAAAGTGGAAAATGTAATAAAAATGGATTTATTAATTTTGCTATTTCGGTAGATATTTGATTTTTTGATGTTATCAAACATAAAACACCAACTTCAACAGGACTTCTTATATTTTTTTCTAATTCTCCCAAAGTTGAGTTGAGTCCTATGTGTCTAAATTCCAGTGAATATTCAGAGGTGTCTATATCCATTCTTTCATTAATTTCTTTTTTTAAGAATTTTGATAACTTATCTGTCCATTTTTTTACATTTTCTACATATTTTTTGTCTCTTAATAAAACTAATAAAGAAGTTTGATATCCTGCAATCTTAGCTCCTTCTAACTTAACACTATATTGTTTTGACGGATGCCATTTTGCACCCTCTACTCGAACCTTTTTTTTGTTAATATTATAATAATTTGAGTAAGTTACATCCATATATCCTCCCGGTTCATGTAAAATATAAGGATCGGCATTTTCATAAAGCATATGGGCAGCAACTGTTTCAGAAGTACAGGACGCATTTTTAGACATTGGCTCTACAGTAAATCCAGTTTTATCAAACTCTACCATGACAACGCCAGATGTTGGATTTGTTGTACATAGCGCACCACACTCAGCAACTTTAGCTCCATGCCAGGAAGAACCAGGATTAGCTCCTTTCATTAATGGCAAAGCTGAAATAATTGCGGTATCAGTCGTTCTGCCAGCTAGTATGATTTCAGCCCCTGTGTTTATACATTCTTGTATTTGTTCGGCACCTGCAAGCGCAACGATATTTGTCATTTCTTCTATTAAATGATCATTAAGTATAGGGGCAGGGTTTAAAGGAAAAATCTTACTTAATTGAAATTTTTTTTTAATAAAATTTTTTTCTTGTTGGCAATATAATTTTGCAATTTTTATGTTTTGATTTAATTCTTCAGCTAATTCAATGGTAATATTTTCCATCCAATCAACCATCCCATTAGTTCCACACGTACCACAGGAACCAATTACAAGTGGTACTTTAGCTTTTTCTCTTGCTATCATAAGACTTTTCCATTCTGCTTTTATAGCCGCACGTGAATATTTTGATGTCCCTGAACCTAAAGAATATGGACCGCTATCTGTAGAGCCTCCATCAATACTAATAATGTCTGGATTATTTTCAACACCATTGTTAAGAGCTTCTAAATCAAAACCAAGACCAAGAACTCCTGAAGGAACTAATACTTTAATAGGTATCATTGTATAACTTTAGTAACAGTTAACTTTTTATAGAACTTAAATTTATATCATTAATCTAATTAATACAGTACATCCAATTTTTTTCATTAACAACTTCACCTATAAATAAAAAGGGTCTGTTTCCTGTTTTTTTAGCATAATCTATTAAATCAGTACTCTGATCTGATTTTATGGTTAATCTATTATTCTTTGATAATCCTTTTGATCCAACTACTAATACAAATTTAGATGACAAATCGACAAGACCACTTTTTGGCTGTTTGGGAGCCATTATCTTATTGTATTTATATCCCCATGAATTCAAACAATTAATAGAAGCATCAATATGTTTAGCTTTAACTTTAATTAAGCATTGTTGGAAAATATTTTTATCTAAACCTTCTAAACTACGAATGGGATAGTCAAAATTGATATCTTCTTTAGAGGAAAAATTTTTCCATTTATCAATCTGATTATCTGATGGAATTATTATAATAGTGTTAAAGTGTAATTTTGATTTAACTAAAATGCTTAACTTAATTTCTGAATTAAATTTTTGATTTTCTAACATTTTAGTAGAAACATTTTGAGAATTAAGTTTTTGTTTATGTAACTTTATAATTTTCTTTATGTCATTCCTTTGAGATAAAGGAGTTACAACTTTATTTTTAAAAAGTTTAACAAATTTTTCCCCTCCCTTCTCTTTTCCATAATACTTGTAATACTGATTGTCTAAAACACTTAGTTGATATAATGAATCAAAAGATGGAGGCGCTAATTCTCTGATTTCCATTATATTATTATTGGAACCAATCGAATGCCATTTTGAAAGAGTGCCATTTGACATGCCAAGCTTTTGAGCCAACTCAACTTGTCTATTTTCTAACTGATTCAAAGCATTTGTTATTGCATCAGCCATCTCAAATATACTATTTTTGACTTTGTTTTTGGCCAAATTAATTTTTATAACATGATCATCAATTGACATTATGTTTGGAATTTGTGTTTTCATTTTTAGATTTAATTTTATTGTTATAGTTAAATAAATATTTTACTAAAATTTTTTTCCACCTTCTTGAAGGCGATTTGTAAGTTTATGATCTGCTCGAGACTTATTATACTCTAATTTTTCATAAATTGTTTCACCTAAGTTAAAACTCCTAGATTCAGCTAGATCAAATATCCGAATGACAGCATCAGCCAGTTCAACTTCCATCATTGATTTGTGTTTTAAATGATTGTCCATTAAACCTTTTCTTGCACCTTCCATAGCTTCACTTATTTCAGAATGTATTAGACACAATAATTCTCCAACATTTCTATCTTTTTTTTTTCCTTCAGCATCATGCCACCAACCACCCTTTACAGCTGCTTCATGACAATCTTTTACACAACCATTAATACCTATAATATTTTTATTCATTAATTAATCCCTCAAGTAATTAAACATTAAATATTGGACAATATTAAAAAACTTGCCATACCTATTGATATTGTAGCAAGAACATTATTCCAAATTATTGCAACAATTATTGCTATTAAAGCAGCATATAATTTGAAATTTTCGATTAAGAAAAAATTGTTATTTTCAATAATTGATAAGTCATTAACAATAATAGGAGTTAAAACTGCTAAAGGAATATATTTAAATGTATGTTTCAAAGATAACGGTAAATCACTTGAAAATATACCTGAAAGAGGAATAAATCTAATCAAAAAAGTAATGACGCCACATAAAATAATTAACGACCAAATCATGATTTTTTATCCCATCTACTAGAAGCCATTCCTGCTAAGATACCAGTAAGGCCTGACAAAATTATCCAGAAATTTATATCTAAGTTTTTAAAAATGAGTGCTGAAATTCCTGATGAAATAACTGTGATAAGAGTTGATTTTGATTTAATCATTGGAATAATTATAGCTATAAAAGTAAGTGGTATGATAAATTGCAAATCCAAAAATTCCGGCAAATCATTACCTAACCAGACACCAAGTAATGTAGAAATTTGCCAAGATAAAAATAATGTTATGCCAGAACCTAAAAGGTGATAATGAAGTATAGATTTATCTGAATGGTTTATGAATTTTCTAATTGATACAGCATAAGCTTCATCAGTTAGTAAATAAGCGAGTGTCACTCGCCAACTTAAAGATAACTTATTTAAATATTCAACCATTGAAATACTATATAATAGATGCCGTGAATTTATTGCACCTACAGTTGTGACTATCACTCCATATGGAGTAGAATTTGATAAAAGTTGAACAAATGCTATCTGACTAGCCCCACCAAAAATAATTGAAGACATAAGAAGGGCTTGTAAGAAAGTTAAACCACTTTCAATAGCCATAACTCCATAAATAATTCCAAAGGGGAAAACACCTAATTGTAAGGGTAACTCTTGAAGAACACCTTGTTTAAATATTTGCCACTTTTTCATAATATTTATTATAAACTTTTTAAGATTAATAAAACTGATATATATAAATTATAATACTAAAAATTATAAACCCAAAATTTTGAGATTAAAATTTGTTAAAATCTGAACGAACTAAATTTATAATGGATTTTTTGGAACAGACTTATCCAAACACGCCAGTTCCACTTAATAACAAAAATGTTTTTGAACTATTGGTCGCTGTATTGCTTAGTGCACAGTGTACAGATGAACGTGTAAATAAAGTAACACCCTCATTATTCAAAATTGCCGACAATCCTTTTGACATGGAAAAAATTCCTGTTGAAAAAATTTATGAAATTATTAGACCCTGTGGGCTTGCACCTCAAAAATCTAAAGCAATTTCTAATCTTTCTAAAATTCTCGTTAATAAATTTGATGGAATGGTTCCCAAGGATATAAACGAATTAGAAAAACTACCTGGTGTTGGGCACAAAACAGCAAGTGTTGTAGTTTCTCAAGGATTTGGTATACCTGCATTTCCAGTAGACACACATATTCACAGGCTTGCTCAAAGATGGGGTTTAACTAATGGTAAAAATGTTAAAACAACTGAGAATGATTTAAAACGTTTATTTCCTAAAGAAAAATGGAACAAACTTCATCTACAAATAATATTTTATGGTCGTGAATTTTGTTCTGCTTGGGCTTGTGATGGTACTGTTTGTAAAATATGTACGACTTGTTACCCAAAAAGAAAAAAAGCTGTCAAAACTAAAAAAAGTTAAAAACTATATAAGTTGAAGTTGAGTGTTTCTTTTTTTTGATGATTTTGTTCTTTTCCTGCTTCCTAATTTTTCAAATACTATGTTTGATTTTTTTCTATAACCTTCTTTTTGAAAAATAGATGATATTTTTGCTTTTGCATTTCTTATTGCAGTACTGTGATCAACAATTGGTTTAGGATAATGTTTTCCAATCAAACAATTAACATTTTCTTGTGTCTTTAGATCCATTTTCCAAGGCTCATGTATCCAAATTTCTGGTATGTTTCTGAGCTCATGAACCCATTTTTTTATAAATTTACCATTTATATCATGATCTATTGATTGTTTGATTGGATTATAAATTCTTAATGTGTTGATACCAGTTACTCCAGATTGCATTTGTAATTGACTATAATGAATACCTGGTTCGTAGTCTGTAAAAGTCTGAGCTAAATGATGTCCTGTTTTTCTCCAATCAAGCCAAAGATCATAACTTGCAAAACTAACTAACATTGCCCTCATTCTAAATGTGATCCATCCGTTATAATTTAGACTTCTCATGCATGCATCTATAAATGGATAGCCTGTCAATCCTTCTTTCCAAGCTTTATAATATTCTAAATTCATATTATCCTTTCTCAATTTATCATAAAAAGGATGCATACATGAAGTTTCTATGGAGGGTTGAGATTCTAATTTTTGAATGAAATGGCATCTCCATGATAGCCTAGATTTTATTGCGTTAAGGTTTCTATTACTAATTGTACTTTTATTTTGTTGAGAATTGATTTTATTTAAATTCAATAGTTTAATTATTTCTTTTGATGAGATAGTTCCCCAAGTCAAATGAGGAGAAATACGAGAGCATGTTTTTTCAGATATACCTGGTTTGGAAATATTAAATAAATAATTTTGACCTCTATCGTTGATAAAACTTTGTATTATTTTAAGAGCTTCACTTCTCCCCCCTTTTTGAACTTTGCCAATAAAGTCATTTTTAAAAATAGAATTGTCTTTTTTAGGGATAGATCCTTCTAAAATTTCGTTAATAGGCATCAAAGAAACAGGTTCAGGAATTAAATTTTCTTTCATTCTCAAATTTCTTATTTTTGACCAATCATCACGATTTTTTAAATTTCTTACAATACCATTAGTAGGGTACTCTATAAGCGGAATATTTTTTTGATTAGACCATTTTTTTACATTTAAATCTCTGTCATAAGTCCATTGATTTCCTGTTTCTTCGTGAGCGTATATTGAAATAATATTGAATTGTGTTGATAACTCATTAAAAATATTAGTTACAGACCCTATCCGTACTATCAGCGATTGTCCAAGTATTTTTAATTCTTTTCTTAACTCAATTAAACTGTCATAAATAAAACACCAATGTCTTTTGTTCGAAAAAGGCTTTTTCCAATATTCATTTTCTACGACATATATTGGTAAAATTGGTTTTAAAGTTTTTGAAGCTTCAAATAAAGGTTTGTGATCTATAGTTCTTAAGTCTCTTTTAAACCATACTATTTGTATTTCAGATTTTTGCATGTTTAGTTTTACGGCCGTAAACTCTCTCTCTCCACATTTGGAAACTACTTTTTTTTAAGTTTGATCTCATTATTTTTATAACTTCTTTTTCACTAAGGTTTGTTTGAAATTTTATAGAGTCAAAACTTGTTTTGTCACACCAAGCCATTTCGATAATATTGTTGATATCATAATCTTTGTTATTTATTTTCATTTTGTTTTGATCCTATTTCTTCTACATTTTTCGCTACAATACTTAACTTCATCCCAAACCTTTTGCCATTTTTTTCTCCACGTAAACGGTCTTTCGCAAATGATACAAATTTTTGAAGGTAAATTCTCTTTTTTTATCATGTTAGGTAATTATTTATTTTGGTCGATTTCTGATGTTTTTACTAAAATTGCCGTATGCAAACCTGAGGCAGCAATCTTGCCAGAAGGAGAAAACAACCTTCCTTCTATTGAAACTATTTGCTTCCCTAATTTAATTATTTTAGCAGTGCCAAGTACCTTGCCTTCAGATAATGGTCTATGAAATGTAGTATGAATATCAGTTGAACTTGGTAAATATTTATCTTTTGTAAAAATATTTACACTTATTGCAGTTATCTCGTCTATAGCACTCGTAATCATACCCCCTTGAACAGTGTTAAAAGGATTTAAGCATTGTTTTGAAAATTCAAGTTCAAAGTTATATATGTCATTATCTAAATTTAAAAATTTTGTTTTTAGTAAGTTGTGTGTTCCACCTGAATTAGCACGCCTTAATGATTTTTCTAAACTTTTATCTTCCACGTCAATTTCCTTTAGTATAAGTTTTATATAAGTATTGAAAATTATAATAAAAGTAGATGTCATAAATATAATGTGGAGGAATTTTTATGCCCAAAGGTTATTTTTTAAGCGCCCACCGTTCACCAGCAAATCCCACGAAGAGACAAGCATATCTTGATCTTGCTGGTCCTGCCATTTTGAAAGGTAATGGTAAAATATTAGCTAGCACTAATGAAGTAGAAGCTCATGAAAATGGAGTTTCGGAACAAACTGTTCTAGTTGAATTTGAAAGCTTAGAAAAAGCAAAAGATTTTTATTATGGTTCTGACTATCAACTAGCTTTGAAAGCTTTGGATGGTGGTGCAGATAGAGATATTAGAATTTTTGAAGGCAAATAATTTAAGTAAAGTTTAAAGTAACTACTTTTGATTTGTTATTCTATCATAAGTCTTAAATAAAGATTGGTTCCCATTTTTTCCTTCATTGTGAGCCTTTGATCCCAAATAAAGCGTTTGAACAAGAGACAGGCCTGGTAAAGGAACACCACTTTCAAAAGCTGCCTCACTAGCTAACCTTAAATCTTTTAATTGCAAATCTATTCTAAATCCAGCTTGATCATTTTTATCTATCACATGATTTCCTAAATTCTCTAACATCCAGGAATTAGCCGATCCTCCCATTAAAGTTTCTCTTAAAAGATTTAAATTACCACCTTTTGATTTACAAAGAGCAAAAGCTTCACACATAGCTTGTATATGAGAACCAACCATTATTTGGTTACACATTTTGAAAATTTGACCCATGCCAGATTTTCCAGCATAAATTACATTTTTCCCAAAACAATGAAGAATATTTATAGATTTTTTAAAGATGTCTTTTTTCCCACCTACCATTATTGATAAATTTGCATTTTGAGCACCTTTAACGCCACCACTTACTGGAGCATCAAGAAAATCAACCTGTATTTTTTGTAAAGTTTTACCAATTACAATTGCTGATTTTGATGAAATTGTGCTCATATCAATCACAACTGTCCCAGGTTTAAGGTATGAGTTTATTCCAGTACGATCGTTAAAAACATTTTCAACATCATTTGTATCTGGCAAAATTGAAATTATAAAATTACTATTTGCAATACCCCTTAAATTATTAACAGTTTTTATTTTTTCTTTTTCTAACTTTTTTGTAATTTTAGGATTAATGTCGTATACCTTAACTTCATATGCTTGCTTTATTAAGTTTTTTAACATTGGCAAACCCATATTACCTGCACCAACAAAGCCAATTGATTGAGAAGTTTTATTATTAATCTTCATTTATTTTTCTTTCAGAATTTCAAATGGAAATATTTGAATATAAATTATTAAATATTTTTCACTTATAATGAATATAAAAATTTATTTCCAATTTAATTTATTAAATTTTAATCAATTATTTCAACTAAAGTAAATTAAAAAACATAACTTTTTAATTACTACTCCATAAAAATTATTAGCTAATAAGTTGAAATTATAATCTTAAATAATATCATATACATTTAAGTGGAATATTGTATGCAAAAGAACAACCTGTCCTTAGCAAATTTGTGGTATATATTAAGAAATAAAGAAAGACAATTAGGACTAGACAAATTGTCTTTTACTGAGCGTGATATATTTTTATATATTTTATTTATTCAAGAAAAAAATAAATTAATTAGTCTCGAAAATATTGTTAAAAATTGTAGACATCCAAGAGCAACATTGTTCCGGTGTTTGAAAAAACTACGTTTAGAGAAAATAATTCAAGTTAAAAAAGATACAGCCGACACAAGAAAATCATTCATTTCTATTTCATCTAAATATTTATAATAATTCTGTTGATGATCGATTAAGTAACTTATCAAATCTTTAGTTCAAGTCTAGGTTTCCAAAATGGACGGAATAATTCAATTTTTGGACAACGGTTCATAACAACTTTTAAACCTGCATTTTCAGCAAGACGAGCAGCTTCATAATTGATAACTCCAATTTGTCCCCACAAAACTTTGGCACCAATCTCAATTGCTTCTTCAGCTATGCTAAATAAGTCTTCTGATCTTCTAAATACTTCTACCATATCCACTGCCCGATTAATCTCTTTTAAATTTGGGAATACTTCTAAGCCTCTTATTTCTTTTAATCCAGGTTTTGGGTTCACTGGTATCATATCATAGCCAGTTTCATGTAATACTCTTAGAACCCCATAGCTAAACTTTGTTTTATCAGGACTAGCTCCAACCATTGCGATAGTCTTTACAGAGCTTAAAATATCTTGAAGGTAATTGTCTTTATATGGTTCATCATGGTTCATGTTAGTCATATTTAATTTCCCTGATAGTTGCAATATCAGCTTTTAACTCGTGTGGAGCTAGCGGATCAATAAATGGATTACGATATAATTTATCATGACTTTCTACACCTATGTCAAATATACAATCTGATTTGGCTCTTGCCACACATAATATTACATAACCATTGTTAATTTGCCTATTGTTAAGAGCTACTTGAGATTTTTGATCAACTTTACCCTTAATTAATTTGGCAGCACACGTAATACACCCCCCGTATTGACAACCATAAGGTAAATCAAGACCAAGCGAACGTAATTCTGATAATAACGGTTTATTACCTTTAACCTCATATATAGCGTTATTACGATTTGCTATTGTAATTTTTTTCATAACCAAATATCACTTGTGCAATCACCCCCAGGGTAACGACTTTCGTGACAACGACTAGGGCCATTAGGTTCATTGCCAAAGTTTACAACAAAGTCTTTATTAATTTTCATGCCCCCATTTTCCACATCACAGTCGATCATGAGCATTACACCGCCTTTAGTTCTAATTTCTGGATAAAATTGATTATCCCAAGTTGAAAAAAGTGATGTAGTTACATACATCCGTTTACCATCTAAAGATAATTGGTACATCTGTGGACCTCCAGTAACTTTGACACCATTTACTATTGGAGCTCTTCCTAACAGACCACCCATCCAAACTTGACCCGTTAAAATTGGATTGTGTGGGTCAGTAATATTATATTGTCGCATGTCACCATGAAGCCAATTATTTATATAGAGATATTTATCATCCATAGAAACTAAAAGTGCTGACATAACTCCTGGAATAGGAATAGGCCAATCTGGATGAGGTTCATTATCTATATCAATTATCTTTTGCCATTCCCAGCTACCATTTTTGGTTTTCCAAAAATGAATTACGTTTGCACTTAAAGCTGCACCACAAAACCCGTGGCTACTATTTGGATTGTGTAAAAACTTTACTTCTAAAGGAATTAGTCCATCTTCACCTAAATACATCGTTTGAATTGGCCTTTTCTTCTCAAAATCCCAAATATGCAAACGTCTTCCATATTTAAGATGACCAACTTCTTCAAGATCAAAGCCTGGCATAAAAGTGTTAGGTGCAGCCCATTCTGAGCTAACCATTACATTATGACGTGGTTGATACCAAAAATCATAACTAAAAGGAATATCGCCCATTGAGTTTTCCCAACGCCCTAAAATTTCAAAGTCTTTGTTAAGATGTAAGTAACCTCCTGGAGCTTCACCTTTAGCGTCTCCAAGGAAAGAAATAATTATCTCTGATCCTAAGCAATGAACAGTGTGAGGTCCTGATAAATTAGTTTTAGTTTTAATTTCGGTCCCTTGGATAATTTTATGTATTTTAGGTTCTTTTGGATTTGTCGCAGTATCAACAACATAAATATTATTTGATCTAACCCCTGGAACAAGGAGATATCTTCTACTCATACTTTTATCGTCATGACAAGATGAACATGCATTCCAACCCATATGATGTAGTTCATCTCCTATTCCTGGCATTTCTAGTCTATGTATTACTTTTGAGTAACTTTCACTTTTTGGGTCAACATCAACTGTTGCTAAGTAATCAGGTTTTTGAATACCAGTGCCAGTATAAATAGCTATGGTATAAAGTAATTTTTCACTGGGTGCTTTAATTGCTTCAGAAGGACTTGCATACCCTGGACCACAACATAATCCTTCCATAAAAATCTCCAAATAATATTAAAGGATATAAGAAAACTACAACAAATTCACCCTAAGGTAAAAGGTAATTTTTAAGCGAGATTATCAATATAAAATTTAATCCCCCTTTCTATTGAATATTTAGGTTCCCACTGAATGTCATTCTTAATTTTTTTCAAACTAAAAAGTTTCCTTTCACTCACAGAGTTATGATTTGAAAAGTTCACTTGCAAATTGCCCATGTGTTTACTGACTTCATTAACTATCTTATCATATGAGGGGAAATCTGGTCCAGAAACATTATAATCATAAAAATGTTCTTTTTCATGAAATAAACATTTTTCTAAACATGAAACTACGTCATCAACATAAACATACGGCCAACAAAACACACTTTTGAATGGTAATGAAATTTTTTTATTTTTAATTCCAGAATTTATAATATCATTGATGAAGCAGCTGGTTGATCTTCTATGACCATAAATAGTTGACAATCTTAAAGATATTATGTCCATCTCATAGTTTTCATAATACTTCTTTAATAATAAATCACATGAAGCCTTTGTTGCCCCATAAAGATTTTCTGGAGCAAATCTGTAATCTTCTGTTGTATCACTTTCTGCAAGCTCTCCATATGCTGAAATAGAAGAGCAGAAGATAAATCTATTAATTTTTTTATAAATTCTAGCAGCTTCAATTAAATACATAGTAAAAAAAATGTTATTTTCGATGATTATATTTGGATTTTCGTTTGCCAACATTGGACCAGAAATTCCACCAGTATGAATAATTTTTGTGATATCGTACCTTTCTAATAAGTTTGTAACATCCTCAACACTATTTACAGGAATTGAAATATGCTTATATTTTTCATTGCATTCGGCATTAATAACAGGGTCGAGACCAACAATTAGATTACTCTTGTTTAAAAGTTTTGTGACTAAAGGAGCACCAACTAAACCAGATGACCCTGTAATAAGGATATTTTCAAAATTCATATTTTCTCTCTACATTTTTAAATAATTTCTTATAATTTTATTATTGAAAACGTAACAAGCTTATTTATAAAATTAAATAACTAATCTTTTTAGAAGGAGGTTTAAATGAAATTGTATTTTGCCCCTAACTCACGCGCAGTTAGGATAGCTTGGCTTCTTGAAGAATTAGGTATGGACTATGAAATAGAAAAATATTCAGTAGGCGATAAAGCACTTAGAACTCCAGAATATTATAAATTACATCCTATGGGAAGAGTTCCTGTACTGGAAGATGAGAGTATCAAAATTTATGAGTCTGGTGCAATTGTGGAATACCTACTATCTAAATATGATAAAGGAAAATTTTGTCCTGACAAAACAGACTCAACCTTTCCTTATTATCTACAATGGCTTCATTATGCTGAAGGCTCAATTATGCCACAAGTTAATACAATTGTTGTAGAGACTATCTTACTACCTCCTGAACGAAAGAACGAAGTTAACGTTGCAAGAGCTTTTAAACTTTTAAATGTAGCACTATTAAACGTAAATAATAACTTAGAAAATAAAGACTTTTTAACCGGTACATTTTCTGGAGCTGACATAATGACAGGACACGCATGTATAGGAGCTAAAAGAGTAGGTGCAGACATTTCAGATTTGACTAATGTAGAAAGTTATATTGATCGTTTATTGTCTAGGCCTGCATTACAAAAAGCTATAAAAATTTAATTTTTTTAATTTAAATTATTTATGAGATCATAATCGATATAATCCCTTGTGATAGGACTATTTTTATCAATTTTATACTTAATAATTAACTCACTAATTTTAGATCTATAGGCTAAATCTTCACAATAGTTTCCCTCTTCAATAAGGAAAATAGCTGAGCTTAAATAATATAAAGATGTCGCTATTTGCCTTGATGAAGAAGTAAAATCTTCTCTTACTTCATTTTCCACAAAATTAAAAACATCATCTATGACAGATAATAAATGTTTTTCGTGTTTTTTTTCAGAATTAATTTTGACAGAATCTATTAGAAAATTTTTAAATATTTGTAAATTAGTGTCTTTTTTAAGAGCCCTAATTGTATCTAAAGATATAATATTACTGGTGCCTTCCCAAATAGAACCAAGATGGGAATCTCTCAAAATTTTTGGATCAAGCCAATCTTCTATATAGCCTAAACCGCCTCTAATCTCCATTGCATCTCCAGCAACTTTTCTAACATCTCTACAAGCTCTAAATTTAATAAGGGGTGTTATTATCCTAAAAATTTTCTGAGAAACAATATCTCCTTTATCTGCTTTATTTAAGAGATCTGCTGCTTTAAATACGATAGATCTAGAAGCTTCTGTAATTATTAGAATCTTTAAAAGTTGTTTTTTCATTAAAGGAAGATCAATTAATTTTTTATTAAATGCATGACGATTATTTGAAATAAACAAGCTTTCTTGAAGACACCTTTGCATCATACCAGATGCTCGAACTCCATTAGATAACCTCGACATATTTATCATGTCGGTCATTTGTTTAAAACCCTCATCAGGATTACCTACAAGATAAGCAAATGCTCTATTTAATTTAATCTCACCACTAGCAAAAGATCTTCCTCCTAATTTATCTTTTAATCTTATAATTTCGTAATTATTTAAATCTCCATTTTCAAGTTTTTTTGGCAAAAGAAATAATGCAAGCCCTTTTGTTCCACTAATGTTTTTATTATGTCTAGCAAGAACCATAGCAAGATCTGCATCTGGATTAGAGCAAAACCACTTATCTCCTGTTAAAAACCAATTTCCATCCTCATATTCAGCATATGTATCAATAGACCCTACATCTGATCCTGCATGTTGTTCTGTCATAAACATGGCACCTTGAAATAGATGGTCTAGATCTTGTGAAGTTAATTGATCAAAGAATTTTTCAATTAATTTTTTGTCTCCAAATTTTGTAAGAGTTCGTGTTAAAGAATCTGTCATACTTAATGGACAACAAAGACCAAATTCACTTTGAACAAATAAAAATGTAAGTGCATATTTTACTATGGGCGGAAGTGGTTGTTGCATTCCAAAAACACCATGCCTGTGCGACATTGCTGCTAAACCAAATTTTTCAAAAGCAAACTTTTCAATTTTTATAAAGTCAGGGTGTTTTTCAATATCATTTGATAATTCACCAACTCTTGATCTTTTTTTCAATTTTGGAGGATTCTTATCAGCTGACAAGGCTAATTCTTCTAATTCAGAGCCTACAACCTCTCCTAACTCAATAAACTTGTTCTCAACTTGATCAAATAATTCCTTTCCACAGTAATATTCTAATAATTTTGAAAACGACTTATCCCTTAAATAAGCGTTTATTCCTTTACTATCTGGAATATTGTTTGAAGAAAGAACCACTCTTAAACCTAATTATAATAGCTATGATAAAATTCTAAGTTTGAATTATATAACAATCCAAAGCTTGTATACATATAACTAACAAGACTTAAATTACAGAATATTTCAATTTTTAGTTAGTTGATATACTTCGTGTGATAAGCCAAGTTCTTTTTCCATTTGTCTAAATTCATCTGATGACATAAATTGCCCAACCATATCAGGATTAAAAACTTCTGTACTAATCATTGCTGTTTCATCATCTACCTTACCAACAATTGTATTTCTCATCATTTGGGACTGAACTTCTGCATCTGCATCAAATTTTTTTTTCCATTCATCGTAAGTTGTATTTTTAATCTTTACAATTATAAGAGTATTCATGTATCAATCACTTTATTTCATAATCTAATCAGTTACGTCCATTACATTTGACATCTCTTTTATGTCATTATGAAACATGCCTGCCATATCACCTAAGGTGTCTAGAATAGCTTGAGGAGAGTTCGCTTTCCACCAACAATACATAACCATATCATTCTTTTCATTATTCCAATTCATTTGAAAATTTGCATTTTCATTTTTCATATTTTTACGCACATCATCTGGCGTCATGTCTTTCATTGCTTCAAAATACTGATCTCTTATTTCTTCAGACTTGAATTTATGTTCTACCATATAATCTTTCATTTATTATCTCCTAAAATTTATATATTATTATGATTAATTTTTTATAACATCAAATTCTTATTTTAATAAAATTAATTAACTATTCTATTTTAATAGTATTTAAAATATTTAATTAAGTAACTAATTAATAGTTAAATGTTACATTATAATTAAAATTTTTTAATTTTTTTCTTTACCTTCCTCTTAGGGAAAGGTTTAAGCACTTAATTGGAGATAAAATGTTTATTCAAGATGTAATACATATAAACTGGTTCTGCCAACATACTTGGTTACAGTCATCTAAAAATACTTTGTGGTGTTTACTTGGATGTTGTATTGGAGATTTTGGTACAATTGCATATTTTCAATTCATGCAGATTGACTGGCCCGTTATATTAATCATGTCACTGGCCATTGTTAATGGAATATTGACATCTATTGCACTTGAAACTTTTATTCTGTCAAAGCAAATGTCTATGAAATTAGCCTTTAAAACAGCGATTGGGATGTCTTTAGTTTCTATGGTTTCTATGGAATTAGCTATGAATTTAACTGATGTTGCACTTACTGGTGGTGCTATTTTAACATGGTGGGTTATTCCTTTTATGCTTATCGCAGGATTTGTAACACCCCTACCATACAATTATTGGCGATTAAAAGCTTTAGGCAAAGCATGTCATTAAATTTTAAAATTTTTGTTAAAAATAAATATTTATTCCTAATAATTGTTCCTTCAATAATTTTAATTTTAGGAATGGTTATCTACTTGGCTGAAGAAAAAGTTGCTGAAGCAGCTATAACTTTAAATCCTGATAATAAAGAAACTATATTATTAGGTAAATCTGTATATGTTCAAAATTGTGCATCATGCCATGGTGTAAAATTAGAAGGTCAAAAAGATTGGATGTCCAGACTTCCAGATGGATTAATGCCTGCTCCTCCTCATGACGAGACAGGTCACACCTGGCATCATAGTGATAAATATTTATTCATGATTACTAAATACGGTATTGAGTATATTATAGGTCAAAAATATCCTAACAATATGCCAGCTTATAAAGATATTCTCTCAGATAAAGAAATTATATCAGTATTATCTTACATAAAAAGTACTTGGCCAAAAAAAGTTAAAAAAATCCACGATCAAATCAATGATCGCGAGAAATTAAAGTAATATCTAATTAAATTATTAATGGGAAAAATATGCTATCTCGACGTCAATTTTTAAATTTTTCAGCAGCTACAATTGCTCTAACATCTTTACCTAATCAAATTCAATCTAACCAATTAATCCGTAATTATAAGCTAACAGCCGAAATTACCCCACATTCATTCGATAAGAAAGGTGTCTTGGATAGTTTATGGTTGTATAACAAACAAACACCTGGGCCAGTCATTGAGGCAAAAGAAAATGATATCATAAGAGTTGAGTTTGTTAACAATTTAGATGAAGCCACTACGATCCACTGGCATGGTATAAAAAATATTAATAAGATGGACGGTGTTCCATATTTAACTCAGAACCCAGTTCAGCCTGGAGAAACTTATATATATAAATTTCCAGTTAATAATGCAGGGACATTTTGGTACCACTCACACTTTGAAACTTGGAAACAAATTTCAAAAGGTTTATATGGACCTCTGATAGTCAAAAATCATTTAGATAAACAATTTGATAATGATATCATTATATTAGCAGATGATTGGAGATTGAATAAAAATTATCAATTAGATAAAAATTCATTAGGCTCACTTCATGATTGGTCACATGCAGGGAGAATTGGAAATTGGCTTACTATTAATGGAAAAAAATTTCCTGAATACTCTGTAAATAAAAATGGCTATGCAAGATTAAGATTTATTAATGCCTCTAATGCAAGGATACTTTCATTTGGCTCCAGTTTAAATGGGATGAAGATCATCTCAATAGATGGGATGTCGGTTGAACCATTCATTCAAGACAAATTTAATTTGGGGCCAGGACAAAGAATTGATTTGTTAATAAAAACTGTTGACATGTCAACAATTGATTTCTTTGAAGTCAGTGGTAAAAAACCTTTAAGTGCTTTCAAGCTAAATGTTAATCAAAGAAGTAAAAAAAATATTCTAAAGAAAAACATAAAACTACAACCTTTTAAAAAAACACCACAGTATAAAAATTCAAAAATATTAAAAATTCATATGCAAGGCGGTGCAATGGGAAATCTTGCTAGAGCCTATTTTGAAGGTGTAGAAAAAAATTTTCGTTTATTAGCAATGGAAGATAAAAAATTCTGGGCATTTAATAAAGAGGTAGGTAAGTATGAACATTCACTAGCAAGTGTGAAAAAAGGCGAGATAATAATTTTAGATGTTTGGAATGACTCAAGATGGCCACATAGTATGCATCTGCATGGTAATCATTTCTATGTTGAATCAAAAGAATTTTCCGACGATGATAAACTAATTCTCAGAGATACATATCTAATGCAACCAGGTGAAAAATCAAAATTTATATATTTAGCAGATAATCCTGGTAAATGGCTTTTTCATTGTCATATGTTAGAACATGCAGCTTCTGGTATGATAGGTTATATAGAAGTTATATAATTGTTTACTGATACAAGTTTTCATATGGATACCAGTCCTGTGTTAAAACAATAGAAAGGAACTTTTTTTGCAAAAAGTTAATTTTTTTTATTATTTAATTTCCCTTATTAACTGCCAACAATCCAACTGGACAGAAATCATTTTGCAGATCGATAATTATTAATGAACAATGTTTTTAAAAATTAATAAGTTTCTAATGAGCCTATTTCAAATTGATCTATAACTTAATTAAAAAATTTTTAAATTTAAATAATTTGCATATAGATAAATTAACCTCTTGGCTTAACTGATAAAGAACATCCTCCATCAACCACCAAGAGATGCCCTGTAATATATCTTGCCCAATTTGAGCATAAGTAAACAACTGCTTTTCCAATATCCCAGCCATCCCCTTCAATTTGAACAAGTGAAGCATCTTGTCTTTGAGAGCGATGTGATTTGGTCATGCCTGGGTAATAAACCATTGGAGTATAAACAGGTCCAGGAAGAATACAATTTACTCTTATTCCATCTACTCCATGATCTACTGCCATAGCTTGACTTAAAGACAAAACTGCACCCTTGGATGCTGAATATGTAGTAAGACCTTTTGGTCTGGTTGCAGAAATAGAAGATATATTTACAATTGAGCCGCCATCACCTGACCTAATCATTTCTGGAATAGCATACTTTGACATAAGAAACATTGGTTTAAGATTAACATCCATGACGTGATCCCAATTTTCCTCTTTTTCATCAACCACAGACAATTTGCTAGCAATACCAATATTATTGTCTAATATATCTAACCTACCCCAGTTGCTGATTGCAAAATCAACAACTTTTTTGCATTCTTCTGATTTTGTTAAATCACCACTTATGTACTTTGCTTCTCCACCTCTATCTTTAATCATTTGAAAAGTATTTTTAGCAAGTAGCTCTTCTTTATCAGCAACAAGTACTTTTGCACCAGCATCTGCTAATAATATTGAGGCCGCCCTTCCATTTCCAATTTCATGCCCAACTGCTCCACCTCCAGCAACAATAGCAACCTTATCTTTTATACCAAAATCAAGATTATCATTCATTATAACTTCTCCAACAATAAATTAGTCAAACAAAAACAATTTCAACTAAACATAAAAAAGTTTAAAAAAGAAAACTATAATCATTTTGAAAAATAAAATTAAATTTGTATAATTTAAAGATGAATGCTTTTTACATTTTATTCACATTTTCTTTTCTTTTGATATATGATAATGCTTTATTAAGAAAAGCTTATGCAAAAACCACTTTCAAAGGTGGAATAATAGTGCAAAGTAAATCATTACCAACTAAAATACCAATCAAAAGAAAAGACCTTATTTATGATTTAAAAAAATTTGATGATAGTCATCTTAATCAAGTCATAACTACAAATGAAGCAATCAGATTAGAAAGAAGAGTTGGTATTGGTGTTCCAATTGATAGAATTAAATTACATATTGGCAAAACAAGAAGAGAAGCTATAAATGATATCATATCCGATTTAGATAAATATCAAGAAAACATTATCTGGCCAAAGTGGACTTCAGTTTCAATTCCAACAAGCTTTATGGATAGAGGCATTAAAAATCATCGTATAAACTGTGATGAACAATCATTTCTGTTGTCTCTCAAAACAACGTGGATGGAAAAACTTGTATCCAGTAAAACCCCACAATACGAAAGACTAGCTATTTTTTGGCTTAACCATTTTTCTGTAAATTTTAATATGTATAAACAAACACATTCTTTTTTCACTCATTTAAAGATAATTAGAGAAAATACTAACAAAAATTTTTTAAAATTTCTTGAAATCATTTTAAAAGATCCCGCGATGATAGTGTATTTGAACAATGAAAAAAGTTATGCTCGAAATCCTAATGAAAATTTATCAAGAGAATTTTTTGAATTATTTAGTTTAGGTGAAGGGTATTATTCTGAAGCTGATATAAAAAATTTTGCAAGACACTTATCAGGAAATTCAATCAATTTTGTTACTGAAAAATTTAAAATATATCCAAACAAACAGTCATCACATGAATATTCTGCTTTTGGAAAAAAATACAAAAACGATGAAGAGTTTTTTGAAATTTTAAAAAATCATCCAGCTTTTGGTGAATACATTGCATTAAAATTTTATAAAGAATATGTGGATTTAAGAAAACCATCCTCTGAGGATCTTGCATACCTTGTTTCTTATTTTAGAGAACATAATTTCAATATACCAGAAATGCTTCGAGGTGTTTTAAATCTTAAAAGTTTTTGGGAAAATAAACTCTCACTCGTTAAATCACCACTTGAATTATTTTATGGAACAGCAAGAACTTTTAATCACTCTGGCAACCCAAATTCTAAAGAACCAAACCATTATAATTTATTAAGTGCAATGATAGAAACGGGACAAGATATTTTTAATCCCCCAAATATTGCCGGTTGGCCAACTGGAAAGGAATGGTTGTCTGGACAAAAACTGGAAAAAAGAATTACAAGTATTTCAGAAACTTTTTCCAATATTTTTAATAATTCGAATAAAATGCAAAATAAAAGTTTAATAGCGAAGACCCCTGAACAAACCTACAATATTAAATTAAAACAATTTTTTGATCAAAGTCTAGACAACCAACTTAGTGTTGAAACTATTTTATTAGACTGGATACCAAAAGATTTTTCTACTAGAAGATATGCTGACATAACGGCTTTTTTTTATAACGTTAGATTTTTAGGAAAGAAATGGGAAGGTATTGAAATCAGATTTGGAACTGATAAAAATAATGGGAAATCCTATCAAGAATTAAATAGATTTAGTTTTTATGAGGGATATAGCTCACCTAACATAATATCTAACTGGAATAAAAGTTATTTCTCTGATTGGAGGGCGACAAGAGGTATATCTAGTTCTTTTCCTTTAGGGACTAAAACAACAAGATTTTATCAACAAAATAAAACAACTAGACTACTTCTGCTTCATCTTCTTCTTGCTATGGAACATACTCTAAAAAAAGATCAATATTATATGCGTTTATTCACCAACCCTGATGCTAAGTCTTTTTTAACCCAAAGAATAGTTGAAGTAAAAAAAATTTTAAAAATTAATGACAATTCTAATCCTACTAGAATTTTTTCTTACCCTTCATATATGACAAATTATGAGGATATGGGATTTCAGTGTGGTACAAGAAGATATGGTATCAATATAAATAACATAACAGAAAGTAACTACTTCCGCAATAATTATGATTTAAAAAATATAGATGAAATGAAAATAAATTTATCAAACTTATTATTACCTGATCTAAACCTTAATATTGATAATTTTAACTATTTGAAACTGTTAACTCACGAAGGATATCAATTAAAATGATAAATAGTAGAAGAGAATTTTTATCTTTAGCTGCACATACTTTTTTGTTTTCCTCATTTCCTACTTTAGCTAAATCAAAAATAAATCAAAAAATTTTAATTTTAGTTGAACTTCAAGGTGCAAATGATGGGCTTAACACAGTAATTCCATTAAATCAGGATTATTATTACCGTTTAAGACCAACAATTGGAATAGAAAAAAATAGAATACTTAATATTTCAAACAATAATGGTTTACACTACAGATTAAAAAATATTGCTAAATATTATGAAAATGGAAATGTTAAGATTATTCAAAATTTAGGTTATCCACATGCGGTATTATCTCATTTTAGATCAATTGATATTTGGGAAACAGGAGGAGATGGGAAAAAACAATTTAGAAATGGTTGGCTTGTAGATTTTTTGAATACGTATAGTAAAAAATTGGATGTTGATGCAAAAGGAATGTTTTTAGACAATTCCAACTCTATTTTTAGAGGTGGTCTAGAGGGTTTTCTAGGTCCGAATTCTATTGGTTTAGCACCTGAAGAAATTGAAGTAAGAGACACAATTGTACCTGTTGATGATAGAAAAAACTTTGGTTTATTAAATGAAATTTTAAATAAAAGAACACAAAACTCAAATTTGTTAAAAAAATTAATTTCTAAATTTAGTAAGGTAAAAAATAGATATTCATTTGGTGGTGGACAATTAGGTTCACAATTATCTAATGTTTGCAACCTAATAGCTTCAGGTATATATATTCCAGTCTACAAAGTAGCATTAGGAAGCTTTGATACGCACAATAATCAACAAAATACTCATAGTAGATTATTAAGAGATTTAGATAAATCTCTTGGGTCTACCGTTAATGCGCTAAAAGAGATTGGTGTTTGGAATGACATTCTAATAATGACATATTCTGAATTTGGTAGAAGAGCAAATGAAAATGGATCCAGGGGCACTGATCATGGTATGGCAGCACCTCATTTTGTATTAGGCGGTAACGTTAGTGGCGGTATAATTGGAGAATATAATGATTTGAGTAAATTGTGGAATAATAATATCAATTATAAAATAGATTACAGATCACTATATGAATTTGTCTTAAGAAATCACTTTGACATAACTAATAATCCTTTTTCTAAATTTAAAAATTCAAATATTATATGAGTACGTGATATTTTATTTTTTAATTAGTCTAAATTTATAAAAAAATTAAATTTTATACAAAAAACCCCAAAAATGTAAGTCTTTGAGGGTGATCTATGTTATTGTTTTTATTAGTATAGTTGTTTGCGGGGGCAGGATTTGAACCTACGACCTTCAGGTTATGAGCCTAACGATCTTGCTATCAAGTTATTGTACATTCACCAAAACAGTATCCATCAATCCTTTACCTCTAATTTCTATAGATTTTTCTTCAAACTTTTCTTCTTTTTGATTCAATAACTCATATGTAACTTTGGTCATATGAATACAGTCAGGTGATCCGTAACTCTCTAGTCTAGCAGCTGTATTAATTGTGTCACCCCATACATCAAATGCAAATTTTGACTTTCCAATTACTCCAGACACTGCTGGTCCAGAATTTAAACCAATCCTTAATTTTATTGGATGTCCATTGTGATCATTAAATGTTGCAGATATTTTAACCATTTCTTTAGCAAGATTAAATAAAATCAAAGCATGATCTTTTGTAGCAACTGGCATACCGGCAACAACCATATATGAATCTCCAATGGTTTTAATTTTCTCAACACCATAAGACTCGGTCAAATCATCAAATTTTGAAAACATATCATTCAAAAAACCAACGATTTTTTCTGATGAAGTTTTTTCAGACATAACAGTAAAACTAACAATATCAGCAAATAAGACTGAAATTTCTGGATTATCCATAGATATTAACTTATTATCTTTTTTTAATTGATCAGCAATAGATTTTGGTATTATGTTATGTAATAATTTTTCAGATCTATTTCGTTCTTGTTCAAGAAAGATAGAGTACATTCCCATTGGTAAACCTAAGACTAATAAACTTCCTAATATATTACTAATACCTAATATTGATTCAGTTAACTTTTCAATTTGATAAACTGGCTGTACATCATAAAAAAATAAAAACATGGAACAGTAAACTAAAATAAAGATAACAGCCAAAAATGTTTTTAGCCGAAGATCTAATGGCACAGCAATAATTAATATTGCTAGATTAATATACCAAAGATGAAAAAAAGAATTCCATCCTAGTAAATATGTATAAGCTGTTGCTGATCCAACACCTGCTATACATGACAATATGACACCAAATTTTGCAAATCCGATTGTGTGCAAAATAAAACCAACACCAATAAATGAGGCAAAGAAAAGCTCAGAAAAAATTATAGGCTGCCAATTTTCTGTTGTTAAAATTAATAGTAAATCACGACCAAGCAAACCAAAACCACCAGCAATAAATCCTAATTGCATTGCTAAAAAGGCGGGTTTCCATTTATCTGGATATCTTGATGAAGGGAGAGTTAATAATTCAATTAAAAATTTTGTCATCTAATAAAAGTCTAAATATATGTTCATTATAATTAATATTTTTTTGAATGTAGACAAAAAATTTAACTTTTACTTATTTTTATTGAATAAATTTTTTGCAATTAATTTTAGAAATAATTTTTCACAAATATAATTTTGTTAAAAAAAGAGAAATTAACCTGATTAGCATCAGTCACTTTGTCTCCTAATTATTTTAAAATTTAATTTAAAATCTTTATTTTTTGTGCTTTCAAAACTTAATATTAACATTTATAATTATATTATATTTTATTATTCTTAAATCAAATCTTTCTAAAAAAAGTAAAGTAATTAAATCATTAGAGAAAATATTGGAAAAATTAAAAAACTGAGAAGAGAATTTAATATGAATGATTTCAAGGAAAGAGAATTTTTCCATGACGGTATGAGACACTTTCAAGACCTTTTTGATGGCCGAAGAACAGCTGAAGCGATAGAAAAAAATAGAAAACACTATGAATTTTGGGATGATGAAAAAGAACTTATAAAAAATTCAAGTTTTTTCTTTATAGCAAGCTCTTGGAATGGCTATATAGATTGTAATATAAAATCAGGCGATTCAGGATTTGTAAAAATAATTGATGATGGAACTATAGAATATCCAGAATATGATGGAAATTCTATGTATCGAACCGCAGGCAATATTTCTAAAAATCCTAACGTTGGACTACTTTTTATAAATTTTGATAGTAAAAGTCGTAGGATAAGGATTAATGGTAGCGCAACTATTCATCATGACTATGACACCATAAAAGCTCACTATGGTGCAAAGTTTGTCGTGAGAATTAAATGTGAAATTTATCCAAACTGTCCTCGTTATATCCCAAATTTAGATACCAAAACATCTTCCATTTATGTGCCAAGAGAAGGACAAGGGATTCCACCAGCACCTGAATGGAAAGAAAGAGATTATATTAAAAATATTTTACCTGAAGGCGATCCTCATAAAAAAGATTAATAAACCTAACTAACATTAATCACTCTGTGATGGTTATCAGGCTTAAAACGCCAAAAATCCCAAAAACTTAAGTGTTTGAGGATACGTCTTAGTTGTTGATTTATTAATATAGTTGGTTGGGGTAGGATTTGAAACTACAACCTTCAGATTATGAGCCTGACTATTTTCCTCAGCACTCTGCCAATTATTAATAATGGTTGGTACGATTCCATATTTGCTATTAATGAGTTACAAGCTAAGGTGAGAGCCACTCACCTTGCCAATTAGTCGACTTTTTATAATGAGCACGAATATGTTTTAGTCCTAGAAGCAGTAGCTGAATTGATTGTATATCACATAATAATACGGCAAAACGTTTTTGATTTGGTACATGACTATAGTCAAAGGGACCTTCAATAACACTACCAGGGTTAGGAATAGTTCCATAAGCAACCCTAGAGTTAGTTGGAACATTTCTCCAGTTTTTAATAGTAACATCTCCGACCTTGACTTGAACAATGACCTCCATCTGAATTTGTAATTGAACTTTTGATAACCAAATGTGAATTCCAGCGCGAGGGTTTTCTTTAAGGGCAAACATTTTTGAAGATGCGGTGTCAGTGTGGAATTCTATCTGGTTATTTTTCTGATCACACCGTCTCATCACTAAAGTGCGAGCATTTGGGAAACCATCTGCACTTGATGTCACAAATGTAGGATGTCTTGCTGGCGATTTTTTGTCAGCCTTTCCCCGATAAATTTGTGCCCAGCCAAAGTTTAAAAAATCATCTAATTTTTGAAAATCTTTCATTTGCATAATACTTAAAATTGAATATTTGGATTGTAAACTATAATTATTTAATAAATGAATTATATATAAAAAAATGCTAAATATCCTACTAGGTTATAGTATTAATAAGAAGACTAAATATGTAGTTAAAAAACTCTAATCTCCAATGCCTAGAATAAGAACAAAAAACTGTTTTAAATGCTCTGCACAAAAAGATATTTTATATCGTTGTAGATACGATGAAATCAAATATTGGGTGTTTTTGTGTGGAAACTGTCTTACGGAGATAAAGATTGAATTTAACAATACCTATCAATATGGTGGTACTTGGAAGAGGAAGAAGAAATAGCTATCATCTTGCTAACTTTATAAACACATCCCCCATGCCAGATTTTAATTCATCAATGGGTGTTCTATTTCTATATGGACAAAATCTTCCTGTTATCTTATCAGCAGATATCTTTCTTAAATCAGAAGGTTCACAATATTTTGCTTCATGTAACATACCAATTATTAATTTACCATCTTGTATTTCCACTTGTTTATCGTCTAATTTACTTTCTCTACAAAAATAATTCTTGTTAACTTTTTTAGGAAAATCACTCTTTGTACATGGGTTATCTATGACCAATGCGAACAAGTCCTTGTTACCTTCTTTAAATTCTCTAGTGATCTTTTTAACTTTAGCATATTTCATCAGGTCACATACACATGGCCAACAGCATTTATAGTAGAAACCACATACTTCTTTTTTAGTTATATCCTCTTTTATATTTATAAATTGTGGTTTTGAATTTTCTGCAATCAACGATCCAGAGACAGCACAATAATGTTTATTATATTCTTTAAACTCTGAAAAATTCTTATATTTATCTGAAATATGTCTATAAAATTTTGGTCCAGCTGCATTTCTGTTTCCATCTGGAAAAATTGACCGCCAGTCTTTAGATAGACTTTGGTAATATTTACCTTTGTTGTCATTCGCAGTAGAAACAACTACATTAGTAACAATAAATAATAAAAATAAGATAAAGTAATGAATGAGCCTTAAAACCAATTTATATACCTTTTCTAAACACATAAGTTTTATTAAGTTGATTTATATTAAAATTATCTAACGATCCGTCAGTCCATTTAATTGTTACACTATTAACTTTTTCTCCACTTCTTAGTCCGTAATGAGCAACGGGTTCCATCTGACATAAATAACCAGATCCAGCATCAATAGTTTTTGCATGATTTCTCATATTAGTATTTAGTATTACAGTAGCTCCTCTTGCTGGTGCATTAAAGGGTGTTTTTGGTAGAATTCTTAAAAATCTGGAAGATTTTTTAATATTTGCTTTGTATAAGGAGAGTGGTTGTAATCCTGATTCACCATGTGAAACTAGTAATTCAAGAATGCCATCATTATCTATATCAGCTACAGCTGCACCTGTACCTAGTCCTAAAGGTTCTAATCCATTACTTAATTGAATTTGTTTTAATTTTCCATGACTTAAGATTTTAAAAAGTTTATTTGGCTCTCCAATGTTATTTACAAAAATTTCGTCAAAACCATCATTATCAAAGTCGGCAGAAATTATGGTTCTTACTCTTGATGGTGTGTTGAATTCAGAATTGGCAATGTCATCAAACTTGTTGCTGTTATTTAAAAAAATTCTGTGTTCGCCATTCCAATTACCACTAACAATATCTAATTTACCTCTATATAAAAAATCAGTTAGTGTCGTACCGCGACCATTTTCAAAAGTGTCCTCAACACCCATATTTTCTGCAACATCTTTAAATGTGCCATTTTCATTTATATAAAGAAAGTTTGGTCCTCTCTCATTTGCTGCAAAAATATCCATATAATTACTTAATATATGACCTGCAATAACTGCTCTTCCACCAGTAATTCTGTGGATATTTAGTAACGGTGCTTGATCTACGATAATCCCTTTTTTTAGTTCATAAAAACGAGTTGGACCACCATAATTAGCAACATAGATTCCATATTTACCATCACCATTTCGATCTACACAGACAACTGATCTTCCTGCTGTTAAATTTAACGATCTTAAATTTTTATCAAGTTGAAATAAATCTTTTATATTTTTATCATTATCAAGTAATCTGTCAGAAAACTGTTTTTGGCCACTATACGTATCTGTATTAAGAAAATATAATTCTTCGAAACCATCATTATCAATGTCGCATGCAGCAACCCCAATAGTGGATCTAGTCTGGTCAGCAAACAAATCGTTTGTATTTATGTTTTCTAAATAACCATTCTTGTGGGATAAAATCAAATTAGGAAATTTAAATCCAGTAACTATAAACTCAAATTTTCCATCTTTATTAAAATCGGTTACAGAAACCCCATAACTTAATCTTTGTTGGTTGTTTTTGATGGAGACAGATATATCTTGAAAAAATTCACCAAAAGAAGGATTGAACATTAAAATAAAGATTATTGTGATTATTGTTTTCATTTGCTGTATATATTATTCCTATAAAAATTTTCAATGGATTAAATTTATAAACTTTAATTTTCACTACTATGAGTTGTAATGTATGAGGTCAAGATTATATCCATCTCACAAATATTATTTACCCATCATCTCTTCAAGTAATCTTATTCAGTTATTTATAAAAATAAAAAACTCTGGGATTGTTAGGAGATATTGGACTGTAAGTATCGCTATAAATTATTATCCACAAAAATCTATAGCAAAACATTTTTTTCTGTAATTAATTAGTTTAAGTGTAGTAACTGAAGGACTACTTATTTTGTGAAAATTTTATCTTTAAATTCAATTCTACATTAAAAAAATGATAGCGTTTAATATGAAATTAAAAATCAAGGTTGCTTATTTATTAAGCAAATATTATTGTCCTCGATTGGTCTGATTGACTCTAAAATTATTTTTAATAATGCTTACATTTTGTTTAAAATATCGTTGGGGAACGTATTTTACAAAATATATTTAGAAATATCTTGGAGGAGAAATAATGAATAAATTTTTAAATCACACTATTTACAGTCTATTTTTTTTATTATTTTCGAATATAGCGATAGCTGAAAAGATAAGATTTTGGACTACTGAAGAGCAACCTGCTCGTCTAGCTAAACAGCAGGCAATGGTAGAAGATTTTAAAAAAAGAACAGGCCATACTGTTGAAGTCATACCAGTTTCTGAAAAAGATCTTGGTAAAAGGGCGACAGCAGCATTCGCTGCAGGTGATTTGCCAGATGTTATTTATCATACATTACAATATGTATTACCATGGTCTGAGGCTGGTATTCTTGATGTAGAAACTAATGATGACATTGTAAATTCCCTTATGAAAAGAACTTTTGCACCAGGAGCAATTGCAATGGCTCAATTTGATGGTAAAACAGCAGCTGTACCAGTTGATGGCTGGACGCAAATGGTAGTATATCGTAAAGATATTTTTGATGCAGCTGGGCTACCCGCTCCAAATAGCTATGCAAACATTGAAAAAGCAATTGATAAATTACATAACCCACCAAACATGTACGGTTTTGTTGCGGCAACCAAGGTTGATGAAAATTTTATGAGTCAAGTTTTGGAACATGTTTTTTTAGCTAATGGGGTATCGCCCGTTAATAAGAATGGTTTCAGCCCACTAGACGAAAAAGCAACTTCTGAAGTTTTAAATTTTTATAAAAAAATAGCTAAAGCTTCTCCAGCTGGCGAGTTATACTGGAAACAGTCTAGAGCAATTTATTTTGCTGGTAAAGCTGCTATGATTATATGGTCACCTTTTATTTTAGATGAATTAGCTGGTTTAAGAAACTCCGCACCACCAACAATCAATGATGACCCAACTTCAAAGGCTTTAGCACAAAAGACTGGAATTGTAACAACGTTTGGAGGTCCATCTAATCCTGCAGGCGCAGCTTGGGCAGATATACGTTATTTTGGAGTAACCTCAGATGCAAATACTGACGTCGCTGCAGAGTTTGTTAAATATTCAATGAAAGATGGATATACTGCTACACTTTCAATTGCACCAGAGGGCAAATTCCCAGTACGTAGGGGTGAACCTTTTGATACAGCAAAATATGCAAATGCATGGTCAAAATTACCAGTTGGAGTTGATAGAAAGGCTCCTCTATCAGAATTATATTCAGATCTTACAATTAATAAAATTGTTTCTGGACTTCAAACTGCTGATAGATGGGGTGTAAAAGAAGGTCAACTATCTTTAGCATCAAAAATTATAAATTCTCAAATTATTAATCGAGTAGTTCGTGAATTCATTGATGATCAAATTGATGTTAACAGTGCCGTGAGTAAGTTAAATAAAGAACTTTCAAAAATAAATTAAATTATTCGTTAGACGGTCTTTATAAGATCGTCTAACTTTTTATTATAATTTTAAGTATTTTTGAATGACAATTATCAAAAAAAAAAATAAGAACACTTTATTAGAAAAAGAAAAAAAACTTGGCCTAATACTCCTACTACCAACTATTTTAATAGTATTATCTGTAGTTATATTTCCACTCTTAGCTAATTTTTGGATTTCCTTTAAACCAGTATCCTTGGGAGATTTGCGTCCACCAAAACTTATAGTAAAAGAACGAATTAAAGGAAATTTATCTGAGAAAAGTCAAATTGCAGAAATTCAATATAGATTCAGAAATTCATCGATTAAATATGATCTTGAAAATGTGATAATTAAAGACATAATACCAAATGGTTTCACCGTTAAGGATTTACAACCAGCCCAATTTTGTAAGTTAAAATTAAAAGAGTTGATTTGTAATTTAGATAATGTTTCCTCAAGATCTTCTGGAAAGATAATTCTTAAAGTGCATAAGAATGATCAATGGCAAAAAGAATTAGATAATCTCAAAAAAACCAAACCGTTAGTGACTTTTTCAAGTAAAAATATACTAACCTCTTTTGAATTTAACACTGAAAATTTTAAAAAAGTTTTTTCTGCTTCCGAATTTTTTGAAGTATTAAAAGTTTCTTTTTACTATACTATATTTGGCACCGCTGGAGCATTGTTGGTTGGACTTCTAGCAGCACAAATTTTACAAAAATCTTTTAGGGGGAGGTCTATTGTTCGTGGTTTACTTCTTTTCCCTTATGTCTCACCAGTAATAGCAGTAGCTTTTGCGTGGGTGATATTATTTGATCCTTTTTCAGGTATTGTAAATTCAATGTTAGTTCAAATGAATGTCATTGATAAACCAATTAATTTTTTTGGACAAAAATATACTGACATAATCATTTTTGGTTATGTCTTTAAATTTCCTTTAGCTTTATCAATGGTTATAGCTTTTGAAATTTGGAGATATTTTCCTCTTTCTTTTTTATTTATTCTTGCACGTATACAATCATTTCCTGAGGAAGTATATGATGCAGCCAAAATAGATGGGGCGTCACCATTACAACAATTCTATTATATTTCACTTCCATTTTTGATTGGTATTATGTCTATTTTATTCTTACTAAGATTCATATGGACCTTTAATAAATTTGATGACATTTTCTTACTCACTGGCGGTAATGCAGGAACAAGAACCTTTACTGTAAATGTTTATGAACAAGCATTTGCAATTTCTAATCTTGGAGCAGGAGCAGCTGTGGCAGTAGTAATTTTTATATTTCTACTTACATTTTCTTTACTTTTTATGAGATATTCAAAAAAGGAAACATTTTAAAATGTTTTGGAAGTATGGCTTATTTTTTTCTATTTTGTCTGGAGGTATATGGGGTATTTTTTGGCAAATCTTTTTTACCGTAATTGGCATTTTAACCCTTGGAATTCCTTTAAGTTTAGAAATAAGTCAAATTATGATTATTGGGCCATTAGTAGGAATTCTGTACATCATAAGTCAAAAATTTTTATCCATAAAATTCCATATTAGCGCAATAATTATAATTACTTTTCTTATTTTTATTTCTCACTTAGGAAACCCATACCAAGTAGAAGACGAAAATCGACTAATAATATTTATGCTAATTTTATTAACTTCATTTTTTATATGGGTAAGTTTGAACCATTCTTTATATAATTTAAGTCCTGGGAAATTGTCAAAATATGATATTGAAAGTTTTTTTATAAAATTTTTGTGGGGATTGGGTTTAATTATATTAATTTTGATTACCTTAATTCCCTTTTATATAATGATTATGACTAGTTTAAAAAATCAACAAAGTTTGATTTTAAACCCTCTAGATTTATCTATTAATTTAAATACCGATTTTAAAACTCTTTTTAATTCTTACATTGAATTGTTTACTAATTTCAATTTTCATTTGTTCTTGATTAATTCTTTCATTGTATCTTGCACAACAGTTATTATAACTTTATTTTTTTCAATTCCTGGAGCTTATGCACTAGCTAGATTAAGGATACCCAACAAAAAAATTTTTTCAGGTGCTGTAATTTTAATTTATTTAATTCCTTCTATAGTATTAATTATCCCACTGTATGTAATTTTTTCTTATATAGGCTTAAGAAATTCTTTATTTGGTCTAATACTTGTCTACCCAGCAACTACAATTCCTGTTGCACTTTATATGCTAAGAGGTTACTTCAGCGCATTGTCAAGCGAAATTGATGATGCTGCGTTAATGGATGGTCTTTCTCGTATACAGATAATTTTAAAAATAGCTATACCTCTATCTAAACCAGCTATTGTTAGTGTTGCGTTATATGTTTTCATGATTGCTTGGAATGAATTCTTAATTGCATTCATGTTTTTGGATGATCCCAGTATATTTACATTGTCTAGAGGTATCATGTCTTTAAACTCTTCAGAAATTCCACAACAGCACCTAATGGCGGGTGCAGTAATAGCAACAATTCCTGTTATGATAATTTTTCTTTATTTAGAAAAATTTTTGATATCTGGTCTTTCAGCAGGTGGAGTTAAAGGATAAAGATTGGAGAAAGATTTCAAAATGCATTTGAATTATATGATCTCATATGGTTTAGAGCATGAAGGTGAATACTCACTAGCCAAAAGAATTAAGGATGATACTATTAAACTTATAGAGGTTGGTGGTATGTATGAATATTTTAACCCACATACAGGAAAAGGCCTAGGTGGACACGACTTCTCATGGACTGCCGCAATTTTATCAGCACTTGGTAGAGATAGTTCTAATTTAAAATTTACAAACAATTAGTGAGCACATAATGGCTTCTATTATTTTACAAAATATCTCAAAATGGTTTTCTAGTAATCAAGTAATTAAAAATATTGACCTAAATATTAAAGATGGAGAGTTTATTGTGTTTGTAGGTCCCTCAGGATGTGGAAAATCAACACTCTTAAGAATTATCTCTGGTCTTGAGGATTTAAATGATGGAACTGTTTTAATTGATGATTTGGATGTAACAGATAAAATTCCATACGAACGAGGCTTATCAATGGTTTTTCAATCTTATGCACTATATCCCCATATGAATGTTTTTGATAACATAGGTTTTTCATTGAAAACCTCAGGCGTAAACAGTGATATTTTAAAGAAAAAAGTTGGAGAAGTTGCAAAAATTCTTCAATTAGAAGATCTGTTACACAGACTACCTAAACAACTATCAGGAGGACAAAAACAAAGAGTTGCAATTGGAAGATCAATTATTAGGAAACCCAAAGCTTTCTTGTTTGACGAACCACTTTCTAATCTAGATGCAGCACTAAGAGTTGAAATGCGTTTGGAAATTTCAAAATTGCATAAAGAACTTGGAGTTACCACAATTTATGTTACTCACGACCAAGTCGAGGCAATGACACTCGCAGATAAGATAGTGGTTCTTAACGAAGGAAAAATTATTCAAATTGGTTCTCCACACAAGCTTTACAATTATCCGAAAAATTTATTTGTTGCAGAATTTATTGGCACACCAAAAATGAATATTTTAAACTGCATTAAAAAAGAAGAATATATTTATTTAGACCAAAATAAGAAAACTAATATTAAAACAAAAAAAGAAAAAATATTCAAACTGGGAATAAGACCGGATAATATAGAAATCTGCAAATCTGAAAAAAACATATTGAGTGGGCAAATAAAATTTTGTGAATACTTAGGTTCTGAACAGTACGTTTATGTTGATTGTGGAATTAATAATAAGCTAATTATAGTAAAAATAGACCCAAATATTAAAGTAATTCTAAATGAGAAGATAGGCTTGAAATTTATTTCTAAATATGTGCACTTTTTTTCTAAGGATGGTCTAAGATTAATTTAAAATATTTATTTTTAAATCACGATTGTCAAACTTTCACAGTTTCATAAATTTATGAGTTTATTATAAATAAAAAAATCTATTACTTAGAAATTTACTCGCAAAGTAACTTGTTTCGATTAAACTTTAATGTACTTAATTAAATTTAATTTTAGTAGTGTGTAAGAAAAAATGAAAACAAAAAATACTAAGAAGATAATGACTGTTTCTGGAGAATATAGTGTAAGAAATTTTACTGTTGCAGACATTCAGTCATACAAAGGTAAACGTCAACTTACGAAAACAATTCCCTTTTCAGAAGAAGAAGCAGAAGCTGCTGAGACTGCGGGCATTGAGACACTTAATATAAGGCATAATCCAGAAAGACCTGAGATTTCAAAAGCTCTAAGAGCTGCTGCTCCAAATACATTTATGAGCTTTGCACTTCCCATGCAGTCTGCTAAATCTGAATATGATGCTCTAAGATTATCTTTTGATGCGATGGAACTTGGAGCCGATTCTGTAATATGCGGAACATGGGGTGTAAAATTTATTGAAGCTGTCGCTCATGCAGGTATACCGACTGAAGGTCACATAGGACTTGTACCTAGACGAAGTACTTGGACAGGAGGGTTTAAGGCAGTAGGAAAAACAGTAGAACAAGCTAAAAAACTCTATGATGATATTAAAATTCTTGAAAATATAGGTGTATGGGCTGTTGAAGTCGAGGTTATACCAGAAAATATCATGGCCATTCTATCTCCACAAACTTCATTAATTACATCATCTCTAGGAAGTGGTGTTGGAGACATACAATTTTTATTTGCAGAAGACATTTTAGGTAACACTAAAGGACCATATCCACGTCATTCAAAGCAGTATGCTGATCTTTATGATTTAAAACAAAAGTTACAACAAACGAGAATAAATGCTTTTAAAAATTATGTTAAAGATGTAAGGGATAATAAATTTCCATATAAGAACGTTACTGTAAGCGCTAATGATGACGTTGTAAATGCACTTAAAAAATATATAAAAAAATGAAAAATCGTATTTGAACTATTTATAATAATGTACCAAAATAAATATCATTATTGGAAAGTTCAATAAACATTAATACTGTCATCTAATAAAAATTAATTTTTTAATTATAAAAGGAAGAATACTTATGAACATGATATCTAAGAGTTTTGATCCAAAACTAGTAGAATGGCGAAATGTTAAAGATCCAGAAAATAAGGAGTTTAAAGTTGACTTTGATTATAGTCTTCTAGGATATGACATTAAATCAGGGCGCCTTGATATGCTATTAAGGTATGCTAATTTAAGTCACTGTAGACGACATAGACATGTAGCTTCAACATTAACAATGGTTTTAGAAGGTGAACAACACTTAACTGAATGGCAATCAGACGGATCCAAAAAATCTATCGTTAGAAAAAAAGGAGATTATGCTATAGCAGGTGCTGATGCACTTCCACACGATGAGCGTGGAGGCGAAGATGGGGGAACAGTCCTATTGTCAATGAATGCGCCTAATGGAATATTATTTGAATATTTTGATGAAAATATGGAAAATGGATGGACATTATCGATAGAAGAATATGTAGACAATTGGAAAAAGGGAGTAATATACGGGCAAAGAAAATAAGAAGAATTTTTAAATGATAAAGATCTTATTATTAATTACAATTGTTGTATTTTCTAGTAATTCTTTTGCTCAAAACAATATCGTTAACATTGACAAAATTTGTTTAAGTAAGACTTGTACAAAACCAATAAAAGAATTTCAAATTTCAAATTTTTTTTTAAAACAAGAAACTGTGAAACTAAAGACTATAGAAAATGTCTGCTTTGGTTTGGAAATAAGAAAAATAAAGTAAAAATTAGTTGGGTCAAATATTACAGAATAATTAATGGTCCAATTCCATCCAAGTAAACTTGTATAAAAGGAAAACCAGTTTGGTTTCAAGATATTCCTTTTCCAAATAAACATCAAAATACAAATATTTTAAAATTTTTTCGAGAATTTAATTATCAAAAAAAAGAAAAAATGTACTTTAATGATCCAATTATTAAAACATTTAACTATTTTTCTCAATCCGACAAGTCCTTGGGAGTATTAGTTCAAAGTAAGAACTTTAAAGGTATTAGAAAAAAACAAATCTATGTATTTGACACAGAAGGGGATAATTTTGTAGTTGTTGAACCATTTTGTAAAAATAATTAAAATGACAATTTTAACGAGCGTAATTTAAGTTTATAATTTGCAAACGCTATGTATAAAATTATGCAATCAAATTACAAAATATACTTTTGTATGAGCAGTGTAATCAATTTGTGATGTTAAAATTTCAATCAATTAAAATTAAATAATAAAACAATCAATTTATAGCTACTTGAAGTTAAGACTTTGATTTTAAATCCTTCAAAACTTCAGAAACAACCTTAATTGCAATTTTATTATCTTCAATCTCTGACTTATCAATAGATAAAGACAAACCTGGAATATTTCTTTCAATCAAATTATCATTTTTCTGCGAAAATTTTACAACTTCATATGTTTGAACCGGATAAGAAATACCCTTCACATTAATAGCCTCTTTTTTTTCACAGATAATTTTATTTCGAATTAATAAATATGTGTCTTCTGATAATAAAATTTTGTTAATACCAGCTTTTGCCTCAAGCCTAGATGCTAAGTTTACACCGTTGCCAATAATCGTGTAATCTAGTCTATCTTCAGAACCAAAATTACCAACTGTGCATACTCCAGTATGAATTCCCATCCGTGCATTTAAAGGTTTCGCTAATCCTTTTTTTCTCCACGAAATTCTAAGCTTGTTGAGTTCTTCTAACATATCCATTGCCATCGAAACACACGCTATTGCGTCTTCTTTGTCTCCCCTTGAATTAGGGTCTCCAAAAAAAACTAAAATCGCATCACCAATAAATTTGTCTATTGTCCCACCCCATTTAATAGCGACATTAGACATTTTAGTTAGATATTGGGTTAAGAGTTCGGTTAATACCTCAGGTTCTAATCTTTCAGTTAATTCTGTAAAACCTTGCAAATCCGAAAAAAAGACTGTCAAAGGCTTTCGCTTTGTTTGGACCTTTACATCTAGTTTGCCTGAAAATATTGACTCATAAACTTGAGGTGAAAAGTATTTTGACAACTTTTCTGAAAGTGTTTTTAATTCAGAAGTTCTTTCCTCAACCTTTTTTTCGAGATTTATGTTTAAGCTCTCTAGTTCTTGATGAGCTTTATTTAATTCTTTTAATCTTTTTTGCTCAAGTTGATAAAGCCTTGCATTTTCTAGAGCACTAGCAGTTTGATTTGCTAATATTCCAATCAATATTTCATCCGATTTATCGAAAATGTTCAATTTTTCACTTTCTACAGAAAACACACCAACGAGCTCATTATCTATGAGCATTGGTATCGCAACTTGACTTTCTGCATTTTTGAGACCAGGCAACTCAACTTTATCCTGTAATTTATTTTTATTAGTTATTTTTACTTGTTCACGAATAGCTTGCATGTAACTTCTCTGCATTCCTAAATTTGCCATTCTCATAAGTTTTTTCTTTTCAGCAACTATACCAATGACACCAACTCCAAATTCAACTTTTGCACCAATCCCTCTTTTTTCATATCCATAAGTTTCTAAAACGTTGAGATGTTTTTTATTTTCAGAAACTAGTAAAATCATAGAATGTTTAAATCCAAAAAATTCATTCATTAATGATAGCATTGAAGAAGCAATTAAGTTTAAATCGAGAGATTTATTTATTTGATTAGAAATTTGTTTGATTATTTCAATTTCTTTTGATTTTCTATCAAGAAGAATTTTAATATTTTCTAATTCATTTTTAGATTGTGAAATTTTATCCATGCAAACTGACATACTTCATAATTTAAAAAAAATTTAATTAAAACTACTCACTTATGGATATAACTTTATACACATCAGCTGCACGTAATTTAAATATTCCTGTCATACCCGTCATAGATGCTATTGCCTGTAATTTCATATCCATCTCGTCAAATAAATCACCTTTGGTTTCTTCATGATCAAATTTCAATTCTAAATTATATTGTTTCAGTGTGTTTGGATCTGAAATTGTTGCATAAGCATATGGATTTTCAGAAATATTTTTCTTTGTTTTATTAAAAAATTGAAACGAAAGAGCCACGTGTTTTTCATCCACATACCATATTTGAGATATTACAGTAGTATTTGGTTCACCATCAGACGAACAACTTGTAATCCAACTTGGAAACATTCCTTGTAATGCTGGCATATGTTTATCTTTAATCATGACTTTTCACTATTAGTTATTTCTTTACCAGCTTCAGGTCCTGGTGTTTGAATATAAACTTTGTCAACTTTAAAAGTTATGCCAATGTCTGGTACTTTCCCATATTTTTCTAAAGCTGCTTCTTTTGACAACCCAACGCTAGTAATAATGTCAATCACTTTGTTTGTGTAATTTTTGGAAATTTTTAGATCTGAACTATCTAATTTTTTTGAGGAGACATATTGACCCTTAAGATTATAGGCTTCGTGGCTTATCATACCGACAAAAAAACTAATCCTCCCAGATTCATTTAAATATTCCAAAACTTTTTTGCACTCAGATTTTATTACAAAACAAGTTAGCGTAGATTTTATGTTATCAATTTTCACACCTAAAGTATCTACATGAACTGTCTTATTGCTTTTAGAAGAAACTCCAAAATGACCCAATCCCTGTTCTAATGCATTTATTGTTACGTTCGGTATCAAAATTTATCCAAAAGTTTTATTTATTAACAAACTAGTTTAAATTTAATTTAAAATATTTAAAAAGTAAATTAATTGGGCACTTAAATTATGAAAAATAGTAAAAAAATTTGTGTAGTAGGTGCAAGTGGCTTAGTTGGATCTAGCATAGTCAGGCATGCCCTAGAAGAGGGTTATTTTGTTAATGGTACTCTTCGAGATAAGTCAGACATAACAAAGGTCAAGTATCTAAATAAACTCCCCAATTCTAATAACTTAAAATTATTTAATGCCAAAATGGAAAATAAAAAAGATTTTGTCAATCCAATGCAAAATGCAGATGCTGTTTTTGTAGCATGTTTAATTCCAACATATAAAGGTGTTGATGGAACGCCAGCAAAAGATATGGATGATAAGAGAGGTTATGAAGAGATAATTAATCCGACAGTTAATGGGTGTTTGAACATAATCAAAGTAGCTAAAGAAAAAGGTATAAAAAATATTATCATATGTTCTTCTACATCTAGTACGAACCCCGTTCCACCTATAGAATTTAAAAATGAAACAGAACATTGGTCCGATGAAAAAGAACAATGTAAAGCCAAAAAATATACATCTGCTACTAAAACAGTTATGGAGAAAATGGCTATTAGATATTGTGAAGAAAATGATATTAGACTTTCAATTATTTTACCAACAGGGTTATATGGTGATCCCGTTTTACCTATTCATCTAAACCATAACCCATTTATTTGGCTAAAAAGAGTAATTGAAGGTGGTAGTCCTAGACATGAGAAAATACCTAATGATTCTGCTTCAATGATACATTTAAGGGATCTTGCAAAAATATTTTTAGCAGTATACGAGAACCCTAGTGCTTCTGGTAGATATTTTGGAGTATATAAAAGTCTTCATTGGGAAGATATTTATAATGAGTGTAAAAAGTTGATGCCAAACATGAAGATGCCTCAACGTTTTTCAGAAGCACCTGTAAAACCAACCACGTTTGATTTTACTAGAAGAGATACACTTAACGTAAAAATAAGAAATTTTTCTACAACTTTAAAAGAAACAATTGATTGGCTAAAAACAAATCCATTTTCAGAAGAAATAGGTAATGAATAGACTAGAGCTGATTTTATTTTGATTATTCATACTGTTTTTACCAACAATATTATATTGGGTTGATGTTTAATTTTTCTCAATTTTTTTTCTAATTTCATTTTCAAAATCAAGAAAAAGATTAGTTATTAAACTTATCCGTTTTAACTAATCTTTTTCATCATAAGGATCTATATCTTGATCGTCAATTGATACTTTATTTGTCAGATACTTAATAACACTCTCGATGAAATCAAAGTACCAGCATTACTTGCTTTAAGAACAATCTTTTGAAACTCTTCTGACATACCAACTCTATCAATTTGTTCTCCCATGGCTGACATATCTCGGAAATAATAACAAGCAACTAATCTATCCATGTTAGTTGCTAACAAAGGTACAACAGCCATAAAAGAAGCGTCTTCATCTTTTAAAATAGCATCTATTTCAGGGAAAATTTGAACAGCTTCAGACATATTATCTCTAGATAACTGGTATTCCCGCATCATAATAACATTATGCTCTGGTGAAATATTACCATAAATTGTTCTAAAAACTTCAGGTCCAATTAAGTGACCTCCAGGGTCAGCTTCTCTTTCTTTCATCAAAGCAATTCTAGCTGGATCTTGTGACATTTCGTTAAATGACTTGCAGCCCTTTTCCATGTTTTCATATGAAGCAGTTAAATGAATTGATCCCGCTAAATCACCTGCAACTATTCTTGCAACTCTTGCTTTCGCTCCATGCTTAGTCAGTATATCTTGCATAGATTTAGCACGATTCAATACTAAATTGCTTTTACCTAATATTGGTGTCAGTATACGTCTAGAAATTATCATTTTATCTCCTTTTCTACAAAATTACTAAAACCTTAATTACTTTTATTTAAAATTTATAGAAGAATTTTTATAACTACTTCTGATCGATGAATTTTTTTGTTTATGACAAATAGTTAAACATAAATTCTTGAATCATTTACAAATTTATAAATCTTAATTAATCTTGAATATAGTTTCTTAAAAGTTTAAGAGGTTTGAATGTTTGCAGTCAATGTAACAATAAAAGTGCAAAATGAATTAGCAAAAAAGGCAATTATACTTGCATTAAAAGACTGGAGCCATGATCTTTTTCAAAATAACGGTTTAATGTTTAGGTGTTTTGTGGATAGAACAGAAAACCAGGTTGAAATCTTTCATGTTTTTCGAACAAAAGAAGAAATGGAAGAGGTTCGAAAAAATAAGTCTAATGAATTTTGGAATCAAATAAAAGATATGGGCGGTCAAGTAACAAGATACGAGGGGAATTGTGAAGTTGAGGTTTCAAAAGGATTACAAGACTTAGATTTAAAATTTAAATAATTTTTTATTTAAAATTTTTGACTTATAAAACAGAATAAAATATTAAAATTTTGGATTTTTAATTTTCATACAAAATGAACAATATCTATACCTTTCAAGAAATAATTTGAACTTCTCATATTAATTAAAAACAGAAAACCTGACGACCGGTTGGCATAACGGTTGGTATAAAGAATAAAAATAAAAACAAAAAACCCCAAAAACCGAAGTCTTTGAGGGTGATCTAAGTCATTGATTTTATAAATATAGTTGGTTGCGGGGGTAGGATTTGAACCTACGACCTTCAGGTTATGAGCCTGACGTTTTTTAGGGATTTCAATGGTTTTTTGTTATGTTTAGCTATAAGTTTAGCTATAAAATCTACTTCGCTGAAGATCTATAGCTAAACATTTTTACCTGACGAACTTTAGTTAGGATTATGTTGCCTGACGACCTTACTAATATTAAACTTTATTGTATAAGTTAAGTTTAATATTAATGGTTAAAAGGAAATTAATTTGAAAAAACCTTTAGTTAAGAGTTTGTCTGTTATTACTGTAAATGTACCTTTAGAAAGACCTATCGTGGCCTCATTAGGAACATTTGAATATTGGCCGTATATGTTAATTGAAATATCTTTAAGCGACGGAACAATTGGTAAAGGTTATATTGGTCCATACTTAGTAAATTATACACAAACTATTACATTAGCCATGAAAGAGCTTTTTAAAAATTTCCAAAATAGAGAAATTGCGCCTTATCAGTTTTATAACGAAGGTTTGAACCATTTAAGTTTATTAGGAAGATCAGGAATTGCTCTTTACGCTTTAGCTGGACTAGATATAGCATTCTGGGATGCTAGTTCTAAAATATGTAATGAGCCGTTATGTGTTCACTTAGGTGGTTCAGTAGATAAAGTTAAGGCATATAATTCTAGTGGATTATGGCTAGATCATCCTCAAACATTATATGATGAAGCATTGTCTCTAATATCTGAAGGAAATTTTGATGCTGTAAAAGTTAGATTAGGTAGAAAAAAATTAGATGAAGACTTAATAGCAATTGAAAATGTTAAAAAAGGTATTGGGGTGAATTCAGAACTTCTTTGTGATTTCAATCAATGCTTATCACTACCACAAGCAATACATAGGTTAAATGATTTAGATGAACAGGGATTATATTGGTTTGAGGAACCAATAAAATATTACGAATTTGAAGGTTACAAAGAATTAAGAAAAAGAATGAAAACACCAATCATTCTAGGTGAAAACTTTCATGGATTTGATGATGCTTTTGCTGCTTTGAAAAATCAAATTTCAGATTTTATAATGCCAGATTTATTGAGGATTGGTGGTGTAAGTGCTTGGCTAAAAACTGCATCCATTGCTGAAGCATTTCAAATATCTGTTTCATCTCATTTATACCACGAAGTTTCATCACATCTAATGCGCGTAACACCAACTGCAGGTTATTTAGAATGGACTAGATGGTCCAACATTATTTTAGAAGAGCCATATGAATTAAGTGATGGACATGTTGTAATTCCTAATAAAATAGGTACTGGAATTGATTTTAATAAAGAGACTATTAAAAAATATGAGTATAAATATTAAAATTATTAAAACTCAAAATTTTAACTAATCTAAACAAATTTTTTTGCTTAAAAAAAAATGAATTACCAAGCTAGGGGGAATAATACTTCACTGAATAGGAGGAATATATTGTATTGATCTTTTTTTGTTAAGCTAAGTATCTAAGTGATATCGAATAAAAAATACTAAATATGATTAAAATATCGACAACTATATAATAATTTTATTATTTTTTATAAAGAGTTAATAATTCATATTTTAATTATTTTTTTGCATTTCGTTAATTATATTTGTAACACCTATACCAACGGCTTCGTAGGCATCATATATTTCATCTGCTCCTGAATTTTCTAATATTTTTGTATCTTCATTTGATCTTGTTGGCACTATGATTTTTCCTATAAAGCCATATCTTCTAGCTTGTAAAGTAGACCAATTTTGTGCGTGAAATTCTGGTAATGCGAGTACAATAACTTTTAATTTTCCAAATCTTAATTTAGACCAAAATCCTGGATCTTCAGCATCTGCAAATGCCACCCTGTTTCCTTCTGATAATTTATTTAAAGCTATTTCTGTATCAGCATCAACGCCTACAACTTTTATACCTTTCTCAGTTAATTTATTAAAAATTGAACTCCCAATTCTACCCATACCTACAATCATGATCTCAGCTTCTCCAAAAGTATGTGGTTGCTCATCAGGATGATGTTTTTCTCTTTCAAATTTTATTAAAAAATTTTCAAAATATACAAAAATTTCATGAACATATTTATTCAATACGGAACCAATAATAAAGCTAATACACACTGACAATACTAGAATAGCTAAAATCTTTTGGTCTATTATATTTAAGTCATACCAATATGTAGCAACTATAAGACTAAATTCTGAATAGGTTATTAATGAGATTGAAATTAAGAAAGAAGAATATGATCTCAAATTAAAGAAGATTAGTAGAAAAAACAAAGTTAAAAACTTAATTACTAGCAATAAAATTAAGAAGAATGAATTTAAAATGATTTCCTGATTAAGATTTAATTTCATTCCAAGAGACACAAAAAATGCTACTAGTAAAATCTCTCTTAAACTCCATATTTTTTCTCCTAATTTATCAGCAAATTTAATGTTAGATAGCATCATTCCCATTATTAGAGCACCTAATTCTCCCGACAAACCAAGTTTTTCAAACAAATATCCTCCTAAAAAGAGACCAATTATTACAGAAGTAAGCAATTGTAATTCTTCATTTGATTGTAATTTTTCTAAAACGATTTTTACTATGGGAATGCATAAAGGAGTAAATAAAAGAAGAAGTGTATAAAATGATAAATTTGTTTCATTTGTATAAAGTAATAAAAAAAGAGCTAAAATATCTTGAAAAATTAAAATTAAGATTGAGTTTCTTCCATGAAAAGAGTTAATTTCTTTTCGATCCTCAAGAGATTTTGAGGCTATTACTGTGCTAGAAAAAGTTAAAATAATACAAAGCAAAATTTTTGCTTCAAAATCTATATTTATATTTAATAGAATAAAATAAATTAGTGTTACTAATAAAGAATGGAGAAAAAAAACATTTAAAAAACTTAAACTTAGAAATGAAGAAGGCTTTACTTTTAAGCCTATAGAAAAAAGTAATAATTCAACACCAATTTTTGAGGGGATTGACAAAATTTCAGTATTATCAGAAAAATTTATGTATGAGAAAAAATACCCAGAGGTTATAAAACCAATTAAAATTGGCAATGATAAAACCTTGAAAATATAACCAAAAAATAAAGCTCCACTCAACCAAATTAAGATCACATCCATACTATAATATATAGAGTTAAATGATAAAAAAGTGTAAAAATAATAACTCGCGTGACTTTTTTTATATTTTGATGTTTTGTTTGATGAAAACTTCATCAATTCACAATGAAATTTATGGTATATTTATTTCTAAATTAGATTTCATTAAACTTTATGATTGTAAGGACAGAATTAGCTTAAAGCTTTATGATTAAAATCTGTACCTTATTTAGTTGCCTGATAAATTATTAATTTTTTTAAGTTTTTTAAAGTTGTTGAATTTACTAAAAAGAGATAAAAGTGGCAAGTTATGTTAAAAGTAATAACGTGTTCCATGCATAAGTAAGAGACAAATATGTTGGATCAATATCTAAATTATTTAAAATCAAATGGTGGTAACTCTTTTATACTTTTTTTTAGAGCCTCTCCCCAACTATTTGATATTTTTTCAAAATAAGGATCATTTTTTTCAAACCTTATTTGATTATTCAATTCAAAATCATCTTTTTTTAAGGTACAGACATCTATTGGCATGCCTACTGAAACATTAGCCTTCATAGTACTATCAAATGAAACTAAAAGTAGTTTTATTGCATCACCGAAGTTTGAGTCTTTTTCTAGTGCTCTAACAATAATTGGTTTGCCATATTTTGTTTCTCCAATTTGAAAAAAAGATTGATCTTCAGATGCTTCTATAAAGTTACCCTCAGGATATATTAAAAATAACCTATGTTCTTGACCTACAATTTGACCACCTAAAATTAATGTAGAGGAATATGGATTTTCACCTACTTGGCCATCAGAAGAGTATTCATTAGATATATTTCTTAAAATTTTTCCTACAATTCTTGCAACTTGAAACATTGATTTAGTTTTAAGAATATTATCGTTATCATTATTGGGATTATCAATAGCTTCATTTATGAGATTGATAGTAGCCTGGGATGTGGCTAAATTTCCAGAAGTTAATAAAACTACACTTCTTTCGTTTTTATTCGACCAAAAAAACATTTTTTTATTTGTATTAACATTATCTATTCCAGCGTTAGTTAAAGTATCTGACATGAATACTAGACCTTGATTTAATTTTAATCCTACACAATAAGTCATTAATCACCTTGATTATTGATTTAAAATATCAATTGATAATTCTAAATTTTGATTTTCCAAAAAATATCCATTTATAACACCTTTTACAGGTACTACATCATTATAATCGAAACCTTTTGCTATTTCTACATATCTGTCATCTGGAGAAATACCATTAGATATATCAAAACCTATCCAACCAAGATTTTCTATAAATACTTCAGCCCAAGCATGCATAGAAAGATTATGAGCATCTTGTATGGGTTTAAATAATCCACTAACATATCTACAAGGCAGATTATTCATTCGGACTATAGATAAAAATATATGAGTGTGATCCTGACAAACACCAAACCCTTTTTTAAATGCATCTTCAGCTGTCGTTTTATAATCTGTTTTTCCTTTTTTATATTTAATTTTAGATCTTATTTTAAATGAGAGTTCATGAAGACTTCCTATCAAATCCTCGAAATTCAAAATGTTTTCTTTGTAAAACTTTGATAGATATTCACCAGGTTTCGTAAGGTAAGTTTTATCAATGTAACACCAAAGTGGAAGATCTTTTTTTGAGATTTCTTTTAATCCAAAATTAGACTTTGTTTCAACCTTACCAAAAATATTATATTCAATTTTTTTAGAGTTATTTTGTATACTAACCAAATCTATTAGATTACCAAATTGATCTATAGAATTAAGCTCCTTACTTCCACCCTCAATATCAATTTTCCAAACTAAAATTTTTTGACTTTCATTACTTTGAGGAGTTAAAAGTAGCTTATTAAACCCAAAATTAATCGTTCCATCAATTTCATATTTAATTTTTTGTGTTATTTTTAAAATCATACTATTACTGGAAATTAAATTCTTCCTCTATATTTGCAGCTAATGTCATATTTAATTTAAATAGACTATCTAAAAATGAATAATT
>CABYED010000002.1 GCA_902517815.1 uncultured SAR116 cluster alpha proteobacterium
ATTAATAAAAATTGGCTTAAAGAAAATAGATCATCATTTCCGTCTATAAATATTGATAACTTTTATATTTATGGTTCTCATATTAAAAAAGAATGTTCTGAAAATAAAATACCAATAAAAATAGATGCGTCCTTTGCATTTGGAACTGGATCTCATGAAACTACAAGGAGTTGCTTAAATTCCTTAACCTATTTATCTAAAATTTATAATCCAAAATCTGTATTAGATTACGGTTGTGGAACTGGAATTCTTGGAATAGCGTCAAAAAAAATTTTTAAAAATAATAAAATTACCTTTGTTGATATAGATATAAATGCATTGAAACTAACAAAACAAAATCTTAGATTAAACAATATTATTAGCAGAGAAATCTTGCTTTCTAAATCCAACAAAATGAAAAATTTCAACAAACAAAAATATTATGATTTAATTTTTGCTAATATTCTTTTTGGTCCTCTAACAAGTTTAGCACCTAGATTTAAATTTATCTCAAAACCAAATTCATTTATAGTTTTATCAGGGCTTTTGAGTAATCAAATCACAAATATTGTTAATAGATATAAAATGTTTGGGTTTAAATTGAAAAAAAAAATTATTATAAATGGTTGGGGAACAGTAATAATGAGACGTCAATTTTAATTAAAGAGTAAAGTTTGAGTACAAATTTAAGATTACTAATAAATAGTATGAAGTTAAAAAAACTAGATGCATTATTTGTTCCTAGAGCTGATATGTATTCTGGTGAAGAAGTTCCAGAAGATGAAGAGCGTTTAAAATATATTACAAATTTCTCTGGTTCTGCGGGTTATGCAATAGTATCCGCTAATTCAGATGTAAGGTCAGTTTTATTTAGTGACGGTCGTTATGAACTCCAATTAAAAAAAGAAGTTGATCCAAAATATTTTGATTGTTTGATAGGTGGTTTTAAAGATACTTGTTTGTTTTTAAAGAAAAATGAAAAAAAAATAAAAAATATTGGAATTGATCCTTGGCTGTTAACACTAAAGCAATATGAATTATTAAAAAGTTTACTTAAAGGTTCAAAAATAAAATTTGAACTTGTTGATGAAAACTTAATTGATGAAATATGGATAAAAAAAAATTTTATTGTTAAAAATAAAATCTTTGAAATTTCTAATCAAATTAATGGCGAACCTGCTTCTTCAAAATTTAACCGTCTTAAAAAAATAATAAAAAAGAATAATTGTGATTTTTATATCTTATTTAATCCTGCTGGTCTTTCATGGTTGCTCAATATTAGAGGTGCAGATTTAAAGTATAGCCCAGTAATAAGATCTTTTTGTGTTATTTCAAAAACTGGAGAAGTTTTTATTTTTACAAAAAATCATACGCTTAAGAAATATTTTTGTAAAAATAAGCAAATAAAAACTTATAACTTAGATGATTTTTCTAATTTTTTATTAAATTTAAAAAATAAAAAATTTCTTATTGATCCAAATTTTTTACCTTTAAAAATTTATCATATTTTAAAGGAAAATTATTTACCATACCAATTTATCAATTGCCCAGTAGATAAGTTTAAAGCCATAAAAAATCCTTTAGAATTAAGTGGATTTAAAAATGCTCATTTAAAAGACGGTTTAGCTATATTAAAATTCTTATTTTGGTTTGAAAATAATGTTAATTCAAACAAACTTACTGAGATCTGCTTGTCTCAGAAACTGTTTGATATTCGTTCTCTAGATAAAACATTTATTTGTGAGAGCTTTGCTACAATTTCAGCATTTGAAGAGAATGGTGCAATTATTCACTATAAGGCAAGTAATTCTTCTAATAAAAAAATTGATAAAAGTAGTCTGTATTTAATTGATACAGGTGCTCATTATTTAGATGGAACTACTGATATAACTCGTACTCTTCTAGTTGGGAAAGCTAAATCGCAAATGTTGGATGATTATACTTTAGTTTTAAAAGGGCACATTGCAATTGCATCTGCTTCCTTCCCTTTAGGTACTAAAGGAAGGGAATTAGATACTCTAGGTAGGGTAGCACTATGGTCTGAAGGAAAAGATTATGCTCACGGAACAGGACATGGAGTAGGTCATGTTTTAAGTGTGCATGAAGGACCAATTTCAATTTCTAAAACATCTGAATGTTTTATTGAACCAGGCATGGTGATTTCTAATGAACCAGGATATTATAAAAAAGGTGCATACGGTATTAGGATTGAAAACTTGGAATTTGTAAAAGAAAAGGCTAATAAAAATTTTTTATGTTTTGAAAATTTAACTAGAGTTCCTTTAGAATTAAATCTAATTAATAAGCGCATGTTATCGTCGTTTGAGATAAATTGGATTAATAATTACCATAAGAAAGTATATCAAGATTTATCGAAATTTATTGACAAAGATGATAAAGAATTACTTTTATTCTTGAAAAGAAAAACTTCAACAATTTAAAAGTCAATTGTTTTTATTACTTCAATCCACTCATTTTCATTTATTATAGGGATGTTTAATTCTTTTGCTTTTTTTGCTTTAGATCCAGGTTGTTCACCAACAATTACAAAATCTGTATTTTTAGAAACAGAGCTACTTACTTTTGCTCCTAAGTTGTTTAGTTTTTGTTTTGCCTCATCACGGCTCATGGTATCTAATGTGCCAGTCAATACTACTATTTTGTCCTTATAGGGTGAATTAATTAATTTTTGTTCAACATTTTCAATTCTTATATAATTCGAGAGTTCTTTTAACATAATAAGATTAGAGGATGTATTAAAAAATATGATTATATCCTCAGCAATATTCTTACCAATTTGATCAATTGAGACAAGCTTCTGAAATGAATCAGATGACTTATCATTAGCTTTTTCCATTTCACTACAAAAATTTTCAAAAGAATTATAATTTAAAGCCAATAATTTAGCATTGTTTTCACCAATTTGTTTGATCCCTAGAGCATAAATTAACTTGTCTAGTGGAATTCTTTTCTTTGACTCAATGGAGTTTAAAAGGTTAGAGACAGATAATTTTCCTAAACCTTCACGATTTTCTAATAATTCTTTATATTTATAAATTTTAAAAATATCACTAAAATCATTTATGATTTTTTCTTTGAAGAGCATGACTATTAATTTGTCCCCTAAACCTTCAATATTAAAAGCATTTTTGGAAACAAAATGCTTTAATTTTTCAACTGTTTGAGAAGGGCAATTGACCCCAGAAAGACATCTTCTAATTGCTTCATTTTTTGGTTTATATGTTTTGCCTCCACATGATGGACAAAAATTAGGTGGGACGTAAACTTTAGAATTATTTTGTCTTTTTTCTTTTATTACTTCAGTAACTTGCGGAATAACATCTCCAGCACGTTGAATTTTTACAATGTCTCCTACTCTAATATCTTTTCTTGAAATTTCGTCTTCGTTATGCAGTGTTACATTTGAAACTAGTACCCCCCCTACTTTTACAGGTTTTAATTTACCAACTGGTGTAAGAGCGCCAGTTCTGCCAACCTGTATTTCTATATTTAAAAGTATAGTTTCTACTATTTCAGGGGGAAGTTTGTGAGCAATCGCCCATCTTGGTGATCTAGACAAATTTCCTAACCTTTCTTGTAAAATTCTGTCATTCACCTTGTATACGAGACCATCAATTTCATAATCTAACTCATTTCTTTTAGATATCATCAAAGAGTAGAATTTTTTTATATCTTCAATTCTACTTGCTCTAAAGTTTTCTCGGTTTGTGTTGACACCCATTTGTTCAAATTTTTTTAAAAGATCAAACTGAGTTTTAATATTAAAATCATTTGTATATTCACCTACGGAGAAAGCATAAAAATTTAACTTACGTTCTTTTAAAATATTTATGTCTTTTTGTCGTATGGATCCTGCTGCAGCATTTCTTGAATTAGCAAAAACTTTCCCATTTTTTTTTATTTGTGACTTGTTAAGTTCTTCAAAATTAGCTTTTTTCATAAAGATTTCACCTCTTATTTCTATGAGGTTTGGATAATTACCTTTTAACTTATGTGGTATATCTTTAATAGTCTTGACGTTATCAGTTACTATTTCGCCTACCTTACCATCTCCTCTAGTCACAGCATTGAATAAATTTCCATTTACATAAAGAAGTGATATTGACAGACCATCAATTTTTGGTTCACAAATAAAATCAATCTGAAAATCTTTTTTTAAATGTAAAAATTTTAGAGTTCTTTCAATGAAATCTTTTACGTCTTCTAAAGAAAACGCGTTAGCAAGTGAAGTCATTGGTTTTCTATGATTATATTTTTGGAATTGATTGGAGGTTTGTGAGCCAACAGTTTTGCGTTCTAAAAACTTAAATCCTGGATTTTCATTAATTAGAGTATCATATTCTCGACAAAGTTTATCATATTCAAAATCTGAAATTTCAGGATTATCCTCAAAATGGTATTTATTATCATGAAAATCGATTTTAATTTTTAATTGGTTTAGTTTATTGAAAATTTTTGTATCCATTAGGTTAATTATCTAATAGTTTCTGAGCTGCTTCTCTAGCTTCATTTGTAATGGTTTGTCCAGAAACCATTCTTGCTATTTCTTCAACTCTTTGATTAATGTTTAATTCAGTAACTTTAGAAATAGTTTTATTTTTAATATATTGTTTTTCTATTAGAAAATGATTGTGTCCTTTTGAAGTTACTTGTGGAGAATGTGTTACCACCATTGTTTGATATGTCTTTCCTAGTTTTGCCAATCTTAGACCAACAGCGTTTGCGGCTGAACCACCAATGCCAGAGTCAATTTCATCAAAAATAATTGTTCTATTTTGCATTTCTGTTTCAAGTACAACCTTAATAGCAAGTAAAAATCTAGAAAGTTCACCACCAGATGCAATTTTATTAATTGGTTTTTTATCCATTCCAGAATTGGTGGAGGCAAAAAATGTTACCTTATCAATGCCATCAATAGAACAATTTTCAAAATCAATTTCTTCAAATTTAATTTCAAAATTTGCATTTTCTAACTTTAAGTAAGGGAGCTCATCATTAATTTTCTCGGACAATTTAATTGCAGATTTTTGTCTGCTCTTCGATAATAATTTACTATTTAATATAAAATTTTCCTTAGCTTTGTTATGATGTTCTCTAAGATCGTTTAAGTTTGAGTTGTTTTTATTGAGTTTTTCTAATTTTTCCTCTAATTCTGTTTTTATTTTTATTAGGTCGTCAACTTCACACTTGTGTTTTCTTGCTTGTGAACGTAATTCGTGTAGTCGATCATCAATCGTTTCTAAGTCATCTGTTTTTTCACTTAAGTCTGTACTTTTTTTATTTGCAAATCTCTTTAATTCCTCAATTTCTGCTTTAGTTTTATAAATTGAATCTATGGCTTCATCTAAATTAGGTTGTTCATATGATTTGAGATCATCAAATTCCTTTAATAATTTATTAATTAAATCTTCTAACCCGTTTTCATCTTCTATAATAGATTTGGCTTTAATTATTGTATTATAAATTTTTTCACGGTTACTTAATAACTGTTTAGCCTGGTTCAATTCTTCTTCTTCTCCACTTTTAGGATTTAATATAATAAGTTGATCTAATGCATCTTTTATCCATTCACTATCATCATTTAATTCCTGTTCTTTTTTTTCTGTCTCATTTATTAAATTTTTTAATTTTTTCATCTCATTAAAAGAATATTTAGTGTCGTTAATTAACTTATAATGATTAGAATATTCGTCTAAAAGTGATAAATGAGTTTTTATATTTAAAAGACCTCTATCTTCAAATTGACCTTGAATTTCAATTAAATAGTCAGTTATTTCTATGAGTGTATTTCTTGTTATAATTGAATCATTAACTAAACATTTTGATTTTCCTTCTGCATTAATCTGACGTCTTATTATTAGTTCATCTTCAAATTTTATATCATATTTTTGCATAACTTTAATTACTGGATGTTTTTCATGAATTTGAAATATTGCAGTTACTGAAGCATCAATTTCTCCCTGTCTTATTAAGTTATAATCAACTCTGTTCCCAACAATTAAACCTAGACTATCAAGTAGTATTGACTTACCAGTTCCAGTTTCTCCTGTTAAAACTGAAAGACCTTTTTTGCATTCTATTCTAATATATTCTATAAGAACAATATTTTTGACTATCAACTCTTTAAGCATTTTTATTCAAAAAAATCTTTTAAGTAATTTATAATTGAGAATTGAGAATCTTCTTTTTGATTAAGTTCATATTTATTTTTGAATAAGTTTTTGCTGAGTTTTGTCCAATTATTATTAGGAAAATTATAATCAAGTAATGCTGTGCTCTTAATAGCTTCATCTTTTAATCCAAGTGTTAGAAGAGCTTCACTTAATCTGTAAAGAGTTTCTGGAATAACTGAGGTGTTTTGATAATCTTTTAATATAGATTTAAATCTTTTTATTGAACTTGCTGGAGCACCTTTTCTTAAATAAAATTTTCCAATGTTTAATTCATTTTTTGCAAGAGTGTTTTTTAAGAATTGCATCTTAAGTTTTGAATCTCTAGCATACTTTGTATTAGGAAACTTGGTAATAATTAGTTTAAAATAGTTTAAAGATTTCATTGAAGCGCCTGGATCTCTGTTTTCACTAGAAACTTGTGAGTAGTAGCACATAGCTATCAAATAGTGTGCATATTCAGTTAGCTCTCCTTTTGGGTTCATTTCTATAAAAGAACTTAATTTAGTTATTGCTTTTTGGATTTCATTATTCTCATAAAGTGAATAAGCTGACATTATTTCTGCTTTTGATGCTAAAGAAGAAAAGGGATAATTCAGAAAAACATCGTCAAATTCTAAAGTTGCTTCATTCAAATTCCTTTTTTCAAGTGAAGCTAGACCCTTTGAGTACATTTCTATGTCAGATAATCGAGATTTATCTTGATTAGTACTAGTGGAACTGCAACTTGATAATAAAAATATTAGGTAAAATATTTTCAAAAAAATTAAATATTTTTTTTTGAAGTTTATCATAATTTGTTTTTTCTAATCAAATATCTAGTAACTCAATTTTATTATGAATAATTAGGTTTGTATATCAAAATCAATATAGTACAGTTTACTAAATTCTAAGCTACACAAGTTATATTAGATGAGGTATTATTATGGTCAATTAGGTTTATAAATTTTTCGTTATTATTTTCGGGGATTATGTCTTCAATCACATAATTTTCTTTATTCTTTAATATTTCTTTTATAAGTTGTTGATTTAAATTATGACCTGGGGCAAAACAATCAACGTTTCCAACCAAGTGCATTCCCAACAAATAAAAATCACCAATACAGTCTAGGGTTTTATGTTTGACAAATTCTTTTTCTAATCTTAATCCCTCTGGATTTAATATTTTATATTTATCAACAACAATGGCATTATTTAAATTCCCACCAATAGCAAGTCCAGCAGTCCTCATTTTTTCAATATCATCTTGAAGTGTATAAGTTCTAGCCATCGATAAATTATTTATGAAATTATCTTGCGTATGAGTATAAAAATATTGAGAGTGACCAATTATAGTTTCAGGATAATTAATAGTTATATTAATATTTAATCTGTTGGATGGGGTAATTGAAATAAATCTATCTCCACTTTTAACTTCAACTTTTTTTATTACCTTAAAAACTTTCTTGCTTCTATTTAGCGATTTGATACCCGAATTAATAATCTTCTTTACATATTCATAAGAGCTACCATCTAATGCAGGTAATTCCGATGAATTAATTTTAATAATAGCATTATCTATACCTAATGCGCTTAATGCAGCCATTAAATGTTCAATGGTTGAAATAAAAATACCACTTGAGTTTTTTATTTTTGTACATAATTTAGAATCAACTACATTATCAATTATTGCTCTGACAATATTATTCTTATCTAAATCAGTCCTACAAAAAATAATTCCAGTGTCCGCTTCAGCAGGTTCTATGCTCATTGATACAGCCCTACCATTATGAACACCAACTCCGGAAAAGTGAATTTTTCTTTTTAGAGTTTTTTGTAAAGGAACATTAGATTCTAATATGTTAAAATGATTCATATCATATACCTCAAGTGTATATGTATAACTCTTTAATATTAAATACAAATCACATATAATTACCAAATATTTCAATTTACATTAGTTTGCTTGCCTTCTCAAAAAAGCTGGTATTTCTAATACTTTTTCGTCTATATCCTTATTTTCTTGCTCAATTTCAGTAAAGTCAATCTGATGATTGTTGGTAATGTTTTGATTTTCATCGTTAAACAGATCAAAGGTATTAGACTTATTTTCTGGTAATTCAACATTTTGATTTATATTAGAATCGATTTCATTTATCTGATTTTCTTGTGATTTTGGATCATCTGAATCAAATGTTAATTTATTATTAGTTTCTTCAATTTCTTTTTCTGCAATCACATCCTTTTGTAATTTTAAATTTGGATCTAATTTTATCTCACTTATCTTATCTTTACTAAAAAAAGATGAAACGCGATTTAATAATGATTGAGGTTTGGGTTGTGTAAATTGATTGTCTGGCTTATTTGCAAAGATTGATTTGAGTTTTTCATCATTTATATTAGATTTAGTATCATTAATATCTTTAATAAAGTCATTTTCTTTTTTGACATCTAATCTATTAATCTCAGATTCTAAGTCTATTTGATCAATATTACTTTCCTGGAGAATTTCAATGTGATCGTCAACAGAAATTGTTTTTGTTTGTTCCTTGTACTCATCTGTTTTAAAATCTAGATTTTCTTCTACTGATAAGGGTTGATCTTTATTTGTTTTGTTTTCAAAGTAATCTTGATTTTGATTTCTATTAATACCTGTTGCGACTATGGAAACCTTTATTATTCCTTCAAGGTTATTATCAATAGACGATCCAAAAATAATATTCGCATTTTCATCTACTTCATTTCTAATTTTACTTGCCGCCTCATCTACTTCAAACAGCGCCATATCAGGCCCACCTTGAATGTTAAGTAAAATTGATCTTGCACCTTTTATATTTGTATCATCTAAGAGGGGATTATTAAGAGCAGCTTGTGCTGCATTTTTAGCTCTATTTTCTCCTGAGCTTTCACCTGTACCCATCATTGCATTACCCATGTTCGCCATTACTGTTTTGATATCAGCAAAATCCAAATTAATCATCCCAGGGTTAGTAATTAAATTTGTTATACCACAAATACCATGATAAAGAACGTCATCAGCCATTTTAAAAGCTTCGGCAAAAGTGGTTTTTTCATTAGCTATCTTAAAAAGATTTTGATTTGGAATTATTATCAATGTATCAACATTTTCTTTTAACAAAGACATACTTGTTTCTGCAACATCCATCCTTTTTTTCCCTTCAAAATCAAACGGTTTAGTTACTACTGCTACTGTTAATATCCCTTTTTCTCTAGCTGCTTTGGCTATAACTGGAGCGGCTCCTGAACCAGTTCCTCCACCCATACCAGTGGTAATAAATAGCATATTGATATCACTTAACTCTGCAATAATTTCCTCTATTGACTCTTCAGCAGCCTTTCTTCCAATTTCAGCGTCAGAACCAGCTCCAAGTCCTAAGGTTATAGTCTTACCAAGTTGTAATTGTTTAGAAGTAAGGCTTCTTGACAAAGCTTGTCCGTCAGTGTTTGCGACAATGAAATCAATGTTTTCTATTTTTTCACTAATCATTGTGTTTACCGCATTACCTCCAGCTCCTCCAATTCCAATTACAGATATTTTAGGTTTTGTGTCGTTTATGTTTTCTGGTATTGTAATATTAAGAGTCATTATTTTCTCCTTTACTTAGTTAAATTTATATTTATAGGTTTTGATCAAACCAATTTCCTAATTTTCCAAAATATTTAAATATTCCTCTTTCCATTTTTTGCAGATTAAAAATTTCTTCTTTTTCTAAACTTTTAATAAGCAAGCCTGTTAAACAAGCAAAGGAAGGTGTTTGCACAATTTCTGGAAGATCAATTAAACCAATAGGTCTTCCGATTCTTACGTTAGTTTTAAAGTAATTAGAGGCAAGTTCACGGATATTACTAAGATTTGCTCCACCACCACATAAAATTACCTTATTAATATAAGTTGTGTTAAGTTTTAACTGATTTAATCTTTCTTGTATAAGTTCAAATATTTCTTCAACTCTAGGTTTGATTATTGCAGTTAGCATAGCTTTTGGTATCTTTTGAGTAATTATATCTCCTTGATCTGAGATAATTGGTATGTCTAGATTTATATATTCGTCAGTTTCGTGAGAAAGAGCAGATCCGTGTAAAATTTTTATTTTTTCTGCATCCTCTGATTTTGTCCCTAAGCCTCTAACTATGTCACTCGTAATATGTAATCCGCCAATTGAGATAGAGTCTGAAAAAATTATTTTATTATTTAAAAACACTCCAACACTAGTGATGTTTGCTCCAAGATCTATTATTACTGCGCCACTAGTTCTTTCGTCTTGAAGCATTGTCGACACGCCTGATGCTTCAGGACATGTAAAAAATTTTTCTATAGATAAGTGACATAAATTTACAGCACTTGATAAATTTTTAATTATAGATTTTTGACCGTAAGTATAGTTCATCTCTACTGTAAGAGTGTTTGTAAAAATTCCTATGGGATTATCTACACAAGTATTATTATCAAGATAATATTTAATTACTGATGATGACAATATTTCGTAATTATCAATCTGATAATTGTTTTTAAATTTAAGTATTTTAAAAACATCACTTTTCTCAACTCTTCCATTTTCTATTTTTAATTTATTTCTAAAAATTTTTGTAATTGGTCTACCGCCGGAAAGATTGCATATAACTTTATTTATATTAAATCCAGCCATCGTCTCAGCACTTTCAACGGCACGAGCAATTGAGTGTGCAATTTCTTTCATGTCTGTAACTTGACCATTTGACATTCCAAAAGAAGCATGTTGTCCAAAACCAAGGGCTTTTATCTGAACATTATTTGTTCTAACGGGGGATCCAATTAAACATGATACTTTGCTACTACCAACGTCTATTACAGTAAATATGTTTTTAGACTTATTTATACTATTCATAACTGTCATGAGTTTTTCTGTTTATTAATAAATTTTTTGTCAACATTAATTTTACCAAGAATTTGATTAGGATTTCTAAGATCTATTTCTGTAAGACCAAGGCTTAAGATGTTATAGTTTTGATCAAGGTGTACAACTTTTTCCCAAGCTTCTCTTACATTTTTACTCGGCAATCTTATTGTTAAACCTTGTTTAAAATGAACATCCCATCTTCTTTCGTTTACGAATGTAAGAGACCAGATATTTTTAATAAAATCTTTATTTGAACTGAAAACATCTAAAATTGAGTGAACATTTATATGTGCATTTTGCCCAATAATGATGGGTAGATAACTCTTAAACTTTTCTAAATTTTTTTCAGATATTACATCGCCATTTTTATTGATTAAACTATTCCCATATCTATTTTGCCATATAGCTATTGGTTCTTTTTCTGTTAATAATATTTTAATAGTATTTGGATAAATTACTTGTATGGAAGCTTTTTTAATCCATGTATTACCCTTAATTTTTCTATATATATCTTCAATATTTACTTTGAAAATATTTACATTGTTATAGGTTCTAATAATTTCAATTATGTCATCCTTATCCAGGTAATTTACACCTAAAACTTCGATATTTTTAATTATAAACCCGCTATTTATCAAAATTTGATTAAAAAAATCAAACTTTGACTTAGTGAAGAGATTATTTGTTTTAGACAGCAAATAAAAACTTATAAGAAATAAAAATAAAATAATGAAGATTAATTTTTTGTGAACATTTTCAAAAATATTTATCTTATTCTTATAATTTATAAAGTTACTTTTATGAGTTCTTGATTCTAGCATTCGTAGTCAGCCTCCTCTATGAGGGTCTTAACCATATCATTCAAATTAATACCGCAATAAGCAGCTTGTTCAGGGCTTAGTGAAGTTTGTGTCATTCCTGGTTGAGTGTTTAGTTCAAGCATAAATAATTTTTCATTATTGTGATCGTATCTAAAATCTGTACGTGAAATTCCCTTACACCCAATAATCTGATGCGCTTTTAAGGCCCATGAAAGAGCTTTATTATAAATAACTTTTGGTATGTCCGCAGGAATGTTATGGGATGAACCATTTTCATCGTATTTTGCTTTGTAATTATAGAATTCTTTATCATTTGAAGTTATTATATCTGTAACACATAATGGATTTTCTTTTAAAACTGTTACAGTTAATTCCTTGGTGCCAACAAATATCTCTGCCATTAATTGTTTTTCAATGAATTTATCTATGTGAGGAATTTTATTTCCTTTTTTTATTACATTAACTCCAACTGAACTCCCTCCTTTAATTGGTTTGATTACAAAAGCACCATCATAATCTACCTCAAAATATTTTCCGTTATTTTTTATTTTTAATGTTTTTGGAAAGTAAATTGGATCTTCAGAAAATCTTGTTGCATCAGTTATAATTCTTTTAAAGTTTATTTTATTCATTGCAATAGAGGAGGTTGCAACACCAGAATGTGTGTATGGAATTTTCAATACATTTAATAAGCCCTGTATTGAACCATCTTCTCCACAATCTCCATGCAATGCATTAAAACATACGTCTGCATTAATTTTAGCTAAACTAGAAATATTAATTTCTGAAATATCAACTTCAGTTATTTTGCATCCTATTTTTTTTATGGCTTTTGCGCATTCTTTCGCAGTGTTTAAGGAAACCTCTCTTTCAGTTCCTTCCCCACCTTTCAATAACAAAACATGCATATTTATAAAGGTTTTCATCTATTACCCACTCTTTCTATTTCCCAGTGAAGACTAATGCCAGAGTTTTCAAAAACTTTTTGTTTTACATTTTGTCCTAATTCTTCAATTTGATGGGCTTTTGCATTTTTAAGATTAACAATAAAATTACAATGTTTTTCAGAGATCATTGCATCTCCATTTTTCCAGCCTCTACATCCAGCTTGATCAATTAATTGCCATGCTTTTTTACCTACAGGGTTTTTAAAAGTGCTTCCTCCTGTTTTAACTCCAATTGGTTGTGCGCTTTTTCTAGAAAGGATAATATTTTTCATTTTATCCCTTATGTTTTTCTCAGAATCTGTTGACGTTTTGAACCGAGCAGACAAAAATATCCACTCATCCTCTAGCCCAATTTTTCTATACTCCATTTTTAAATCTTCATTGGAAAATATTTTATATTCCCCGTGATGATTTATAGCTTTTACATCTATCAATACATCTTTAAATTCAGAGCCAAATGCACCTGAATTCATTTTAATGCCACCACCAATTGTGCCAGGAATTCCTATTAAAAATTCAAGTCCACTTCTGCAATGATCTCTTGCAAATCGAGCCACTTCAGCGTCAATGGAGCCAGAATTTGCAGTGATTATACCGTCTTTATCAATGCTGATTTTATTAAGCTTACTTGTAATAAGGGTAACACCATCAATACCATTATCTCTTACCAACAGATTAGATCCAGCCCCTATAGTGAACACTTTACAATCATTTGGTTTAACTTTTAAAAATTTTTCTAAGGATTTTTCTTCTTCTGGAATAAAAAGAAATTCTGCATTGCCACCAACTCCAAACCATGTATGGTTTGCAAGTTTTTGTTCAGAATATATATTTTCTACAAAATTATCTTTAAATATGTTTATCTTCATTTTTTAATTTTTCTTCTAAACTATTCGCAATTTTTGTTATTGATCCAGCACCAAGACAAATGATTAAATCGTTAGGTTGTATTAAGTTTAGTAAATTTTTTGCTAGTAGATTTTGGTTTTGAATGTACAAAACATTTTTATGACCATAATCTGCTAATCCCTTTTCTAAATTAATACTCTCAAATTTTTTTATGGATTTTTCACCAGCTGCATAAACATCAAGAAGGAAAACGTGGTCGGCTTTGTTAAAGCAACTACAGAAATCGTCAAACAAGTCTTTAAGTCTGCTATAGCGATGAGGTTGAAAAATAGCAATTATTTTGCTTTCAGGTGCTAAAAATCTTGCCGCGGACAATGCTGAATTTATTTCAACAGGGTGATGCCCATAATCATCTATAATTGTGGTATTTTTAAACTTTCCTACCTTTTGAAATCGTCTTTCTACACCAGTGAAATTTTTTAATGTATTTTTAATTTTTGTAATTGGAATTTTTAACTCTATACCTGTTGCAATTGTTGCTAATGCATTTTGAATATTATGCATTCCAATCATAGAAAATTCTATTTTATAAACATTTTCTTCAAATTCTCTATTATTTTTAATATTTAAAGAAAAGTTCATTTTGTTATTTTTATAAAATATATTAGTTGCTCTTATGTCTGCGTTGGCCGACATTCCATAAGTTATAACTTTTTTATTCTCTAACTTTGATATCAATTTTTGTGTTCTAGGATTATCAATACATAAACAAACAAAGCCATAAAATGGTATAGATGAGACAAAATTGTAAAATGCATTTTCCAAATTATCCTCGTTTTTATGATAATCCAAATGCTCTAAATCAATATTAGTAATAATTGCAGCTGTTGGATTTAATTTTGAAAAACTACCATCACTTTCATCTGCTTCTACAACCATCCATTCGCCATTACCAAGACGTGCATTACTATCAATTGATGAAATAATACCTCCATTTATGATGGTTGGGTCCATTCCATTATCTTCAATCATCTTTGCTATTAAGGAAGTTGTCGTTGTTTTACCATGAGTGCCAGCTATTGCAATTGATTGTTTTAATCGCATTAATTCACCTAGCATTTCAGATCTATGTACTATTGGAAGGAACATTTTTTTAGCAGCAATAAATTCTTCATTTTTTTCTGAAATTGCAGTTGAAACAACGATTATTTTTGCATTAAAAATATTTGATTTTTTTTGTCCAATATAAACTTTAATACCCAGTTTTTCTAATCTATTGGTATTATTACTTTGTGTTAAATCACTTCCTTGTACATGATATCCAGATTGGAATAAAATTTCTGCAATTCCACTCATACCAATCCCACCAATACCAATAAAGTGTATAATTCCTAAATTTTCTGGACTTTTTAGCATAAATTATTTATTCCCTTTTTTGGATTATTTGACATTTCTGAAATTAAATCTGACAAATAATCAGAGGGTGTTTTACTTTGCCTCAAATTTGATAATGTTTGTGATAAATTTCTAATTTTCTGACTTGCTATAGAAAGTTTTTGTTTGTTATTGAAGATATCTTTTAATAATTTTTCAAAATCACCTTTACTATTATTTATTTGATCAAAAATCCAACCACAATTGTTAGTTTCAAAAAATTTAGCATTTTCATATTGATGATTATCTAATGAATTTGGTAATGGAACAAATATTGCAGGTTTACAAGAAGCTAGTATTTCTGAAACTGTTGACCCACCTGATCGCGTGATTATTAAATGTGCTGTTTCAAATTTATTATAAATATTTTGAAAAAAAGTAGAAATTTCTGCTTCAATTTTGTGGGTTTTATATTTATTTCTAACGGTTTTTAAATCTTCTACTCTTACTTGCTGAATAATCTTGATTTCTTTTCTTATTTTTTCTGGAAGTTGGCAGATAATGGATGTTAATTGTTTTGAAAAATAAGACGCTCCAAGACTACCACCATAGATTAAAATAGTGAATGGTTTATTTGAGATTGATTTTATAGAATTAACACGACCTATTTCTTCAAACTCTCTCCTAACTGGGTTTCCTGTAAAAATAATATTTTTAAGATTTTCAACTTTTTTAGTATCTACAAATGACAATGCTATTATATCTGAGATTTTACTAAGTAGTTTATTAACCCTTCCAATAATAGCATTTTGTTCATGTATTATTGACGGAATGGAACAAATTTTAGATGATATCATAGGTGCTATCGTAGGGTAACCTCCAAAACCTATCACTACATCTGGTTTTTTGAATAAAATTATAAACAACGATTTTATTAGTGAAATTGAAATTTGAAATAAGGATATTATTTTTTGTATTATATTTTTATTACTTGGACTTGATACTTTATGAATAAAAATTTTAAAATTTAAAGATTTTTTCTCAAAGAAATTCTCATAATATTTACCACCTCTTTGATCTGTAATAATAATAAAATTATAATTACTCATTTTGTTAATTAGAGATAATGATGGATAAATGTGACCACCAGTGCCACCAGCAACAACCATTAAAATTTTATTTCTATTACAATTTTTTATATCACTTTTTTTCATAAATTTCTTTTCTGAATGGATCTAAAGGGTTACTTCTTTTAGTTAAAGATAAAATTATTCCTGCTGTGATGGCTGATGCTAAAAGAGATGAGCCACCATATGATAAAAATGGTAATGTCATTCCTTTAGTAGGGATAAGATCTGTGTTACTTGCCATGTGAATCAATGATTGGAAGCCAAATTGGAAAGCAAGACCTCCAATAGCTAAAATAAAAAAAAGATTATTATTATTAATTGTATAGTAAAATGACCTTAAAATTATTAGCCCATAAATAATAATTATTACACTACATATTAAAGCACCATATTCTTCTGCTGCTACAGCAAATACAAAATCTGAGTGTGCATCAGGCAAAGATTTTTTATAAAACCCTTCACCTGGACCTTTACCCCAAAAACCACCAGATTCAAAAGATTGTAAAGATTTAGATACTTGATACGTTTTACCTTCAAGGAAATTGTCTATTCTTATTTTAACGTGATCAAAGTTTTGATAAGAAAAAATCATGAATATTGGAAAAGCTATAATTAGACATAAAATAAGTATCAATGGTATTCCGGCAATAAATAACTGGAACCCCCATGTAAACATCATTACGATAGTCATTCCTAAGTCGGGCTGTAATAATAATAAAGATGAAATTAGAATTATTGATGCAATTGACCACATCCAACCTGGAAATTTTGTTTTTTCAATCCACAATGACAACAGCCAAGCATTAAAAACTACATATAAAGGTTTACCTATTTCACTTGGTTGAAAACTTAAACCTCCAATATAAAACCACCTTTGTGCTCCTTTTATTTTCTCTCCATCAAATAAAATCACAAAAAGCAGCACAGCAGTAATTATTATTCCTAAAATACATATTATTTTAATTTGTCTTTCATTTAATATTGAAAAGAAAATTATTATAGGAACACTCAAGGCTCCGTATAATATGTGTCTGATAGTGAAATAATGTGATGGAATATTTAAATTTTCTGCGAGATGTTGGCTTGATGCCATTACTAATAATATTCCAAACATCATTAATATAAAGAATGAAGTCAATAAATATCTATCTATGGTCCACCACCAAAGTGCAAGTTGAGATCTGTCTGAACGTGTGATGTTCATTTTATTAAACTTTCACTCAATTGTTGATTAACTATTTCTTTAAATTTATTTCCTCTATCTTCAAAGTTTCTATATTGGTCAAAACTAGCTGCAGATGGAGACAATAAAATCACATAATTTTTAAAGTTAGAAATCGCAGCTTTTTTAAAAGCAAGTTTAGTTGCCTTTTCTAATGTTAAACAATTATGTATTTGTAAATCTTTTTTAAATCTTGAAATTTCTTTGCAAAAAAATTTAGTTGATTTACCAATTAAAAATACTTCTATTACTCTATTTAAGAAGTTTTTAGCCTCTCCAATACCATCTGATTTAGGTTGACCTCCTGCTATCCAAAAAATATTTTTAAAAGACTTTAGAGCAGCGGCAGTAGATTCCCCATTAGTTGATTTACTATCATTTATAATTTTAATTCTGTCTGAAATATATATAGGTTCCATCCTGTGAGGTAACCCTTTGAAATTTTCTATCGCAAATTTAATTTTTCCAAGATTTATATTTAGATGTTTAGCTATTGATACTGCTAAAGAGCAATTAGACTCATTATGAGCTCCCTGCAGATAATCATTATCATTAACATAATTGTAAGTTTTATCTTTGTTTATTTTAATTATATTTTTAGATTTAAACTTCTTCTTATTTACCATTTCATTGAGAAGTTTGTTGTCAGCGTCTAAAATAAATGTACCATTTTCTTTTAAAAAATTAAGGATTTTAAGTTTAGAAAGTTTATATTTTTTAAAAGTTTCATGGTAATCTAAATGATCCTTAGTAATATTTGTTATTGTAGCTAGATCTAGACTTAATTTTTTTGCACTGTCTAATTGATAACTTGACAATTCTAGAATTATAATACCGTGTTTTCCAGGGTCTTTAATTTCACAGGCAGGGAAGCCATAATTCCCTCCTATGACACATTTAATTTTATTAAATTTTAATATATGAAATAATAATGCAACTGTTGTGGATTTACCGTTCGTGCCAGTTATTCCAATTATTTTAGCTTCTGGTTTTGTTTCAAAAAATAAATCAATTTCATTAATAATTTTTACTTTATTTTTTATTGCATATTGTATGGCTATATGTTTATTTTTTGCATTTATTGGTATACCTGGGCTCACAACTAATGCACTTAAGCTTTCCCATGGCCATAGTTTGTAATTTTTCCAACTTTTTTTTCTAATAAAGTCTGGTTTGTCTTTTTTGTCGTCGAATACAAATATATTTGCCTTTGAATTTGAAAGAATTTTAGCGGCGGCCATACCTGATAATCCAGCCCCTAAAACACCAACATCTTTATTTTCATAATTATTAATTCTTATCAATTTATTACCTTAGTTTAAGTGAAGAAATGCCGACCAAAGCCAAAATTACAGCAATAATCCAAAATCTTATTACTATTGTAGATTCTGCCCATCCTTTTTGTTCAAAATGATGGTGCAAAGGTGCCATTCTAAATATTCTTTTGCCTGTAAGTTTAAATGATAAAATTTGTACTATTACAGACACTGTTTCTAATACAAAAAGACCTCCAATTATAACTAATACTAATTCATGCCTCGATGCTGATGCAGTGACACCAATTACTCCTCCGAGTGACAATGAACCAGTATCACCCATAAAAACCATTGCTGGTGGTGCATTAAACCATAAGAAACCTAATCCTGATCCTATAATTGCACCTAATAAAACTGTTATTTCACCAACACCCGGAACATAGTTTAATTGTAAATAATTTGAGAAATTTATATTTCCTACTAAGTAAGCTATTACAGCTAATGAACCTGCCGCAATCATTACTGGCACTATTGCCAAACCATCAAGGCCATCAGTTAAATTTACAGCGTTAGATGAACCCACAATTACTAAGATTGTAAATGGGATGTATAAAATTCCTAAAAATAAAATACTATCTTTTAAAAAGGGAATTGATAATGTGTTTTGTAAATTTTCTGGTGTGTTTTCTAAAATTATCCAAGCCGCAAAAAAAGCTATAAAAAGCTGGGGAATAATTTTTTGATAACTTTTTAAACCACTACTATTCATCCTTGATACTTTTAACCAGTCATCTAGAAGACCAATTACTCCAAAAAGTATAGCTACTCCCAGCACAACCCATATATATTGATTATCCAACCTGGCCCACAAAATTGTTGAAATTGAAAAAGCTAATAGTATCAATAAACCTCCCATTGTTGGTGTACCAGCTTTGAAAATAATATGATTTTTTGGACCATCAGTTCGAATTGGCTGTCCTTTTTTTTGTGTTTTTTTCAAAAGAGATATAATACTTGGACCAAAAATAAAGCTAATTAGTAAAGCGGTTAAAAGAGCCCCAATTGTCCTAAAAGAAATATAGTTAAACAAATTAAGAGGTTGAAAGTGGTTAGTGTAATTTAATAAAAGATCAGGCAGCATTGACATTCTCATGAATAATATTTTTAAAAATTGGTACAAGTTTCCAAAGACCAGTACCATTGGAGCCTTTTAAAAGGATTATTTGGTTAGGTTTTATAAATTGTTTGATGTCTTTGACTAATTCACTGATTTCATAGTATGAATGACATCTTATTGTTAAATTTAATCTATCATTTATTTTCTTTGTGTATTTCCCAACCGTTAATAATAAGGTTGGTTTTATGTTTTTTAAAATTGGCACAAGATCTAAATGTATTTTTGTAGAACTTTTACCTAATTCAAGCATATCGCCAATTATCACTACTGCTTCAAATTCACGATATTTTATTCTTAAATTATTAAAGTCATGGAGAGCAGCCATCATTGATGCAGGATTTGCATTATAGCTATCGTCAATTATAATTGTCTTTTGTTTTTTATTAAAATTAATTATAAGCTTTTCACCTCTTCCAGATAAGGGTTTTAGCTTACTAATTATTTTCATTGCTTTTTTAGTTGGGAGTTTTAATTCTTTAATGACAGATATAGATGCAATCACATTTTCAGCTTGTATTGTGTTTAAATATTTCAAATGCCAATTCTCTATTTTATCATAAAAAATAGTTGATCCGTCTTTTTCGTTAACCAATTTTTTGATTTGTGTGTTTGAAATTTTACAATGACCAAATAGATGAATTTTAGCTTTAACTTTTTTTGCTTCAGTTATTAAAAATTCTTTCCAATCGTTATCTGAGTTTATGATGGCTACACCACTCTTTTCTAATCCTAAGAAAATTTCACTCTTTGCTCTGGCAATCTCTTTTTCATTTTTAAAATTTTGTATATGAGAGTTTGATACATTTGTGATTACTGCAATATTAGGTTTAGCAATTTTAGTTAATTCTCTAATTTCACCAATATTATTCATTCCTAATTCTAGAACACAAAAACTAAAATCATTGGGTAATCTGGACAATGTTAGTGAAAGTCCAATTAAATTATTATTATTTCCAAAAGTTTTATGAGTTCTACCATATTGATTAAGTGCATTTGATAATATATTGTTAGTACTAGTTTTCCCACTACTACCCGTTATTCCAATAGTAATTCCATTAAATCTATTTCTTGCAAATTTACCAATATTTATTAGTGCTTCTTTTGTGTCATCTACATATAATCCATTATACTTTTTAGCTGTTTTAATATTTGACACTAATACTCCGCACGCACCACGAGAGATTGCAGACTCTATGAATTTGTGACCATCAAAATTTTCCCCAATAAGGGCTATAAATAATTCCCCTTTTTTAATTGTTCTGTCATCTATACTTATTCCATTAATATTATCAAAATTATTGAGAAAATTTGAAGTTGGATCTGATGCTTTGCAAGCAATCATTAAGTCCTGTTTTGTCCATAATGGCATTATTCAGCTTCCCTTGAATTTCCAATATTCTTGATAGTTTCCTTTGCAACTGTGAAGTCATCAAAAGGAAGTGTTTCCATACCAATTGTTTGAGATGTTTCATGACCTTTACCGGCAATAAGTAAAAAATCATTTTTCTGTAATTTTGAAATAGCATAATTGATAGCTTTATTTCTATCTGGAATTTCTACTGCATTTGGGCAGCCCTCCAAAATATCTTTTCTGATATTGGATGCACTTTCAGATCTGGGGTTATCGTCAGTAACTATTACTAAATCAGAAAATTCTTTTGCAAGCTCTCCCATAAATTTTCTTTTATCTTTATCTCTGTCACCACCGCATCCAAATAATGTAATTATTTTTTCCTTAGCTATTTCTTTAATTGAATTTAAAACATATCTTAAAGCCTCTGGAGTATGTGCATAATCAATTACGATCATTGAGTTATTGTGTGTGGCTGAAATCATTTCCATTCTGCCACGTGCAGGCTTTAGGTAACTAATTGATTTAAAAATTAGATTTGCATCAATTCCTAAAGCAATGCAAATAGAAGCAGCAGCAACTACGTTATATGACTGAAACTCTCCTATCATTCCAATAGTAGATTTATAAATTAAACTCTTATATTTTAAAACCAAATCAATATTCTGATTATTTTGCTTTATAGAAATTATTTTAACATTTGCGTCTGAACTTTTTCCAAATGTAACAATAATATGTTTGTCATTTTTTATTTCGTTAAAAAGTCTTTTACCATAATCATCATCAATATTAATGGCTACAGCAGAATTACTCTGAAGTATCTCAGTGAAAAGTCTTTTTTTACAGTTAAAATAATTTTCAATATTTTCATGATAATCAAGATGATCATGAGATAAGTTTGTAAAAATTGCACCTGTGAATTTAACACTATCAAGTCTAAATTGATCAAGACCATGTGAGGACGCTTCTAAAGCCAAGTGTGAAATTCCCAAATTTTCCAATGAATATAGTTCTTTGTATAATTCATCAGGATCAAAAGTAGTAAGGTTTTGTTTTGGGGATTTAAGAATGCTTTTGTTCAGAGTGTTCTCAATTTTTGTTCCAAGGGTTCCCATTGATGCTGCTTTCCATCCTGCTTGAACCCATAGTTGTCTACAAAATTCAACAGTTGAAGTTTTACCATTAGTACCTGTTACTCCAATAATTTCTTTGGGTTGTTTGTTATAAAAAGATGCAAGAAGTTCTGTATATACAAGTCTTGTCGATATTTTATTTGTTGATACCACATTTTTATCATAAGACCTGTCTGCAATTATAAGTATAGCACCATTTTGTTTCGCTTCATTTATAAAGTTTGATCCATCGAACTGGACACCTTTAATTGCAACATAAATATAGTCATTTTTAATGTTTTTACTATTTCCTGAGATTCCATTTATATTGTGGTTTAGTATTTTTTCAGGAACATTTTTTAACAAATCCAGTAAAATTTTATTTTTTGATAAAAGATCTTTTAATAACATTTTATAAGTTTGCTCCGTCATTTTTACCTCTAATCTTAAAATCTAAAAGATTATTAGAAAATTTTGGTGAGCTTTCTAATTGAGGCTTTACTCCTAAAATTGGAGCAACTCTTGTTACTAATTGTTTTACAATAGGTGCTACAACCCAACCAGCAGTTCTATAGCCAAAGGAAAATTTTTGACCTTTGGGATTGTCAATCATAATAGTTATTATAAATTGTGGATCATTCATTGGAAATGCACCTGTAAATGCTACGATATTCTTTTTTTTATAATATCCCCCAGATGGATTAATTTTTTCAGCTGTTCCTGTTTTCCCTCCAACTAAATATCCAGACGCTTCTGCTTTTTTAGCAGTACCATTTTTATTACTAACAACCAGCCTCATTATACTTTTTATTTTTATTGAAGTTTCTTTTGAAATAATAACTTCATTTTTTTCCCGTACTTTTCCTCTTATCAATGTTGGATTAACTTTCAATCCACTATTAACAATAGTTGCGGTTGCAGATGCAAGATGCATAGGTGTAATTGAAATTCCATGGCCATATGAAATAGTCATTGTGCTTAAAACTTTTTTGTCTCTTATCACCTGAGGTTTTCCTAACTCAGGTATTTCTAGTGAAAGCATATTCAATAAACCAAGAGATCTAAGATATTTTAATTGTGTTGCAGAACCAAATTTCTCGGCTATTTTTGCAGATCCAATGTTACTTGAATGAACAATTACTTCTGGGATATTAATAGCGTAATCTAGAGGATGAAAGTCATTTATAATTCTAGAAGAAATTTTCAGGGGTTTTGAAACGTCAAAAACATCATTTTCATTTATTAAGTTACTCTCAAAAGCAATCGCAGCGGTTATTAACTTTAAAGTTGAACCTAGTTCATATATACCTTTAGTAGCTCTATTAAAAAGATTTTCATTTAATATTGAATTGTAATTATTAGCATTATAATCAGGAAGTGAAACTACAGAAAATAACTCACCATTTTTTGCATTCATTATAATTCCAGCACCGCCATCAGCTTTAAATTTTTTTATTTGATCTAATAACAATGATCTAGTTATATGTTGGATGCCTCCATGAATAGAAAGAGTTACATCTTTGCCAACTTGAAGTTGATTATCAAATTTTTTCTCCACTCCGGCAATACCTTTGCCATCAATATCTGTGGCACCAAGAATATGAGACGCGAGTGTATTATTGGGATAAATTCTCTTGGTTGTTGTTTCAATTTTTAAACCTTCTATTCCAGCATTCAAAAGACTTACATATTCTATTGGGGATATTTCTCTTAACAGATTAATATGTTTTTTATTACTATTTAATTTCTTAACTAAATCTTCTTTTTTAAGGTAAGGAAATATTTTAGTTAATTTGGTAATAGTTTGATATTTATTCAAAATTTCCTGAGGATTTATATTAAGACTTAATGTGCTTATTGTAGTAGCTAGGATTTTATTATTTCTATCGTAGATGTTACCTCTTAAATTTTTTTGAAAAGATTTATTTTCTTTGGTTGTATAGGCTATATTTGAAACTTTATCTTTGTTTATGTTGGCGAGTGATATTGTTCTGTATCCAATAATTGTAAAAGACATTATTAATAACAGACTACTAATTAGTAATTTGATTTTACGAAATTTATACTGATTTTCTTTTCTTACATCGAGGTCAAAAAAATCAAATGGTTTCATTTTTCTTCACCATGACTTAAGGTAAAAGTTACGTCTACAAGATCTTTTAAATCCCAAATATCTGTTGGCAAAATTTCTCTTAATCCTAATCTGTTCAGAGCAATTTTTTCTATTCTATCAGGACGTTTTAGATAACTAAGTTCAGCTTTTAAAATGTTTATATCTGATTTAGCACTTTTTATATTATTTTGAATCAGAGCAAGTTCTATTTCTTTTTTTGTAATGAAATGTTTAATTTGGTAAAGTGAAATTCCTACAAAAAGTATAACAAAAAAAATAAAAGAGGATGGATACCTTATCATGCAATTTCTCCAAATGTAGATGAAAAGTGTGTCCGTTTTGCAATACGTAATTTTGCAGATCTAGATCTTTTATTAATGTAAATCTCTTGTGCAGATGGCAGAATAGGTTTTTTTGTTATTATTTCTAAACTTGGATCTTTTTTTGGAAGTTCAGGTAAATGTCTAGATGAGGGTCTGTTTCGTACGCATTTATTAAAGAAATTTTTTACAATTTTGTCTTCAATTGAATGAAAAGACACTACAGCTAATCTACCTTCGGGTCTTAATACTTTTTCTGCAGCTATTAATCCTTCTTCTAATTCTTTCACTTCATCATTTAAATATATACGAATTGCTTGAAAAGTTTTTGTAGCCAGATCTATTTTACTTTTCTTTTTTGGAATAGCGTTTCTAACTATGTCAGCTAATTGCCCTGTTGTTTTGATTTTATTAATTGATCTTTGATGTATGATATTTTTGGCTATTCGTCTTGAATAAACTTCATCGCCCAATTCATATATTATATTTGCGAGAGTATTTTCTTCAACTTTGTCTAAAAATTCATCTGCAGTTGGACCTTCGGATGACATTCTCATATCAAGAGGTCCATCTAATTTTAAAGAAAAACCTCTACTTTGGACATCTAATTGAGCACTTGATACTCCAAGATCAAAAACAACACCTGCAACTTCATATATTTTAAGTTCGTTTAAAAAATTACCTAGTTCAGAAAATTTCCCCATTTTAAAGTAAAATCTATCTGCATAATTTTCTTGTAAATTGTCTGCAAAAACTTTAGCATTTGGATCTCTATCAATTGCAACAACTTTACATTTTTTATTTTTTAAAATAGCTTTGGTATAGCCTCCTAAACCAAATGTTGCATCAACATAAACTTCGTCTTTAGTTAAAGATAATGCCTTTATTACTTCATCAAGTAAAACTGGAATATGTATAACTTTATCATTCATTTGAATACTGCTTACTCAATTTTTTTTTAAAATTAATTTAGGTGGACCTTTTTCTTTAAGTATTTGCTGAGATTTCATATATTGATTTTCATATTCATTAGGAGACCAAATATAAAATGACTCTCCTATACCCATAAAAACAGCTTTATCGGAGAGGTTGGCAAAGTTCATGAGAGTGTCAGGAATAACTACTCTACCGTTAATATCAAATTTGATTTCAAAAGAATCTGCCATCATCATCCTTAAAAGAAATGCATCGTCTGATAAAGCGTCCAACTCATCTATAGCATCTATATATACTTGCATTCGTGAAGAGGTAGTACCTTCTATGCAATTAAATTGAAGACTTTTAAATAAAATCAGTGTTTCATTTGATTTTTCTAAATTAACTCGAAATGATGCTGGAATTGATACTCTACATTTTAAATCAATCTTATTATGTGAGGTTGATAAAAACATTGATTTTAATATCCTAAATTAAAAAGAATAAATCTGCATAAGGTCCAAATTTTTAATTCCATTAAAATTGCATAAGCAATAAATTATAACTTTATGGGATAACATGGGATTTTATGGTAGTCAATGGGAAAATCAACTATCCTATGGTATGATATATGTAAATTTATTTTTTATTAATGGTGTCAGAGAGCGATAAGCCGGGTTTTGTATCAAAATTTTGATTGTAGTTATTAATCTTGAAAATTTGTTACCAAATTTTTCTAGCGACCTACCCAAGAAACTTTGTAGAAATTCAAAATAGGTTTCTTCTATTTGGTCTTGCTCTAGGTGGGGTTTACCATGCCATTTTTATTACTAAAAATGCGGTGCGCTCTTACCACACCATTTCACCCTTACCAAATTGGCGGTATATTTTCTGTGGCACTTTCCCTAGGGTTGCCCCCGCTGGAGGTTATCCAGCACCTTATTTCTATAGAGCCCGGACTTTCCTCTCTTAAAAAGCAACTACACAGCTCTCTGACCAAGCTAAGATATAAGTTATAAATTTTAGGTCAATATAAACTTGAATTTTAAGGATTATTTATTTCGTCATTTAAAATTTGTAATTCAAGCCATTTATTTTCAGATTCACTAATAATTTTTTTAATATTTGTTATTTCAGCAGTTGCCTTATCAAAAGTTTTTCTATCATGTTTAAATAAATCTCTATCATTTAAAATGGTCTCATATTCTTTGAGTTCTTTTTCTAGTTTTTCAATTTTTAAGGGTAACATCTCCAAATAATAAGAATCTTTGAAGCTCATTTTCTTTTTATTAATACCTTTTTTAGTTATTATTTTTTTATTTGAGATTTTGTTCTTGCCATTATTATTTACTGTTATTAATTTTTCTAAACCAAATTTTTTATAATAATCTGAGAAATTTCCCTCATGTTTTAAAATTCTATTATTGTTTTCAAATACAAGAAGTTTCTCTACTGTGTTATCTAGAAAAAATCTATCATGGCTAATAATTAATACGGTACCGTCATAGTTTTTGATAACCACTTTCAACAAATCAAGAGTATCAAAATCTAAGTCATTAGTTGGTTCATCTAAAATTAAAAAATTATGTTTATTTATAAATAACTCAGCCAGTGATAATCTTACTTTTTCACCGCCTGAGAGTGTTGAGTTGCTCTGCAAAGATTTTTTTTCATCGAATAGAAATTTTTTTAAATACGATAAGACATGTATTTTGTTACCCATAAAATCTACATGGTCTCCATTTCTAGCAAGTGTGCTCCATGGTGTTTTATTTAGATTTATATTTTCTTTATTTTGATCAAAATATTTAATATTTACATTTTCACCAAATTTAATTTTTCCAGTTTTTGGAGAGCATATTCCCTGTAAAATTTTAACTAAAGTACTTTTCCCTGAACCATTTGCACCTATTATTCCAATGCGATCATTTCTTCTGATTTTCAAGTTTAAATCAGAGAAAATATTTAAATTTTCATTTTCCACATCATAAGAAAAAGACAAATCGAATGTTTCAATTATATTTTGTGAAGATTCATTTGTTTTATTAAGAATTATATTTAATGGTTTTTTTACTATTGCTTTTGTACTTTCATAATTTTTAGAAAGTTTTTCCAAATCTCTTAATCTTCCCATATTTCTTTTTCTTCGCGCTGATATTCCTTCAATAGCCCACTTTTTTTCAGATTTTATTTTTTGTTTTAATTTATGAGATTTTATTTTTTCCACTTCTATTATCTGATTAGTCCAATTTTGAAAGTTGTCATATAGACCTTCTCGTTTAAAAATTTGGGCTTGATGTATCCAAAAAATTTTTGTTGCAATTTTTCTTAAAAACTCCTGGTCATGGCTTACTATGATTAATGTTTTATTTAAAGATAATAGCTTTTTTTCTAACCAGTAAATAGTTGGCAAGTCAATATGGTTGGTGGGTTCATCTAATAGTAACAATTCAGACTCACTGACAATTAATTTCGCTATGTAAATTTTACGTATTTCACCACCTGACAATTTATTTTTTAAATTAATTTCTTTAAGATTTAATTCTTCAATAATTTCTTTTATTTTAGACAAGTTAGGGTGTTGATTATCTTTGGACAAAAATTCTAAAAGATTATTAATAGAGGGTTCAGGAGGATCTTGTTCCAAATAGTCTATTTTTAAGTTAGGAGTTATCCAAATACTACCAGCATCACATTCTTCTTTATTTTTTAGAAGTTTTAATAATGAACTTTTACCGCATCCATTCTGCCCTACCAAAACAATTCTATCAAATTGATGAATTGAGATATTTATGTTCTCTAATAAAACTTTATTAGATTGAGACATTTTAAAGTTTTGAAAGGTAATTAAAGTTTTAGGCATTTAAGTCATACTTTTTATTTTTAATTAAATCCCATGCATTATTTATTTCTTTAAGTCTGTAAGTATTAGTTTCTATTATATCTTGAGGTATACCTTGAGCAATTAATCTGTCAGGATGATGCTTCATTACAAGCGTTTTCCATTTGTTTTTAATTTCTTCTAATGGCGCATCTTTTAAAACACCCAACGTTTGGTATGGATCTATGTGCTTATCTAGTTTTGAAGAACAAATTCTTTCAAAATCTTGTTCGGAGAAACCAAAAATATTACTAACCTCTTTCAAATATATTTTTTCTAGGTTCGTTATTTTCCCATCTGCTTCAGCAATAATTACCAATAAGTTAAGAAGTTCTTCTAATACAGATGAATTTTTTTCTAATAGATTAGATATTTGTTTTGCGTAAACTTCAAAACCATCAGTTGTTTTTTTTGCTTGATCCCAAAGTCTTGCTACATTTTTAATTTCGTTATCTGGAACATTTATTTTTTCTTTGAAGGCTTTTATTTCACTTTTAGTGACTTTACCGTCAGCTTTGGCCATTTTAGCAGAAAGAACAATTACACCAATGGTAAATCCAATTTGTTTTAATGCGAGTTCTTCTGGAAGTTTTTCTTTTGTTTTAAATTTATCAAGAGCATGTCCTGCAGCTCCTCCGAGCAATGCTCCTATTGGTCCTCCCAATGCAAATCCAGTTGCACTACCAATAATTTTACCCCAAATGGTCATAATTTATCTATTACAATTAAGATACACTTCATTCAAGAAAATTAAATTGGATTAGATTTATAAATATGTATAACTTATTTTAAACCAGCTAATTTTAGGAGCTCTTTTTGATGGAAGAATATGATTTCACAGGATTAAAATGTCCTCTTCCTGTCTTAAAGGCAAAAAGAGTATTGAAGAATTTGTCAAAAGGAAAAAAAGTAGTATTTATTTCAGATGATCCAGCAAGCCCAATAGACTTTACTCATTTGTCAGAAAATGAAGGTTATGAAATTTTTATCAAAAACACAGCAAAAGGGATGCATTATTTTACAATGTATAAGATTGAAACTTAGAATAATGGGATAGCATGGGGATGATATTTTTAAGATCTCTTTTATTTAATATACAATTTTATTTAGGTACAATCATATTGGTAACTATATGTCTCCCATGTCTTTTATTTCCAAGAGAAGTTGTAATTTTTGTAAATAAAATTTGGTGTTCAATAATGACTAAAGGAATGAAATGGTGGTTGAATACTGAAATAAAAGTTGTTGGACAAATTCCTTCAAAAAAAAGAGTTGTAATTTATGCAATTAAACATCAATCAGCCTGGGAAACTGTTTTTTGCACTCATCTATTTTCAATGCCATCAATAGTTTTAAAAAAAGCTTTAATTTTTTTGCCAGTAATTGGATTATATTTTTTAAGAGCAGGGGCTATTCCTATAACAAGGGATCAGGGTTTGAATGCACTCAGAAAAATGGGTAGAAATGCAAAAAAAGCAGTCAAAGAAAATAGATCGATGATGATTTTTCCTCAAGGTACTAGAGTAAAACCAGGTATTTCTTCAAAAGAAAAACCTTATCTGCCAGGAGTTTTTTTCTTATATTCTCAAGCAAAAGTTCCTGTAATTCCTGTGGCTCATAATGCAGGGTTACTATGGCCCAAAAATAGTTTTTTTAAATATCCTAATAGACTTAGATCTAAATGTGTTACTATCCAGATTCTTCCAGAAATAAAGCCAGGATTGTCAAAGCAAGAGTTTTTGACAAAATTAGAAAATATTATAGAAACTGCTTCAAACAAACTCATAACATTGGAGAAATAGATGGATGGCTCATATAAAAGAGGTGGTAATTACAAACAACTTAATGTTCTTGGCGGTGATCTTGAACAATGTAGCTCTTTTGATGATAATAATGAAATTATAACTGGATTTTATAGAGATAATTGTTGCAATACTGGTCCAGATGATTTCGGCTTACACACTGTTTGTTGTATAATGACAAAATCTTTTTTAACTTTTTCAAAATCAATTGGGAATGATTTAAGTACTCCTATTCCTGAATATAATTTTAAAGGTTTAAAAGAAGGAGATCATTGGTGCCTCTGTGCCTCAAGATGGCAAGAGGCATTTGAAGCTGGCAAAGCCCCTAAGGTAATATTAAAATCTACTAACATAGCGACTATTTCAGTAGTTAAATTAGAGGATTTAAAAAAATATTCTGTATAATTGTAGGAGAAAAATAATGCATTTAGACCAAAAAGTGATTGTAACTTGTACAGACAACGATACTAGAAGCAATGGTAAAATTATAAGAATTTTTCCAAATGGAATAGATATAGAGGTTTCAGATACGATTATTAAGCTTAAAAAGACAAAGCCAAATTTATATGTTGGAAATATGGCTGGATTAGAATTTATTGTAAAAACTTAATTATATTATTCAGCAACTTTAGGAAGTATATCCACGACTTTATCTTGTTTGTTTTCTATTTGTTTCATACCAGCAACGTTGATGATGCCACCTTCAAATACGGCGATTTGTTTATAAAGAATATCACCCGATATGACACCATTTTCCATAATAACAATGCTACCAGAATTTATCTTACCACTGACATTACCACTTATAATCAACTCAGATGAATTGAGTGTACCTTCAAATACACCTTTTTCATCAACTATTATTTGATCGGCGGTCAGTTCACCGATAAACTTATTTCTTATTAAAATTGACCCTGATGTTTTGTATTTACCTTCAAAAACTCCATCCCCATCTAATTGAGAGCATGTTTCTAAATTTTTAACCTTATCTTTTAATGGCGAAGAAATTCTACTAATTTTAATCATAATTTATCCTTAATTAAAAATTTATTGTCTTCTTTACTAAAAGGATCAGCAATAGAAAAATATAACCAATTGAAAAATATAAATTTTTAGAATAGATTTTGAGAATTAATTAATAAATCTTTTTGAAGATGAGAATCAGTTTCTTTAAATAATAAAAAATAATTCTCGAGGCAAAAAAACATGATCCAACCCTTTTATGCTAGCTCTGCAATAAATCGTCATGGAGACTACAGGAATAATGAGAAATTACTAAATACTATAATTAATGAAAAAGGTACTAAATTCATCCCTTTCTATAATGGAAAAAATCTATTCATTGAAATTAATGAAAACATTAATTCTGTTATTTTAAATAAATTTCAACTTCATGATTTTTTTCCTCATGGAATAGGAGGAACAATTTTTTTAGGCGTAGCGAATGATTCCAATTATGTTGGTATAGATTTAAGTTCTCCCAATAAAAAATTTGATTGTTGGCTTAAAGAAAATAATATTATTGTTGATGACTTGAGAAAATATGGTCCTATTTTAGATGATATAGAAGCATCATTCTTGGCTCTTTCTAATGGAATGTTCTATTGGCATAATACTCATAAATTTTGCGGTTCATGTGGCTTTCAAAACTTTTCAACAGAAGGAGGTTTTGTGATGAAGTGTTCAAATGATAAATGTGCTAAAAGTCATTTTCCAAGAACTGATCCCGCAATAATTACGCTTATTTCTTTTCAAGACAAAGTTCTGTTAGGGAGGTCTCCTAGATTTCCTGATTGTATGTATAGTACTTTAGCTGGTTTTGTAGAACCTGGAGAAAGTCTTGAGCAGGCACTTGAAAGAGAGGTTTTTGAAGAGGTAGGAATAAAGGTGAGGAATATACAATATTTTAACTCACAACCTTGGCCGTTCCCCGCTTCACTTATGCTAGGATTTTTTGCAGAAGCAATAAACGATCAAATGACAATTGATTATGATGAAATTGAGGATGCTCAATGGTTTTCAATTAATGAATTAAAGTCTTTACAACATCCATCTATTAGAGGAGGTTTTAAATTACCAAGAGTGGACTCAATCGCACGCAGATTAGTTGACACTTGGATCAATAGTTTTAATTAAAAACTTTTAAAGAGATAATTATGATTTTTTCTCCAATTAAAATAGGAAATTTAGAAGTTTCAAATAGGATTGTTGTTGCTCCTATGTGTCAATATTCTGCAATTAATGGAGTAATGACCGATTGGCATATTCAGCATCTTATGCAATTAGGTTATTCAGCAGCAGGTTTAATAATGGTTGAAGCAACTGCAGTGGAGAAGATTGGAAGAATTACACATAACTGTGTTGGAATATATGATAATAAATGCATTGTTTCTTTAAAAAAAAATCTTCAATTAGCAAAATCAGTTGCCCCAAATAAGTCATGTTTTGGAATTCAATTAGCACATGCTGGTAGAAAAGCTTCTACCCAGAGGCCTTGGGAAGGAAGAAGTGCTCTTACAAAAGGTGAAAAACCTTGGAAAACCATATCGCCCTCCCCAATACCTTTTCAAGAAACCTGGCATGTTCCTGAAGAAATGAAATTATCTGATATAGAAAGAGTTAAAAAAAAATTTATTTCTGCTTCACTAAAGGCTGTTGAAATTGGATTTGATTTAATAGAAATTCATGGAACACACGGTTACTTGCTTCATCAGTTTTTATCTCCAATTTCAAATAAACGTAAAGATAAATATGGGGGAAGTTTAGAAAATAGAATGAGATTTCCACTTGAGGTTTTCTCTTCAGTTAAAAAAACACTTCCTAAAGATTTCCCTCTTGGTATGAGAATTACTGGAACTGAATGGGAAAATAATGGAATTAATGAGGATGAAGCTTCAATCTTTGCAAAAGAATTAGAAAAAATCGGATGTCATTATGTTTGTGTCTCTAGTGGAGGAAACACACCGAATCCTAAAATACCATTAAGGCCTCACTATCAAGTTCATCTTGCAAAAAGGATAAAAAAAGATACTGAGATGGTTGTTAGAACAGTAGGAATGATTAAAGATCCATTTGAAGCTAACAATATTGTCATTAATAAAGACGCTGATATGGTGGCGATGGCAAGAGCTTTTTTATCTAATCCAAGATGGGTATGGGATGCAGCTAAAGTTCTTAATCATGATATCGAGGTTCCTCCCCAATATGCTAGAGGAATATAAATAATTTTTTATGCATGAATAGGCTTAATAGTCTAAAATAATCATTAAAAAAATCTTGAATTTACATGTAATTCAAAAACTTGTTTATGGTGTTGCCGCAGTAAGTCCGCCATCAACAATTATCTCAGTTCCAGTAATATATTTAGCTTCGTCTGAGCATAAAAATAAAACAGCATGAGCTACATCCCATGATTCTCCCATTCTCCCTATTGGTACTTGATTATGTCTTCGTTTTACAAATCCTTCATAATCACCATCAGCATATTTTTTTGCTAACCTTTCTACTAAAGGAGTATGCATTAAACCTGGAACTACACAATTCAGACGAATATTTTTTTTTGCTTCAATTACAGCTGTTGTTTTTGTCATTTGTATAAGAGCGGCTTTTGATGCGCTATAACCTACTTGAGGTTTTCCTATATATCTTAATCCTGCAACAGATGATATGTTTACGATGGATCCACCTGAATTTTTTTCCATGATAGGGATTGTAAATTTAATACAAAAATAAGCTGTATCTATATTCAAAGTAAATTGTTTTTGCCATGTAGTACTGTCTATTTCTACTGGTCCTCCCGGCTCAGATTGACCAACAACATTGACTAAAATATCGACTTTTTTTTGTTCTTTTTCAATTTTTTTAAAAAACTCTTGTACTTCCTTCTCATTAGTCATGTTAACTTTATTAAAGGTAAAGTCGTTACCTTCTTCTTTAATAAAATTGCTAGTATTTTGTCCTGCTTCTTCATTTATATCTGTGCCAAAAACTTTTGCACCCTGTCGAGCTAAAAGGGTCGAAATTGCGCGGCCATTGCCAAAACCACTACCTATAGAACCACATCCAGAAACCACTGCAATTTTATCTTCTAGATTAAGCATCAGAAAACCTCTTAAATTTTTGATACGATAGTATTAACATAAGGTATTTAATTTACAAGGAAGTATAAATCGTAATGAAATTTTCAAAATTAATTGCAGATAGATATGCTGAGGAAATTGATCTAGATTTTTCAAAAATTCAAGAAACAGTAACTCTTAAGTCAATTTTATCAAGAAGAAGTATCAGAAAGTTTTTAAACAAGCCGATATCAAAAGAACTTATAACTTTACTTTTAGCAGCATCACAATCTGCTCCGTCAAAATCTAACCTTCAACAATACTCAATTTTAGTGATTCAAGATCAAAATATTAAAAATGAAATATCTGATTTAATAGGAAACACTAAGTGGGCACTGACGGCACCAATTTTTTTATTATATCTTGCTGATATAAGAAGAAATATAAAAATAACTAATGACAGAGGATATGATCATAAAAACAACAATGTTGATACATTTATGAATAGCGTAATTGATGCTGCTTTAGCAATGCAATCAACAATATGTGCAGCAGAATCTATAGGTCTGGGAGTGTGTCCAATTAGCATGATTAGAAACATAATTGAAGAGGTGAAGGTAATTTGTGAGTTACCTAAAGGAGTTTTCCCGATTGCAGGACTTACAATTGGTTGGCCTGATCAAAAATCAAAAATTTCAATTAGATTATCTCAAGATATCGTAACACATTTAAACAAATATAATGAAAAAGATTTAATTCATAAAATAAATAAATATGACGCAAAAGTTTTTAAAAAAGATCCAATTCCACCGAAAAAGCAACGTCACATTGACCTTTATGGAGTTGCAAAAAAGGGGACTTGGTCTGAGAATATTAGCAGACAATTATCGGTTCCAGAAAGAAGCCAATTTAAAAATTGGCTTAAAAAAAATGGATTTAATCTTGAATAATATTATTTAATATATCGTTAAACAAAACTTCATTTTCATACATTATCCAATGACCTATGTTGAATTCTACATGAAACCTGACTTTAGGATTAATGGATCTCAATATTGTCATTCTATCTTCTAAATAAACTCCCACACTGGCATCTTTTTCTCCCCAAATCACGTAAAGAGGTACTTCTTGCTTTTTTAATATTTTAGCTAAAGTGTCAGTTGCTGAAATTGGTCGGCTTTTAATTCGGTGATCATCTGTATTTTGTTTTTGAATATGGACTGCAAAATCATCAACTTTTTTTGGATTATAAAACATTAGTATTTCAAGATTTGTCCTGTGAGCATCATATACTTCTTGTTCTGTCATTTTGGAGTGTCTAGCTATCATAGTTTTCATTTCGCCTCTTTTGGCTCCCAAACCTCCAGGTCCTACCAAAATTAATTTTCTAGGTGATAATTGTCTATTTATCAGTTCGTAAGATAAGTGTCCGGCAATTAATCCACCAAATGAAAAACCGCATACCAAAGGATTTTCATTTAATGAGATTAATTTAATTAAAGTGTCTGCTAAATTAGAGGCAATCTTTTCTGGTGTATGAGGTAAAGGTAAATCATCTGACTCACCAAAGCCTGGCATGTCAGGAATTAAAACATTATGATTTTTCGAAAATGGAATTGCTTGTTTGATCCAATGTCTCCAGCTTCCATAACCACCATGCAAAAGAACTAGAGGTGTTCCCTTACCCCAAGACCTCCAACACACTTTAATACCATTAGTTTCTATTAATTTTTTTTGGGAGTCTTTTTCAATTTCATACAAATCTCTCGAATGATTTTCAAAATTAAACTTATTATTTTCCATTCTTTGCCTCAACATTCAATTAAAAAAACTAATAATTTTTTTTTAAATTAATAACAAGCATTTTATTGATCTCTTGATAGTTAATAATATAAGATAAAATAACTTAAAAAATACTTGGTAATGGAGAACACCTAATGCCACATTTACCTGCATCTGATGCATTATCACATATAAGAGTTATTGATCTTACTAGAGTAAGATCTGGTCCAACAGCAGTTAGACAACTTGCTGACTGGGGAGCTGATGTTATAAAAGTAGAAGCTCCTGAAAGTGTTGAACCGGACGGGGCGTTAGGTGCGTCAAGGCACACGTCTGATTTTCAAAATTTACACCGTAACAAAAGAAGCATTACTCTAAATTTAAAAAAATCTGAGGCTTTAGAAATTCTTATGAAATTAGTTGAAAAGTCTGATGTCGTGGTCGAAAACTTTCGTCCAGATGTGAAGAAAAGACTTGGTATTGATTATGAAACCTTAAAAAAAAGAAATCCGAGAATTATTCTTGCTAGTATATCAGGATTTGGTCAAGATGGACCTTATGCAAAGAGACCAGGCTTTGATCAAATTGCTCAAGGTATGGGTGGATTAATGAGTATAACTGGAGAACCAGGTAAGGGACCAATGAGGGTTGGTATTCCTGTAGCTGATTTAACAGCAGGATTATTCTGTGCAATGGGTATTCAGACTGCTCTTCTAGAAAGAGAAAAATCTGGTATTGGTCAATGGGTAAATACATCATTACTGCAGGCCCAGATCTTTATGTTAGATTTTCAAGCTTCGCGGTGGCTGTGTGATAATAATGTAGCGGGGCAGGCTGGCAACAACCATCCAACTAGTGTTCCTACCGGTGTTTTTAAAACTTCTGATGGTTCAATTAACTTAGCAGTTGCTGGAGAAACAATTTGGAGACGCTTTGCTGAAGCGGTTGACAAAAGAGATTGGCTTGAAATGGAAGAATTTAAAGATGCAAAAAATCGATTAAAAAACCGAGATCATTTAAATAGCTTAATTGAAGAATTGACAGTAACCAAATCTTCAAATGAATGGGTTGAAAAATTAGAAAAGGTTGGTGTTCCATGTGGTCCAATAAATTCTATAGATAAGGTTTTTCAAGACCCTCAGGTAAAGCATCTTGGTATCGCGCAATCTGTTGATACAATTCCTTTTGGGGAAACTCAATTAGTGGGGCAACCCTTTAATTTATCCCGTACTCCTAGTAGTTTAAAGCAGCGTCCCCCTGAAAAGGGTGAACAAAATAGTGATGTACTTTCCGAGCTAGGTTTTAGTGAAAAAGAACTAAATATTTTTAAAAATCAAGAGATAATTTAATATAAGGGAAAGACAATGACTGAAGAAAAAATGTTGTCTCGCACTCAAGATAGTGTTGGATATATAATTTTTAATAATCCAGAAAAACATAACGCAGTATCCATAGAAATGTGGGATGCGCTTGAAAAATTTCTTAATCAATTTAGAGAGGATAACAATATTAGGGTTGTTGTTCTTGAGGGTGCAGGGGGGAAATCATTTGTTTCTGGAGCTGATATTTCTAAATTTGATAAAGAAAGAAGTACAAAAGAAGCTGTGTTAAGTTATAACAAACGAACACAAAAGGTTTATGAGCTTATTGAGGCGTTTCCGAAGCCAACAATAGCCAAAATTAATGGATATTGTATTGGTGGAGGTCTCAATTTAGCTGTATGTTGTGACATAAGAATTTGCTCTGAAAAGTCACAATTTGCGATGCCTGCAGCGAAACTATCTCTTGGCTACCCTTTTTCATCAATAAAAAGATTGTTTGATATAATGGGACCTGGGATGGCTAAACACTTTATGTTTACTGCTGAAAAAATATCTTCAAAAGAGGCAGTTTCTTGTGGATTAATTCAAAAGCTAGTAAGTGAAGAAAATTTAGAAACTTTTGTTAATGATTATGCTTTTACAATCTCTAAAAATGCTCCTTTAACTGTAAAGGCAATGAAACAAATTGGTATTGAAGTTTTAAAAAATCCTTCAGAAAGAGATTTGACTTTATGTGAAAGTTTAGCTTCCGCTTGTTTTGATAGTGAAGATTATAAGGAGGGAAGAAAAGCATTTATGGAAAAAAGGAAACCAAACTTCAAAGGGCTCTAAACTTTACAGGGGATTATAATATTTAATTGCATTATCGTGAAACAAACACTGAATTTCATTTTCGGGCAACCCTGCTGTTATGTTTTTAAAACCATTATAAATTTCATCAAAAGTAGCACATAAACTATCTACAGGAAAATTAGATGCAAACATACATCTTTCATATCCAAATATATTTATTACGTCCAATATAATTTCTTTGTTGAGTTTAACAGTCCATTTTTTATCAGGAACACAAATGCCAGAAATTTTGATAGCGGTATTTGGCTGTTCAGAAAATTCTTCTAAATTCATTCTCCATTGATTTAATCCATCAAAAGATCTGTCAGAAGGAAGACCTGTGTGGTTAAGAATAATGATAGTATCAGGGAAATCTTTTGCTAATTGAGTTGCATCATTAAGGTGCCACCATGGAGTTTGCAGATCAAAATGTAGTTTGTATTTTTTTAATAAAGAATACCCGCTTCTAAAAACAGGATCATTTAATGATCCCTTTATATTATCAAGTTTTGTATTTGGATTATCAGTTGATTTAGGTTTATGTCTTATACTTCTTGTAAGGTCATATTTAGACTGATTTTCTAGCACTTTTTCAATATCGTTCCTGTCAAACCATGCTTGTGCAACCAAAGCATTTGGAAAACCAGTCATTTCAAATAATTTATGAAGCCATTTAGTCTCCCCAATGGGGTCATTTGGATCCCATTCAGTTTCCATATGAATCGTTTTTACAATTTTATGATTTTTACTAACTTCAAAATAATCTGTTGTTAAAAAATTTTTACAAATAGATTTATAATCACCATATCTAAATGGTATTTGGTTATCTGGGTTCAACCAAGGGTTTTTCTTTAAACTTAAATCCCAGAAGTGGTGATGGGCGTCGATTATAGGTATATCTTTCATTGAAAATGCTTAAATAATTTCTTTTAAATCAAATAATTTTACTATAGATGTGCCATCTAATTTTTCTTGTGAGCTATTTACCAAAATTGTGAATAATTGTTTGGTCAGGGAAGACATAGGTGTTGGTGTGTTTTTAGCAATAGCTAACTTAGACACCATTTGTAAATCCTTTAATATCTGTGAAGCGTATCCTTTAGGTGCAAAATCTCTATTTACTATTCTAGGAAATAGATCATTTAATAAATTAGATCCTGCATGACCATCAGAGAGTGCTTCTGGAATTTTGTTTGCATCAATATTCCAAGATTTTGCAAAGGAAGCTGCTTCCGCTAAAATTGCATAATTATTTAAAACTATTATTTGATTTATCATTTTTACTATTTGACCAGATCCAGTTTCACCAAAATAAGTAAATTTTGAAGATATTTTTTCTAAAATAGGTTTGACATATTCTACAAATTCTTCATCTCCACCTACCATAATAGCTAAATTCCCCTCTAATGCTTTATCAGGGCCACCTGAAACTGGTGCGTCAATCCACGAAGCTCCCGTTTTTTTATTTAGTTGATTAGCAAAATTAATTGTTTCATCTGCTAATGTAGTTGATAAATCCAAAATAATAGTATTATTATTAGCATTATTTACTAAACCGTCTTTCCCAAATACTACTTCTTTTACACTCTCTGTTTTATCAACACATAAAATTATTATGTTATTATTTTGGGACACCTCAGAAGCTTTTTGGTTCAATCTGAGATTTGATATTTTTTTTAAAGGTTCAAGTTTTTTTAAATTTTTATCATAAGCATCTATCTTGTAACCTAAGTTAGATAATCTCTTGACTAGAGACAATCCCATTAATCCTACACCTATAAATCCTAAATTTAGATTATTCATTTTTAGTACGCAAAAAATTAAAATTTATTTACACATCATGAACTTAAACATACATATAGATGGCATCAATATTAAAATTTATTTTAAAATTATATATTTTTTAACTTTAAAACACATTTTGGAACAAAACTGTCATGACTAATAACGTGAAACGAGGTATCTTGATAATAATCCTCTCAACACTATTTTTTGCAACCATGGATGGCGTTTCAAGATACTTAGCTGATACTTATAATGTTTTTGTAATTAACATGATAAGAAGTTGGGTTTTAGCTCTATTAGTTGTTTGCATAAGTCTCAGAAATCAAAATGGAATTGTTAAAGTTTTGAGAACAAAACAACCTTACATACAATTCATTAGAGGCTTATTACTTATAAGTGCTATTTTAATCGGAGTTTATTCTTTTACTAAACTTGGTCTAGTCCAAACCCACTCAATATTATCCTCTTTTCCATTAATTGTTGTTGCTTTTTCAGGACCAATATTAAAAGAAAAAATTGGTTTTCAGAGGTGGTTGGCAGTCATTTTTGGTTTTACAGGTGTTTTAATCATATTGGATCCTACAAATTACATATTGAGCTTTGATGCAATTTTACCGGTGCTAGGTGCTTTTGTACTGGGTTTTTACTCTATTCTTACAAGAAAGGTTTCAGAAACAGACACGTCAGAAACAAGTTTTTTCTGGGTTGCCATAGTAGGTTGTATTGTCATGACTATAGTTGGTCCTTTTTACTGGGAGCCAATTTTATTTCAAGATTGGGGCTGGATGGGAGTGTTATGTATTTTGAGTACTGCAGGTCATTTTCTTTTGATAAAGGCTTATGAAAATGCAGAAGCTAGTGTCCTCCAACCATTTACGTATTTCCAGTTGTTCTTTGCGTCTATTATTGGAATAATAATTTTTAATGATACATTAACCATATCAATTCTTCTTGGAGGTAGTATAGTTGTTGCAAGCGGTATATTTGCAGCATGGAGAACACACATAAAAAGTAAAAATAACTAAAATTCAAATTTTTAATTAATGATTACTTGATGTAGGAGGTTTTATGAAAAAAACTATTTTAATTACTGGCGCCAATAGAGGCATTGGTTTTGCGTTAACAAAGCTATGTCTTAGAAAAGATTTGTGTGTTGAAGCATGTTGTAGAAATCCTGATAATTCTCATGAACTAAATAATTTATCAAACAATAATCCTCATCTCAATATAACTAAAATGGATGTAACCAGTTCAAAAAGTATTTTGAAAGCCTCTGAAAATTTTAAAAATGAAATTGACATTTTGGTTTGTAATGCTGGTGTTAATAATGGTAAAGGTGATATTTTTAGTGATGAGCATAACGAGAATGCTATCATGGAAGTAATGATGGTTAATGTTGGTGGACCATTTTTAACAATTCAAAATCTCTATAAAAACCTTAATAAAAAAACCATATCTAAAATTGTTATTATTTCTTCCCTAATGGGAACTCAAACTCATATTTCAAATAATGCCCCTATATACAGAGCCTCTAAAGCAGCTGCTAATAATTTAATGAGAACAATATCAAATCATTTCTTAAATGATAATATTATTGTATCATCGTATCATCCTGGGTGGGTGAAAACTGACATGGGTGGAGCTAATGCTGATATATCAACTGAAGAAAGTGCAACTGGGTTAATAAATCACTTTTTAAACTTACAAAAATCTGACTCTGGAAAATTTTTCAACTACGATGGAAAACCACTTCCATTATAGAGGTTTTTAAATCTAAACTTTGGTTAAAAAATATTATGCATAATTTTATTTTTAAAAAAGTAAGTTCAAAAGAAGAAATGGAAAAATCTTATGCCATTAGAACAAAAGTTTTTTGTGAAGAACAAAAAATATCTAAAGAAATAGAGTTTGACAATTTAGACCACCTTTGCAGTCATTTTTTAATTTTTGCTGATAAAAAAGTTATAGCAACAGCAAGAGTGCGTCAAAAAGAAGAAAACATTTTAAAAATTGAAAGGGTTGCTGTTTTGTTTGAGTTTAGAAGGCTAAAAGTAGGATCAACTTTAATCAAAAATATTATTCAATACTTCACAAACTTAAATGAAAACATATTTTTTATTTTGCATAGCCAAGTTGCTGTTGCAGATTTTTATGAAAGTATAAATTTTATTTCGTATGGTGATGAATTCTTTGAAGATGGAATTCCCCATATAGCAATGAAATATATAAAAAACTAAAATCTGAAGTTTTTAACTGTGTCTTAAGATTCTTAAAATGATAAGTTAAAAAAAACTAACATTATTATTTTTATGGTGCCGGCTGGGGGACTCGAACTCCCGACCTGATGATTACAAATCAACTGCTCTACCAGCTGAGCTAAGCCGGCACAACGAGATAAATAATAGATATTTGATTTATAAACAAGAAATTATTTAAATTTTTATTATATTTTTTTGTAGTTGAAACATAGCAACTGAAGCTGCATTTGAAACATTTAATGAATCAGATTGTGCATTAATTGGTATTTTAATTAAACTATCTACATTTTCTTTAGTTAATCTTCTGAGACCCTTTCCCTCAGAGCCAAGTATTAAAGCAACATTACCAGTTTCATTTTCAAGTTCGTAGACATCTTTTTCTCCTTCACCAGCAAGCCCATAAATGCTAAAGTTATATTTTTGAAGTTTTTTTATTTCTCTCGACATATTTGACAATTCAATGATTTTAAGTTTCTCAATAGCTCCAGAAGACGCTTTTGTTAATGCAGGAGTTTCCTGTGGGCTGTTTCTTTGAGATAATGCTAAACCGTCCATTTTAAAAGCTAACGCAGATCTAATAATTGCTCCAACATTTTGAGGGTCAGTTACTTCATCAAGTAGAATAAGCCTTATTGGAATTTGGTTATTAGATCTGTGATGGGATAAAAATTCTTCCATTGACAATCTTTTAAGGGGTTCTGTAACCAAAATTGCATTTTGATGTGGCTTGTAATTATTAATTTTGTCCATCTCTTCTCTAGTTTTGACTTCAATGTCTAATTTTAATTTAAATTTATTGATATCGTCTTTCCATTTTGAGACGTTTGTATTAGTTGTGATAAGGTAATAAAGTTTTCTATTTTTATTGTTTAATGCTGATAAAATAGAATGTCTGCCTGCTATTGGTATTTGATTGTTTTTTAATGAAGTATAATTAAAATGAAAAATTTTTTTTTCTTTAGTTTTTTTGTTTTTTTCCGCTTTGGTAAAATGATTATTAATTTTTTTTGAATTTCTTTTCATATAACTATCTGATGTAAATTGTTTTTTTTATTTACTTATAATAAAAGCTTTTATATTTAGGAAGCCTTGTGTATATAACATAAAAAATTAGTAAATTTAAGTAAGGTGAAATTTTTATAGTAATAGATAAATTTGGTGGGGTGGCCGAGTGGTTAAAGGCAGCAGACTGTAAATCTGCCCGCGTAGCGTACGTAGGTTCGAATCCTACCCCCACCACCACAAAAACATGAACATTATAATTTAAGATAAAGAAAGGTCATAAAAGATGTCTAAAGAAAAATTTGATCGTAGCAAACCGCATGTAAATATTGGTACAATAGGTCATGTTGACCATGGTAAGACTACGCTAACCGCAGCAATTACTAAAGTCATGGCTGATGCTGGTCGTGCTGACTTTTCTGCTTATGACCAAATTGATAAAGCTCCTGAAGAAAGAGAAAGAGGTATAACTATTTCTACTGCTCATGTGGAGTATGAAACTGAGAAGCGTCATTATGCTCACGTTGATTGTCCAGGTCATGCAGATTATGTAAAAAACATGATAACAGGTGCGGCTCAAATGGATGGTGCAATATTAGTTGTGAATGCTGCTGATGGTCCTATGCCACAAACTAAAGAGCATATTCTATTAGCTCGTCAGGTAGGTGTTCCTTCTTTGGTTGTTTATATGAATAAAGTTGATCAGGTTGACGATGAAGAGTTGTTAGAATTAGTTGAGTTAGAAATTCGTGAATTACTAAGTAGTTATGAGTTTCCTGGCGATGATATTCCAATTATTAAAGGAAGTGCCTTAGCTGCGCTTGAGGGTCGTGATGAGGCCATTGGTGTAAATTCAATTACAGAGTTAATGGCCGCTGTAGACTCTTATATTCCTCAGCCTGAGCGTGATAAAGATAAACCCTTCTTAATGCCTATTGAAGATGTTTTTTCTATATCAGGAAGAGGTACTGTGGTAACAGGTCGTGTTGAGCGAGGTGTTATAAAGGTTGGTGAAGAGATAGAGATAGTTGGAATTAAAGAAACAGCTAAAACAACATGTACAGGTGTTGAAATGTTTCGTAAGTTGCTAGATTCTGGTGAGGCTGGTGACAATGTTGGTGTTCTATTAAGAGGAACAAAAAGAGAAGAAGTTGAACGTGGTCAGGTATTATCTGCGCCTGGCTCAATAAAACCTTATTCTAAATTTAAAGGTGAAGCCTATATCTTAACTAAAGATGAAGGTGGTAGACATACACCATTTTTTAGTAACTATCGTCCACAATTTTATTTTAGAACAACCGATGTAACTGGGGCTGTTGAGTTACCTTCTGGTACAGAGATGGTGATGCCAGGGGATAATATCGCAATTTCTGTGGAATTAATAACTCCAATTGCAATGGATGAAGGACTAAGATTTGCGATAAGAGAAGGTGGAAGGACTGTAGGTGCTGGAGTTGTATCAAGCATTGAAGCTTAATTAGTTTATAAGGTTTTGATAATAAATATTAATATAGCTTAGGAGTGTAGCTCAATTGGTAGAGCACCGGTCTCCAAAACCGGGGGCTGGGGGTTCGAGTCCCTCCACTCCTGCCAAATAAAAATAATTAATTAATAATTATTAACTTTGACTTATATTAAAAAAAAATGTAATTAATCATTTTTTTCTTGCAAGAAAGGCTTCTGATGGCTAAAACAAATCCCGCACAATTTGTTAGGCAGGTAAGACAAGAAATTAATAGAATAACTTGGGCAACTAAGCGCGAAACATTATACGCATCAATTAGCGTCTTTGTAATGGCATTAATTGCATCTTTATTTTTTTTATTAGTTGATTTGTTGCTATCCAACATTGTTCAGTTTTTATTGGGTCTTGGTGGTTAATTAATATAAATGATTTTTTTTATTTTATCTTTTAATAATGGAATTTCGTAATGGCCAAAAAATGGTATGTTGTCCATGTTTTTTCAGGTTCAGAAAAAAAAGTTTGCCAAAATATTGAAGAACAGATTATTTCTAAAGATGTTGGATCACTTATTGAAGAAGTTCTAGTTCCTACTGAAGAGGTGGTTGAAATTAGACGTGGAGCAAAAGTTCAATCTGAAAAAAAATTTTTCCCAGGCTACATTTTAATTAAAATGGAAATGACCGATGAAACTTGGCATTTGATAAAGGCTCAACCAAAAGTCACAGGATTCCTTGGAGGGAAAGGTAAGCCAGTTCCAATAAGCGAAGCGGAAGCTAATAGATTAATTGATCAAATTAGTGAAGGAATTGACCGACCAAGATCGAGTGTCGTCTACGAAATAGGTGAAGAAGTAAGAGTATCAGACGGACCTTTTCAAAGTTTTAACGGTTTAGTTGAAGAAATCGATGAAGATAAATCAAGATTAAAAGTTGCTGTATCTATTTTTGGTAGATCAACTCCTGTCGATCTTGAATATAGTCAAGTTGAAAAATTATAATAAATTGAGCAACGGATATAGTTGCGGAGGTTAATATGGCAAAGAAAATAGAAGGTTACATTAAATTGAACATTCCGGCAGGTGCGGCAAACCCATCTCCTCCAGTTGGGCCAGCTTTAGGTCAGCGTGGTGTAAATATAATGGAGTTTTGTAAGGCTTTTAATGCTTCAACAGAATCTTTGGAAAAAAATATGCCCATACCAGTTGTAATAACTGTTTTTTCTGATAAAAGTTTTAGCTTTACTACTAAATCACCCCCAGTTTCATTTTTTCTAAAAAAAGCTATTGGGAAAGATAAAGGTTCAAGCGAACCTGGTAGAGTTGTTTGTGGATCAATAAAAATTGAACAAATCAAAGAAATTGCTGAAAATAAAATGAAAGATTTGAATGCATCGACTATCGATGGTGCAATTGAAATGGTAAAAGGGTCAGCTAGATCAATGGGATTAGAGGTTTTGGAGTAGTGTCATGAGTAAAGGAAAATATCTCACAGATTTGTATAAAAGCATTGAAAATAAATCTTTCAACGTTGAAGAAGCGATTAAATTTATTGTAGACAAAAAAAGAGAAAAATTTGATGAAACAGTTGAGATTTCTATGAACTTAGGAATTGATCCCAGACATGCAGATCAAATGGTAAGAGGAGTAGTTTCCTTGCCTAATGGTAATGGAAAAGTAATGAAAGTTGCTGTATTTGCAAAAGACAAAAAAGCTGAAGAAGCAAAGCTAGCAGGAGCTGATGTAACGGGAGCAGAAGATCTGGCTGAGGATATGCAAAAGGGAAATTTAGATTACGACAGGGTTATAGCTACACCTGACTTGATGGGTGTTGTCGGCAGGATTGGTAAGGTGCTTGGCCCAAAAGGTTTAATGCCAAATCCCAAGCTTGGAACTGTAACACCGGATGTAAAAGCAGCAGTTGAAGCTGCAAAATCAGGTCAAGTTCAATATCGTGCTGAAAAAACTGGTATAGTTCAAGCTGGAATTGGAAAGTTAAGCTTTGGATCTGATAAATTAATTGAAAATGTTAATTCTTTTATTGAAGCTATCCAAAAATCCAGACCATCTGGAGCTAAAGGTACTTTTATTAAAAAAATTTCTATCAGCTCAACAATGGGAGTTGGTATTAATGTAAATATATAACTTAGTTATATATTTATCTAAGGGTAATATTTATTTATTGCCCTTTGTCAGCCTTAATTAGGCTGAACCTGTCCAAGACTGTAGGTGAGTTTATCTTAATAACCTACATAGACAAGAAGGGCATTTAATGTCTAATTTTGGTAGGACGGGCCGTGGGTAATTTATTACCTTAAATGCAACGAACGTTTAGATATATTAATCTAAACTACAATGTGGAGGCACATCGGTGAACAGAAATCAAAAAACCGATTTAGTCAAAACTTTGCGTAATACATTTGAAGATGCGGCTTCAGTCGTGGTAGTTCATTGTATTGGTCTTACTGTGGCGGAGAGCACTGATCTTCGAAATAAAATGCGTAATGATGATTGTTTATTTAAAGTTACTAAGAATAAATTAACTCGTCTAGCATTAAAAGACACAAAATACCAACACATGGACGAAATGTTTATAGGTCCAACAGCTATTGGCTCATCTAAAGATCCAGTAATGGCAGCAAAAGTTTTGGTAAATTTTGCTAATGAAAATGAAAAATTAGTTATAATCGGAGGTGGTTTAGAAGATAAATCACTTTCAAAGGACGACGTGGTAGCTTTAGCAAAGCTCCCAAGTCTGAATGACCTTAGAGGCAAACTTGTTGGTCTTCTTCAAGCTCCTTCATCAAAAATAGCAAGGCTAACGAAGGAGCCGGCATCTAAGGTTTTAAGAACTATTTCACAAAAATCACAACAACAATAATTTTATTTTTAGGAGAAAAAAATGGCGGATTTAGAAAAAATAGCAGAAGATTTAAGTTCTTTGACAGTTTTAGAAGCGGCTGACTTAGCAAAAATTTTGGAAGAAAAATGGGGAGTTTCAGCTTCGGCACCAGTTGCAGTTGCAGCTGTTGCAGGTGGGGGAGATGCTCCTGCCTCAGCTGAAGCAAAAACAGAATTTTCAGTTACTTTAACTGCAATAGGAGATAAAAAAATAAATGTTATAAAAGAGGTTAGAGCAGCAACAGGCTTAGGCCTTAAAGAAGCTAAAGATTTAGTTGAAGCTGCTCCTTCTATGGTTAAAGAAGGGATACCAGAAACTGAAGCAAATGAAATTAAAGCTAAACTTGAAGAAGCTGGTGCTTCAGTAGAGATTAAATAGTTTCATTTTATACAAAATTTAATAAATGAGCTTAATTTATTTAAGCTTGTTTGCCAGATTATATTTTTTTTAACTTTTTTTATTTAAAAGGGATCATAAATGTCAGCCCATCAAAGTACTTTATTTAACAGAAGAAGAATTAGAAGAACATTTGGTAAGATAAATGAAGTTGTGCAAATGCCTAATTTGATTGAAGTTCAAAGAAATTCCTACGAACAATTTCTACAAATGTATGATCCAATTGATGAAAGAGTTAATGCAGGTTTGCAGGCAGTATTTAGCTCAGTTTTTCCAATAAAGGATTTTGTAGGAAGGTCAATGCTTGAATTTGTTTCTTACACGCTTGAAGATCCAAAATATGATGTTGAAGAGTGTCATCAACGTGGTTTGACTTATGCCTCTCCTTTAAGGTTAACCTTAAGATTAATAGTATGGGACATAGATTCCGACACAGGTGCAAAATCCATAAGAGATATGAAAGAGCAAGATGTTTATATGGGCGATATGCCACTTATGACACCTAATGGAACTTTCGTAGTTAATGGAACTGAAAGAGTAATTGTTTCACAAATGCACAGGTCTCCTGGTGTCTTTTTTGATCATGATAAAGGTAAAACCCATACTTCAGGAAAATTTCTTTTTGCAGCTAGAGTAATACCATATAGAGGATCATGGTTGGATTTTGAGTTTGACCCTAAAGATATTCTTAATGTTAGAATTGATAGAAAAAGAAAATTGCCATGTACTACTTTTTTGATGGCGCTTTTGGATGAAGATTCTGAAAAATATCTTAAAGAATGCATTAAAAACAATAAAGAACCAGATAGATCTCAGCTCATAGGCATGACAAGAGAAGATATATTAAATTATTTTTATGATTCTCAAATATTTAAATTAAATGCAGGCAAATGGGTTACTAACTTTATTGCAGAAAATTATAAAGGTCAAAGGTTAAATTTTGATTTAGTAGATGCCAAAAAAAATAAAATTGTTGCAAAATCGGGAGATAAATTAACACAACGAAATATAAAATCACTTATAGAGAATAACCTTGAATCGATTGAAATCAAAGAAGATGAACTGTTAGGTAAATTTTGTGCAGAAGATATTATTAATGAAAAAACTGGTGAAATTTATGCTGAGGCTGGTGATGAAATTACGGTTGATTTTTTAAAATTATTTAGATTAAACAATTTAAGTGTATTAAAAGTCTTGTCCATAGATTCGTCCGTTGGACCATGGATGAGAAATACTTTGGCTATTGACAAAAATTCTTCTAGGGAAGAAGCTTTAGTAGACATTTATAGAGTAATGCGTCCTGGTGAGCCACCAGCACAAGAAACAGCTGAAATTTTATTTAATGGTCTTTTTTTTGATGAAGAGCGTTATGATTTATCTGCTGTTGGTAGGGTAAAAATGTCTGCTCGTTTAGATCTCGAAGTCGATGACAAACTAAGAGTATTAAGAAAAATTGACATACTTTATATAATCAAAGAACTAATTTCATTAAAAGATGGAAATGGAGAAATTGATGACATTGACCATTTGGGTAATAGAAGAGTTAGATCAGTAGGTGAATTATTAGAAAACCAATATAGAGTTGGGTTATCAAGAATGGAAAGATCTATTAAGGAAAGAATGAGTTCGGCTAATGAAATAGAAAATTTAATGCCACAAGATCTTATCAATGCAAAGCCAGCTGCTGCATCTCTCAGAGAGTTTTTTGGGTCAAGTCAATTATCTCAGTTTATGGATCAAACAAACCCACTTTCTGAAATTACTCACAAAAGGAGGGTGTCTGCACTTGGTCCCGGTGGGTTAACTCGTGAGAGAGCAGGATTTGAAGTAAGAGATGTTCATACTACTCATTACGGAAGGATTTGCCCTATTGAAACACCAGAAGGACCAAACATAGGATTAATTAATTCTTTAGCAACCTTTGCTCAAATCAATCAATATGGCTTTATAGAAACACCATACAGAAAAGTTCAAGAGGGGAATGTGACAAATGATGTTGTCTACATCTCAGCAATAGAAGAGAGTAAGTATACAATTGCACAAGCTAATGCAGAATTAGATGAATCAAATAATTTTACTGGTGAATTGTTGCCAGTAAGAAAAGCTGGAGATATTGGTTTAGCTAATCCCCAAGATATTAATCTTATGGACGTGTCTCCTAAACAATTAGTTTCAGTTGCTTCAGCATTAATCCCTTTTTTAGAAAATGATGATGCAAACAGGGCCTTAATGGGTTCTAATATGATGAGACAAGCTGTTCCACTTATTAAATCAGAAAGTCCTCTTGTTGGAACAGGAATCGAGGCAACTGTTGCACAAGATTCAGGGGTGACACTTGTAGCAAGAAGATCAGGAGTTGTTGATCAAGTAGACGCAACTAGAATAGTAATTAGAGCCAACTCTGTTGACGAAGCTGATGTTAGCCCAGTTGATATTTATTCATTGTTAAAGTTTCAAAGAAGCAACCAAAATACTTGTATTAACCAAAGACCTTTAGTTCAAGTTGGTGATTTAGTGAATCATGGTGATATTATCGCTGATGGTCCTGCCACTGAAGATGGTGAACTAGCTCTTGGAAGAAATGTTCTTGTGGCATTTATGCCTTGGAATGGATATAATTTTGAAGACTCTATTCTGATTTCTGAAAGAATTGTAAAAGAAGATGTATTCTCATCGATTCACATTGAAGAATTTGAGGTTATGGCAAGAGATACTAAGCTAGGACAAGAAGAAATTACTCGTGATATACCAAATATAGGTGAAGATGCATTAAAAAACTTAGATGAAGCGGGTATGGTATATATTGGAGCTGAAGTAAATCCAGGCGACATAATGGTTGGAAAAGTGACTCCAAAAGGTGAAAGCCCGATGACACCTGAAGAAAAATTATTGAGAGCAATTTTTGGCGAAAAGGCTTCAGACGTTAGAGATTCTTCTCTAAAAGTGCCACCAGGTGTGTCTGGTACAATTGTGGATGTAAGAGTTTTCTCTAGAAGAGGTATTAATAAAGATGAAAGAGCTAGAGCTATCGAAAGAGCCGAAATTGATAGATTTGCAAAAGATAGGGATGACGAAAAATTAATTCTTGAAAAAGGTTACTATGGTCGTGTTGCAGAGTTTCTTGTTGGACAAAAAATTGATAATTCATCAAGTAAAAAATTAAACAATGGTGAAATTTTGTCTGAAGAATTAATAAATGAATTGTCACGTACCGAGCTCAGATCAATTTCAGTTGATAATGAAGAAGTTCAGAAAAAACTTGAAAAATTATCTCATCATTTTGATGGGGTAATTAAAACATTAGAAAATAGGTTTAACGATAGAGTTGATAAATTACAAAGAGGGGATGAACTTCTTCCTGGTGTAATGAAGATGGTTAAAGTTTTCGTTGCTGTTAAAAGAAAACTGCAGTCTGGTGATAAAATGGCTGGAAGGCATGGTAATAAAGGTGTGATTTCTAAGATTATTCCAGCTGAAGATATGCCTTATTTGGAAGATGGAACTTCTGTTGATGTAGTTTTAAACCCATTAGGTGTCCCATCTAGAATGAATGTCGGCCAAATACTGGAGACTCATCTTGGTTGGGCTGCAGCGGGATTAGGCAACAAAATTGGTAAGATGTTAGATGATAATGATTCTAGTAGTAAAAATATTAAAAAATTTCTTTCACAGATTTATGGTGAGAAACAACTAAAGTCAGATATTTCCAAACTAGATGACAAAGGTGTTGTTAAACAAGCAAATAACTTACGTAGAGGAGTTCCAATGGCAACTCCGGTGTTTGACGGCGCAAGTGAATCAAACGTTAGAGACATGCTTAAATTAGCAGATTTAGATGAAACTGGCCAAGTTTGGCTAACTGATGGAAGAACTGGCGAGGTTTTTGATAGAAAAGTTACTGTTGGATATATTTATATGTTAAAGCTTCATCATTTAGTAGATGACAAGATTCACGCAAGATCAATTGGTCCATATTCTCTCGTTACACAGCAACCCCTAGGTGGCAAAGCTCAATTTGGAGGACAGAGATTTGGTGAAATGGAAGTTTGGGCGCTTGAAGCATATGGAGCAGCTTATACACTTCAAGAAATGTTAACTGTAAAATCAGACGATGTTTCTGGTAGAACGAAGGTCTATGAATCGATTATTAGAGGTGACGATGACTTTGAAGCTGGAATCCCAGAGTCTTTTAACGTTCTAATAAAAGAATTAAAATCACTTGGACTAAATGTTAATATGGATTTAGTTGATTAATTTACAAAGTTATAAACCATGAATGGAAATTAAATATGAATGAACTTATAAACACATTCGGGCAAACAGGATCAACACAGAGTTTTGATCAAATTAGTATCTCTATAGCCTCTCCTGAAGCTATAAAAAGTTGGTCTTATGGTGAAATAAGAAAGCCTGAAACAATAAATTACAGAACCTTCAAGCCTGAACGTGATGGACTTTTTTGTGCTAAAATTTTTGGTCCTGTAAGAGACTACGAATGTTTATGTGGTAAGTACAAAAGAATGAAATACCGTGGAATTATTTGTGAAAAATGCGGTGTTGAAGTTACTCTTTCTAAAGTTAGAAGAGAAAGAATGGGGCATATCGATTTAGCATCACCAGTTGCACACATCTGGTTTCTAAAGTCATTACCATCAAGAATTGGTTTGCTAGTTGACATGACACTTAAAGATCTAGAGAGAGTTCTTTATTTTGAGTATTTTCTAGTTACAGAACCTGGATTGACACCTTTGAATAAGGGACAATTGCTTAGCGAAGAAGAATACGAAAATGCTCTTGATGAATTTGGTGATGAGAGTTTTGAAGTATCAATTGGTGCTGAGGCTATAAAAAAAATATTAATTGATATGGACTTGGATGAAGAGATTTTAAAAATTCGAGAGGAATTAACTAAAACTGGTTCTGAAATTAAAAGAAAAAAATTAGTAAAAAGACTTAAGCTTGTAGAATCTTTTTTACAATCAGGAGCTAAGCCTGAATGGATGATTTTAGATGTTGTTCCTGTAATACCTCCTGAACTTAGGCCATTAGTTCCTCTTGATGGAGGTAGATTTGCTACTTCTGATTTAAACGATTTGTATAGGAGAGTTATTAACCGAAATAATCGTCTTAAAAGACTTTTAGAGTTAAGAGCTCCTGATATAATAATTCGTAATGAAAAAAGAATGCTCCAGGAATCAGTTGATGCATTGTTTGATAATGGTAGAAGAGGTCGTGTTATAACAGGTGTAAATAAGAGGCCTCTCAAATCTCTGTCAGACATGCTTAAAGGTAAACAAGGCAGATTCAGGCAAAATCTTCTTGGTAAAAGAGTTGATTATTCTGGAAGATCTGTGATTGTTGTAGGTCCAGAGTTAAAGTTACATCAATGTGGGCTACCAAAAAAAATGGCTTTGGAATTATTCAAACCATTTATTTATTCTAAATTAGAACTTTATGGTTTGGCAAGTACAGTCAAAGCTGCAAAAAGAATGGTTGAAAAAGAAAGGCCAGAAGTTTGGGATATTTTGGAAGAGGTTATTAGAGAACACCCTGTTATGCTTAATAGGGCACCAACTTTACATAGATTAGGTATTCAAGCATTTGAACCAGTTCTAATTGAAGGTAAAGCTATTAATTTACATCCTCTTGTCTGTACCGCTTTTAATGCCGATTTTGATGGTGATCAAATGGCTGTTCATGTACCTCTTTCTCTTGAAGCACAATTAGAAGCTAGGGTGCTTATGATGTCCACTAATAATATACTTTCTCCGTCTAGTGGAAAGCCTATTATAGTACCATCTCAAGATATAATTTTAGGATTATATTACTTATCTATGATAAGCGATGGTCAAAAAGGTGAAGGTATTATTTTTTCAAACCCTACTGAAGCCTTGATGGCATTAGATAATTCTCAAGTTCATTTGCAGGCTAGGGTAAAAATCAGAGTTGAAATATATGATAATGAGGGTAATAAATCTACTGAGTTAGTTGAAACTACACCAGGTAGAGCGAAATTATCAACATTATTACCTTTTCATAGCTCAGTCGATTATAATACCATAAATAAATTAATGACAAAAAAAGAAGTAACTAATGTTATAGACTACGTTTATAGACATTGTGGCCAAAAAGATACTGTGATTTTTTGTGATAAATTAATGGCAATGGGATTTAAGCATGCTTGTACTTCTGGAATATCATTTGGGATTTCTGATTTGGAAACTCCAAAGGCAAAACATGATTTAATGATTAAAGCAGAAAAACAAGTTAAAGACTTCGAGCAACAATATCAAGATGGATTAATAACCCAAGGTGAGAAATATAATAAAGTTGTTGATGTCTGGTCTAAGTGCTCCGACGATGTAGCTGCTGAAATGATGAAAAATATTTCAACTATTAAAAAAGGTGAGCCAGTTAATTCAGTTTGGATGATGGCACATTCTGGTGCCAGGGGATCTGCCGCACAAATTAAACAACTTGCAGGTATGCGAGGATTAATGGCTAAACCTTCAGGGGAAATTATTGAAACTCCTATAAAGTCTTCATTTAAAGATGGTCTAAACGTTCTTGAGTATTTTAATTCAACTCATGGGGCCAGAAAAGGCTTGGCTGATACAGCTTTGAAAACTGCAAATTCTGGGTATTTAACAAGAAGATTAGTTGATGTAGCACAAGATTGTATAGTTACTGAGGATGATTGTGGTACTGAAAATGGTTTTGTTATGAGAGCTGTTATTGAAGGTGGTGACATAATAGAACCTCTTGCAGAAAGAATTTTAGGAAGAACAACTGCTTCGCAAATAATTAACACTAAAGATAATTCAGTTATTTTAGATAAAGGTTTTATTATTTCGGAAGATGATATTGAAAAGATTGAAAAAGCAGGTATTGATCAAGTTAAAGTTAGATCTGCACTAACTTGTGATACTCAACCAGGAATTTGTGCTGCATGTTATGGAAGAGATCTTGCTAGAGGAACGCCTGTAAACATCGGTGAAGCTGTTGGCGTAATCGCTGCTCAATCAATAGGAGAGCCAGGCACACAACTTACAATGAGAACTTTCCATATTGGCGGGGCCGCCCAACGAGGTGCTGAGCAGTCAAAGATAGAAGCACCCTTTGATGGGAAAATACGTTTGGATAATACATCTTTAGTGACCACAGAAGATGGCAGTGAAATAGTTCTATCTAGGTCATCAGAGATGATTATTTTAGACGATCAAGGCCGAGAAAAGGCTCGTTATCGTCTTCAATATGGAGCTAAGTTGTTAAAAAAAGATGGATCTAAAGTTAAAGCTGGTGAAATAATAGCTGAATGGGATCCTTATACTATTCCTATTATTAGTGAAAAAGAAGGTACAGCTTATTATGTAGATCTTGTTGAGGGTGTGTCAATGAGAGAAATAGTAGATGAGTCCACAGGTATAGGTAGTAGAGTAGTTATGGATTGGAAACAGCAAACTGGAGGGTCAAATTTAAGGCCACGAATAACACTAAGAGATGAAAAAGGTGAAGTGATTAATTTACCAAATGGTTTGGAGGCCAGATATTTTATGTCTATGAACGCTGTCTTGAGTGTTGAGAACAAAAGCAAGGTAAAAGCTGGTTCTGTTTTAGCTCGTATTCCACGTGAAAGCTCAAAGACTAGAGATATTACAGGTGGGTTACCTAGAGTTGCAGAGCTTTTCGAAGCAAGAAAACCCAAAGATTTTGCAATAATTTCTGAAAGTGACGGTGTTGTTGAATTCGGTGCCGATTATAAAGCTAAGAGAAGAATCAAAGTTGTGCCACAAGATAGTAAAAGCGAAGCTGTTGAATATATGGTTCCTAAAGGAAAACTTTTGGCTGTGCAAGAAGGCGATTTTATTAGGAAAGGAGATATGATTATCGACGGAAGTCCTGTGCCACATGATATTTTAAATATCTTAGGTATAGAGGCTCTAGCTGATTACTTGGTAAAAGAAGTCCAAGATGTTTATAGATTACAAGGTGTTAAAATTAATGATAAGCATATTGAGGTTATTGTAAGGCAAATGTTACAAAAAATAGAAATCACTGACCATGGTGGAACAACTTTTTTAAATGGTGAGCATGTCAACAGGTTAGAGTTTAAAAGAGCAAACGAAAAAGCTATTAAAGATGGTATTGAGCCAGCTAAGGGTGTGTCTATTTTACTTGGTATTACAAAAGCTAGTTTGCAAACAGAAAGTTTCATTTCTGCAGCATCTTTTCAAGAAACTACTAGAGTGTTAACTGAAGCGGCAGTTTCTGGCAAATCCGATACGTTGTTAGGTTTAAAGGAGAATGTTATTGTAGGTAGATTAGTTCCCGCTGGAACAGGTTCCGTAGTTAATAAACTTAGAATGACGGCCAATCGTAGAGATAAAGAAATTCTAGAAAACATGAAAAAAGAAAAGGAAGATCAAACTGAGAGTAATGATGAGATGCTTGATTAATTATTATAAAAATAATTTAAAAACTTCATTTTTTGTTCTTGACCAATTCGTTACTTAGGAATACAATCCCGCGAGATTGAGTTCTGGTTGTAATTTTAAATTAGACGCTAGCTCAATAATAAATTTACTTCTAATGAAACTGAATATCATTAGCATTATAAAGGATACATAAATGCCTACAATTAATCAGCTTATAAGGCATGGTCGGGTTAGGGCAATTAATAAAACAAAAGTGCCTGCAATGCAGTCATGTCCACAAAAACGTGGTGTATGTACACGTGTTTATACAACAACACCAAAAAAACCTAATTCAGCTTTGAGAAAAGTGGCAAGAATTAGACTTACAAATGGTTTTGAAGTTACTTCTTATATCCCAGGTGAAGGACATAATTTACAAGAGCATTCCGTTGTAATGATTAGGGGTGGAAGAGTGAAAGATTTACCCGGAGTAAGATATCATGTTATTCGTGGTACTTTAGATACTCAAGGAGTTGCAGATAGACGGCAGAGAAGATCTAAATATGGTGCTAAGAGACCTAAATAAATGAAAGTAGTTTAATGTCTAGAAGAAGAAAAGCAATCAAAAGGCAAATAATGCCGGATCCAAAGTTCAATGATAAGATTGTTTCAAAGTTTACATCTTGCCTTATGTATGATGGAAAGAGATCAACTGCTGAAAAGATAGTTTATGGAGCGTTCGAAGTTATACAAAACAAAGTTGGAACTGAGCCCATAAAAGTTTTCCATGAAGCTCTTGAAAATGTTCAACCTCAACTTGAGGTAAGATCTAGAAGAGTAGGTGGAGCTACTTATCAGGTTCCAGTAGAAGTTCGTTCCGAAAGGTCTTTAGCTTTGGCAATTAGATGGCTCATAAATAGTAGTCGAAACAGGTCTGAAAATTCCATGACTGAAAGGTTGAGTGGGGAGTTAATTGATGCTTCCTCAAATAGAGGAGCATCAGTAAAAAAGAAAGAAGATACACACAAAATGGCTGAAGCTAATAAAGCTTTTTCACACTATCGTTGGTAGTAATCAAATAGGTATTAAAAATGGCTCGTGGATATAAATTAAATAGATATAGAAATTTTGGTATAATTGCTCATATAGATGCAGGTAAAACTACTACTTCAGAAAGAGTTTTATATTATACTGGTAGATCTCATAAAATTGGTGAGGTTCACGACGGTAATGCCACTATGGATTGGATGGAGCAAGAACAAGAGCGTGGTATTACTATTACATCAGCTGCAACAACGTGTTTTTGGACAAGAACAGAAGATGGTAAAAATTTTGATAAACACTATGGCTCAACAGAAGATGAGGCTAAATTTAGGTTTAATATAATAGACACACCAGGTCACGTGGATTTTACAATTGAAGTTGAAAGATCCCTTGCTGTTTTAGACGGAGCTGTTGTAGTTTTAGACGCAAATGCAGGAATTGAGCCTCAAACAGAAACTGTGTGGCGTCAAGCTGATAGATATAAAGTTCCAAGAATTGTTTTTGTGAATAAAATGGACAAAATCGGTGCAGATTATTTTAAATGTGTGAATATGGTAAAGGAACGAACAGGTGCTACTCCATTACCAATAAATTTACCAATAGGCGCAGAAAATGATTTTTTAGGATTAGTAGATCTAGTCTCTATGAAAGAGTGGGTTTGGGATTCAGAAGATTTAGGGGCATCATGGACCATTGGTGAAATAAGAGATGATTTAATAGAAAAAGCGAAAACCATGAGAGCGGAGCTAATAGAATTAGCTGTTGAGCAGGATGATGAATGGATGGAGAAATATTTAGAAGGTGAAGAGCCTGACGAGATTTCTTTAAGAAAGTTGATAAGAAAAGGAACATTAGCTATGGATTTTGTTCCCATCTTGTGTGGTTCGGCTTTTAAAAATAAGGGAGTTCAAACAATGCTGAACTCAGTTATCGATTATCTACCTGACCCTCTCGATGTGCCGGCTTATGTTGGATTCCTTCCTGGAGATAAAACAGAAACTAGAAATATCGAAAGAAAAGCAAGTGATGAGGAGCCTTTTTCTGGTTTGGCATTTAAGATTATGAATGATCCGTTTGTAGGCTCACTTACTTTCCTAAGAGTTTATTCTGGTTCTATTCAAAAAGGTGATTCTCTTCTTAATTCTACAAAAGGTAAAAAAGAGCGTGTTGGCAGAATGATGATGATGCATTCAAATAACAGAGAAGAAGTTGACGAAGCATTTGCTGGTGACATTGTTGCATTAGCTGGAATGAAGGAAACAACAACAGGAGATACATTATCTGATCCACTAAAACCTGTCGTTTTAGAAACAATGTCTTTTCCAAACCCAGTTATAGAAATAGCTGTAGAGCCAAAATCAAAAAATGACCAAGAAAAAATGTCTACAGGACTTGCAAGATTGGCTGCTGAGGATCCTTCATTTCAGGTTTCGACGGACATAGAGTCAGGACAAACCATTATGAAAGGTATGGGTGAGCTTCATTTAGATATCTTGATTGATCGTCTTAAGCGAGAATTTAAGGTTGAGGCAAATATAGGTGCACCACAAGTTGCTTACAGAGAAACTATAACTAAAGAAGTTGAAGTTGATTATACTCATAAAAAACAATCTGGTGGTTCAGGGCAATTTGCAAGAGTTAAAATGACATTCTCACCAAATCCAGAAGGGGAATTTGAATTTATTAACTCAATAAAAGGAGGTAATATCCCTTCTGAATATATTCCAGGAGTTGAAAAAGGTTTAATACAAGCAAAAGAATCTGGAATAATTGCTGGTTTCCCTGCAATAGACTTTAAAGTAAATCTCCACGATGGTGCGTTTCACGATGTTGACTCATCTGTTATGGCATTTGAAATTGCTGCAAGAGCTGCTTTTAGAGAGGGTATGACTAAAGCCTCACCAGTCTTGCTTGAGCCAATAATGAAAGTTGAATGCGTAACACCAGAAGAATATATGGGTGATATAATTGGAGACTTAAATAGTAGGCGAGGGCAAGTTAATGGTATGGATGCAAGAGGTAATGCGCAAGTGATTAATGCTATGGTGCCCTTAGCTAATATGTTTGGTTATGTTAACAATTTAAGATCTATGAGCCAGGGAAGAGCTCAGTATACAATGATTTTTGATCATTATGATCAAGTTCCACAAGCAGTGGCTGATGAAGTAAAGGCTAAATTAGCTTAAAGTATTATAATTTAAGATAAAGAAAGGTCATAAAAGATGTCTAAAGAAAAATTTGATCGTAGCAAACCGCATGTAAATATTGGTACAATAGGTCATGTTGACCATGGTAAGACTACGCTAACCGCAGCAATTACTAAAGTCATGGCTGATGCTGGTCGTGCTGACTTTTCTGCTTATGACCAAATTGATAAAGCTCCTGAAGAAAGAGAAAGAGGTATAACTATTTCTACTGCTCATGTGGAGTATGAAACTGAGAAGCGTCATTATGCTCACGTTGATTGTCCAGGTCATGCAGATTATGTAAAAAACATGATAACAGGTGCGGCTCAAATGGATGGTGCAATATTAGTTGTGAATGCTGCTGATGGTCCTATGCCACAAACTAAAGAGCATATTCTATTAGCTCGTCAGGTAGGTGTTCCTTCTTTGGTTGTTTATATGAATAAAGTTGATCAGGTTGACGATGAAGAGTTGTTAGAATTAGTTGAGTTAGAAATTCGTGAATTACTAAGTAGTTATGAGTTTCCTGGCGATGATATTCCAATTATTAAAGGAAGTGCCTTAGCTGCGCTTGAGGGTCGTGATGAGGCCATTGGTGTAAATTCAATTACAGAGTTAATGGCCGCTGTAGACTCTTATATTCCTCAGCCTGAGCGTGATAAAGATAAACCCTTCTTAATGCCTATTGAAGATGTTTTTTCTATATCAGGAAGAGGTACTGTGGTAACAGGTCGTGTTGAGCGAGGTGTTATAAAGGTTGGTGAAGAGATAGAGATAGTTGGAATTAAAGAAACAGCTAAAACAACATGTACAGGTGTTGAAATGTTTCGTAAGTTGCTAGATTCTGGTGAGGCTGGTGACAATGTTGGTGTTCTATTAAGAGGAACAAAAAGAGAAGAAGTTGAACGTGGTCAGGTATTATCTGCGCCTGGCTCAATAAAACCTTATTCTAAATTTAAAGGTGAAGCCTATATCTTAACTAAAGATGAAGGTGGTAGACATACACCATTTTTTAGTAACTATCGTCCACAATTTTATTTTAGAACAACCGATGTAACTGGGGCTGTTGAGTTACCTTCTGGTACAGAGATGGTGATGCCAGGGGATAATATCGCAATTTCTGTGGAATTAATAACTCCAATTGCAATGGATGAAGGACTAAGATTTGCGATAAGAGAAGGTGGAAGGACTGTAGGTGCTGGAGTTGTATCAAGCATTGAAGCTTAATTAGTTTAAATTTGTGGTAGATTAAAGTGACGAGGATTTAATGGATAATCAAAATATTAGAATTAGGCTTAAAGCTTTTGATCATAGGATATTAGATCAATCTACTTCTGAAATAGTTAATACAGCTAAAAGAACAGGTGCAAAAATTCGTGGGCCTATCCCTCTTCCCACATCATTAAACAGGTTCACAGTTCTAAGAGGGCCTCATGTTGATAAAAAAAGTCGTGAACAATTTGAGATGAGAACGCATAAACGTGTACTTGATATCGTTGAGCCTACACCGCAAACAGTAGATGCGCTTATGAAGCTAGATTTAGCTTCAGGTGTTGATGTGGAAATTAAATTATAGGAAAAATATTATGCGTTGTGGAATTGTTGCAAGAAAATTAGGTATGTCACGCTTGTTTATTGAGAGCGGTGAACATGTCCCAGTTACTGTGTTAAGAATTGAAGATCTTGAAGTGTTATCTATCAAAACAGTAGATAAAGACGGGTATACTGCAGTTCAGTTAGGTTTTAGTAATAAAAAGCCAAAAAATATATCTAAGCCTCTAAGAGGGGTTTTTGCTAAGGCGAAAGTTGAGCCAAAGGAAAAAATTGTTGAGTTTAGAGTTAGTGAAGATGCGGTTTTGAAAATTGGTGATAAATTAGGCGTGAACCATTTTGTTGCTGGTCAGAAAGTAGATGCTGTTGGTTTATCGAAAGGTAAAGGCTTTTCTGGTGCTATGAAACGACATAATTTCGGTGGAATGCAAGCTTCACACGGTGTTTCAATCAGTCATAGATCACATGGTTCTACTGGAAACAGCCAAGATCCAGGTAGAACTTGGAAGGGAAAAAAAATGGCTGGTCAATATGGTAATGTTAGAATAACAACACAAAACTTAAAAGTTATTAAATTACTTGAAGAAGATGATTTAATTTTAATTCAAGGATCAGTTCCAGGGTCTAAAAATAGTGTAGTGTTATTAAGAGATGCAATCAAATTCAAAACCCCAGACGAAGCTCCATTTCCTGCTGGCTTTAGAAGTGATAGCATAGTTAATAAGGAAGATATTTCTTTATCATCTGATCAAAATGAAAAAGAAATTTCATCAGAAGTTGATGGAGCTGAAGTTGAAAATTAAATCTATTAATTTAAGCAATAAGCTTGGTAAAGAGATTAATCTTAATGAAAAAGTTTTTGGTATAGTTCCAAGGGAAGATATTGTTTTAAGGGTTATAAGGTGGCAATTAGCTAAAAGACGACTAGGTAATCACTCGGTACAGACACGTAGTCAAGTGAAAATGACAACTGCTAAAATGTACAAGCAAAAAGGTACTGGAAAAGCTAGGCACGGTTCTGGCTCTGTTTCACAATTCAGAGGTGGTGGAATGGCTCATGGTCCTGTAGTTCACTCTCATGCACATAGTTTGAATAAAAAAGTAAGAAAATTAGGTTTAAAATCTGTTTTGTCAAATAAATTTAAGTCTGGAAAACTTATAATATTAGAAGCTTCTAAGAGTGATGGTAAAACTTCTTCATTAAAGAAAAGCTTAAATAAAATGGGAGTTAATAATGCTCTTATAATCTCTGGTAATGATGTTGATAAAAATCTAATAAGGGCGGCAGCTAATATTAGAAATTTAGATGTTCTGTCTCATCAAGGACTTAATGTTTATGATATAGTTAAAAAAGAAAATTTAATTATTATAGACGATGCCTTAAAATTAGTTGAGGAGCGCTTGTCATGAGTGTAAGACCTAGAAAAAAAGTTGATTTGAAGCTAACCCAAAATAAAGCTTATCAAATTATATTAAATCCGTTGGTTACAGAAAAATCAACACAACAGTCTGAATTTAATAAAATGGTATTTGCTGTGCCTGTCAATGCCACAAAACTAGAAGTTAAGTCATCTATTGAAAAAATTTTCTCTGTGAAAGTTAAGTCTGTGAATACAATTTTGTTAAAGGGCAAGGTCAAAAGATTTAAAGGTGTGTTAGGTAGACGTTCTAATACAAAAAAAGCAATAGTAACACTTGCTCCGGGAAATACCATTGACTTGTCAGCAGGAGTTTAAATAATGGCATTAAAGCAATACAAACCTAACACACCGGGTCAAAGAGGACTAGTTTTAGTTGATAAGTCTGATCTTTTTAAAGGAAAGCCAGTGAAAAAGTTGACAGTTGGCCTCAATAAGTCAGGTGGTAGGAATAACTCAGGTAAGATTACAATGTGGCAACGTGGAGGTGGTCACAAAAGGCGTTATAGAATAATTGACTTCAAAAGAATGAAATTGGATGTCACAGGCACTGTAGAGCGAATAGAATATGATCCAAACAGATCAGCTTTTATTGCTTTAATTAAATATGAAGATAATGAACTAAGTTATATTATTGCTCCTCAGAGATTGGCTTTAGGAGATAAGGTAGTATCTTCAAAAAAAGCTGATATAAAGCCTGGGAATTGTATGCCACTTTCTTCAGTACCGGTCGGTACTATAATCCATAATGTTGAATTAAAGCCTGGTAAGGGAGGTCAAATTGCGCGATCAGCTGGTTCTTATGTGCAATTAATAGGGAAGGATCTGTCATATTCAATACTTAGGTTAATGTCAGGTGAGGTAAGGTTAGTTCTATCAGCTTGTTTATGTACTATTGGAGCAGTTTCTAATCAGGACAATCAAAATACAAACTTTGGTAAAGCAGGTCGTAATAGGTGGCTTGGTAAAAGGCCGTCTGTTAGAGGTGTTGCAATGAACCCAGTTGATCATCCACATGGAGGTGGTGAAGGGAGAACATCAGGTGGCAGGCATCCAGTTACACCTTGGGGCAAGCCAACTAAAGGATATAGAACAAGAAACAATAAAAGAACAGATAAATTAATAATAAGAAGAAGAAAAGTGTAAGGTAAACTTTATGTCAAGATCTATTTGGAAAGGTCCATTTGTAGATGGATATCTGCTTAAAAAAGCTGAAGTTGCAAGAAACTCAGGTCGAAATGACGTTATAAAAACTTGGTCAAGAAGATCTACAGTTATGCCACAATTTGTTGGCCTTACTTTCGGTGTTTATAATGGAAAAAAATTTATACCTGTTACCATTACTGAAGCTATGGTTGGCCATAAATTAGGAGAGTTTTCACCTACGAGAACATATTATGGTCATACTGCAGACAAAAAGTCTAAGCGTTAGGAGTTAAAATGGGTAGAGTAAAAAATAAGCGTAGGGAACTAGATAATGAGGCCAAAGTAGTGATTAAAAACATAAGAATTAGCCCTCAAAAACTAAATCTTGTTGCACAAATGATAAGAAAAGAGACAGCTTCAAAGGCTATTTCTATTTTGCAATTTTCAAAAAGAAGAATTTCTAATGTTGTGGAAAAAGCTTTAAGATCAGCCATAGCAAATGCTGAAAATAATCATTCATTAGATATAGACAAACTTATTGTAAAAGAAGCATATGTTGGAAAAGGGTTGGTTATGAAGCGATTTCACGCCAGAGCTAGAGGGCGTGGTGCAAGAATTTTAAAGCCATTTTCTCATTTAACTATTCTATTATCTGAACAGGAAGGTAACTAAAATGGGTCAAAAGACACAGCCAATAGGGTTTAGATTGGGTATCAACAGAACTTGGGATTCAAGATGGTTTGGTGGTAAATCATATGGAGATTTGCTTCATCAAGATATTGAATTAAGAAAATATTTGTTTGAAAAACTAAAGGCAGCAGCAGTTAGTAAAATCGTCATAGAAAGACCAGCAGGCCGAGCTCGAATTACGATTTATGCAGGCAGACCTGGTCTTGTTATTGGTAAAAAAGGCCAAGATATTGAGACTTTGAAAAACACATTGGGCAAGAAAATAAATGCCGAGGTTAGCTTAAATATTATTGAAATAAGGAAACCTGAACTTGATGCTAAATTGGTTGCAGATGGGATTGCCCAACAACTCGAGAGAAGAGTTGCATTTAGAAGGGCTATGAAAAGAGCAGTTCAAAGTGCGATTAGACTTGGCGCTGAAGGTGTTAGAATTAATTGTGCAGGTAGATTAGGTGGTGCAGAAATAGCTAGGACCGAATGGTACAGAGAAGGAAGAGTTCCTTTACATACATTAAGAGCTGACGTTGATTATGGAGAATCAACAGCATTTACTACATATGGTGCAACTGGAATTAAAGTTTGGATTTTTAAAGGTGAAGTCATGGATAATGATCCTATGGCACAAGAGAAAAAAATGACTAATTCTGTTAAGGGATCGAATTTGAAAAGTATGGACCAGGGGTAAATAATGCTGCAACCAAAAAGAACAAAATTCAGAAAAGCCCATAAGGGTAGAATTCATGGGTTAGCTAAAGGTGGGACAAAGCTTAATTTTGGATCATATGGATTGAAAGCAATTCAACCTGAAAGAGTAACTGCAAGGCAAATTGAAGCAGCTAGAAGAGCTATAACTAGGCATCTTCGTCGTGCTGGTAGAGTTTGGATCAGAATTTTCCCAGATGTCCCAGTTTCAAGTAAACCAGCTGAGGTAAGAATGGGTAAAGGTAAAGGTTCACCTGAATATTGGATTTGCAGGGTGAAGCCTGGAAAAATAATGTTTGAATTGGACGGTGTTTCTGAAATTGCAGCTAAAGAAGCTCTAAGCCTAGCCGCAGCCAAACTGCCAATGCATACGAAAGTTGTTAAAAGATTAGGCGAATAGTCGGAGATATTTAAATGGCAAAATATAAACCCAAAGATTTGAAAACAAAAACTACTGATGAGTTAAAAGATAATTTGAAAATGCTTAGAAAAGAGCAATTTAATCTCCGATTTCAAGTCAGTAATGGGCAAAATGAAAATCCTGCTAGATTTAATTTAATTCGAAAAGAAATAGCTTGTATTAAAACGATTTTGAATAATGTTGTATCAACTAAAGATGTGGGGAAATAATTTATTATGCCGAAGAGAATTTTAACAGGTAAAGTTACAAGCAACAAGTCTGAGAAAACTATAACAGTTCTTGTTGAAAGAAAAATAATGCATCCAAAATACAAAAAATTTGTAACAAAATCAAAAAAGTTTGCTGCTCACGATAGTGAAAATAAATTTAAGGTTGGAGATATTGTGAATATAAGAGAATGCACTCCCATTTCAAAAAACAAACATTTTGAAGTGATATATTAATAAATTAGCGGAGACAGATTATGATACAAATGCAAAGTAATCTTGATGTTGCAGACAACTCAGGTGCAAGAAGAATTCAGTGTATAAAAGTTTTGGGTGGATCTGGAAGAAAGACTGCCGCTGTTGGTGATATAATTGTTGTTTCTATCAAAGAAGCAATACCTAGAGGTCGAGTAAAAAAAGGTGACGTCCATAGAGCTGTGATTGTTAGAACCTCGAAGGAGGTAAGAAGAAATGATGGTTCGTGTATTAGATTTGACAAAAATGCAGCAGTTTTGGTTAACAAAAGTAATGAACCTATTGGAACTCGTATATTTGGGCCAGTTACACGTGAGCTAAGAAGTAGAAAATTCATGAAAATAGTGTCACTTGCTCCGGAGGTTTTGTGATGAATAAGAAATTTAATATTAAAACTGGGGATACTGTGATTGTCATTGCTGGAAAAGATAAAGGTAAAACTGGGAATGTTACTTCAGTAATAAAGTCTGATGATAGAGTAATAGTAGAAGGAATTAATATTTTAAAACGTCATAGAAAAGCAACTCAAGAAAGTCCAGGTAAAATTGAAGAAATAGAAGCATCCATTCATATTTCGAACGTTGCTCACTTGGATCCTGAAACTGGAAAAGCAACAAGAGTTAAATATGACTTTAAAGATGGTTTAAAAAGAAGATTATCAGTTGTGTCTGGTTCATTATTAGATAAATAATTTGGAGCTCAAGATGAATATACGGTTGCAGGAAAAATATAAAAAAGAAATAACTAAAACTCTTAAAGATAAGTTTAAATATAAAAATGATCTTGAGATACCAAGACTTGAAAAAGTCGTTATTAACATGGGGGTTGGTGAAGCTGTCAAAGACAGTAAAAAAATTGAGGCCGCTGTAAATGAATTAACTGCAATTACTGGGCAGAAGCCTGTTACAACAAAATCTAAAAAAGCTAATGCAAGTTTTAAACTTAGAGAAGGTATGCCAATAGGTGTAAAAGTTACATTAAGAAAAAATAAAATGTACGAATTCGTAGATAGATTTGTAAATATCGCATTACCAAGAGTAAGAGATTTCAGAGGCGTAAACCCAAAAAGTTTTGATGGTAACGGCAATTATGCACTAGGATTGAAAGAACAATATGTTTTTCCAGAAATTGAATATGATAATGTGGATTCTGTTAGAGGTATGGATATAATTTTTGTAACGTCAGCTAAGTCTGACGAAGAGGCTCGGGAATTATTAATTGGATTTGATTTTCCCTTTAATCAACAATAATTTAACTAGGAGATTTAGATGGCAAAAAAAAGTGCTATCCAAAAAAACTTAAATAAAGAAAAGCAAGTTAAAAAAAATAAATCAAGAAGAGATCGTTTAAAAGCTATATGTAGTGATAGATCCCTTCCTATGGAACAACGTTTTGAAGCTCAACTCAAGCTATCTGAAATGCCAAGAAATGGTGCAAAAATAAGATTAAGAAACAGGTGTTTGATCACGGGTAGACCACGTGGTTATTACAGAAAAGTAAAAATGTCACGAATAGCTCTAAGAGAATTAGCACTATCTGGACAAATTCCAGGTATGGTAAAATCAAGTTGGTAGAAAGGTATTAATTATGTCAATGAGTGATACACTTGGGGATATGTTGACTAGGATTAGAAATGGTCAGTCAGCCAATAAAGCAGTAGTTGAGGCTCCTGCATCAAGATTTAGAGGTAATGTATTAGATGTACTAAAGAGAGAGGGATATATTCGTAATTTTTCCAAGTATGAAAAACGTCCTGGCATTCATGAATTCAAAATAGAATTAAAATATTATGAAGGTAAGCCAGTTATAAGTGAAATTAAAAGAGTATCTACCCCTGGAAGAAGAGTTTACTCAAGTATAAATGATTTGCCAAGGACTTATAATGGTCTTGGTATATCAATTTTGTCTACTCCAAGAGGTGTAATGAGCGATAATGAAGCTCGAGCAGCTCATGTGGGTGGTGAAGTTCTTTGTCAAGTATTTTAGGAGTATATTTATGTCAAGAATTGGCCAAGCTATTATTAATATACCTAATGGTGTTGAAGTTAAAAAAGTTGATAATAAATTTTTAGTAAAAGGTTCTAAAGGTGAACTAAGCGCTCCACTAGATGATATAGTTGATGTAATAATTAATGAGAAAGAAATTAAGGTTGAGCTCAAAGACAACACTTTAAAGAATAAGGCGATGTGGGGAACTACCAGAGCACTAATTAATAACGCTGTTCAAGGAGTGAGTGTTGGTTTTGAAAAAGAAATGGAAATTGTTGGTGTAGGTTATAGAGGAACGCTTCAAGGAAAAAAATTAACTTTAAACCTTGGCTTAAGTCATCCAGTTGAAATTGAAGTGCCAGATTACATAACTATTAAAATGGATGGTAATACAAAATTTGTTATTTCTAGCGCTGATAAGCAAAAACTAGGAGAGTTTGCTGCAATGGTTCGTTCCAAGAGACCGCCAGAACCATTTAAAGGTAAAGGAATACGCTACAGCAATGAATTTATTTTAAGAAAAGAAGGTAAAAAGAAATAGAGGTTAAAATGGGTAATATGATATCTTTGCACAATAAAAGAAAATTAAGAAACAGAAAAGCTTTGAAGAGTAAATCTTATGGGAGATTGAGATTATCCGTATTTAGGTCAAGTCGTCACATTTATGGTCAGATAATTGATGATGTAAAAGGCGTTACGATAACTGCTGCTTCAAGTCTTGAAAGTAGTGTAAAAAAACAGTTTAAAAATTGTGGTACTAAAGAGGTTGCATCAGTAGTTGGAAAGCTAATAGCAGAAAAAGCTATAAAAAAAGGTATTAAAAATGTTGTATTTGATAGAGGTGGTTACATATACCATGGAAGGATTAAAAACTTGGCCGATGCGGCTAGAGAAAGTGGTTTAATATTTTAGGGGTAAATAATGGCAAGAATCGAAAAACAAGAAAAAAAAACCAATAAAGACGATACTGACCTTATAGACAAGTTAGTTGGAATTAATAGAGTTGCTAAAGTTGTAAAAGGTGGCAGGCGCTTTGGTTTTGCTGCGCTCGTTGTTGTTGGAGATCAGAGAGGAAAAGTTGGTTTTGGAACTGGTAAAGCAAAGGAAGTGCCTGAAGCAATAAAAAAAGCAACGGACGACGCCAAAAAAAGTATGGTAAAGGTTCCATTAAAAGAAGGTAGAACATTGCATCATGATATGAAAGGTCATTTTGGAGCTGGTAGAGTTGTTTTAAGAACAGCACCTTCTGGAACAGGTATAATTGCAGGGGGTCCAATGAGAGCTGTTTTTGAAACTTTAGGAGTGCAAGATGTTGTTGCAAAATCAATTGGAACTTCTAATCCACATAATATGATTAAAGCAACTTTTGATGCTTTTTCATCAATGTATTCTCCTAGAAATGTGGCTAATAAAAGAGGTAGAAAAGTTTCTGAAATTTTTGGAAATCATTTAAAATCAGATGTAGCCTCTAAAGTAGACGCTAGTTAGGAAGCAAAATGTTAAATAAAAAAACAATTATTGTTACACAAAAGAAAAGTCCAATAGGTAGGCAATCTTACCAAAGAAAAACATTAATAGGTCTTGGTTTAAACAAAATTGGCAGAGCTAAAGAATTAGAGGACACACCTTCAATAAGAGGAATGATAAGTAAAGTTAAACATCTAGTTGAAGTTAATTAATTAATATTTTACTAGATTAGGAGTATAAGATGAAGCTTAACGAAATAAAAGACAACTTAGGATCAACTAAGTCTCGTAAGAGAATTGGTAGGGGCATAGGATCAGGTAAGGGGAAAACATCTGGAAAGGGTCATAAAGGTCAGAAGTCTAGATCTGGTGTTTCAATTAAAGGTTTTGAAGGCGGACAAATGCCAATACATAGGCGTTTACCTAAAAGAGGTTTTACGAATATAAATAAAATTCACTTTACTGAGTTAAACTTAGATAATGTCCAAAAGCTTATTGATGCTAAGAAAATTGACCCTAAAAAAATAATTACTTACAAAACACTCTTAGATTTAGGATTAGTTAAATCAAAAACAGCAAAAATAAAACTTTTAGGAAAAGGTGATATTAAAGTTAAAATTGATATAGAAGTCTCAGCTTTTTCTAAGTCAGCAAAAGATAGTGTTGAAAAAATTGGTGGTTCAGTAATAATCTTCGATGATAAAAAAAAATCTATAAATCAAGAAAAAAAAACTGGGGTTTAATTTATGGCTAATGAAAGTATGTTTGGCGTATTGGGTCAAGCTACCGAACTGCGACAAAGGATATTATTTACACTTGGTGCTCTAATAGTATATCGATTGGGTACATATATTCCTGTGCCGGGTATTAATGCTGCAGCTCTATCTGAAATTGTAAATAATGCCAACAGCGGTGTTTTGGGAATGTTTAACATGTTCTCTGGTGGCGCTTTAGGACGTATGACTATATTTGCACTAACAATTCTTCCGTATATTTCTGCTGCAATCATTATGCAACTAATGACATCAATTTCACCACAAATGTCTCAATTAAAAAAAGAAGGTGAATCAGGTAGAAAAACCATAAATCAATACACAAGATACTTAACAGTTTTACTTGCTACAGTGCAAGCTTATGGTTTTGCCGTAGCATTAGAGGGTACCTCAGGATCATCAGGGTCACTTGTAAATAATCCAGGTGTTTTTTTTAAAATTACAACTGTAGTTACTTTGGTTGGTTCAGTAATGTTTTTACTTTGGCTAGGAGAGCAAATTACCTCTCGAGGTATAGGAAATGGTGTATCATTAATAATATTTGCTGGAATAGTGGCGGAACTCCCTAGAGCGTTAGCTCAAATTTTGGAACAAGGAAGAACTGGTTCGATATCAACATTTTTAATTATTGGTATTTTAATTCTTGCAATAGCAGTTATAATTTTTATTGTTTTTATTGAACGTTCACAAAGAAAGATTATTGTTCAATACCCAAAGAGACAAATGGGTAACAAGATGTTTTCTGGCGACTCTTCACACTTGCCTTTAAAAATCAATGTTCCGGGTGTAATACCACCTATATTTGCTTCTGCTTTGTTGTTGTTACCAACATCATTATCATCATTTTCTGGATTAGATGGTAATAGTTCTGATTGGGTATTAACTTTAAATTCATATTTTGGAAGAGGGCAACCTCTATATCTTGCTATATATATTGGTTTAATTGTGTTTTTTGCATTTTTTTATACAGCTATTGTATTTAATCCAGATGAAACTGCCGATAACCTTAAAAAAAATGGTGGATATGTTCCAGGGATAAGACCAGGTCCTCCAACTGCAGATTATTTAGATTTTGTTTTAACAAGATTAACAGCAATAGGTGCAACATATTTGGCTGCGGTATGTATATTGCCTGAGATTTTAATTTCAAAGTACTCAATCCCGTTTTACTTAGGTGGAACTAGTTTGTTAATTGTAGTTACTGTCTCTATGGATACAGTTTCACAAGCCCAATCACATTTAATTGCGCATAGATATTCAGGTTTGATAAAAAAAACAAAATTAAGAGGTGGGAGGCGTTAAATGAATCTAATACTTTTTGGTCCACCTGGTGCTGGTAAAGGAACGCAAGCAGAAGTTTTAATTAACAAATATAAAATTGTTCAGATCTCAACTGGAGATATGTTGAGAGAAGAGGTTAAATTAGGAACAGAATTAGGAAAGGCTGCTAAATCTATCATGGACAAAGGTGATTTAGTCTCTGATGAAATTATAATATCAATGATTGAAAAAAGAATTATAAAACCAGATTGCAAAAATGGTTTTATTCTTGATGGTTTTCCAAGAACACTTAAGCAAGCTATAGATTTAGATAATATTTTAAATAAATTGGATATTCATATAGATAAAGTTATAGAAATTGATGTTGATGAGGATGTTCTTTTAAAAAGAATTACTAAAAGAGCTTTAGAGAGCAAGATTTCAAGAGATGATGACAATTCTGAAATTTTAAAAAATAGAATATTGGTTTACAAGAAAGATACTTTACCAGTATTAGAATATTACAAAAATTTAAATAAGTTATTATCGATTGATGGTATGCAAAATGTTGAAGATGTATCGAAAGATATTCAAAAAATATTAACCTGATTATAAAGTTGACTGTATTTCTTTTAACATTATAATCCCCGGTTTATTTGGTATAAAATAGACCTTAATAAAAAAAGGAGAGTTAAGTGGCACGTATTGCAGGTGTTAATGTACCAACTAATAAAAGAGTACTTGTAGCTCTTACATATGTTCATGGTATTGGATTAACCAGTTCTAAAAACATATGTAAAAAAGTCGGAATTGCTGAAAATAAAAGAATTAATAATTTATCAGAAGATGAACTTACTAAAATTAGAGATTTAATTGATACAGATTATATAGTTGAGGGCGATTTAAGAAGAAAAAACTCTATGGATATTAAAAGGTATCTAGACTTGGGTTGTTTAAGAGGTCTAAGACATAGAAAAAATTTACCTGTAAGAGGCCAAAGAACACATACAAACGCAAGAACAAGAAAAGGGCCTGCCAAAGCAATAGCAGGAAAGAAGAAATAAAATTTATAAGGGAACTTAACAATGGCTAAACAACCTACTCAATCTAGGATTCGTCGCAAAGAAAAAAAGAATGTAACTAACGCAGTTGCACATGTTAATTCATCTTTTAATAATACTGTTATTACAATTACTGATATTCAAGGTAATGCTATATCGTGGTCATCATCAGGTACTATGGGTTTTAAAGGTTCTAGAAAATCAACCCCATATGCGGCACAGCTTGCAGCAGAAGATGCTGGTAAAAAAGCATCCGAGCATGGTGTAAAAACAGTTGATATTCAAGTTCAAGGTCCTGGTTCAGGAAGAGAATCGGCATTGAGAGCGTTACAAACGATTGGTTTCCAAGTTAATTCTATTAGGGATGTAACGCCAATTCCTCATAATGGTTGCAGGCCAAAGAAACGTAGAAGAGTCTAAATAAACAACTAAAAAATTTATAACTAAATTATTATTTACAGAGAGTAATCATGATTGAAAAGAATTGGAAAGAAATAATTAAACCATCAAAGCTCGAGATTAAAGAAGAGAATAAGTCTGAAAATACCTCAACAATAATTGCTGAACCTCTTGAAAGAGGGTATGGAGTTACGATAGGAAATGCTCTAAGAAGGATACTTCTTTCATCGCTTCAGGGCTCTGCTATAACCTCAATTCAGGTTCAAGGAGTATTGCATGAGTTTTCTTCTATACCAGGAGTAAGAGAGGATCTTACGGATATTATTTTAAATGTCAAAGGTATTAAAGTTAGAATGGACTATGACGGGGTAAAAAAGATTCAACTTAATGTAAATGGTCCTGTTGTAGTTACAGCTGGTATGATAGAATGCCCACCTGAAGTTGAAATTATGAATAAAGATCATGAAATTTGCACACTAGACAACGGAGCAAAACTCTCTGTTGAATTCACTGTAGAAAATGGTAAAGGATATGTGTCTTCCTCAACTAATAGAAAGGAAGATCTTCCAATTGGTGTTATTCCAGTTGATGCAATATATAGTCCGGTTGTTCAAGTTGCATATAATGTAGATAACGCACGTGTTGGTCAACAAACTGATTATGACAAATTGTCATTAGTGGTTACAACTGACGGTTCTGTTTCCCCAGAGGATGCTGTTGCATTTTCTGCTAGAATAATGCAAGACCAATTAAATAATTTTATAAATTTTGAAGAACCGGAAGAAGAGGAGATTACTGAAGTTTTAGAAGATCTTCCATTCAACAAAAATCTGCTTAAAAAAGTTGACGAACTTGAATTGTCTGTGAGATCAGCTAATTGCTTAAAAAACGATAACATTGTATATATTGGCGATTTAGTTCAAAGATCAGAGCCTGAGATGTTACGTACACCTAACTTTGGTAGAAAAAGTTTAAATGAGATTAGAGAAGTTTTGAAAGTTATGGGATTAGAATTAGGAATGGTTGTTGAAAATTGGCCACCAGAAAATATTGAAGAATTAATAAAAAGAATAGAAGAACCATTCTAATTCAATTAAAAAAAATTAGGAGTATTTTATGAAACACAGGATAAAGGGTAAAAAATTAAACAGAAGCTCTTCTCACAGAAAAGCTCTATTTAAAAATATGGCTCAGGCTATAATTAAGCATGAGCAAATAATAACAACATTACCTAAAGCTAAAACAATGAAGCCTATAATTGATAAACTAATTACATTGGGTAAAAAAGGAAGTTTGCACGCCCGACGACAGGCATTTTCTCTATTAAGAGATAATAATATTGTTTCAAAATTGTTTGGTGATCTAGCAACTAGATATGCCGATAGACAAGGAGGATATTCAAGGGTTTTAAAAGCAGGTTTTAGGTATGGAGATGCCGCTGCAATGGCTGTTCTTGAATTGGTTGATAGAAATGAAGATGCAAGAGGTCAAGATAGTGGTCCAGTGCAAATTAGTAATACAACAGAAGATGAACCAAAAGAAGCCGTTGCTGGATGATTTTCGTACTAAACGAACTTTAAAACCGTTCAAATAATGTGAACGGTTTTTTTTTGAGTAAATAATGTATTTTGATAAATTTATAGGGATAGATTGGTCCGGAGACAAAAATAGTTTTCAAAAGGGAATTAGTGTTGCTGAATGTAATAGAGGTAACAAAGTACCACAAATAGTAAAACCGTTTGATGATAAATACTGGACAAGGTCAAGCTTAATAGAATGGCTTTATAAAGAAATAAAATTGCAAAGAAACTTAATAGGATTTGACTTTGCATTCTCATATCCCTTTTATGATAGATGGTCTTATTTTCCAGGCATAAAAGATAGTCCTATTAATTCAGAAAAATTATGGAAATTGATAGAAGATATCAATACAGGCGCAAAAAACTTTTATGGTGGAGAGATCTGGGCAAATAAAATATACGGTAAATTTTTTAATTCACCAAAACTTAAAGGCTCACATTTTTCCAGTAGAAGAAGATGTACAGAGAGATTAGCTAAGAATAAAATACTTTCTCCAAGTCCAACTTTTAACTGTGTTGGACCTGGTGCTGTTGGTACAGGTACTCTGGCAGGTATGAGAATTCTTAATTTATTAAAAAATAAAGCAAAAATTTGGCCTTTTGACGAACTTAGTTTTTCAACTAAAACCGTGGTTGTTGAAATCTTTCCATCTTATTATTTTAAACTTTCTAAAATTAAACCTGAAAAAAAAATGGGTTATACTATAGAAAATATTAATAAATCATTAGAATTTTTTAATTCAAAACCTCTTAAAAAAAACCAAATAATTGGTGGACCAGATCAAGATGATGCTGATTCAATAATCTCATCAGCGGCATTAAGATTTTTATCAGTTGACAAAAAAAAATGGAATGTCCCAAATTCATCCAAGAAAGAGGGATGGATTTTTGGAGTATAGATAAATATAACTTAAAATAGTAATTTATGATGTTAAATATTAAAATACCTGAAAAAGAACATGGAACTAGACTTGATAGATGTGTCAGAAGATTGTTAGGACAGATAAACCAATCACTTTTAGAAAAGTTTTTAAGATCTAGAATGATTTTGTTAGATGGGAAAAAGGCTAAATCATCAACTAAAGTATCTTATGGCCAAGAACTTAACTATTCGCAAAAATTAAGTTTTGATAAACCTTATCAAGTAAAAAAATTAAGTGAATATAATGAAACCTATTATAAAAATTTATTTAAAAAAATATTTATAAAAGAAACAAGTGAATATATAGCAATAAATAAACCTAGTGGTCTTGCTGTGCAAGGAGGTAGTAAGCAAAAGTTCCATGTTGACGATATGCTAAAATGCATTTCCACTGATAACATCTCACTAAAACTGGTTCACAGAATTGACAAAGATACATCTGGTTTATTGTTGCTAGCAAAAGAAAATAAAGTAGCAAAAAAATTTACATCTTTTTTTAAAGATCGAAAAATTATTAAAACATATCTTGCAATTGTTTCACCTTGTCCAAATGATGACAGAGGTACAATTGATTTACCAATATCAAAATCTGGTTCAAAAAATTATCAAAGAATGTCAGTCGACCAAAATATGGGTAAAAGAGCTATAACTGAGTATAAAGTTTTAGATAGAGTTGGATCACGCGTGGCTTTAGTTGCTCTTTTTCCAAAAACAGGTCGCACTCATCAATTAAGAGTTCATCTAGAATATATAAATGCCCCTATAGTTGGAGATAATAAATATAGAGGTTCATCAGAATTTTTTATGTCTTCTCAAAATTTACGAGAACATAAGAAACTTTCTCAGATTAAATGGTCTCCAAATAATATAAAAAACTTACAATTACACGCTTATTCAATTAGAATGCCTGAGAGTGAAACTATTACAGCAGAAGTCTCAGAAGATTTTAAACAAAATCTAAAATTCTTAGGATTAAAATTACCAAAAAAATTACATGATATTTTTATTTAATTTTTGGAGAGTATAAATTGTCAGAAGATTTAAAATTAGCTTTATTTGATTATGATGGAACAATAGTCAACTCAGCGATAATGATTGTTAAAGGTGCTATTGAAGCTTTTAGAATGTGTGGATTACCAGACCCTGATCCAGAAAAAGTTAGAGAAAATATCGGCAAGCCACTCGCGATTGCTCTAGATGATTATATGCCACCAGGTTTTAATGTAACACCAGAACAAATTTCAGATGCTTATAGATCATGGTACGCAGAACAAGGAAGATTAGGTTTGCAAAATGAACCACTCTACCCTGGATTGGTTGAATTATTAAATGAACTTAAAGAAAGTAATTGGTTAATTGGAATTGCAACCAACAAATCTAGAATTGGATTAACAAATGGTTTGGCAAAACATAATTTATCAAAAATTTTTGATATAACAATGAGCACAGATGAAAATATACCCAAACCTAATCCAGCGATGGCAATTAGAGCTATGAATGATTTAGGTGTGCAAAAGGAACGTTGTGTGATGATTGGTGATACAATAAATGATATTGGGTTAGGAGTAAATGCAGGTATTGTTAGCATAGGAGTTACATGGGGTTATAACAGTAAGGAATTATTATGTTCAGCTGGAGCAAGTTATTTAGTCAATGACACAATTGAATTGAGTAAATTAATGAAAACAATATGTCCCTAAAATGAAAAAATTTTGGGAAAAAGTAAGTATAAAGCAAATATCGTCTGATTCTTTTTGTGTCATGTTGGACAAAAGAATTCTAAAAACCCCTTTAAAAAGAGAGTTAGTGTTACCAAACTTAAATTTAGCACAAGAGATTGTAAAAGAGTGGGATCAAGATTCAATAAATATAAATACTGAATCTATGATTTTTTATGGCCTTATATCAACTTCTTTAGATAAAATAATAGATAAAAAAAATTTGTATATTAATGATATGCTTGATTATATAGATACTGATCTAATTTGTTATCGTGCTGAACATCCAAAAGAATTAGTTGAACTCCAAAAAAATAAATGGGACCCAATAATATTACTTATTGAAAAATATATCGGCACTAAAGTTCATGTTTTCGAAGGGGTTTTACCTAAAAAACAACGTGCTACTGTGCACGATAGGTTAAATAATTTAATTAATAAGTTTGATATTTTTGAGATTTCAGTAATACATAGAATTACAAATATTACAGGATCCATCTTTTTATCTTTATGTGTTTTAAAAAAAGATATTTCAAAAAATGAAGTTTTTGAGTTGTTGTTTTTAGATGAATTGTGGCAAGCAGAAAATTGGGGTTTTGACGCAGAAACTTTACAGATAAGAAAAGAAATATCTATTGAGTTAAATAAATGTATATCTTTTTTAGATTATCTTTAATGAAAAGCTGTTTTTACTATGACAAAAATGATAAATGAAGTTTTCATAAAGCAATTAAATCCCCATGCCAAAGTGTTATTTCAAGAGTACAATATTGCATTTGAAAATAAAATGTGGGCGTCAGTAATGATATTATCACTTACGATTATTGATAATATTTTGAATGATATAGATAATTTAGATTATGTTGATGGATTAGATATAAATCACTTTAAAAGCTCAAAAGATTTTCATTGGTTAAGAATTAGACGTAACCAAATACTACATTTTGAAAAACCTATAGAAGGATTTTTCGGAAATAAAGATAGTGATAACACTTTAAAATTAGACGCACTTCGTGCTGATAAGACCTTAAAAGAATGCTTTTACATTCTGTTCAGGAAATAATAATTATTTTAGTTTAAATAAACCTTCATTACCAAAAACTTTGTTAAAATTATTTTTTAAACTGATATCTAATTCTTTAAGAGATATTTTTTTACCTAATTTGTAAAAACTAGTTACTCCAGAATTCTTTATCCCACACGGTACAATATTATTGAATTCATCTAGATTTGGATTTACGTTTATAGATATTCCATGAAAAGTTATCCAACTTGATATTCTAATACCTAGTGCAGCAATTTTATCGCATCCATTATTATCTTTTACCCATACACCAGGCTGGCCATTAATCCTTATTCCATCAACATAGAAATCTTTTAAAGTAAGAATTATTAGTTCTTCTAGTGCATATATGTATGCTTTTACATCCTGTAATCTATTTTTTAAATTTAACATTAAATAAACAACTCTTTGACCAGGCCCATGCCAAGTCCACTGTCCACCTCTACCGGTATATAGAAAATTTACATCACTATTTTTTAAATCCTCTAGTTTAGCAGATGTTCCAGCAGTCAAAATAGAATTATGCTCTAAAAGCCAGATCATCTCACACGCAGAATTTTTTTTAATCTCTAAAACACGTTTTTTCATTTCTGAAACTGCAAAATCATATTCTACAAGATTATTTGATGTTTTCCATTCTATTTCATTAATCAAAATAATTGCTTCCGTTAAATTCAATACATAATATATTATTTATCTTGCAATAATTATATCATTTTGTTATCGCAGAAGAATAATTATATTGCGGCTGTGGCGGAACTGGTAGACGCGCAGCGTTGAGGTCGCTGTGGGATAAAACCCGTGGAAGTTCGAGTCTTCTCAGCCGCACCATCTACTTCAAATATAGATTTTATTTAAAATTTTAATGGACTATGCAGATTTCATTTTAACTTTCACGCAACTCTTACTTATCATTACAGGATAACTAAGTGAAGTTAAAAGTTCAGTTTCCATTTCTTTTATTCTGAGGTTACATTTATCTTTTGTTAAATAGTAACCATTGGTGTCTTCAATTCCAAAGCATTCATTACCATGATGTATAAGATTGAGAGGTGAGCAAACTAGCATTATTGCAAAGAACATAATATTTCCTTTCATAAATTACCTCCCAATAACAGTTTATAACAAATTATTTTATTAACAATCGTAATAAAAACTTAAATCGGAAAAAACTATAAATGTAAATTTTTTATGCATTAACTTAAATTTAATTAAAATTTAATCGATTTTAATTAATTAAATTTTATACAACTATTCTAAATAAAATTGATTATTGAGAAACAAGCTGTTTAAAAAAAAATGTAAAAATTTAGTTAACTTTGTTTTCTGAAATTAGAGATTCTTTTTTGATCTTTTGCTCTAAGTGATCAATCATTATTCGCCTCATATACTCAGCTCTAGCTAAATTTGTAAATGAATACTCACGAATATCATCCTGGGCTATTCTTATAGAAAAATTATAGAATGCACCGCTTTTCTTTATACTAGATGCACTACCTGCAGCTATTTTACTAGTATTTACTAATGTACCAAATTTAGTTTCGATTATGTTTGACATAGTTAATCTCCATAAAATTAAGCATTTAAATATTATGATATCAAAATTTAAAATATGTCAAAATAAAACTTTATTTGTATTAAATTAAAATTTAACAATATTCATACAAAAAATGCGATCTATCATAAGTATGTTGCCTTACTTGTGTGCTCCATCGTCCTTTTTCAACAGCAATTGCCCATTCTTTACTATTGATAACTTCTGGATTATCAATTTCATACATAGCCACAAACTTTTGATTGGGTGAATCCATTGATTTTGTTTCACCACCTATAGAAAAATTAAAAGGTATTCCTTTCCCTCTAGTTACTTTATTCACTCCAGGAACATTAAGCAAATGCGGTATATGTTCTTCATCATATACTTCATTAAATAAATCTTCATATTCTTTTTTAACATTCATTGAGACTATAAAAACAAATTTAGAAATACTCATTATGACTCCTTTTTCTTATTATATGATTTGACTAATAATTCTTTATTTTTTTTATCAAGTTTTTTTATTTCTATTTCTCTTTTTATAGCTTTGCTTCTACTTAGGCACTTCTCAGTGTAAATTAATTTAAAAGGTAATCTGGCTCTAACATATTTTGAACCATTACCCTTTGCATGAGTATCTAATCTCCTATTTAAATTATTTGATATCCCAGTGTAAATTGAACTATCATTACATTTCACCATATAAACAACCCAGTTCATTCAATTATTTCATCTAATTATTTTTGATCAAATTAACAAAAACTTCTTCAAGGCGGACATTTTTAGTAGATAAATCTAATATTTTTAAATCTGTTTTATAAATTGTTTCTATAACTTTATTCATAGATGTGTGTCTAGGGTCGAAGTATATTTCAACTTTATTTTTAAGAATTTTAACATTACCAATATTTTTAAGACAGTTCTTATCTTTTTCAGTAATCTTGTCATTAGTCAATGTAATAAATATTACTTTTTGACTTGATTTTGAAAGTAATGATTTTTTTGTTTCATTAGCAATGATTTTGCCCTTATTGATTATGGCAATATGATCGCATAAAAATTCAGCCTCTTCTAAATAATGTGTGGTTAATATTATTGTTACACCCAATTCATTTAATTTTTTAAAATAAGTCCATAGTTTTTGTCTTAATTCAACATCCACTCCTGCAGTTGGTTCATCTAATATAATAATAGGTGGTGAATGAACCATCGCTTTAGCTACTAATAGTCTTCGTCTCATTCCACCAGATAATTTTCGACTATATATTTCAGCTTTGTCAGTCAAATCCATTAATTTTAAAAGCTCATCTGTTCGCCAATTATTTTTTGGAACATTAAACATTCCAGAATGCAGATTGAGAGTTTCTTTTGGTGTGAAAAAAGCATCTATGTTGAGTTCTTGTGGTACAACACCAACGGCGAGTTTAGATTGTTTTCTATATTTATCTATATCTAAACCCCATATAAATACTTTTCCAGAAGTTTTTATAACTGCTCCAGAAATAATATTAATTAGAGTTGATTTTCCTGCACCATTAGGTCCAAGTAAACCAAATATACTTCCAACGGAGACATTTAAGGATATATCATCTAAGGCAATATTATTGACTTTATTATTATAAATTTTAGATAACTTTTCAATTTGCAATGCTAATTGATTATCTGGAACTTCCCAATATTTTTCTGTCACTTAAGCTCTTTCTTTTCTTAAATATATAATAATAAATAAAATGACATTAATTTTGATTTAATGACAACTCTCTAATAATTAATTATAATAATACTGTTAATAAAAAGGTTGCAAGGTAGTTTTAAATGCAATTTTTCTTAATACGAAAATAAATCTAATAAAAAGAATTCTTTAAATTAAATGAATATATCGATTGAAAACAACCCAAGACCTAATCTTAAATTGAATGATCCAAATAATTTATTTCTTATTGATGGGTCGGGATATATTTTTAGAGCTTTTTATGGCCTACCTTCAATGAGCAACAATGATGGTGTTCCAGTAAATGCAGTATTTGGTTATACTAAAATGCTTCTAAAGCTTATTGATGATTTTAAACCAACTTATGTAGCAGTTATATTTGACGTTGCTAGAAAAACTTTTAGAAATGATTTGTATGATTTGTATAAAGAAAATAGATCTGATCCTCCTGATGAATTAATCCCTCAATTTTCAATTATACGAGATGCTACTAACGCGATTGGATTACCAGTTGTCGAAATGGAAGGGTATGAAGCTGATGACTTAATTGCTACATATTCAGATATAGCATCAAAAATGAATAAAAATGTTATAATTGTATCTAGTGATAAAGATTTGATGCAGCTAGTTGATCAAAATACAATTTTATTCGATCCTATGAAACAATCCTGGATAAATGATGATATAGTTTTTGAAAAATTTGGAGTTTATCCTAATAAAGTAATTGATGTTCAATCTCTTGCAGGTGATACTAGTGATAACATACCTGGTGTGCCAGGAATTGGTATTAAAACAGCAGCAGAATTAATTAACAAATATGGAGACCTGGATCAATTATTAAATAGAGCTTCTGAGATAAAACAAAATAAAAGAAGAGAAAATTTATTAGAGTTTGCAGATCAAGCAATATTGTCCAGATCATTAGTAACACTTAAAAAAGATGTTCCTATTAAATCTCAGATAGAAGAATTTAAAATAAGTTCTGAATTAGAGTTAAATAAGTTAATTCCTTTTTTAAAAACACATGGTTTTAAAAGCATACTAAATAAATATGAAAATAGTAGAGAACTACAAACTAATATCTCTAAATCTGAGATAAAAATTAATCCTGTTAAAAACATAAACGAATATAGCTCTATTTCCAAAAAATACGAATTAATTGAAAATAAAGATCAATTGATAAAATTTTTAGAAAATTGTTATAGTAAATCAGTAATTGGATTTGATTGTGAAACTAATTCTTTAAATGCAAAAACTGCAGATTTAGTAGGGATTTCTCTTTCATGTGAAGAAGGTTTAGCCTGTTATATACCATTAAGACATGGACAAAAATTAGATGATAATCAATCCGACTTTAATTTTGATAATGTAAAATCTTTTTATCAAATTCATTTTGAAGATGCCATTGAATTACTTAAACCTATTTTAGAGGATAAATCCATTTTAAAAATTGGTCATAACATCAAATTTGATGCGTTAGTAGTTAAACAACAACAAAATGGTAATATAAATATTGATCCAATTGGAGATACTATGTGCCTTTCTTATGTTATTGATTCAGGCAGAGTAGATAGTCACAAATTGGATGCTATGGCTTTTCGTGAATTAAATCACAATACAATCAAATACGAAGATGTTTGTGGAAAGGGCAAAAACAAAATCTTATTTAATCAATTGTCACCATCTGATGCATTAGATTATGCATCTGAAGATGCAGATATAACTTTAGCAATATATAATAGAGTTTTACCGAGAGTATTTAAGGATAAAAAATATTCTGTTTATAAAAGATTAGAAAATCCATTAATTAATGTATTAATAGAAATGGAAAATACCGGTATAACGATAAATGCACAAAAACTATCAGAAATTTCCAAAAATTTATCTGATGAAATTGTAAAATTAGAAAATAAAATTTTTGATTATAGTGGTAAAACTTTCAATGTGGGTTCTCCAAAACAATTAGGAGAAATTTTATTTGATGAAATGAAGATTAAAGGTGGTAAACGGTCCAAAAATGGATCCTGGCAAACTAGTGTAGAGGTTCTTGAAAATCTATCAGATTTAGGACATGAAATTGCACAACTAATTTTGAATTGGAGGCATTTTTCTAAGTTAAAGAGTACTTATACTGATGCATTAGTTGAACAAATAAATCCAAAAACTAAAAGAGTCCATACAAATTATTCAATGGTTGGCGCAAGTACTGGAAGATTATCTTCTTCAAATCCTAATTTACAGAATATACCCATAAAAACAAAAGAAGGAAGATTAATTAGGACAGCTTTTGAGTCTAAGCCAGGTTTTAAATTAGTATCTATGGACTATTCACAAATTGAATTAAGGCTAATAGCGCACATAGCTGATGAAATAAAAATGTTGGATGCATTTAATAATGATCTAGACATCCACTCTGACACTGCTTCAAAAGTCTTTGGGATTCCAATAAATGATATAACATCAGATTTAAGAAGGAAAGCTAAAGCTATAAACTTTGGAATTATATATGGTATTTCTGCATACGGTCTTGCGAAACAATTGAAGTGCTCTGCAAATGAAGCAAAAGAATTTATAGATTCATATTTCAAAAGATTTCCAAGAATTAGAGATTATATGGAAGAGATTAAATCTAAATTAGAAGAAAATGGCTTCGTAGAAACGCTGTTCAATAGACGTATCTATATAAATGATAGCAATTCAAAAAATCAAAGGTTAAAAGGGTTTGCTGAAAGGCAAGCGATCAATGCGCCTATTCAAGGATCAGCTGCTGATATAATAAAACTAGCAATGGTAAAAATACACAAAAACTTATTTAATTATAAAAATGATGTTTCAATGCTAATGCAAGTTCATGATGAGCTTGTATTTGAGATAAAAGAAAATAGCATTGATAAATATTCAAAGATTATCCAAGAAATTATGGAGCATGCTAATTTACCTAGAGTTTCATTGAACGTAAATTTAAAAGTAGATACTGGTTTTGGAGATAATTGGGCTGAAGCTCATTAGATCTTATGAATATAAATTAACGTAATTTAGCCTTGAATAAACCAAAATTTTCCATTCATATTATGATATGAATTAAATTTTAATTAAAAAAACAGGCAAAAGAATGAGTGAAAAAATAATTCTTATTGATGATGATAACAACATTTTAACTTCAGTTTCAGTATCTTTGAAAGCTGAAGGTTGGGTGGTTGAAACTTATAATGACAGTGAACAAGGGCTAATTGCAATTCAAAGAAACACACCAGATATAGCAATTTTAGATATTAAAATGCCAAAACTTGACGGTATGGAAGTTTTAAAAAAATTAAGAGAATCAAATGATGTTCCGGTAATTTTTTTAACAAGTAAAGATGATGAAATTGACGAAGCGATTGGTCTTAGAATGGGAGCTGATGATTATATTACTAAGCCATTTTCCCAAAAGCTTTTGATTGAAAGAATAAGAGCTGTACTCAGACGAAGCTCATATAAAAATAATGATGTATCAGATAGGTTGATTCAAAGAAATAATTTATCGCTTGATCCAGATAGACATCTTTGTAAATGGAAAGGTGAAGAAATAAGGCTTACAGTTACTGAATTTTTAATTCTTTATTCTTTAGCTCAAAGACCTGGATTAGTAAAAAACAGAGATCAACTCATTGATACAGCTTATGGTGAAACTATATATGTCGATGATAGAACAATTGATAGTCATATCAAAAGAATGAGAAGGAAATTTAAAGTTTATGATCAAGATTTTGATCATATTGAGACTTTGTATGGTGTGGGATATAGATATAGAGATTCATAAAAATTGAAATTTATTTTTAAAAAACTGGAGAAGTTATATTTCCCTCTGAAAATGAGGATTTTATTCATAATTTTATTACCAGTTATATTGTATCCAATCATTTTAATTTATTTTAATAAGTATCAAGATATTCTAATTAAGTCAGAATTTGCAGCTATTGAAAGACAAGGTTTAACTCTGACTAAAGCGCTTGCGTTGGCAGAAAATCAGTATGGTTTAATCCAGAATAATCAAATATCAAGTCCAGCTCTACAAAGTCTTATCCCAAAGGTTGAATATGGTTCTAACATACGAGCAAGGCTTTTTAATATGTATGGAAATTTAATAGCAGATACAAAAGCAAGTATGAAGTACAGTCCATTTGTTGAAGTGAGCCCGTTACCAGCTGTTGACAATAGTTTTTCCATAAAAAATAGTTTAACAAAATTTGTATCTTTATTTTCAAATTTAATATCAAAACCCCTTAATTTACCTCTGTATAGAGATAATATCATTTTCTCATTTGAGGACTTTCCAGAAGTTATTATGGCTTTAAAAGGGAGAACAAAAAAAATATTGCGACAAGATAGTACAGGCAAACTTTATTTGTCTGTAGCTATACCAATAAAGAACATTCGTATGGTTAGAGGAGCCGTTCTTCTTTCTGTTTCAGGAGAAAAAATTGAACAAGAATTAGTTGATCTGGAAACTGAACTTTTTAAAGCTTTTGGTCTTATATTGTTAGCAACTATCGCTTTGGCTATTTATTTTGGAAGATCAATTACAAATCCAATAGTGAGATTGTCCAATGAAGCAGATAAAATTGCAGAGGACAAAACACTTAAAACTTTTAACCTAAATAAATTCAGAAATAGGAAAGATGAAATAGGTAATTTAGCACAATCTTTTTTTAAAATGACTAATGAGTTACAAAAAAGAATAGATCATATTGCAGAGTTCGCTGCTGATGTGGCACACGAGTTAAAAAATCCAATAACTTCCGTTAGATCAGCTTCAGAAACAATTACAAAAGTTAGAAGTTTGAGTGAACAAAAAAAATTAATTAAAGTAATACAAAATGATGTTGAAAGAATAGATAGATTGATAAATGATATTTCTGCTGCTTCTAGATTAGATGCAGAATTATCAAGAATAGAAATTAAAGAAATCAATATTTCAAATCTTCTTGAAACTCTTGTTGATATAAGATCATCTACAATTAATTCAAAAATTAATCTTTTGAAGCACACCGAGGATATTCATATTTTAGGTGATGAAAATAAGATTGCACAAGTTTTTGACAATTTGATACAAAATGCTATTTCCTTTTCTACAGAAAACAATTTTATAAATATTCGAATAGAAAAAAATGTAGAAAAAGTAACCATTACAGTTGAAGATAATGGTCTAGGTTTTTCAAAAGGATCTTTAAAGAAGGTCTTTGACAGATTTTATACAGACAGACCCAAAAATGAAAAATTTGGCAACCACTCAGGCTTGGGATTATCTATTTCCAAACAGATTGTTGAAGCGCATGGTGGTTCTATAGAGGCTTTAAACCGTTTAAATCAAAAGAGTGAATGTCTTGGAGGAAGCGTTAGAGTTTCTTTTCCAGAAATCAAAACATAAATTTTCTAAATATTTCAATTCAAGCTTTTAATGTACAATTTTAAATGTTATAGAATTTCAACAGTAAAGAAGGATTGTTATGAAAGATTACTCAATTACAGATATAAATCTCGCCGAATGGGGAAGAAAAGAAATTTCAATCGCTGAGACTGAAATGCCAGGATTAATGGCATGTAGAGAACTGTTTTCAAATGATAAACCATTAGAAGGCACAAGGATTGCAGGTTGTTTGCATATGACGATTCAAACAGCTGTATTGATAGAAACGTTAACAAGTCTAGGTGCTAGTCTAAGATGGGCTAGCTGTAACATTTTTTCAACTCAAGATCATGCAGCTGCGGCAATAGCAAACCAAAATATTCCAGTTTTTGCAAAAAAAGGTGAAACTTTAAAAGAATATTGGAATTATGTAGATCAAATATTTACTTGGTCGGATGATAAAGTTGCAAATATGATATTAGATGATGGTGGCGACGCAACTTTATACATTATACTGGGTTCTAAAGCAGAAAATGGTGAACAAGTTTTACCTACCCCGGTTAATGAAGAAGAAGAAGCTCTTAAGGCACAAATTTTATCCAGACTTGAAAGTTCTCCAGGATGGTTCACTAAAGTTAAAAATAGTATAAAAGGCGTTACTGAAGAAACAACTACAGGGGTTCTTAGATTATATCAAATGGCAGAAAAAGGAGATCTTCCTTTTCCAGCAATTAATGTGAACGATTCAGTCACAAAATCTAAATTTGATAACCTTTATGGATGTAGAGAATCTTTAGTAGATGGAATTAGAAGAGCCACTGATGTGATGTTGTCTGGTAAAGTTGCTGTGGTTGCAGGTTATGGTGACGTTGGCAAAGGATCTGCCGCTTCACTTCGTCAAGGTGGGGCTAGAGTAATTGTAACTGAAATTGATCCTATTTGTGCATTACAAGCTGCAATGGAAGGATATGAAGTGTGTTCTATGGAAGAGGCATGTTCAAGGGGAGATATATTTGTAACGGCAACCGGGAACAAAGATGTTATTACTGTGGATCACATGAGGGAAATGAAAGATAGAGCTATCGTATGTAACATTGGTCATTTTGATTCAGAAATTCAAGTTGAGTCACTTCAAAATATGAAATGGTCAGAGGTTAAGCCTCAAGTGGATGAGGTTGAGTTTCAAGACGGAAAACGTTTAATAGTTTTAGCAAAAGGAAGATTGGTAAACCTAGGATGTGCTACTGGACATCCTAGTTTTGTTATGAGTGCCTCTTTTACTAATCAAGTTCTTGCACAAATAGAGTTATGGGAAAAGCCAGAAAATTATAAAAATAAGGTATATACCCTGCCAAGACATTTAGACGAAAAAGTTGCTAAATTACATCTTGATAAAGTTGGCGCTACTTTAAGTAAGCTTTCAAACGAACAGGCAGATTATATTGGGGTTCCAGTTCAAGGACCTTTTAAGTCAGACAATTATAGATACTAATTTATGAAATTGTTATTAGAAATAACGATTAAATCTAAAACTGAAATGCATAACTTTGGTATACAATTGGCAAAGTTGTTTTCGTTAAATGATCTGATTACATTTGACGGCGATTTAGGTGTTGGTAAAACTTTTCTATGTAAATCAATAATAAATAACTTAACAAAAATTAATGAAGTTGTAAGTCCTACATTTAATATTGTTCAAACATATCCATTACAAGGAGATGAAGAAATCTGGCATTGTGATTTTTATAGGATTAATAGTTTTGAAGAAATAGATGAAATTGGAGTTTTTGAGGATTTAAAAAAAAAATTATTCTTCTTGAGTGGCCAAAATTTAAACTTGAATTAAGTCAATTTAATCCATTGAATCTTAATATTGAGATTATAAAAAATAATCAAAGTAATTTATCTGAGTATAGAAAAATTTCTTTATCTGGCGCAAAAAAATGGGATAATAAAATTAATAATCTACATAACTTTTTAGCTTAATGAGGTCAATAATTTGAATTATGTCTTTTATGACTTAGAAACTACAGGAAGACATTCTGCCTGGGATCAAATTATTCAAGTGGCGGCTATACTTACAGATGATAAATTTAATATGATTGACAAATTTGAGGAGAGATGTCGATTAAAAAAAGGTTTAGTACCTTATCCTGAGGCATTAATTGTAAATAAAACATCTGTTGGAGTTTTAAAAAATGTAAATCTGTCACATTATGAGTTAATAAAAAAAATAGAAACAACATTTAAAAAATGGTCGCCAGCAATTTTTATTGGATATAATTCAATAAATTTTGATGAAGAATTTATTAGAAAAACTTTTTTTAAAACTCTTTTTGAGCCTTATTTAACACAATTTAATGGTAACAAAAGAGCTGATGTAATTGGTATGACTAGAGCATCTAAATTTTATTTTCCCGATTGTCTAAAAGTTGGAGTTAATGAAAAGGGGAATCAAGTTTTTAAATTAGATGTCTTAACTGAACTTAATAATATTTTTCACAATGCTCATGATGCTATGGGTGATGTAGAAGCTACCAAAGAAATTGCAAAAATTTTACATAAAAGTTCTAATAAAGTTTGGAATGCTGGGCTTAAAAATAATAATAAAATAGATGTAGATAACTTCCTAATCCAAAATAAAATTGTTTGTATGGATGAATATCTTTTTGGTAAATTCAATGTTCATGCTGTTACTTATATTTGCAAGAATCAATTTAATTATCCTCAATGTTTTGATTTATTCCACGATCCACTAGATTATATTGATATGTCTATTAAAGATTTAAAAATTAAAATGAAACATAAACCTAAATTAATTAAAGAAATTAAAAATAATAAAAATCCTATCTTATTAGATTCAAGTTTTGTTCATAAAATGCCAATGTATCAATCAATTGGTATGGAAGTTTTAACTCACAGAGCAGAAATTATTAAACAAAGTTCTGATTTTAAAAATAAAATCCAAACAATTCTTTTTGAAGAGCACGAGACAAGACAAATGACTAAATCACAGATTGATATATTGCCCGAAGAAAGTATTTATTCTGGTGGTTTCCCTGATAATCACGAAAAATCCAAAATGATTGATTTTCATAATGCTGATTGGGAAGAAAGATTTTATATTTCAAATCAATTTAAAGATCAACGTTATAAATATTTTGCTCATTCGTTAATTTATGAAGAGATGCCTCATGTACTTCCTAAATCTGACTATGAAAACATCCATAAAATTATTGCCAATCAGATTTTAAGCACTGATAATGAAAAGTGGAATACAATCCCAAAGGCATACCATGAGCTAGATAATTTACGTGAAGAATATGAAAGACAAGGTAATGATGAAAAGTTGTTATTTTTAGAAGATTGGGATCATTTTCTACAAGATCTTGAAAAACAGTATCAATGAATGTAAATTTTGTTAGTTAAGGAGAGATTAAAATGGCAACAAATAAAACTGATGATCAAAACTTTAAAGTAGATGTATTAGACTCTAAAGAACCTGTATTAGTAGATTTTTGGGCAGAATGGTGTGGACCTTGTAAAGCAATTGCACCTTCCTTAGAAGAATTATCTGAAGAAATGAGCAATAAATTAAAAGTTGTTAAAATTAATGTTGATGAAAATCCTTCAACATCTCAAGCTTATAGTATAAGAAGTATCCCTGCTTTAATGATCTTTAAGGATGGAGAAAAAATCTCTGAGAAGATGGGGGCTCTTCCAAAATCAGCTCTTGAGTCATGGATTAAAGATACAATCTAATCAATAATCGTATCATTAAATTTTAGCGCATAACCTGCTAAATATAAAGATCCAGTTATTAACAAGGGAATTTTATTATCAACCTTTTTTAGAGCATCTTCGAAACTGTTTGAAACGTTTGTATTAAAACCCAAGGTATCTAATTTATTTTTTATATCTAGTGCTGAAAATGAATTTGTTTGTTCAGGTATTTCAATAGCATTAATTTGATTAATATGGTTTTTAAAGATTTCAACAAAATCTTTAATTTTTCTGTTATTTAACATCCCTATAATTAGGTTCCATTTACCTAATGCTTCTTTAGTTAGATATTTTTCAAGAGCAACAGCACCATCTTGATTATGTGATCCATCAATTACAGTAACATTTTTTCTGAGATTGAAAATTTTACCATCACTTAATTTTTGGATTCTTCCAAACCAAGAGGTTCTTGCGAGTCCTTTATTTACTTTGATTAAGGAAATAGAAGGTATAATAAATTTAGCTGCTGTAAATGCTGTTGATGCATTTTCGTATTGAAAGTCACCAACTAAACCTAATGTTGTGTCTTTAGAAATTGGATCTAGCTCTATTACATTTGAATTTAATTCTTTTGCACTATTAGTTAGTGTTTTCAATGCTTCGTCTTTACTTTGTTTGGAAATTATTACAGGAATATTTTTTCTTAAAATTCCAGCCTTCTCTTTTGCTATTTTTTCAATTTTATTTCCAAGAAATTCTTCATGATCAAAGCCAATTTTAGTAATTATAGTAAGTTTTTTGTTTTCTAAAATATTTGTAGCATCTAATCTACCGCCCAGCCCAGTTTCAAAAATATTAATATCAGCAGGAAACCTTTTGAAAGCAACAAAAGCTGCTGCTGTAGTAATTTCAAAAAATGTAATTGGATTAAGATTATTTTTTAACTCAACTTCTTCTAATATATTTATTAAATTTTTATCTGAAATTAATTTTTTGTTTATTCTAATTCGTTCATTAAAATTTATTAAGTGAGGAGAAGTATATAAATTAACTGAAAAATCATGAGCTTCTAAAATTTCTTTTAAGAACGCTGCAGTTGAACCTTTACCATTTGTCCCAGCTATATGAATTACGTTTTTTAAAGTATTTTGTGGATTATCAAATTTATCCATTAAACTTTTTAATCTTTTAAGATCAAAATTTATAAGTTTTGGATGTAAATCAAACATCCTTTTTAAGGTTAAAGATAATTTACTTTTAGTATTACTCAATTTAAATTTAATATTCGTAGTTAATTTAAATAAAAAGTTAGAGATTTTAAAAGTTTCGAAATTTTTGTTTTTTGTTCTGATCTAGGAACAACAATATCTATCATACCATGAGATTTTAAATATTCCGCAGTTTGAAAATCTTCAGGTAATTTTTCTTTAACAGTCTCTTCTATAACTCTTCTACCAGCAAACCCAATAATTGCTCCTGGTTCTGCAACATGAATATCACCAAGCATAGCAAAACTTGCAGTAACACCTCCGGTAGTTGGATTTGCATGTAAAACTATATATGGAAGCTTTGCTTTTTTAATTTTATTAATTGCAATTGTTGATCTTGGCATTTGCATTAGGGAAAATATGCCTTCTTGCATTCTTGCACCTCCAGAAGATGGGACTACGATAAGGGAACATTTTCTTTTTATAGCCTCTTCAGAGGCTAAAATTAATCCATTTCCTACATATCTACCCATTGATCCCGCCATAAATGCAAAATCTAAACATGCCAAGATTACAGGAGTTTTGTCAATTAATCCAAAACTGACCAATAAAGCATCATCTAGTTTTGTTTTGCTCTGAGCATCTTTTATTCTATCGCTATATTTTTTTTTATCTTTAAAATTAAGTGGATCTAATTTTGGTTTTGGAATTATGATATTTTCTATAGTGTCTTTATCAAGAAGAAACTCAATTCTCTCTTTTGCTGATAAGTGATCATGAAAACCACATGTTTTACAAACATTATGATTTGCAGTAAATTCTTTGTGAAATATCATTTGAGAACAAGATTTGCATTTTATCCACAATACTTCCTCAGGTTCTTTTATTTTAACAAATGCTTTAAACTTAGGTAAAACTGTCTCTTTAATCCAATTCAATTATCTTTCCTTCTTTATCTACATACAATAACCAAAGAAATAAGGCTTAATTATGTTTTAAAGCTTTTGATATATCTTTAGTAAAGCCTAAACATGAAGTTAAGGCCCAACTGCTTGAATCACTACCATTATCTAAAGTTTTTTTGATTAAATCAACTACCGCAGATCCTATAACAATACCGTCAGAGAATTCTGACATCAAAGTTGCTTGAGCAGGTGATCGAATGCCAAATCCAACAACAATTGGTAAGTTTGTTACCTGTTTAATCTTTCTTATATTTTCTTGAACGTTTTCAATATCAGGAGCTTGGGTACCTGTAATACCTGTTATTGAAACATAATACACAAATCCAGTAGCATTTAACAAAATCTTTTTAAGTCTTTTTTCATCTGTAGTTGGGGTAACTAATCTTATCATAGAAAGATTATTTTTTTCAGCTTCAAAATAGAACTCATCATCTTCTTCTGGTGGCAAGTCTACAATGATAAGCGCATCTACACCTAGCTTTATACAATTTTTAATGAATTTTTCTTTCCCAAACTTATAAATTGGGTTGTAATATCCCATCAATATAATAGGAGTATGATTATTTTCTTCTCTAAAAATTTTAATTAGTGATAAACATTTATTAAGATTCATACCTGATTTAAGAGCTCTTTGACTTGATAATTGTATAGATGGTCCATCTGCCATTGGGTCTGAAAACGGCATGCCAATTTCTATAAAATCTGCTCCATTGTTAGGTAAATTAGTAATAAGTTTTAGAGAGCTCTCAAAATCAGGGTCGCCAGCGGTTACAAAAATTCCTAGGGCTTTTTTATTTTCTTTATTTAATTGATCAAAAGTTTTTTTTATACGGTTCATAGTTTAGTATTAACTATCATTTTTCATTATTAATGGTAACACAGCGGACAAATCTTTATCACCTCTACCACACATATTCATAATTATAATTTGGCCTTTTCTTTCAGAGGCAAGTTTACCTGTAATATGCAAAGCATGAGCAGGTTCAAGAGCTGGAATTATACCTTCTAAACTACTACATAACTTAAAAGCAACTAAACTCTCTTCATCTGTAGTTGATAAATATTTAATTCTACCAATATCATGAAGCCACGAATGCTCTGGTCCAATACCAGGATAATCCAAACCCGCAGATATTGAGTGAGCATCAATTATTTGACCATTACTATCTTGTAGTAAATAAGTTCTATTTCCATGAAGCACTCCAGGAGAGCCTGCAGTAAGCGAAGCAGCATGTAAATTGGAATTCAGTCCCTTACCTGCAGCCTCTACACCAAATATTTCAACTTCTTTATCATCAAGGAAAGGATGAAATAGGCCTAAGGCATTTGATCCTCCTCCAATACAGGCGACTAAAGCATTTGGAAGTTGATTTTCTTTTTCTAAAATTTGCTTTTTTGCTTCTTCACCTATAATAGATTGAAAATCTCTTACCATTTTTGGATATGGGTGTGGTCCAGCTGCAGTTCCAATAATATAAAAATGAGTATTTGCGTTAGTTACCCAGAATCTTAGAGCATCATTCATGGCATCCTTTAAAGTCCCTGTACCAGAGGTAACTGGATTGATTTTTGCACCTAATAACTTCATTCTTTGAACATTTGGTTTTTGACGCTCAATATCTTTCGCACCCATAAAGACTTCGCATTCAAAACCAAATAGGGCGCATGCTGTGGCAGTAGCAACTCCATGTTGACCTGCTCCAGTTTCTGCAATAATTTTATTTTTACCCATCTTTTTTGCTAATAATATTTGACCAATAACATTGTTAATTTTATGAGCTCCAGTGTGATTGAGTTCATCTCTTTTTAAATAAATTTTTGCTCCACCAAAATGTTCTGTTAGTCTCTCTGCAAAATATAATGGACTAGGTCTTCCAATATAATCTTTTCTATACATATCTAGTTCATTAATGAAAGATTGATCTGTTATTGCATTTTCATATGCATTTTCAACTTCCAAAATTAATGGCATTAGAGTTTCAGCAACAAATCTTCCACCATGAATGCCAAATTTACCGTAAGCATCTGGACCAGTTTTTAAGCTATTTAAATTCAAGTTCGACATAAGTTATTCATTACAATTCTTTACATTTTATTATAAAATTTTCTATTAATTTAGGATCTTTAACACCTTTTATAATTTCTAAACCAGAAGATATATCTATTGCTGGTGCTTTAGTGATTTCAACTGCTTTTTCTATATTTTCTATATTTAAACCTCCAGCAAGCATCCATTTTTTTTTTGACTTAAAATCCTTAAGAATATCCCAATCAAATTTTTTTCCGTTACCACCTGGTAAATCTTCAGATGGAGCATCAAGAAGCAAGATATCACAAATATCTTCAAAATCTGTTGTTAATTGCATAAGATTTAATTTATTTTTAACATTAATCCCTTTTATGATAGGAATATTTAAGTTTTTTTTAATATATCTACATCGGTCAGGATTTTCGTTTCCATGAAGTTGAATATAATCAGGTTTTATTTTGTTTTTAATTTCAAATAAAAAATCATCATTTGGATCAACAGTTAGTGCCACTATTTTACTGGTTTTATTTCTTGATTGAAGCAGTTCTCTAGACTGATTAATTGATATGTTTCGCGGTGAATTTGGATAAAAAACCAATCCTATGTAATTGACTTTATATTTAAGTGCTGTGTTCATTGATTTTTTATCATTTATTCCACACACTTTAATTTCAAATAGATTATTCATTTTAAATAAGTTTTATCTTCTAGATAAAAGAAAGTTTAAAAAATAAAGTTATTTATTTAAACGATCTTTCATACCTTTACCCATTCTGAAATAGGGCACATTTTTTTCTGGAACTGCCACAGCAGCACCATTTTTTGGATTTCTAGCAATCCGTGCTTTTCTTTTTTTAACATCAAATACGCCAAATCCACGTAATTCTACCCTTTCGTTTTTAGATAGAGCTTTAGAAATTGTATCAAAAAATACATTTACAATCTTAGTTGCATCTTTTTGATAAATACTTGGGTTAAGATTTGCAATTTTATTTATAAGATCTGATTTATTCAACATAACACCTTTAAGAGGATTTTTCATCTTTTTTTGCCAGTGCAGCTCCTAAAATATCACCTAAACTTGCACCGCTGTCCGATGATCCATACTCTGCCATAGCTTTCTTTTCTTCTTCAATTTCTCTAGCCTTTATTGAAAGAGAAAGTTTTCTTGTTTTTTTATCAATATTTGTAACTGTAGCATCAACTTTATCACCAACTCCATAACGATCTGTCTTTTGATGTGCTCTTTCACGTGATAAATCATTTTTCTTAATAAAACCTTTTAAATTATCACCCACACTAACTTCCAGACCATTTTCTATTATTTCAGCAATTGTGCAAGTAACTGTTGATCCCTTTCTTATATTATCAATTTCAGTAGCAGTAACATCTTCTGTAAGTTGTTTAATACCAAGAGAAATTCTTTCTTTTTCAACGTCTATATCTAATATTTTTGCTTGAGCAGAAGAACCTTTTACATAATTTTTAATAAGTTCATCTCCGTTACCGTCCCAACTTATATCAGATAAATGCACTAAACCATCAATATCTTCAGTAAGAGCTATAAATAGACCGAACTCAGTTATATTCCTTATCTCACCTTCAATTATATCACCAATTTTATTTGTGCTGTTATATTTTTCCCAAGGATTCTCTACACATTGTTTTATCCCGAGAGAAATTCTTCTCTTTTGTACATCAATTTCAAGGACCATTACCTCAACTTTTTCAGAGGTAGAAACAATTTTTCCTGGATGGATATTTTTTTTAGTCCAGCTCATTTCTGAAACATGTACTAATCCTTCAATACCATCCTCTAATTCAACGAAAGACCCATAATCTGTGATATTAGTCACAACTCCTGATACCTTTGAACCTATAGGAAATCTTTCAAAAACTTTTATCCAAGGATCCTCAGTTAGTTGTTTAATACCGAGTGATATTCTCTGTGTTTCGTCGTTGAATTTTATAACTTTAACTTGAACAGATTCACCTACTTGAATTGCTTCAGATGGATGATTTATTCTTTTCCATGAAATATCTGTTACATGTAATAAACCATCGACACCTCCTAGATCAACAAAAGCACCGTAATCAGTTATATTTTTAATAATACCTTGTAAAACTTGCCCTTCTTGTAAATTTGCAACTAGTTCAGTTCTTGCTTCAGCTCTACTATCTTCTAAAATTGCTCTTCTTGAAACAACTATGTTGCCTCTTCTTCTATCCATTTTAAGTATTTGAAATGGTTGGGGTGTACCCATCAATGCACCAAGATCTTTTATAGGTCTTATATCTACTTGACTTCCAGGTAAAAAAGCTGTAGCGCCTTCTAAGTCTACAGTAAAACCTCCTTTGACTTTCCCAAAGATTATACCGTTAACTCTCTGTTGTTTCTCAAGCGCAACTTCTAGATTTACCCAAGCTTCCTCTCTTCTTGCTTTTTCTCTACTTAAAATTGCTTGGCCATTAATATCTTCTAGTCTTTCGATATAGACTTCAACTTTGTCTCCCACATTAATCTTCATATCTTCATCGTTGTTCCCAAACTCTCTTAAAGGGACACGACCTTCACATTTCAAACCCACATCAATTAAAATCATATCTTTTTCAATGGAAATTACTGTTCCAGAAACTACTGATCCTTCTATACTTGTCATTTCTTGAAAGCTTTGGTCTAATAATTCTGAAAAGGTTTCCTTAGAAGGTTTGTCAGTGGTTACAGTTTCAGTCAATATTTTCTCCTATGTATAAATTATATAATGTGCATTTTTTTTGATGTTATAAATATTGAAAGTCAAGAAATCAATAAATATGTCATTATAAAATGTTAAATTCCTTCAATTATTTTAGTTACCTTTAATAATAATTCTTCCGCATCAATAAAACTTGTATCGATTACATGTGCATCATTAGCTGGAACAAGTGGTGATGTTTTTCTACTACTATCCAACTTGTCTCTTTCACTAATTTCAATAATTAAAGAATGCAACATACACTTTTCATCATTTTCATGCAAGAAAGATATATTTTTTTCTAATAATCTCCTTTTTGCTCTTATATCTATGGATGCATCAATAAAAAACTTAAAATCAGCATTTGGAAGAATTTTTGTGCCAATATCTCTGCCATCAAGAACACAACCAGGAAATTTCGTTTTATTGTTAGCTACAAATTCTTTTTGTTTTGAATTCAATATTTCTCTTAATTTAGTATAAGTTGCAATAAAAGAAGCTAGTTTTGCGGTTTCTTCTGATCTTAACTCTTTTTTATTTAATTCTAGAAGATTCAAATTTCTTGCAATTTCACAGCTATGATATGCTAAATTTGAAGAAGTATCTTTTTTATTAATTATTAACTCATTAGCAACTTTCCTATATAAAAGTCCAGTGTCTAGATGCACAAAACCATATTTTTTAGCTAATTTTTTAGCTAAAGTACCTTTGCCTGACGCAGCGGTTCCGTCTATTGCAATCTCTATCATTTAAATTATCTCATTCCTGTCAAAATATATAATTTTATATATCTATATATGTTTCAAGTTAGCCCCAATTTTATTCATTATTTCAAAAAATGAAGGGAAAGATGAGTTAATAGTATCAGTATCCAACACTTTTACAGGATTTTCAGTTATTAATCCTAAACATAAAAACGACATAGCAATTCTATGGTCCAATCTAGATTTAATAGTAATGTTCCCTTTTAAAGCATAATCAGGTCCTTTACCTTTTATAACTAAACTATCTTTTTTTTCTTTCGTTTCAATGCCAACTGATCTTAACCCTTCACTCATTGAACGGATTCTATCAGTTTCTTTAAATCTTAGTTCTTCAATACCTTCCATTGTTGTTTCACCAATTGCTCTAATAGCAGCTATAGAAAGTATAGGAAATTCATCTATCATAGAAGCAACTCTAGACTTAGGAATTTTAATTCCCTTCAAAATACTATATTTTGCTGAAATATCTGCAATTGGTTCACCATTTATTTCTCGTCTATTTGAAAATGAAATATTTGCTCCCATTTCAATAAGGCTTTTATATAAGCCTAACCTCAAATCATTAACACATACATTCAAAACTTTAATCTCACTTTTAGGTGTTATTATTGAAGCTACCAAAGGAAATGCAGCACTAGAAGGATCTGAAGGAATTTCAATGTTAAGTGGTTTAAGCATTGGTAAGCCTTCGAGAGTGATTTTCCAAGAAGAATTAGGTAGTTGTATTGTGGAAATTTTAGCTCCTAAATACTTTAACATTCTTTCACTATGATCTCTTGACAAAGAAGGTTCAATAATAGTCGTATTTCCTGTTGAAGATAGTCCAGCTAATAGAACACTTGACTTAATTTGAGCTGAAGCAACAGGGCTGGTATATTCAAGAGGTAGTGGAATTTTAGAACCTTTAATTTTAATAGGCAAATTATCGTTGTTAGGGTCATCAAAAACTGCACCAGTTTTCCTGAGCGGTTTAATTATTCTTTTCATTGGTCTTTTGGATAAAGATTCATCTCCTATAATTGTTGCTTCAACATCAGATCCAGCTATTAGTCCCATAAGTAATCTTGATCCAGTTCCAGAATTACCTAAATCCAAACTTAAACCTGAACCGGATAAATTTCCTATTCCATTTCCAAAAACTTCCCAAATATTTTTATTTTTTTTGATTATTATGCCTAAAGTTTTTAGTGCCTCAAGTGTTGCAATGACATCATCGCTTTCAAGAAGGTTTTTAATTTTTATTTTCCCTGTTACTAATGATCCTATGATAAGAGCGCGATGAGAAATTGACTTGTCACCGGGCACAACCACTTCACCATATAATTTTGAAGATTTATATGAAGTCATAGAGTTCATAAAAAATAATTACCAGTATTAATAAAGTCTCAATATATATTTAATTTAGGAAAAGTTAACCAAATTCTTAAAAAAACTTTTGACATATTGAATATTTTAAGTCTATTCCAATAATAAGATATTTTATTAAGGAGAATAGCAATGGCAAAACCAGAATGGGGTAGAAAGAGAACTTGTCAAGTTTGTGGTAAAAAATTTTATGATCTTAACAAATCTCCTATTATTTGCCCTTGTCCTGAAGCTGTTGAATTTGATCCTAACGATTATTTAAAATCAAGAAAAGCTAAGGGTATTCCTCTAAAAGCTTCAGTAGAAGATGACAATGAATTAACAAAAGATATTGAAAACATTGACGATATTGAGGTAGATGCTGATGGTGAAGTTGTAAGTGATGATGATCCATTACTTGAAATAAATAAAGAAGATCAAAATGTAATAGCAGATGACGAAATTGATATGGATGAGGATGTTTCTTTTATTGAGGATGATGAAATTACAGAAGACGATAATGGTATTAATGTAGAAATCAATGAAGATGATAAGAATTAAAATATTTTTGGGGCTATAGCTCAGTTGGGAGAGCGCTACACTGGCAGTGTAGAGGTCAGGGGTTCGAACCCCCTTAGCTCCACCAAATTACCTTCTTCCTTGATATCTTTGCTGTAAACGTTGAAGGGGCTAGATATCAGGGGGGTTGTAATTTTCTCTTGTAATGAAAATGAAATACCTTCAGGAAAAATTAAATTGTTGAAACTTCTCTGAGATTCTCTGGTAAGAGAAGTCCAATGTGAAGGAATGTTTTTAAAAATATATAAGATTTCAGGTAAAAACTTATTAAAATCATTATCTTTATCTAAAATATCTAAATTAGTTTTTAATTCTAAAAGTTCTTTTTTTATCATGAATTGATGATGCTATATCATCGTGTATTTCTGTATGTTTATCCTCACCCATTTTTTCAAGTAGATTCCTAAGATTATTATACTGATTTTTTGTTTTATTTCTCTAAAGATTAAATATTTTTAAAATAAATTTCTACTCTTTATTTACAATGTAATAAAAATGTTTTTATGATAAAATTTTTAAGGAGATTAATATTAAAAATTTTGTAACATTACTAATATTTATTTTTTTTAATTTTAATGCTTTAGCAGAAACTCAATCATGTAAAAGAATTAGAATCGATAGTTCAGGTTTTACTAATCTTGCAGCTGCTGAGTCTTGGTATCCAAAAAATTTAAACGGTAGCACCGTCTATGATACAAAAACAGCACGCTTTTGGGGTAGAAATGCTAAATTAGTTATTAGAGATGACAAAAAAAGAATGCATGCTAATTTCGAAATAAAATCTCGTAGTGGCAAAATAAGAATTTTTAAAATTGTATTTCTTCCTAATGGTGAAGTCCACACAGATTTGGGAGCAGCTGGCGGTTATAAATCTGCTGGTGGGGCTGTTTATAAATGCTCAAATTGGTATAAGAACAAAATAATTAACGCCTCAGAAACAAACCCAAGTTCTAATAGTTATACTTCAAAAAACACAACTTCAACTACTTCTTCTATGAATCTTTCAAACATACAAGACAATATAATATGCAACAGAGTTAATGAAGGGAAAAGCAGCTATCTATTAGAAGCTAAGCGTCGTGGTCTTGCATGTGCTGCTGATTATGAAAAAAAAGTTAATAATAATAAACAATATACAACAACTTCATCAAATTTAAGTAATTATTCAGATTGGAGAGTCTGTGAAGAAGTTGGAACAGGTAATTCAGAATGGGATCAAGAAGCTAAAAGAAGACAATTAAATTGTGGTACAAGTGCTGGTAACTATAAAACAATAAATTTGATGGACATAGAAGTTTGTTCAAAAGCGACCATAGCTAAAAGGAAGCCAGGTACTTATAATTATGTTAGAGCATGGGCTAATAATACTATTTATTATGAAGAAGCCAAGCGAAGAGGCTTAAATTGTGGAGTTGAAGATGATGAGGCTGAAAAGAAAAAGATAGCCGAAGAGAAAGCACGTAAGGAAAGAATCAAAGCAGAACAAGAAAAGATTAAGAAAAAAGCACAAGAAGAGGCTCGCAAAAAAAAACTAGCAGAAGAAAAGGCTAGAAAAATTGAAGAAAAAAAAGCAAAAAAAGAAGCTGAAATAAAAGCAAAAAAATTAGCTCAAGAAAAATTAAAAATTAAAAAAGCGAAAGAAGAATCCGTTGGTCTTTACAAGGATATTATTTCATATGTTAAAATAGCTAATGACATTGATGTTGTTCAATTAAGCGAATTTTTTGAAAACAAACCTGAACCAACCAAAAATTGGACTATCAAGGATCTGAAAGCATATGAAGAACTTAAAAAGTTCATTAATAAATCCGTAAACTTTACAGAATTTCATACAAAGGAAAAAGAAAAAAGAGCAAAAGCAAAATTAAATCTTAAATTAGCTACACTAGATAAGCTTGAGGATAATCTAAAGAATTTTGAAATAATTTTGAAAGAAAATTTTGGTAATAATCAGAAAACAAAACTTATTAGACAATATATTGATAAAACTAAAAAAATAGTTAGCGATAATAAGTATGAACAAAAGCAAGCAGATAAAATATTATCAGAAAATGAAACTTACTTAATTACGTACAAAATGAACAAAAACAAACTCTTTGAGATAGATGCATATTTAAATGCTAGCAAAAATGAACTATCTCAAATTTTAAAAGATAATTTTGGCACAAAAAAAGGGAACAAAGCATCAAAGTATTTAAAGAATATTGAAAGTGCTAAAAGTTTATCAGAGAAAACAGAATTAAAATCTGTAATTGAAAGATTTCTAAACCCACCACAACAAATAGTTTCAGGACAAAAGCAAGAAAGAAATAAAATTACATCTAATTTAAATTCTTCAGAATTTTCTAATATTGCAGATAATATAATATGTAATAGAGCTAATGAGGGGAATGCAGATTATTTGTTGGAGGCAAAACGTAGAGTATTAAGTTGTGGAGCATCAAGTGCTAATAGTCAAAATGCTCAGTTGAACTCGAAAAATTTATATAAAAACCAAAATATTATAAAACCTCAAAAAAAGATTTCTGAAGAAGAGAGAAAGAAAGCAGAATTTGAAAGTTCATTAGCAATAAATCAACAAAATATAGAAATTGTTGACTTTAAAGCATTGGCAGAAAAGCATGTTAAAGAAACTGAACTGCAAAACGACAAAACTGAAAGAGAATTAAAAGATAAATTCATAAGTATAACAGGCATTGTTACAGAGGTAGACCGAAAAAAAGGCACTAAATATGGTTACACAAAATATCTAATCCAGTTGTATCAATCAGCAACTTTAATAGATGGTTTACATGCAACTTGTGGTTCCTTTTATGCTTATGGCCAAGAAAACGAAATAATAGAAAACTTGAAAATGGGCGACACATTTTCAATGTCAGGTGAAGTATATTCTTATGGAGATTGGTTAGGCCTACAACTACAAAATTGTTCAATTAGTAGATAATAAACTCAATCACTAAATTACTGCCATTTCCTCTAAAAGCCATAAAATAACAAATATAAGTATGATTATTCTAATAAATGTAAGCATATATCAGCTCTAGGATTAACTTATTAAAAAGTCTATCCTAAATACTCTAAAGAGTATACTTAAATAGATTATTTGATGATTTTTTCATAATATCATTTTTACCTTTTATTAAACTTAAATACCTAAGAGCTAAATTAGCTTTTTTAAACAAATCCAAATCTTCATTATTTAAAGCTTCATTAATTACATTCTGAGAAATAATTAATAGATTTTTATGTGTTTCATCAATTTCTCTCAAAACAGCCTCAGTTGCGTCCTTTAATGCCTCTTGAAATTCATCAATTTGTTTCCAACGTGATAATGTTTCTTCTCTTATGCTAAGTTGGTTGGCAATAACTGAAGCTTTAACGCCAGAGGCAATTAAATGGATAGCGATTAGTTGATTATTGTTGAGCATTATTGACTTTTTTATTTCGATAGTTGTACTGTGATATTAATTTTCTTCTATAACTCTGTATTTAATTGATTTTTTGGGAGATATATTGCAGTTTTTAGGTGTTCTTTAAATTTCAAAAGTAGGGAATAGTTGGTGTTCCAATTTTTGGATAAATAGTCCATCATTATTAGGAGTTTTAAAATATATACTTATCAAAATATTAAATCATTTGATTTTGGCACTTAATAATGCCGTTTGTAGCTTTTTATAGTAAGCATAGTGATTTAGAGTTACAAAACGAATGGGAAGATAGATTACGGGTTCACCATCCATTAGTTAAATTAGTACCTTTGTTCAGCTATCAAGCAGAGAATGCAATAACTGCTCTGTTATGGAAAGCACCTCTTGAAAGAGTTAAAAAATTAAATAACTTGAAAGGTTTAATATCCCTTGGTCAAGGTGTAGATCATATTTTAAAAGACAACATAATTGATAATAAAATTCCTGTTATAAGAATTGTTGATCCTTTTATGTCAAAATCAATGAGTCATTGGGTGGTTCTTTCTGTTCTCAATTTTATTAGAGATACTTTTGGTTATTATAATCAACAAAAAAATAAAATATATAAACCTAGAAAGGAAATTAACTTTACTACCTTAAAAATTGCAGTTTATGGTATTGGAGCAATTGGAAGTATTGTTGCAAAAGATCTTAAACAATTAGGATTTAGAGTTTATGGTTGGAGTAGGGCTCAAAAAAAAATTCCAGGTATAAATTGTCTTGTTGGTAAAGATAAATTTAAATATCTACTCAAATCTTGTGATATACACATATGTCTCCTTCCATTAACTATAGAAACGAACAACATTTTTAATAACTTTTCGTTTAAAATGATGAAACATGGTTCATGCTTTATAAATGCTGGTAGGGGAGAACAAGTAGATGAAGAACATTTGATAGAAAATTGTAAATCTGGTCATATCTCTTCGGCGATTTTAGATGTTTACCATAAAGAACCATTACCAAAAAAGAGTGAGTTATGGAATCAAGAAAATATTATGATTTGGCCTCATGTGGCTGCAGAAACAAATCCTGAAACTGCAGCTAAGCAAATAGCTAATGCAATAAAATGTATTGAAAATGGGAAATTACCGCCCAACACAATAGAAAGAAGACTAGGTTATTAATGTTTAGAACTTAAAGGAGATTTATATGGACTTAAAACAAAAAGTAACTGCATCAACCCAAATGCGTGGTGCAATGGTTTTTGAATTTTTTAGTCCTGGAATACCAATTATATTAAAAAATGCAGGTTGTGAATTCGTAATTTTTGACATGGAGCATGGTGGTCTTTCTTTAGAACAATTCAAGACACTGTCAATCATATCTAATTCCAATAAAATTGCACCATTTATTAGAATTCCCCAAATAAAGTATAATTATGTTGCTAGAGCATTAGACTTAGGTGCATCAGGTGTTATGGTTCCAATGGTAAACACACCAGATGACGCAATAAAAATTGTACGTTCATCTAAATATCCCCCACAAGGTAAACGAGGAGCAGGGTTTGGTTTTGCACATGATAATTATATTAATCAAAGCCCTTTATCTTATATTGAAAAAGCAAATAATTCTCTAATCAACATTATTCAAATTGAAACAAAACAAGGTTTGGAAAATGTTAAAGAAATTGCTTCAGTAGATGGTGTGGATTGTCTATGGGTTGGACATTTTGATTTAACTAATTTTTTAGGAATACCTGGAGATTTTTCATCAACGATATATCTAGATGCAATTAATGAAATTGTTTTTGCTGGGAATACTTACAAAAAAAGCCTAGGTATAATGGTTAATAATAAACAAGAATTAGAGACTTATTCCAAACTTGGTTTTAATATGATTGCAGTTGGAACAGAAATGAATATTTTATCAAGATCAATTTCTCAAATTTTAAAATAACTTTGATAATAAAAATTATGGAGTAAAATTATGTTTAGGGTTGGTATTTCTGGAGATTTGTTAAATATTCGTGATGAGCCATGTTTTGGAATAGAACCATTAAATCTCTTGAAGGATAGAGAAGATATTGAAATATCTTGGATGGATAAATCAATAACTGAATTAGACACAGAAATGACATCAAAATTTGATGCAATTCTTTTAAATTTACCAAAAGCAAATGCTAATTGTGTGTCTGATTCCAATTGTAAATTAAAAATAATATCTAGATTTGGTGTTGGGTTTGATTCTGTTGATATTGTAGCTATGAAAAAGAAAAATATTATAGTTACTAATACTCCTAATGCAGTTAGAAGACCAGTTGCTGTTGCAGCTTTAACAATGATATTTGCGGTTGCTGGAAAATTATTACAAAAAGATCATCTTGTAAGGAGTGGCCAATGGAATGATAGAACTAACTTTATGGGCACAGGTTTAGCTCGAAAAACATTAGGGGTCATAGGGGCAGGAAGTATAGGTACTGAGACCATTAAGTTATCAAAGCCTTTTTTCAAAAACATTTTAGCCAATGATCCATTTAAATCTAAAAAACAATTATCAGAAATTGGTGCAATAAAAGTTGATCTGATTGAGTTAGCTTGTAAAAGTGACTTTATAGTAATACTCTGCAATCTTGATAGTAATACAAAAGGTATCATTAAAAATGATTTTTTTTCAAATATGAAAAAAAGCGCTTACATTGTAAATTTATCAAGAGGTCCTGTAATTAATGAAAGTCATTTGGAAAATGCACTTGAGGCTAAAGAAATTGCTGGTGCTGGTTTAGATGTGACTGAAAAAGAGCCACTTTCAACGGATAGTAAATTATTAAAATATGAAAATGTTATTATAACTCCACACGCGCTTTGTTGGACAGATGAGTGTTTTAACGATATAGCGACAGAAGCAATTGAATCTATTTTAAATTATATAGATAAAAAACCAATATTAAATCAAGTAAACAAATAATTTATTAAGCAGCTTCTTCTCTAATCGATTGAGAAATTACAGCTAGAGCACTCTCGGCGCTTTTGCAGCCTCTTAATTTTGTTGTGAGCTCTTTATTTCTTAGTAATCGTGAAATAAGGGCTAAAGCTTGTAAATGTTCTGAACCTTTGTTATCTGGGGCTATTAATAAAAAAATAATATCAACGGGTAGATCATCTGTAGAATTAAAGTCTAATCCATTAACTAATGTGGATACAAAGACAAAGGGTCTATCAATAATGGCGACATTAGCATGAGGAATAGCAATACCGTTGCCTACGGCTGTAGACCCTAATTTTTCCCTCTTTGTTAAATTTTCTAAAAGAGTTCTAGAATTAATTCCAAGTTTAGCTTCAGCTAATCTACTTAGTTCTTCTAAAACTTGTTTTTTACTAGTACCATCAAAATTTATTAAAAAAGCTTCTTCAGACAACATATCATTGATATTCATAATTAACCTTTAATTTTAGGAATACATAATTTCGGATTGTTAAATAATATTAACTTCAATATCAGTCAAGTTTATAATTTAAAAATTTAGTTTTAAAAATTATCTCCAAGATAGACATCCCTAACTGTCCTGTCTATTTTAATTTCACTTGGGCTGCCTGACATGATAACAGACCCATCAAAAAGTATATATGCTCGGTCAACTATACTTAGTGTTTCTCTGACGTTGTGGTCTGTAATAAGGACACCTATATCTTTTGATTTTAATTTATTAATTAAGTTTCTTACATCATTAATGGCAATAGGATCAATGCCGGCAAGTGGTTCATCTAGAAGAATGAAGCTTGGGTTTGAAGCCAAGGCTCTCGCTATCTCTGTTCTTCTTCTCTCTCCTCCGGACAAAGTAGATCCACTCGAGTTTCTTATTTTATTTAATTTAAACTCGGCTAATAGTTCTTCTAAAATTTGGTATTTATAGTTTTTTTCATATTTTTGCACTTCTAAAACAGACAAAATATTTTCTTCAACTGTTAATCCTCTAAAAATAGAAGATTCTTGTGGTAAGTAACCAATACCTTCTTTTGAACGCATATGCATCGGCAGGTGATTAATGGGTGTTTTATTTAAAAAAATGTCACCCTCATCAGTATCAATAAGTCCTGCTATCATATAAAAGCAAGTGGTTTTGCCAGCTCCATTTGGGCCAAGAAGTCCTACAGCTTCTCCTTTATTTAATTTTAAAGAAACTTTGTTAACTACTTTTCTTTTGTCATATGTTTTAGAAATTGAATTGATACTTAATTCCTCTTTTGAAATCCTAATTTCAGATTTGTTTAAAGAATTAGGCGTAGATACATTTTTAGTTTGTTGATAATTTAAAGACGTTTTTAAGCGTTTAAGTTCTTCTTCTAAACTAGTCAGTTTAATCTCCTTTTTTTTGTTTTTTTATGGGAGAAAAAGTTCCTTGAACACGTTTTTTGTTTTTTGGATCGCCAATAATATTACTTACACCAGTTTTTAAATTTGTAATACCCTTGGATCCTGAAAGTTTCGATTTCTGGTTAATAATGACAACATTGCCAGATAATCGTATAATGTCGTCATTTGAATTATAAACTCCCAAATCAGCTCTTGATTTTCTACTTTTGGCCTTGTTTTCAATAACAACATTTCCCTTGGCAATAGCCTTTTTAAGAGATTTGTTAGTAGGTTCAAAATCAGCTTTAACGTTATCAGCATAAATTATTGTTTTATTTGATAAAATTATTTTAACATTTCCTTCGGCTTCAGCTTTGTTGTTTACATCATCAAATATAATATTTTTTTTTGATTCCACATATCCAGAAGGAGATGAAAATGTTTGGAAAGGCCCTGATATCCTAATAATCTTATCCTCTAGATCGTATGTCATGTATTGACCGGTTGCTATTGTATTTTCTTTAGTAAGTACAACTTTTTCTTTAGCAATTATTTTTTTCAAAATATTTTCTCCATTTTGAAGAACATAATCAGCTTTAACAGTATTTGCTTTTAAAGTAACACCGTCTTTTTTTAATATAACATTTCCTTTTGCAAGATAGTATTTTTCTTTTTCATACCATTCTAATGATTCGTCAGCCTCCACAGTTAATTCTGTCTTGTTATTATTGGTTTTTGCCAAGACAAACTGTGAAAAAGAAGAAAAAAAAATAAAAACAAATATAATTATTTTTTTAGTAGGCATTTTTTTGTAATAAAAGCATCCTTAATTTTGCTTTTCCTTTTATCTTTATATATTCACCATTTTTTTTAATTTGAAGACCTTTACCTTCTATTACTGTATTGCCAGAAACTATATCAACAAAATCATTTGTATGATAATTTCCTTTTTTGAAAGTTCCAGTTAATGTTTGTGTTGTAAGTGTGAATTTTCTAGTTTTCTTTGTGATTTTGACTTTGTTTGAAAAAATGAAATCATTGTAATCATTAGTTATAATTGCATTTCCTGCAGAAATTTTAGTTAAAACACCTTTTTGATCAATTGTTGTTAAAGAATTTTCTAAAATCATCTTCTTCTCTTTCGATTCTATTTCTTCTAAAGTGTCAGCAATAATTAAAAATTTATCTCCTTGTTTATTTTGTTGTCTTATTTCAACACCAATTATTTTATCTTGGTTCTCTGAGATTCTTCTATATTTTTCTTTGTCTCTGAATAAATCATCGTCGTTTAAAAAATTATTAACCACAAAACTCATAATAAGAAGAAAAACTAAAGAAGCGAAGACTGTTTTACCACTAATTATTTTCATTTTTATCTAAAATTTTTGTTAAGTTTTAATTTATCAATGGGCAAAAATATCTAAATTTTCAAATCCAATTAAATCTAATTCTGATCGTATTTTTAAAAATTCAAAACACTTTTGAGCAATTTCTTCTTTATTCTCACGTACAAGTAATTGATCTAATTTATTCTTTATTTGGTGAAGATAAAGAACATCTGAGGCGGCATATTTTAATTGAGACTCACTTAGGTTTTCTGATCCCCAATCAGAGGTTTGATTTTGTTTATCTAACTCTAAATTCAAAAGATCTTTACATAAGTCCGCTAGACCATGTTTTGCACCAAAAGTTCTCGATAACTTAGATGCTATTTTTGTACAATACAATGGACCATCTAATTTACATATATTTTTTTCTATAACAGCTATATCAAATCTTGCAAAATGAAATAATTTTGTTGAATTTGGATTTTTAAAAATATTTTTTAGATTAGTAAAATTATTTTCTTTTTCTAAGCTTTTTTTGGATATTTGAACAAGATGCGCATTTCCATCTCCGCTTGATAGCTGTATTAAACATAATCTATCTCTATTGATATTGAGTCCCATTGTTTCTGTGTCAATTGCTATAACATCACCGAACTTCACTTCAGATGAAATATCATCATGATATAAAAAATATGTCATTTATTATCCATAAAACTTTAAAAAATATGTGTCATGATTAAATATATTAAGTAGTTAAATAAATCTACAAACAAAATCATATTTCAATATAGCATAAAAGGTAAATCCAATGGGAACAAATATAAATAAAAAAATTGCGGTTATTGGTGGTAGCGGGTTTCTTGGAAAATCATTATTGAAATTACTTTTAAATGAAAATGCTGAAATTATTTTATTCACGCGTAAGAAGAATTATCAAAAAACTCTAAATAAAATTTTTCCTGATAGAGATATCAAATGTATTTATTGGAATGTAAATAATTTAAAAATCATCGAAGATAATACTAAAAATATAAATTGTTTAATTAATTTATGTGGGATTCTTTTTGAAAATAAAAATGGAGATTTTTTTAGAGTACATACTGATGTTCCTGAATTTTTAGGAAAGATTTCTTCAAAAAATAAAATTAAAACGCTAATTCATGTTTCTGCACTTGGTGTATCTGTCACTTCTGAAAGTAAATATTCAAGAAGTAAAGCTGAAGGTGAAAACAAATTGCTTGAACATTTTCCTAATGGAAAAATTTTAAGACCTTCATTACTCTATGGGAAAGGCGATAATTTTTTTGGACAGTTTTCTGAGATGACTAAGATTTCTCCTTTTTTGCCAGTAATTTCTAGATCAACAAAATTCCAACCAGTTTTTGTTGATGATGTCGCAAAAGCAATAATCAAATTATTAAAAGATAAGAAAAATAAAAATAATATTTATGAATTAGCAGGAGATACAATCTACTCTTTTGAAGAACTGTTAAAGATTTTGTTAGAAATTAAAAATATTAAAAGGCTTCTTGTTCCACTTAATCCAAAATTGATGATGATCCCTGCATTTTTTTTACAAAATTTACCTAAACCCCCTTTTACAGTAGATCAAATGATACTTCTTAAAAAAGATAATATTTTAAAGAATGGTTTACCTGGGTTAAAAGATTTAGGTATTAAAACATCAGATATGCATACTGAACTTTTAAAAATATATAAATCAAAATAAGTTAAATGTAAGCATATATCAAGATAAGAATCCCAAGCATAATCCTATATGCAACGAAAATTTTAAGTGAAGCTTTATTAATCCATTTCATAAATAACCTAATTGTAATTAAGGCGACGCAAAAACTTAAAATAATACCCATAATCATTTCATTATTAAAAAAGAAACCTTTTTCAAGGAACAAGTTTATGCTTTCCAACCCAGTTGCGGCTATTATGACTGGGATTGATAATAAAAGAGAATATTTAGATGCATCAAAACGGCTGAAACCCATCCATAACCCGGCGGTTATAACAATGCCTGATCTACTGGTTCCAGGAATAATTGCTAGAGTTTGAGCAATACCAATTGCAAGCGCGTCTTTTAAATTCAAATTTCTAAAAAATTTTATAACTTTAAGATTTCTGTCTGCTATACCTAATAATATTCCAAAAATTAGGGTAGTCCAACCAATGATCTCTAAACTTCTAATTATATCAAAATGATTTATATGAACCAAAAATCCTACAATGATAACGGGTATAGTGCTAATTATTAGATTTTTTAAAATAATAAAACCTTCGTTATCTTTTTTAAAAAAAATTGTATCTGAAATTACTTTTATTAAATCTTTTTTTAAATAATATATTACAGCTAATAAAGACCCAAAGTGAAGAGAGACGTCAAATCCTCTGCTAGAATCTATATTTAAAAAAAATTCAGGTATTATGATTAGATGTGCACTAGATGAAATAGGTAAGAATTCTGTTATTCCCTGTACTAATGATAAAATAATTATTATTTCTAAAGCCATTTAAAACTCTATCTTTTATATAAACTTTATTTATCTTATATTCATAATATCTAATTAAAAATAGGATTAATTATTATTTATAATTTCTTTTAAATTTTTTTGAGCTGTAATTGCATGAATTGGAATAAACAAAACCCATATTTAGCCAAAATCACTTCTAAAAAACTTTTATCTGGCAAACAGTCAAATAAAGAAGTTTTTCATTATGAAATTTCTCTAGGTGATAGTGGTATTATTTATCAACCTGGAGATAGCTTGGGAATTTTCCCAGTAAATAATAATACTTTAGTAAGAGCTATTGTAAATAGATTACAAATAAATCCCTCATACATACCAGAAGGGTATGATCTTAACATTTATGAGTTACTAGAAAAAAAATTTGAGATTCTTACGCCTACTAACAGATTAATAAAATTTGTTAACGATAATATTAATCATAAAGAATTAAATTATTCTTTAGATACTAAAAACATAAATATATTGATGGATTTTAAATATGGAAAAGATGTTTTAGATTTCATGAATTTGGATGAAAGTCTTAAATTTGATATATTGCATTTTTTATCTCTTTTAAAACCACTCCAGCATAGAGCATATTCTATTGCATCAAGTAACTTAATTTTTAAAAACTCAGTGCATTTAACTGTTTCAACACAACGATGGCAAAGAAAAAAAAGAGATTATGGTGGTGTTTGTTCAACTTTTTTATCTGATAGTTGTGAATTAGGTGATAAAATAAAGATCTTCTTAATTCCAAATAAATTGTTCAAATTACCTGATGACCAAAATAAGCCAATAATTATGATTGGTCCTGGTACAGGTGTGGCCCCCTTCTTATCTTTTATACAAGAAAGAAAATATTTAAAGAGTAATGGAAAAAATTGGTTGTTCTTTGGTGCTCAGACCAAGAAAAATGATTTTATATATAAAGATTTAATTTCAAATTTTGTAGAAGAAAAGATTTTGAATAATTTAGATACTGCTTTTTCAAGAGATCAGAATAAAAAAATTTATGTACAGGATAAAATTTACGAAAGAAGCTATGAATTTTTCAAATGGTTAGAGAATGATGCAATAATATATGTATGTGGAGATGCTCAAAAAATGGCTAAAGATGTTGAAGTTTCAATTTTAAATATAATTGCAAAAGAGCTTAAATGTGACGATAAAAAAGCTATGGAATATTTAAAAATGTTAAAAAAAGAAAAAAGATATTTATTAGATGTGTATTAAAAAGATTATTAAAAATTTAAAGAAGTATAGAGGTTATTTATGAAATGGGATAGATTAAGATTATTTAATATCGTTGCCCAAACTCGAAATATTACCGAAGCCTCTTATATATTGCAAATGAGTCAGTCTGCATTGAGTAGACAAATGAAGGCACTAGAAAATGAATTGGGTGTTAGACTTTTTTTAAGAAACTCAGATGGTATTTCTCTCACTAAAGCCGGTATGAGATTGTCATCCTCTGTTCAAATTTTAGCCTCTGATATAAGTAAAACTCACAACCAACTTCTTGAGGATATGGACGTTCCATCGGGTAGATTGAATGTAACTGCAACAAATGCATTTGGGGCTTTATGGGTTGCTCCTAGAATGTCAAAATTTAAAAATTTATTTCCAGAAATAAACGTTGCGCTTAGCTTAAGAGATTTTGAGCCTCGAGTTACCAATTTTAACTCTGATATTGAGGTAAGAATGACACCCAGCGTTTCTCAAGACGATATTCAAATTAAATTAGCTGACTGTAGATATAAGATATTTGCATCAAATGAATATATTTCTAAAAATGGATATCCTAAAACTAGTAGTGATTTAGATAATCATAAAATAATATCTTATGGAGAAGATGCACAACCGCCTCTTGATAGACATCGGTTGAATTGGCTTTTAACTATTGGAAAAGAAAATAAAAGGCCAAGAAAGCCAATTTTAGAGGTTTCTAGTATATATGGTATAGCAAAGGCTACTGAGGTTGGCATGGGAATAGCCTCATTACCAGATTGGATGGAATTTGAAATGATAGAATTAACAGAAATTTTGTCCCAACTAGAAGGACCTAAAATGTCAATTTCTTTATGTTTTAATTACGAATTGAGAAATGATTCTAGAATTAAGGCATTTAAGGATTTTATGATTAAAGAAGCAGAGATTATTAATTAATTTGTTAATCAATTTTGTAATGCAATTTATGCATATCTGACATATAATGAATAATTTTACAATTATATGTAAATTATCTATGTTCCACATTCTTCACTAGGGAATAAGTATGTTGGGTCTTAATAATTAATTAGCTAATTTTACAAAATTACGGGAATTAAATGAGTATTAAAAAATTGAACAAAATGGGTTTTCCTGAAAAATATGGTTTATATGACTCAGATAACGAACATGAAAATTGTGGTTTTGGTTTTATTGCAAATATTAAAAATCAACCTAAACATGAAATAGTTCATCAAGCCTTAGAGATTGTTCATAACCTTGATCATAGAGGTGCAATTGGAGCTGATCCATTGGCGGGAGATGGTGCTGGTATTTTGATTCAAATACCACATGATTTTTTTAAAAAAGAATTTTTAATTTCTGGTATTAAACTTCCAAAAATTGGTGATTATGGGGTTGGCATGATTTTCCTGCCACCAGAAAAAAACAGAGCTAATTCTGCTATCAATTCAGTTGAAGAAGTAATTAAAAAAGAAGGTCAATCTCTAATCGGATGGAGAGATGTTCCTGTTGATGATTCTGTTTTAGGAGAGACTGTAAAAAATAATGCGCCAATTATTAGACAATTTTTTATTGAAAAAGGAAAAAACACAAAAACTGAAAAAGAATTCCAAAGAAAATTATATGTAATTAGAAAGCAAAGCCTTTTCTTACTTCAAAAAGAATTACAAGATGATTGCGATGATTTTTATATCGTGTCACTTTCAACGAGAACCATTATATTTAAAGGAATGGTATTAGCACCAAACCTATCGAAATTTTACATTGATTTTCAAAATAAAAATTTCAAAACTGCTATAGCTCTTTTCCATCAGAGATTTTCAACAAACACGTTCCCTTCCTGGCGACTAGCCCAACCTTTTAGATATTTGTGTCACAATGGTGAGATTAATACCGTCAAAGGAAATACAAATTGGATGAACTCAAGACGGTACAGTATGCATTCTGAACTTTTAGGAGATGACTTAAAAAAACTATGGCCAGTTATAGAAAGATCACCATCAGATTCTGCAACATTTGATAATGCTTTAGAACTTCTTGTAATGGGGGGGTATTCACTACCTCATGCAATGATGCTAATGATACCTGAAGCTTGGAAAAACAACTCATTAATGGATCCTAAAAGATCTTCATTTTATGAATATTACTCTGCTTTAATGGAACCATGGGATGGTCCAGCTGCAATGGCTTTTACTGACGGTGTTCAAGTTGCAGCAACTTTAGATCGCAACGGTTTAAGACCAGCTAGGTATGTCGTAACAGATGATGACTTAGTCATAATGTCATCAGAAGTAGGTGTTCTTAGAGATATTCCAGAACATAAGATTATTCAAAAATGGCGGTTACAACCAGGAAAAATGCTTCTTGTTGATTTAAATGAAAAAAGAATAATTTCAGATGAGGAGCTTAAGGATAATTTAGTTAATTTATATCCATATGACAATTGGGTAAATAATTCGAAAGTTAATATTAATTCAATTGATTTTAAAACGAATAAAAGATTGCCAGAAGATGGTGTGTTATTAGATTTACAGCAAGCATTTGGGTATAACAAAGAAGACCTCAAATTTTTTCTTGAGCCAATGATTTTAGAGGGGCAAGATCCTATTGGATCAATGGGAAGAGACATACCCTTAGCAGCACTATCAGATAAAAATAGACTTTTGTATGATTATTTTTTTCAAAATTTTGCTCAGGTAACAAACCCACCTATAGACCCTATTCGAGAAGAGTTGGTAATGTCTTTGATGAATTTCATAGGACCAAGGCCAAATTTGCTTGATCCTAAATCAGGTAAAAATCAAAAGTTAATTGAGGTTGACCATCCGATATTAGATAATTTAGATATAGAAAAGATTAGAAACATAGATAAATTCACCTCTAATAAGTTAAGATCTGTTACTTTAGGTATTTGTTATAACAAAAAAGAAAATCCTAACTTAGAAATTGAAAAATTTTTACAAAGCATTTGTATTGAGGCTGAAAGAGTTATTAATAGCAATACATGTAATATAATTATTTTATCAGATAGAGAAGTTAATCAAAACAATATTGCAATTCCTGCATTACTTGCTACGAGCTCAGTTCATCACCATTTAATAAAAAAAGGTTTAAGAACAAAAGTAGGATTAATAATAGAAACTGGAGAAGCAAGAAGGGTTCATGATCTATGTCTTCTTGCAGGTTATGGAGCAGAAGCAATAAACCCGTACTTAGCTTTCTATACTTTATCAAATATAATTAAAAATCATAACAAAGAAATTGAAGAAAAAGAAGCTTACACAAAATATATCAAAGCTGTAACAAAAGGCATGCTTAAGGTAATGTCTAAAATGGGTATATCTACATATCAATCCTATTCTGGTGCTCAAATTTTTGATGCAGTAGGTCTTTCTTCTAATCTTGTTGATAGATATTTCTGCGGCACGTCGTCAAAAGTTGAAGGTATTGGCTTAGAAGAAATTCAAATAGAAACAGAGAATAGACATGAATTAGCTTTTGGTAATTCTCCAATATTGTCTAATGATCTTGATGTTGGTGGTGATTTAAGCTTTAGAATTCGGGGTGAAGAACATGTTTGGACACCTGAAACTATTGGAATGCTTCAACATTCAGTTAGAAGTGCTAATTATGATACTTTCAAAAAATATTCAAAGAAAATCAATGATCACTCCATAAAATTAAAAAATTTAAGAGGTTTATTTAAGTTCAAAAATAAAACAAAACCTTTAAATATTGATGAGGTAGAATCTACATCTGAAATAGTTAAAAGATTTGCTACAGGTGCTATGTCACTTGGATCAATATCCACAGAAGCTCATACAACTTTAGCAATTGCAATGAATCGTCTTGGAGGAAGATCTAACACAGGGGAGGGTGGAGAAGAGACATCAAGATTTGTTCCTCTTGCTAACGGTGATTCTATGAACTCCAGAATAAAACAAGTCGCATCCGGGAGATTTGGAGTTACAACTGAATATTTATCAAACGCGACTGACATTCAGATTAAAATGGCACAAGGGGCCAAGCCTGGTGAAGGCGGGCAACTTCCAGGTGGAAAAGTTGATGAATTTATTGCTAAAATTAGACATTCAACACCAGGTGTTGGTTTAATATCACCACCACCTCATCATGATATTTATTCAATTGAAGACTTAGCACAACTTATACACGACCTTAAAAATGTTAACCCAAAAGCTAGAGTTTCAGTAAAACTTGTATCTGAAATTGGTGTTGGAACCGTCGCTGCTGGAGTCAGCAAGGCCTATGCTGATCATGTAACTATTTCAGGAAATGATGGTGGTACTGGAGCAAGTCCAATTACATCTTTGTTAAATGCTGGTGGTCCTTGGGAGACTGGTTTAGCTGAAACTCATCAAACACTTGTTATGAACGGTTTGAGAGAAAGAATTGCTGTCCAAGTTGATGGAGGATTGAGAACTGGAAGAGACGTTGTAATTGGAGCAATTTTGGGTGCTGATGAATTTGGGTTTGCAACTGCCGCCCTTATTTCTGAAGGATGCATAATGATGAGAAAGTGTCATTTAAATACTTGTCCTGTAGGAGTTGCTACACAAGATCCAGAACTGAGAAAAAACTTTACCGGAACACCTGACCATGTAGTTAACTTTTTTGTATTTATTGCTAATGAAGTAAGAGAAATAATGGCAGAGCTTGGTATAAAAAAGTTTAACGATTTAATTGGAAGAAGAGATCTTATCGATTTTAATGGAGCAGAGGAACATTGGAAAGCTCATGGATTGGATTTAGGAAAACTTATAGTAAGTTTAGAAAAAGAAAAAGATGAGACTTTTTATAATTCAAAAGAACAAGACCATAGGTTAGAACTTGCACTTGATAATGAATTAATTTCAAAATCAAAAAAAGCTATCACGGATAAAATAAAAGTAAATATTTCATCAAAAATTGTAAATACTAATAGAACTGTTGGAGGAATGTTGTCAGGAGAGATAGCAAAAAAGCATGGTCATAACGGATTGCCAAATGATACAATAAATGTTGATTTTACTGGTAACGCTGGGCAGAGTTTTGGAGCTTGGTTATCAAAAGGTGTAAACTTTAACCTAAAAGGGGATGCAAATGATTATGTAGGTAAAGGCCTTTCAGGTGGTAGAATATCTATAAGTCCTCACGAGACAAGTAAAATTATTCCTGAAAATAATATTATTGCAGGAAATACACTATTATACGGAGCAATATCTGGAGAGTGTTATCTAAGAGGCGTAGTTGGAGAACGTTTTGCAGTTAGAAATTCAGGGGCTATTGCTGTTGTAGAAGGTTGTGGTGACCATGGGTGTGAATATATGACAGGTGGTGTTGTTGTTATACTTGGAAAAACTGGTAGAAACTTTGCTGCTGGAATGTCTGGTGGTATAGCCTATATTTTAGATGAAGATGATATATTTGAAACTAAGTGCAATAAAGCTATGGTAGGTTTAGAAAAATTACGGAGTCTAAAAAACTCGCGTGCTCCTTCAGCAAAAGATATAGATAATGATTTACTTGATTTTGATGAAGCTCGATTAAAATTAATTATTCAAAGACATTTTAAATATACTAAAAGTGAAAAAGCCAATTTAATTTTAGATGATTGGAATAAATATATTAACCTTTTTTACAAAATAACCCCTTTCGATTTTGAGAGAGCTTTAAACGAAAGAAAACAAAAACTTAAAGAAGATAATAAAGTACCGAATAGAATTGCTGGAGAATGATATGGGTAAAGTTACTGGATTTAAAGAATTAGAGCGTGTTGAAAGAGATTATGAACCGGTTGAAGACAGAATAAAACATTTTAAAGAGTTCTTAATTCCTTTAGACCAAAAAAAAGTTTCAGAACAAGGTGCTAGATGTATGGATTGTGGAATTCCATATTGTCATCAAGGTTGTCCTGTTAATAACCTTATTCCTGATTGGAATGATTTAATTTATAATAATAAATGGAAAGAAGCTCTTGATTTACTTCATTCAACAAATAATTTTCCTGAATTTACGGGTAGAATTTGTCCGGCACCATGTGAAGCCTCTTGTACTTTGAACATTACGGATAATCCAGTAGCGATCAAAACAATTGAATGTTCAATCGTTGATAAAGGTTGGGAAGAAGGTTGGATAAAGCCAGTCATTAGTTATAAAAAGACGGGTAAAAAAGTTGCTGTTATTGGATCAGGTCCTTCTGGTTTATCATGTTCCCAGCAATTAGCTAGAGCAGGTCATTCTATAGTTGTGTTTGAAAAAAATGCTAGAATAGGTGGTCTTCTAAGGATTGGTATACCTGATTTCAAAATGGAAAAACATCTTATTGATAGAAGGATGTCTCAGATGGAAGCCGAAGGTGTTGAATTCAAGGTTAATTCTTACATTGGTAAGGATATAAAAATCGAAGAATTAAATAAAGATTTTGATGCAATAGCTTTTTGTGGTGGATCAGAAAATCCAAGAGATTTACCTGTGAACGGAAGAAAACTTAAGGGTATTCATTTCGCTATGGAGTTCCTTTCCCAGCAAAATGACAGAGTTGCAGGTAATATTATTGATCCAAAAACTGAAATTACAGCAAAGGGAAAAAATGTTCTTGTAATTGGTGGTGGTGATACTGGATCTGATTGCGTAGGCACCTCTAACCGACAAGGCGCTAAGTCAGTAACCCAGCTAGAATTGCTTGATCAACCTCCTGAAAGAGAAAATAAAGCTCTTACATGGCCAAATTGGCCTTTAAAACTTAGAACTTCAACCTCTCATGAAGAAGGCTGTGATAGAAATTGGTCTGTCCTAACAAAATCATTTGAAGGTAATGAAGGAAAAGTGAAAAAACTAAATTGTGTTAAAGTTGAATGGTCAAAAGATAATGACGGTAGCATGAAAATGAGGGAGGTCAAAGGTTCAGAGTTTTCTTTTGAAACAGATCTTGTCTTACTTGCAATGGGTTTTGTACATCCAATTCATGAAGGTTTAATAAATAGTTTAGGTATTAAGCTTACACCTGCTGGAAATTTGGATGCTAATGATACTGAGTACAAAACATCGATTGATAAGTTTTTCGCTGCAGGCGATTCAAGACGTGGACAATCTCTAGTTGTTTGGGCAATAAGAGAAGGTAGACAATGTGCAAGATCCATAGATAAGTTTCTTATGGGAAAATCTGAATTACCAAACTAGTAATTCTCACAAAAATCAATTTTTATTATTTTATCAGATTAATTTGGATTTAAATGCGAAATCATGTGCTAATTTTTGTAATTGTAAGAGAAAAAAAGGGTTTCAGTTAAGTTAAAAGTTGTTAAACTTCAAGTTGTTTTTAAAAATTAATTGAATTATGTTTACTCTTTATCACTACTACTTATGTTCCTCGTCAAGATATATTAGACTTATTTTAGAAGAACATAAAATTAAATACAATATTCAGCTTGAAAATTATTGGAAACCACAAAAGGATTTTTTAAAACTTAATCCAGCTGGCCATTTGCCAGTTTTAGTAAATGAAGAAAATTTTCCAGTTATTGGAGCAAATGCTTGTATAGAATATATTAAAGATCTTGAAGTAAGCCCTAAATTATTTGTGGATGATTATAGAGCAAAAGCTGAGATAAATAGATTAGTTCACTGGATTGACGTAATTTTTAAAAAAGAAGTTTTTGATCCAATTATTTATGAAATAGTCTTTTCAAGAATAGTTGATAATATAACCCCCAATAGTGAGAATATAAGAGAAGCACTTGATAATTTGGATTTTCATATTCAATATTTCAATTATTTACTAAATAGTAAAAATTATTTTATCAAAGATGATTTAACTTATTTGGATTTTCTAGCTGCAGCTAATCTTTCAGTTTTGGATTATCTAGGTTTATTAAATTTTAAGAGTAATGATAACATAAAAGAGTGGTATTCTAAAATTAAGTCAAGACCTTCATTTAAAACATTATTAAAAGATCAAATAGTTGGGCTTAATCCACATCAAAACTATCAAAATATAGATATTTAATTATACTTTCATTACTATTTCTTCAATAATGTTTGTAATATTTGTCAGTTGGTGTGCTTCTGATAATCTATGCCCAGCATCTTTTTCTAATAATAATTTAATATCATTAGTACCTTTAAAGTTGTTGATGATTTTTATACTCAAATCGTATGGTACTGCATTATCAGCCATACCATGGTACAAGTAGACGGGACCATTAAAATATATATTTTCTGATAAAGTAAGATTTCTAAAACTATCTTTAATTAACCGATATGAAAAATCATTTTTTGAGCCATCTTCATAATTGATTGTTATCTTTTTATTTTTAGTTAGTTTTTTTTTATCTTCGATTGTCATTTTATCCCAAATTAAAATTTTAGGAAAATCTGGAGCAGGTGCCAAACCAATTATTGCTGAAATCTTTTCTGGGATCCGTTTTGCTAACATAAGCATTATCCAAGCACCCATAGATGAGCCAATTAAAATTTGCTTATCTTTTGTTTTTTTATTAATTATGTACTCAGCATCTTTATACCAATTTGAAAAGCATGTAGTTTTTATTGTTCCTGAAGATTGACCGTGACCAGAATAATCAAACCTCAAAAAACTGTGATTATTTTCTTCAGCCCATTTTTCTATATATAATGCTTTGTTGCCCTGCATATCTGAATTATAACCACTTAAAAATACAATACCTTTGTTTTTCCCTATTATTTGGTTATATGCTATTGTATTACCTTCTGATGTATTAATAAAACATGTCATTTATAAATCCGTCCAATCAAGGTCAATAAATAATGAATAAAAGAAAATATACCATAGTCCAAATTTTACCAGCATTAAATACAGGTGGTGTTGAAAGAGGTGTAGTTGAAATTTCTAAAGCACTTATTGAAAATAATTTCAGGTCAATTGTTATTTCCTCTGGTGGCTATATGGTTTCTCAAATAACTAGAAATGGGGGAATTCATTATGCACTTGATGTACAAACAAAAAACCCACTTAAATGGCCTAAAATTAGAAATCAATTAAAGATTATATTAGAAAGTGAAAATGTAGATTTAATTCATTTTTGTTCTCGAGTACCTGCTTGGATTGGTGTTCCACTTGGAACAGTCCTAGATATCCCAATCATCACATCAGTTCACATGAGATTTAGGAAAGCAAATTTTTTAAAAAAATATTATAATAGTATTTTAACTAAAGGAAATTCAATAATTGCTATTTCAAAGCATATTGAAGAAAGCATTAAATTTTCTTTTCCACAAGTAAGTAATAGAATTAAAATTATTCACAGAGGTGTTGATTTGGATCTATTTGATCCAAGTAAAATAAATCCAGAAAGAATAATTGCTCAATCAAAGCTTTTAAATCTAAAGGATAATATTCCTGTTATAATTATGGCAGCAAGGCCTGCAATGTGGAAGGGTTATAAAGTTCTTATAAGGGCCTTATCAAAAGTTGAATATAATTTTCAATGTGTTTTGATTGGAGCAGGTGATGGTAGTCAAAATTTCCAAAATTCTTTAATTAAGAAAATAATAAAATCAAAGTTAGAAACTAAAATAAAACTTATAAAATCTACAAGAGATATACAAGCAGCTATGATTTTAGGTGACTTAATAGTTATGCCATCATTAACTCCTGAACCCTTTGGAAGGGTAGTTTTAGAAGCTCAGGCTTTGGGAAAAATACCGATCGCTTTCGACCATGGTGGAGCTTCAGAAACGATAATTGATGGGAAGAATGGTTTTTTAGCAGAGCCGATTAATGTCGACAGTTTATCTGAAAAGATCTCCTACGTGTTATCATTAAAATCATTAAAAAGAGAGAAGATTGGGGAATACGCAAAAAAATTTGTGTCTAAGAATTATAGTCATAATAAAATGTGCAATCTTACTTTGTCTTTATACAAACAATGTATTGCAGAATATAAGATGAATAGTTAGTTCTATAGGTATAATTAAAATTTAAAAATTTATGTTCCATTCATTGTTTTATGAAGGTGGAGTTGCTTCATTTTTAATTGCAGTTACAGCATCTTCCATGCTCATAGTTTGATTTTCCTGAGAACCGAGACGACGAATGGCGATGCTATTCTTTGAACTTTCTTGTTTTCCCAATACGAAAATAATAGGTACTTTTTTGCTCGAATGCTCTCGCACTTTATAACCAATTTTCTCATTGCGTATATCCAACTCAGCGCGAACACCAACTTTTATGAGAGCATCTTTGACTTTATAAGCATATCCTTCAGTATCCCCTGTAATGGTGGCTAAAACAACTTGTACAGGTGCAAGCCAGAGTGGTAATTTGCCAGCATAATGCTCAATCAAAACGCCAATAAAACGTTCGACGGAGCCAAGAATAGCCCGGTGGATCATGTGAGGCGTATGGCGTTGGCCATTTTCACCGATGTAGTTCATTTCAAGACGGGTTGGCATATTCATATCAACTTGAATGGTGCCGCATTGCCATTCACGACCAATTGCATCAGTGAGAATAAAATCAAGTTTAGGTGCATAAAATGCCCCATCTCCTGCATTAAGCACCCATTTCATGCCTATGCGTTCCAGTACTTTCTGCAGTGCTTCTTCAGCACGATCCCAATCTTTATCCGATCCAATACGTTCTTCGGGACGCGTTGAGAAATTGATAACGATATTTTTGGCCATGCCGAGATCTGTGTAAACTTCTTTGATGAGATCGCACATCGCAATGACCTCATCTTCAAGTTGATCATCTGAACAAAAAATATGTGCATCATCCTGTGTGAAGGCTTGAACACGCATAAGCCCGTGGCGCGCTCCTGAGGCTTCCTGCCGGAACACTCGTCCAAATTCTGCCATACGAATTGGAAGGTCGCGATAGGACTTAACTCCATAATTATAAAGCTGAGCATTACCGGGGCAACTCATCGGTTTCAAAGCATAAGGGTTTGTTTCTTTTTCAACTTTGCTGTCGTCATTGATGATAAACATATTCTCACGATATTTGTCCCAGTGGCCAGAGGCCTCCCAGAAACGCGAATCCAGCATTTGTGGTGTATTTACTTCGATGTAGTTATGATTGCGAACCTTGCGACGCATATAGGCAAGAAGTTCTGTATAAATTATCCAGCCTTTGTGGTGCCAGAATACCTGACCTGGCGCTTCATCCTGAAAATGGAATAGTTCCATTTCTTTGCCCACTTTACGGTGGTCGCGCTTTTCTGCTTCCTCCAACTGATGTAAATGCGCATCAAGCTCTTCTTGAGTACGCCATGCCGTTCCATAAATCCTGCTGAGCATAGGCTTATTAGAATCGCCACGCCAGTAAGCACCTGCAACTTTTGTCAGTTTGAATGCTGAGCCAATGTGGTTAGTGCTAGGCATATGTGGCCCACGGCATAAATCTAGCCATTCGCCTTGCCTATAAATTGTGATCGTTTCATCTTTGGGAAGATCTTCAATGAGTTCTACCTTGAAGTGTTCCCCTTTATTTTTGAAAAATTCAATAGCTTCACTACGGCTCCAGATCTCACGAGTGAAAGGCTGATTTTTTTCAATAATCTGACGCATTTTCTTTTCGATTTTGGGTAGGTCCTCAACTGAAAAAGGCTCTTCACGGTAGAAATCATAGTAAAAACCATTTTCAATCGCAGGGCCGATTGTGACTTGAGTTCCTGGGAATAGTTTTTGTACAGCTTCAGCCATAACATGAGCCGCATCGTGTCGGATCAGTTCCAAAGCCCGATCATCTTCTCGTTTGATGATATTCATCTTGCAATTTTTTTCTATAGGAAAAGATAAATCATGAAGCTGGTTGTCCAGATCAGCTGCAATTGCGTTTTTGGCCAAGGATTTTGCAATACTTTGTGCTACCTCCATACATGTAGTTCTAGCAGGGAATTCGAGGGTATTACTATCGGGAAGTGTTATTGTAATCATATTACCGGATCTCTTTTTAACTGTTAAGGAGGGTATAAATTTTTAAAGTATGGATGTGGTAATTGTTTTTCATGATTTCTGATAATTAAGGTTTTTTTGAAATTGTACTGATTGGCCGATATTCGCTAGCATAACGCCTAACGAGAGAATATCAGTAGTATTTTTTAGAGTTATATAGAACTGTAATTGGATTCTCATTATTCTTTATTTGTTTTTAGCTCATAAATAAGTTTATTGAAAAGATATCTAAGATTATAACACTTTGCATTTAGGTCAACAAAAAAACTTAAATCTATATATGTTGATATTACTTTGAATAAAGCTGAAATAGGAAATATGGTTGCCATAGAAACTGTAGATTAACTAAAAGTTGAAACTTAGTACAAGTGGATTTTATGACCCAAGACTTGAGGCAATTAAGAGAAAAAAATAAAAATTTCTGAGTTTAAATAAATTTTTGAAAACTGAGAAATCTTCTCTTCCTGTATAATTTAATTAGTAAAATTGGAATTAATTGTTGCTTTGTTAACTAATTTTTTGAAATTTAATAACAAATTTCTATAAAATGTTGTATTAGTATTTGAAAATTTAACAATAAAGGAGATTTTCATATAGTTGGATTAAATAATACCACACCTAGTCAAGATGGACCTAGGATTAATGATTTAATTAGAGCTGACAGTGTGCGATGTATAGGAGCAGACGGGGAACAACTAGGTGTTATACCCATTAATGAAGCACTTAAGATAGCAGAAAATTTAAACCTAGATTTAGTAGAGATCCAACCAAATGTGGACCCACCTGTTTGTAAAATTCTTGATTATGGCAAGTTTAAATATGAAGCTCAAAAAAGAAAGAACGAGGCCAGAAAAAAACAAAAAATTATTGATGTAAAAGAAATTAAATTAAGACCTAATATAGATAACAATGACTTTATTGTAAAAATGAAACAAGTTAAAAAATTCATTGAAAATGGTGATAAAGTTAAAATTACACTTAGGTTTAGAGGAAGAGAGATGGCTCATCAAACTTTGGGTGCCACTGTATTAGATAGAGTTAAAGAAGATACTGAAGAACTATGTAAAGTAGAGACATTACCTAAGTTAGAAGGAAGACAAATGGTAATGATATTAGCACCCAAATAGTAAAGATAATGATATTTATAATTAAATTAAACTTTATGTTGCTAACTTTATTTAGCTTATGTATAAGCTTTGATAAATTATTTAAATTATTGAGAGAATATTATGCCTAAACTAAAAACTAAGAGTGGCGCAAAAAAAAGATTTAGTCTTACTTCATCAGGCAAAGTCAAAGGTAGCCCAGCCTTTCTTAGTCATAACCTTCGTAAAAGATCTCAAAAAATGAAAAGACAAGCTCGTGGTACAATGATACTTAATGAATCCGATGCAAAAATTGTCAAGCAATTTATACCCTACGCTTAAAGGAGTTAATTAATGGCTAGAGTAAAAAGAGGTGTTACAACTCATGCTAGACACCAAAAAGTAATTAAAGCTGCGAAAGGTTATTATGGAGCTAGAAAAAATCTATTTACTGTAGCAACTCAGGCAGTTGAAAAAGCTAGCCAATATGCGTACAGGGATCGTAGAAATAAGAAACGTAATTTTAGAGGTCTTTGGATACAAAGAATTAATGCAGGGTCTCGTTTACATGGTTTAAATTACTCTAGGTTTATGAATGGGCTTAAGTTAGCTGGCATAGAAATAGACAGAAAAATTTTATCAGATTTAGCTGTTTATGAACCACTAGCCTTTAAAGAATTAGTTTCAAAGGCCAAGTCCGCTTCTGCTTAATATTTTTAAATTTTCAATAAGTAATATAGATTATTGCAAATTCATTAAATTAGGTTTTTAATAAAATATGATTTCTGAACTAAAGGAAGATCTCCAAAACTTATTAAATAGTATTACAATAAGTATAAAAAATTCCAGATCATCATCTGAACTTGAAAATACTAGAGTTAATTCTTTGGGTAAAAAAGGTTCTATTACTGTATATTTAAAAAATATAAGAGATTATGATTTAGAAACAAAAAAAGAAATTGGTGCTTATTTGAATGATATAAAGAGCCAAATAAATAAATTAATTCTAGATAAAAGAAATTTTTTTAAAAAAGAACATTTAAAAGATAAACTTAATTCAGAAAAAATAGATGTTTCTCTTACACCCTATGAGACTGAGATAGGTACCTTACATCCTCTTTCCAGAACAATTGAAGAATTATGTGCTATTTTTGCAGATATGGGTTTTTCTATTGTAGATGGTCCTGATATTGAAAGTGATTATTATAACTTTACTGCATTGAATATCCCTGAAGAACACCCAGCACGTCAAGAGCATGATACGTTTTATCTTCAACCAGATGTTAATGGACAAAGAAAAGTTTTAAGGACACATACAAGTCCGGTTCAGATTAGAACAATGGAAAAAATTGATCTAAAAAATTTTGATGAGATCAGGTATATTATACCTGGAAGAACATACAGATCTGATCATGATGCGACACACTCTCCTATGTTTCATCAATGTGAAGGCCTAGTTCTTGGTAAAAATATTAATATGGGTCACTTAAAAGGATGTTTAATAGAATTTTGTAGAACTTATTTTAATGAAGACAATTTACCAGTTCGTTTTAGACCTAGCTATTTCCCTTTTACAGAACCCTCAGCAGAAGTAGATATTGGTTGTAAAAAAGAAAATGATGGTAGCCTAGTAATAGGTGAGGGAGAAGATTGGTTAGAAATTTTGGGATCAGGCATGGTCCATCCTAGAGTTTTACAAGGTGTAGGAATAGATCCATCAAAATATCAAGGATTTGCATTTGGAATGGGTCTAGAAAGACTAACTATGTTAAAGTACGGAATCCCTGACTTAAGACCTTTTTATGATAGTGATCTAAGATGGTTAAAACATTATGGATTTATACCTGTTGACAATCCAAGCTTACACTCTGGTTTGAATGGTGTCTTTTCATGAAATTTACATGGAAATGGTTACTAGATCATCTGGAAACTGATAAAATTTTATCAGAGATTTTAGAGGCACTCCCTAAACTTGGTTTAGAGGTTGCTTCAGTTGTTAATTTAGCTGAAGACCTAAAAAGTTTTATATCCGTCGAAATCATAGATGTAAAAAAACACCCAAATGCAGATAAACTTAATGTTTGTAAGGTCTTTGATGGGGAAAATACATTTGATGTTGTTTGTGGAGCCCCTAATGTCAAGTTAGGTATGAAAAGTGTTTTTGCAAATATAGGAACATTTATTCCAGGTCTAAATTTAAAATTAAAGAAAGGAAAAATTAGAGGAGAAGAATCCTTTGGCATGTTATGTTCAGAAAAAGAGTTAACTTTATCTGAAAATCATAACGGTATCATCGAACTAGAAAGTTCATCTGAACTTGGTTTGTCAATTTCAGATATTATGGATTTAAATGACCCAATTATAGAAATTGAAATCACTCCTAATAGAGGTGATTGCTTAGGTGTAAGAGGTATTGCTAGAGATTTAGCAGCCGCTGGGATGGGAAATTTAAGGGATTTAGATATCATATTTAGTGAAGGTGAATTTGATAGTATTATTAATTGGCAAGTTGATTTGGATGAAAATGAAAAATATCTTTGTCCTAAGATTTTTGGGAGATCATTTACTAACCTAAAAAATGGTGAATCTCCATCATGGCTTAAAAACAGATTAATAGCTGTTGATCAAAGACCAATAAGTTCTATTGTAGATATAACAAATTATATTATGATAGATATTGGAAGACCATTACATGCATATGATATAGAAAAGATTAAAGGTACAACTCTTAAAATTTCAAAATCAAAAAAAGGTGATAAGTTTTCTGCACTGAATGGAAATACTTACGAGTTAGATGATAACATGCTTGTTATTTCTGATGAACAAAGTGTTGACGATTTAGCTGGTATAATGGGTGGAGAAAGAACAGGCGTTACTGAAAACACAACAAGAATGTTTTTAGAGGCAGCTATCTTTGACCCAGTTTCAATAGCGAACACTGGAAGAAAATTAAACTTAAATTCTGACGCAAGATATAGATTTGAAAGAGGTTTAGATTATAACTCTCCAGAAACAGTAATGCATTATGCAGCGGCAATGTTCAATAAAATTTGTGGTGGAAAATTTAGCAAAATAGTCAATTTTAAATTAGAACAAAAAGACAAAATAATTAAATTTAATCCAAAAATTATTTATCAACTAACAGGCGTTAAAATTGAAAATGAATTATCTAAATCAATTTTAGAAAAATTGGGTTTTAAAATTTTATCTCAAGATGATATTTGGGATATAACACCTCCTGGTTGGAGACCAGATATAGATGGTATCGCAGATATTGTTGAAGAAATCATCAGAATAAATGGGTATGACAATATACCTTCCATAAAATTATTAAGGAGTAATTATATTGCAAAGCCAGCAATGAGTATCAAGCATCGTCAAGCTTTTTTTGCTTCAAGAATACTAGCAAGTAGGGGCTATAATGAAGTAATTACTTTTTCATTTTTAAATAAGACAATGGCTGATCAATTCAATGGAGGTGAACTTGCTTTAAATCTAGTCAACCCTATTTCTTCAGAGTTGACGGATATGAGACCTTCAATTATTCCTAATTTGTTATTAGCAGTACAAAAGAATGTAAATATAGGAGCTCAAGATCTTTCTTTTTTTGAAATTGGCCCAATTTTCAAAGGTGATAGTCCTAATGAGCAAATAAGCACGATTACCGGAATAAGATACGGTGACAAAATTAAAAAAGATTGGCAAAACCAAGCTGTCCAATTTGACTTCTATGATATTAAGCTTGATGTAATTAAGGCTTTGGATGCAATAGGAGTTCCTAAAAATAGTCTAAAAATTTTTCAAGATGCTCCAGGTTATTTTCATCCAGGTAGAAGTGCAGTTTTTAAAATTGGTCAAAATATTATAGCCAGTTTTGGTGAAATTCACCCTAAAATTGGAGATACATTTGGATTTAATAAATCAGCAATTGGTTTTGAAATATTTTACGAAAATATTCCATTGCCAAAACGAAATAAAATTTCAAGACCAATGTTAAAAATTTCCAATTTGCAACCAGTAACAAGAGAGTTTGCATTTATAATCAATGAAGGAATAGAATCTGATAAAGTTTGTCAGGTTGCTAAATCCATTAACAAAGATTTAATAACAGAAGTGATAATACTTGATATATATAATGGTGAAAAAATTCCTCAAGATATGAAATCTGTTGCTATTAAAGTTACAATTCAACCTATCCAAGAAACACTAACTGATTCTGTATTAGAAGAAATAAGTGCTAACTTAATAAACGCTATTGAGAAAAAATTATCCGGCTCTTTAAGAGAAATTTAATTAAACAATCTAAGTTTAAATGGTGCCGCCAACTGGATTTGAACCAGTGACCTCGTCATTACCAATGACGCGCTCTACCGCTGGAGCTATGGCGGCACAATTTTATTTCTTAACTTAAATATGTTTTCATTAATGACAAGTATTTTTATGGATATATAGTAATAAATGTAGTTTAAACTAAATAACTAAAACTTGTAAGATTGTAAAAACATGACTAAAAAAAAAAGTGATAATGAAAATAATTTATCAGCTACTCTAAAAATAAATTTAAAGCTAAGAAAGAAACAGGCTTTAGAACGAGATGGCAATAAAATTACTGGAAAAAGGACGAACAAAATTGGTCAATCAAGACTTTTTATTAACAATGAAAAAAATGATTTTTAATTGAATGAATAGTTTTACTAACAATAATACTGAAAAAATTTATATAACAGGTGAGCAAAAACTAACAGGAAGTGTTAATATTAGTGGAGCCAAAAATGCTGCTTTACCGCTAATGACGCTATCTTTAATTATTCATAAAGATTTTAATCTTTACAATGTTCCTGACTTGGCTGATACCAGATTAATGTCTAACTTGTTAATTGATTTAGGTATTGAAATAAACTGGGAAAAAGGAAATTTAACCTTTAACGGAAGTCCAAGAAAAGATGAGGCGTCTTATGATTTAGTTAGGCAGATGAGGGCTTCAATTCTTGTTTTAGGACCTTTGTTAGCGTCAAAAGGTTCAGCAAAAGTTCCTCTTCCTGGTGGTTGCGCCATAGGCAGTAGGCCTATTGATTTACATGTTATGGTAATGGAAGCGCTTGGAGCAAATGTTAAGTTTGATAGTGGTTTTATAATTAGTTCTTTAAGCAATGAAGGTTTAAAAGGTGGCGTTATTAATTTTCCTAAAGTTTCAGTAGGTGCTACTGAAAGTGCAATAATGACTGCTGTGTTGGCAAAAGGGCAAACCAAAATCTTTAATGCAGCAAGAGAACCGGAAGTTACTGATCTAGCAAATTGCTTAAATAAAGCAGGTGCAGATATTAAAGGTATAGGAACTGATATTTTAATAATTAATGGTGTTAAAGAATTGAACAAAGTTTCTCATTCAGTAGTTTCTGATAGAATAGAGGCAGCATCTTTTGCAATAGCATCTAGTATCACTATGGGTAACGTAGAAATAAATAATATTAATCCTAAAAATTTAACTAAGTTTACAAATGTTCTTAAATTAACTGGCAGTAAAGTTGAAATTTTTGAAAATTCAATGAAAGTTTCTTGCTCACAAAGACCTAAAACTCATAATGTGGAGACAGATCCCTATCCTGGATTTCCTACTGATTTACAAGCTCAATATATGGCGCTAATGGCTATAGCGAATGGAAAAACATTAATTAGAGAAACTATTTTTGAAAATAGGTTTATGCACGTTCCTGAATTAATGAGAATGGGAGCAAAAATATTTGTTAATCAACAAGAAGCAGAAATCCAAGGAGTAAAAAAATTAAAAGGTGCTAAAGTGATGGCTTCAGATTTAAGAGCTTCTATGTGTTTGATACTTGCAGCGCTAGCTGCTTCTGGCACAAGTGAAATTGATGGTTTATATCACTTAGATAGAGGATATGAAAATTTAGAAGATAAATTAGCAAACCTTGGCGCATTAATAAAAAGATCAAATTAATTATAGTAAAATTTTATAGTGAGTTTAATGTCTATTGAAAACAAAATCCGACTTAATGCTTTAAATAATGATGATTTAAAAATTTTCTCATTTCTTTGTCAAGATGCTATAATTTCTAAAGAAGAAATTTTTTATAACAAAACAAAAAAATTGTTTGTAGCTACACTTACAAGATATTGTTGGGAACAACAAAAATTAAATAATAACATTAATTATAGAGTTGTAACTGGTTTGCAAATTAGAAATGTTGATAATGTTGAATATATAAATTTTAAATCCAAAATATCTTTTTATAATTTATTAGCAATAACTTATGAAAAGGAAAATGTGATTCTTAATTTATCAATGTCTTCAAAAATAAAGTTAGATTGTAAGAAAATTAATGCTATTATTGAGGATATAGACATTCCCTGGCCAACTAAGTTAAAACCTTTACATAAATAATTTTGCGGGAAATAATTAATGACTTTAAATAAAAGTTTAAATATTGCTTTGCCAAAGGGTAGGATTTTAGACTCAGTACTTACAATTTTATCAAAAGTTGGTATAGAGCCTGAAAAATCTTTTTTTGATAGAAACGACCGTAAGTTGAAGTTTAAGACAAACATAAATAATATAGATATAATTAGAGTAAGATCTTTTGATGTTGTCACATTTTTAGCCTATGGAGCTGCTCAAATGGCATTTGTAGGAAGTGACATTTTAAATGAATTTAATCATACTGAAGTTTATTCTCCTCTAGATCTCAATATAGGGAAGTGTAAAATGGTAGTTGCAGCTGAAAAAGATGTTGTTGCAGATGAGGATCCAAGGTCTTGGAGTCATGTAAGGGTTGCCACTAAATATCCTAATATCACTAAAAAACATTTTGAAGCTAGGGGTGTTCATGCAGAGTGCATAAAATTAAATGGAGCAATGGAACTTGCTCCATCAATGGGTTTATGTAAAAGAATAGTAGATTTGGTTGAAACTGGTTCTACATTAAAAGCGAACGGTTTGGTTGTAGTTGAGAAAATTTGTGAAGTTTCAACAAGATTAGCAGTAAATAGAAGTTACATGAAAACTAACTTAAAAACTATACAACCTTGGATTGAAAAGGTTGAGGAAGCAATAAATGTCTAAATTAAAAACTAGATATATTGATTATACAGATAGAAAATTTAAAAAAAAATTCAAGAATTTGATAAATGATGAAAGAAAATCAAACAATAAAGTTAATCTTACAGTCACAAAAATTTTAAAAGAAATACTTGAAAACGGTGATGATGCTCTTAATCATTGTGTAGGTAAATTTGATAAAATAAAAGTTAAAAAAATTAAAGATTTATTCATTTCAAAAGACATTTTAAAAAAAGCTTATGATGGACTTGAAAGAGAACAGAAAAAAGCATTAAATATTTCAGCTGATAGGATTAAAAATTTTCATAAACATCAAATTCCTAAAAACTTTAGTTACAAAGACAACCTGAAAGTTAATCTAGGTTTGACTCACTCTCCAATAGGCTCTGCAGGTTTTTATGTGCCTGGAGGAAAGGCTATTTATCCATCATCAGTATTAATGAACGCTATACCTGCTTTAGTAGCTGGTGTTGAGAGGAGAGTACTTGTAAGCCCAATTTCAGACATAAATCAGTCATCTATTGTTCTTGCAGCTGCTCATGTTGCAAAAGTAACAGAATTTATTCGTATGGGTGGAGCCCACGCTGTAGCTGCACTTGCTTATGGCACAAAATCTATTTTACCTGTAAATAAAATTGTGGGTCCTGGGAATGCTTATGTTGCAGAAGCTAAAAGACAAGTATTTGGTCAAGTAGGAATTGACTCAATTGCTGGTCCTTCAGAGGTATTAATTGTGTGTGATGAAACAGCTGACCCTAATCATGTTGCTATAGATCTTTTATCACAAGCAGAACATGATGAATTAGCTCAGTCTATTTTAATAACAACAAATAAAGAAATCGCAATAAAAGTGAAAATTTCGGTAGAAAAACTTCTTATGGAAATTTCTAGATCCAAAATAGCTACTTCTTCATGGTATGATTTTGGAGCTATAATATTAGTTGAAAACTTAACTCAAGCTATAGAATTAATAAACATAAAAGCGCCTGAACATTTACAATTAATTCTTAAAAATGCACAAAAGGTTATAAAAGAAATAAAAAATGCAGGAGCTATATTTATTGGTCCTTATACTCCTGAGGCAGTGGGTGATTATATTGCTGGCCCAAATCATGTTCTTCCAACAAACGGAACAGCAAAATTTTCGAGTGGATTAGGAGTCATAGATTTTTATAAAAGAACTACTATAGTTAACTTTAATAAAAACAGTCTTAATAAACTTGGAAAACATGTAATAAAATTAGCTGAGGCAGAAGGTTTAGAGGCACATGCAAGGTCTATTTCAATCAGAATAGACGAATAAAATAAGAAAATATTATATAAAAATCTTGACTAATTAGACATAATAGTGAGATTAAACTTAAACTTAAAGAAGAGATTAAATGGCTAAAGAAGGTGTAATAGAATTTTCTGGTATTGTAGAGGAACTTCTACCAAATGCTATGTTTAGGGTAAAACTTGATAATGACCATGAGGTACTAGCCCATACAAGCGGAAAAATGAGAAAAAATCGTATAAGAGTATTACTTGGTGACAGAGTCAATGTAGAAATGACACCTTATGATTTAACAAAAGGAAGAATTACATTTAGATATAAATAAATTCTGATGTGTTAAGTTTGTTTTATGGATAAAACTAAATTGAACAAACATTTTATACTAGCATCTAGTTCAAAAAGACGGCTTGAGCTTTTAAGTCAAATAGGCGTTAAGCCTGATTTAATATTATCACCAAATATTAACGAAAAGATATTTTCTAAAGAACTTCCCCGTAAATATGTTAAAAGAATGTCTTTAGAAAAAAATAGAGTTTTTCAACAAAAATATCCTGAATCAATAATACTTACTGCTGATACGATAGTTTCTGTAGGGAGAAGAATCTTGCCAAAAACTATGGATAAAAATACGGCAGAGGAATGTTTAAAACTAATTTCAGGAAGAAGACATAAAGTTTTTACAAGTTTCACTCTTCTTTCACCAAACAATTCACTCAAAACAAAAACTATACAAACAATTATAAAATTTAAAAGGCTACATCCTGATGAAATAAGTTATTACCTTGCCTCAAAGGAATGGGAAGGTAAAGCAGGAGGGTATGCCATACAAGGAATTGCCGCATCATTTATAAATTTTATATCAGGTTCATACAGCAATGTAGTAGGGTTGCCTTTGGCAGAGCTATACAGGTCGTTAATTTCTATTGGTTATAATTTGAAAAATGATTAATAAAATTAAAAATCATTTTATTTTAGTAGATAAATGTGCCGAAGAAACAAGAATAGTTGAAATTAAAAGTAACAAAATTGTTAAAATTACTTGTTGGCTCGATGAGAAGCCTCCATTAATTGGTAATATATTCGATGCAAAAGTTTTAAAAACATTAAATAGTGGTATTGTAAGGGCTAGTCTAAAGAATAAAAAAATAGTCACTGTCAGAGTAGGGACAAAATTTTTAAAAACAAATGAAAAAATAAAAGTTATTATTACTAGTGAAGAGTTTGATGATAAGCCGATACAATCAAAGTTATGGTCTGAAAATTATGATTTTGAAAAAAAAAATGATGTAAAACGGATAATTGATCTTTTCTTCAATAAAAACGTTCCAATAATAGAAGACAATTATGCAATCTATTGGAATGATATGGATTTAGATAGTTGTTTTCTGAGCGCTTTAGATTCAATGATTACAATTGAGGATGGTGGTGTTTTATGGATTGAAAATACTAAAGCCGCAACTCTTATAGATGTTGATACTAAAAATATATTAATTAATAATGAAGATGAAATGTTAAAGTTTTGTAAAGATGCATTCCTTAAATGTATGGATGAAATTAAATTGAGAAATATAGGAGGTATGATACTTATTGATTTTCCTAGAGTATCGTTTAATAGAAAAAAAATTCTTCATGAATTTATTACTGAAGAAGGACCAAAAAAAATTCAAGACAGCAATTTTCTTGGTTTTTCTAGATTACAACTTTATGAGATGTATGTACCAAGAAACTTCAAGTCTCTAGAAAGTTTTTATGTAAATAAAAATGAATTTGATTTTCAAAACCACATAAGATCATTGTGGAGAGCATCTAAGAAAATCAAATCTAGAAACAATATTGAGTTTTTATGTGGTAAAAATCTCTATAAAAGATTAATGCTTAAAAAAATACCAGATTTCATAAAAATTGTTGAAAGAATAGATCTCCCAAAGGATTACGGTGAGTTATTAGAAAAAAAAATATAATGAAAAAAAATAAAAAAATTAAATGTATTAATTGTAATAAAGAATTTGATATCATGTTAGATACTAAACCATTCTGTTCTAAACGTTGTAGTTATATAGATTTGAATAATTGGTTGGATGAAAAATATTCAATCCAAATAAATGAAGAAAATTATGAAAAAGATATGTAATTTTTTTTGTTAGCTAGACATAATGTGATGATCACGCTATAGATTATCTTATAAAGCCCGGGTAGCTCAGTAGGTAGAGCAGAGGACTGAAAATCCTCGTGTCGGTGGTTCGAATCCGCCCCCGGGCACCACGTTAATTATATATGAACCTTAAATAAACCATTGATCACATCTCTTTGGTTAAGATATCTAGATTATCAATTTTATTAAAATATTTTATAAAAAAGAATGATTAAATGAAATTTTGTTTTCAATAAATTTTGCTTACAAATTTTATTCCTATAGACTACCATTTTAGCTAAATTATTTAGAAAAATATATTTAAGTTTCAATAATTTTTATTTATTTAGTTCATGTTTCGGGGGGCATTATTATGAACAAAAATTTTAATAATAAAAAGAAAGTTTTAATGGTTCAAGGTCTTCATGAAGAGGGTCAAAAGTTGTTATTACAAAGAGATGATATTGAACCCATTACATTAATGTCTGCAAACCAAGATGAAATTCTAGAAGCAGCAAAAGAAGTTCATGGTATTACAGTTAGAACTGCTAATATCTCAAGAAAAATAATTGAAAATTCAAAAAATCTACAAGTGATTTCAAGGCATGGTGTTGGTTATGATTCTATTGATGTTGATGCATTAAATGATTGTGGTATCCCCCTGGCTATTGCTGCTCATTCAAATATGATCTCAGTAGCTGAACATGCAATGTTTATGTTGTTGGCATTATCAAAAAATGCTTTTTATTATGATCAATTTGCTCGTAAAGCTGATTGGACTACTCGTTGGGATATACGTGCGTGGGATGTTGCAGAAAAAAAACTGTTGGTTATTGGTTTTGGTAGAATAGGTTCAAGGTTAGTTAAAAGGGCTCTTGCTTTTGATATGAAAGTCTTTGTTTATGATCCTTATGTTGATGAATTAGAAATAAAAAAATCAGGAGCTAATTATGTTAATAACTATCTTGATATTTTACATGAAATGGATGCCGTTTCATTACATTGTCCTAAAAATGAAGAGACAACTAATATGTTTTCTGAAAATGAGTTTAAAATTATGAAAGAAAGTTCTTTTTTGATTAATTGTGCCAGAGGAGGAATTATTAATGAAGTGGCATTATTAGATGCTCTAAAATCTAATAAAATTAGAGCTGCTGGTTTAGATGTTTACGATGATGAGCCATCTACGTCTTCAAATCCGTTATTTAGTCTAGATAATATTCTACTTTCCCCTCATATTGCAGGAGTTACTCAAGAGGCAACAATAAGGATGTCTAAACAAGCTGTTCAAAACGTACTTGATGTACTTGATGACAAAGTAGATCCTGAAGTTATTATAAATAAAAATGTTTTATAGGAGAAAAAAATGAAACAACAAACTTTAAGAGATTGTTGGGCTAAAGAAAAAGGTGCCATAAATGCTTGGTGCTCAATACCAAGCGCTGTAACTGCAGAAATGATGTCTATGAACGATTTTGATTCTATTACAATTGATATGCAACATGGGCTTGTTGATTATCAAACTGCGTTAAATATGTTACAAGTTATCTCAGGCTCAGGTAAAACTCCTTTGGTAAGGGTCCCATGGAACGAGCCGGGTATTATAATGAAATCATTAGATGCAGGTGCCTTAGGTATTATATGTCCAATGATAAACACTCCCGAAGATGCAATTGATTTTGTAGGTGCTACTAGGTATGCTCCAGAAGGTCACCGCAGTTCTGGGCCAACAAGAGCTTTAATGGTTCATGGCGTAAACTATCATGATGAGGCAAATGACAAAATTATTTCGTTAGCTATGATAGAAACAGTTGAAGCTCTTGAAAATGTTGAAAAAATAGCCGCTACTGAAGGATTGACAGGAATTTATATTGGCCCCTCAGATCTAAGTATTTCAATGGGTTTTAAACCTGGTTTAGATAGAGTTGAGCCTGAAATGATTGGAGCTATAAACAAAATTTATGATGCTTGTAAAAAAAACAATATTAAAGTTGGTATACACTGTCTTTCTCCTTCTTATTTAAAAGAAAAATTATCTAATGGTTATGATTTAGCTACATTGGCTAGTGATGTTAGAATTTATGCGGAAGGTTTGAGTAACAAAATTAAAGAAGCAAGATCATAAAATTCAAACATTTGAGAGGATAAGAATGAAAGCAGTTACTGTAGTTGAATCTGGAGTTCAAATAATTGATGTAGATACCCCATCACCCAAAGATAGTGAGGTTCTCGTAAAGGTACATGCTTGTGGATTGAACAGAGCTGATATGGTAGTAGCGGATGGTGGAGCACATGGTGCGGCTGGAGGTCCCGGTACAATTGTTGGGATGGAGTTTTCAGGAGAAATTATTAAATGTGGAGAACATGTAAAAAATCTCTCAATGGGTGATAGAGTTATGTGTTCAGGAGCTTCAGTTTGGGCTGAATATGCAATTGCAGATTATGGAAGAGTAATAAAGATACCTGACAATAATATGGATTTTGCTACAGCTAGCACATTACCGATAGCTCTAGCAACGATGCATAATGCTATTGTTACAATTGGTAATTTTAGTAAAGGACAAACAATTTTAATACAAGGAGCAAGTTCAGGCGTTGGTCTTATGGGACTCCAAATAGCAAAACATTTAGGGGCTAAACTAGTTATAGGAACATCTACAAAGCCAGAAAAATTTGATAAATTAAAATCCATTGGTGCTGACCTAGTGGTAAATTCAAAAGATAAAGACTGGGTTGATCATGTATTACAAGCAACTAATAACGAAGGTATAGATTTAATTATAGACCAACTTTCTGGTTATACAATCAACGAAAATATGAGAGCATCCAAAGTAAAAGGAACAATAGTAAATGTAGGAAGGTTAGCTGGAGGTAATACAGAATTTAATTGTGATCTTCATGCTTTAAGAAGAATAAATTATCGTGGTGTCACTTTTAGAACTAGATCAATAAACGAAATCAGAGAAGTCTACTCAAAAATGTGGAGTGATTTAAGTGATTTGGTTGTTAAAGGGAAATTATCTCTACCTATAGAAAAGATTTTTGAATTTGATGATGTTTCAGATGCTTTGTCATGTATGAGAAACAATCAACATTTTGGTAAATTGATTTTAAAAGTTTAAATAGTTTATGACTTTTGATCCAATTACGATTTTTGCAATTTTAGCTGCTTTCGCTTTAGGAGGAACACTTAAAGGTGCAACTGGTGCAGGAGCACCTATAATCACGATACCTGTTATAGCTGCATTTTATGACGTTCGAATAGCAGTTATAATAATGGTGATACCAAATTTATTAACAAACATAAGCCAGATTTATCAATTTAGAAAAACAATTCTTCCACTTTTTTTTACTGTTTCATTTGCTTTAGGTGGCGGTATAGGTGCTTTCGTAGGCACCATTTTGTTAATAAATTTACCTATAAAAATACTTACACTTTCAGTTGCATTTATTGTAATAATTTATATTACACTCAAGCTGATTGTTCCTTCATGGAAATTAGCCTATCAAAGAGCTACTAAATTAGTTTTTATTATGGGCGCTGGTGGTGGGGTGTTGCAGGGTAGTGCTGGTCTATCAGCTCCAGTGTCTATAACTTTCTTAAATTCTATGAAATTAGACCGAAATCAGTTTATACCAACTATTTCAGTTTACTTCGGAGTTATGTCTGTTTTTCAGATTCCAACTTTATATTACTATGATTTTTTTAACTTTGAGATAATTATTCTTAGTTTTGTATCTACAATTGTTTTAATTTGTTTTATGCCCCTAGGTTCATGGTTTGCTAAAAATATGTCAAAAGATATTTTTGATAAAATCACATTAATTTTATTAGGTTTTATTGCACTAAGAATAATTTATTTAAATTTCTAAATTTTTATTTGTATTTGTTACCACAAACTAATTTCCCATTTTGGGAAACACAACCATATTGAAGTTTGAAGTTTTTATTTTCATTCTTATTAGTTTTGAGTAATTTAATCACACAATCTGCTAAAAAATTTTTAGAAAATTTATTTGTTTCTAATATTTTCGTTGTCTTAGAAACTTTTCCATTATTTGATAATTTTAAAATAGTAAATGAGGGTAAACTAATTTTGTTAATGTCATCCTTATAGAAAATACTTAGATTATTTTTGAAATTAGTTATTTCTAGATTATTTTTTTTTGAGAGAATAATAATATCCTCAATATTTTCTAAATTGTAGGAAAAGAAATTTAAGTTATAATGCTCATATGATTTTTTGTTTATTGAAAACAATATTGAGCCTTTTGTGAACTTAAAATTTATTTTATTTTTATTTATTAAAATTTTTAAAGAAGAATTTGAAGAAAAGCATAATTTTGTATTATTTTGAAAAATAATTGTAGCTGGTTTTTCTCTAGTACTTAAATAATCACCAGATTTTATGTTAGTCTCTTCATTTAGAAAAAATCTTTTTCCATGTAAGTTTAATACATAAATGTTATTATTAATTTTAGAAATATTTATTTCTGATAAAGAAGCATTAGGGAAAATAATTATAAATGCAAAAAATAATAAGTATTTTGAAAAATTTTTATTCACGTAATTTAAAGAATAGGTAGCCATAAATTTTATGGCTACCTAATTTGAAATTAACCTGGAACTTTTCCATCCACACCTTGTAAGTAATAATTCATTCCCCATAAAGCACCATCATCTAGGGCTTTGCCTGCAGGAATAATTTCTTTACCTGTGTTATCAATTAATGGACCTGCAAAAATATTTATTTTACCAGTTTTAATACCATCTAGCGCCTCTTGAGCTTTTTGAGCAACTTCATCAGGCATGTTTTGGAACTTTGATATTATTAACATATCTGATTTCAAGCCACCCCAAACGTTACCAGCCCAATGGTCAGGACCATCGCCAGTGTTCCACTTTCCATTTCTTAGTTCCTCAATTTTCTTAATGTAGTAAGGGCCCCAGTTATTTATTGAAGCAAACAATTGAGCTTTAGGAGCAAATGCTGACATGTCAGTAGATTGACCAAAACCTAATGCACCTTCTTTTTCAGCTATCTGAAGCATAGCAGGAGAATCTGTATGTTGCGCAAGAATATCAGCTCCCTCAGCAATATGTACTTTAGCTGAGTCAGCTTCTTTTACGGGATCATACCAGGTATTTGCCCAGATTACAGATATTGTTGCATCTTTATTTACAGACCTTAATCCCTGTGCAAAGGCATTTATTCCCATTATGACTTCTGCAATTGGGTAAGCTCCAATATAACCAATCTTATTTGTTTTAGTCATTAATCCAGCTACCACACCTTGTATATATCTACCCTCATAAAATCGGATATTACCAGTAGCAACATTTTTAGATCTTTTGTAACCTGTAATATGCTCGAACTTTACATCAGGAAATTCTTCGGCAACTTTTAATGTTGGATCCATGTATCCAAAAGAAGTAGTAAAAATAATTTCATTACCCCCTTTAGCTAATTCTCTAATTACTCTTGTTGCATCTGGACCTTCAGGAACATTTTCAACTACAGAGACTTTAACATCTTTACCAAACCGTTTTTCGACCATTTGTTTTCCAAGTTCATGTGCGTATGTCCACCCATGATCTCCAGGTGTTGTTAGATATACAAATCCTACCTTTGTTACAGATGTTTCTTTTTCAGCAACAGGTATTTCAGATTTATCTTGATAAAATAAAAATCCAACTGCACCGATTACAAGTAAACCTAGTAAAATAACAATATTTCTCATTTCAATACCTCAATTTAAATTAATAGAATATTAGACTTAAATAAAATAAATGATAATTAAAAAAATTAACCTTTTAATAATATTTTATAATTGCAAATATTTCTAGCACTTTTACTGACTGCCAAAAAAAGGTTTACCAAGTGACGACGGTACAACACTATTATTTTTAGACAATCTTCCTGAAATCATTGTTAATGCAATAATTGTTGCTATATAAGGCATCATCGAAAGTAACTGTGAAGGGATAGGCCAACCCCTTGCCTGTCCAACTAGTTGAGCAATAGTTATTCCTCCAAATATTAAAGCTCCAACAATAATGCGCCAGGGTATCCAAGAAGCAAATACGACTAAAGCTAGTGCAATCCATCCTCTACCAGCTGTCATGCCCTCTGACCAATGTGGTGTTAACACCAGAGGAATATAAGCACCTCCAATTCCTGCACACATTCCCCCAAAACATGTGGCATACCATCTTATTTTTTTTACTGGATATCCTACTGAGTGTGCGCTTTGATGATCATCTCCAACCGCCCTTAAAATAATTCCTGATTTTGAATACTTTAAAAAGAATGATATGAAAATTATAATTCCAATAGATAAATATGCGACAAAATCCTGTTTAAATAAAATGCTACCGATTAGAGGAATATCTGATAATAAAAAAATTTCTATTTTGGGTAAAGAAGGTATAGTCTTGCCAACTAAAGGTGCTCCTGCTAAACCAGTCAGACCAGTCGCAAATATAGTTAAACCTAAGCCAGTAGCAACTTGATTAGTCATGAAATTAATTGTAAATAGAGAAAATATTGATGCCATTAGTATACCTGATAATGCTCCTGCAATTATTCCGTAATAAGGGTTTTCAAGCCATAAAACAGCTCCTAGAGCACCTACAGCTCCACTTAACATCATCCCTTCAACTCCAAGGTTTAAAACTCCGCTTTTTTCAGCGATTAGCTCACCTGCGGCTGCAAGTAATAATGGTATTGAAGTTGCTATTATTGTTAAAATTAATGCTTCCATTATTTTTTACCTTCAGACCACTTGATTTTGTATTTTTGAAGAGTTTCACCCGTTAACAAAAAAAAGAGCAAAATACCTTCAAATAAACCTGTTACGACTTTTGGTATACCCATAGTCATTTGAGCATTATCAGCACCAAGCTTAACTGTTGCTATAATTATTCCAGCAAACAAAATTCCAACAGGGTTTAATCTTCCAAGAAAAGCAACAATTATTGCTGTAAAACCATAACCAAAAGACACCTCTGGTTGTAATTGACCTATATTTGCTGATACTTCAATTACTCCTGCTACCCCAGCTAAGCCACCAGATAATAAAAGAACAGTTATAGTAATTGAATTTTGTTTAAAACCTGCAAATTTTGCTGCTAGAGGCGCAGATCCTAATACGTTGATTTTAAAACCACCTAAAGTTTTGTTAACATAAATCCAAGAAATAGGTACTAATAAAAAAACAAACAAAATCCCAAAATGGAGTTGTCCAAGAAAACCAATTCCTGGAAAAGGTATTTTATTTATTAATGCCCCTTCAGGATAGGGTTTAGATAGTGGAAACCCAAAGCTCATTGGATCGCGCAATGGTCCTCTTACAATAAAATCTATAAATAACATTGCAACATAAACCAACATCAAACTTACTAAAATCTCATTTACATTTAATTTAGTTTTCAAAATTGCTGGTATAAATGCCCATAATGCCCCACCGACAAAGCCAGCTAAGATAGTAATTAGTAAAAAGAATTTTGTTTCAATATTAGGAAATGATAATGCTATAAAACCAGCTAACAAAGCTCCCATAATAAATTGACCTTCAGCTCCAATATTCCATACATTAGACTTAAAACATAACATCAAACCAGTGCCAATGATAATTAGTGGGCAAGCCTTAACTAATATATCTCCAATACGGTCTATTCTTGAGAAAGGAGACACAAAGATTTGATAGAGAGTTTCTAGTGGGTTGTAACCTAGGAACGCAAAAATTAGTAAACCAAAAAATATTGTAAAAACTATTGATAATATAGGTGCTATGATTATCCAGTTTTTTGAAACTTTATCTCTAGGTATAAAAGTAATCATTTAATAGGTTCCATTTTTTTATTTTTACCACCCATTAATAATCCGACATCAGTTGCTGTTATTTCTCTGACATCAAATATTTCACTCAAGACACCTTCATTTATTACACAAATCTTATCTGACAATTCAAAAATTTCTTCTAAATCTTGACTTATTAAGATAACTGCTTTTCCACTTTGAGAGAGATCTAATAATTTTTGCCTAATTGCAGTTGCTGCGCCAATATCAACACCCCAAGTTGGTTGAGAAAAAATAGCAACTTTAGGGTTGTTGGCTAAAGATCTTCCCAGAATAAATTTTTGTAAATTTCCTCCAGATAATTGACTAGCTATAGGGTTTGTTTCGGGACACCTTACATCATTATTTTTAACTATTTTTTTACTTTCATCTAAGCTGTTTTGAGGATTATTTAATAAATTAGTTATCCAACTTTTAGTATTTCTATATTTGAAAAAATAAGTAAGGAATGTATTTTCACTTAATGTCAAGTTTGGAACTGTAGCGTGAAAAGTCCTCTCTTCTGGTATCGTTTCAATTCCGAGTTTCCGTCTTTCATTTATATTAGTTTTACCAATGGGTGTTTTATCCAAAAGTATTTGATCATTACCTTCACAATTAATTTCGCCGCTTAAGATTTCCATCAACTCTACTTGCCCATTGCCAGCAATTCCGGCAACACCTAAAATTTCTCCATAATTTACCTGTAAATTTATATTTGTTAACGAAATCCCAAATTCATGATCTTTCAGTTTGTCTAAATTTTTTACCTCAAATGCAATGTTTTTTGATTTTGACTTAATAGTTTTTTTTAATTCAGTAATTTTTTTACCAACCATTGTCTCTGCTAAAAAATTGGTTGTTGTTTTCTTAGCGTCAATTGATGCAATAGATTTACCTGATTTTAATATAGTTACTTCATCCGCCAACTCGATAATTTCTTCTAATTTATGGCTAATGTAGAGAATAGAACATCCAGAAGAAGCAAGTCTTTTTAAAATTTTGAATAAATTTTTGATTTCTTGTGGAGTAAGAACTGATGTTGGTTCATCCATTATCAATAAACTTGGATTTTGCATTAAGCATCTAATAATCTCTACTCTTTGTTTTTCACCAACTGATAACTCACTAACTAATTTTAAAGGATCAACAAATAATTCCCATTCTTTTGACAATTTTCTTATTTCATTGACTACTTTATTGAACTTAATTTTATTATCCAGTGCGATTAGGATATTTTCTGCAACAGTTAGGGCAGGGAAAAGAGAAAAATGTTGAAAAACCATTCCTATTCCATTTTTTCGAGCTACATTAGGTGATGTTATAGAAACTTTTTGGTTATCAATTTCTATTGAACCGCTGTCTGGTTGCAGGACGCCATAAAATATTTTTACCAATGTTGATTTACCAGCGCCATTTTCACCCAAGAGGGCATGTATTTGCCCTTTAGCAACTGAAATATCAATATTTTGATTTGCAACAAAATTACCAAAAGATTTACTAATTTTTGTTGCTTTTAAAAGAATTTTTAATTCTTTTTTAGCCATTAAAATACCTGACTTTAATAAAATTCAATAAATTAAAAATGAGGATAACAAAGAAATTTAAGTAATCAATTCTTTTGTTTTGAAGTCTTTAATATTAAAAAGATTAAGATGCCAACTGAAATAAATATAATAGAAATAAATAAATTGAAATTACTAACATGCATTTTGTTAAACCCACATGCAAATATTATAGCTGTTGCAATTATGATCATTAACCAATGAATTGGTTTGCCAATAAATATTTTATTCATGAAGTAACTTTCATTTTAAAATTAAGTTTTCCTTGCAAATAATAAATTATCATAAGAATAAATATTCCTAAGAAATTGAAATAAATACCATCTATTCCATAAATATTTTGTAATGGTGGAACTAATAATGTGACTGAGCTAAGTATTGCTAAAATTCTTTTAAATACGTTTAGTCTACCGTTAAACCAACCTTCTAGACCTAATGTCATACTCCAATAAGCAAAAAGAACCGAAATTAAACTATATATACTCCATATAATTGGCCCTTCCATCAATAATGACGGATTATAAACAAAAGCAAAGGGCACTATATACTTAGCTATTCCAACTTTACTTGATTCAACAGCAGTTGCCATTGGTGGAGATTTTGCAATGGCAGCACCTGCAAATGACGCAAGGGCAACAGGTGGAGTAATGGTTGAAACAACACCAAAATAAAATGCAAACATATGAGCTGCAATTGGCATTATACCAGACTCAATCAAAGAAGGAACTATTAGTGCTGCAACAGTAATGTAAACAGCTGTTGTAGTCATGCCCATACCAAGAATTATTGCCGAGACTGCAGTGAGACATAACAGGATAAATAAAATACCTCCTGACAAATCTATTACCGATTGTGTAAATTTTAGTCCAAGGCCAGATACAAATACTGACCCAATAATAATTCCAGCACAGGCACAGGCAATAGTAACTGGAACAGTAGATTTTATTCCACTTTCAAAGGCTCCTAATAAATCAACTACTGACATCCTTGTATTTTTTTTAACAAAACTAAGAACTATTACAGAAACAATACTCCAAAAACCAGCTGTCATAGCAGTTTTTCCATAAATTAAAAGTCCTATTAGAACAACAAGTGAAAGTAACATATGTCCTCCACCTTTCAGAACCTCAATTACATTTGGTAAAATAGATTTATCAATTTTTTCTATACCATGTTTTTCTGCTTCAACATGAACCATAAAATAAATTGTAGCAAAATATAAAAAAGCTGGAATTATTGCTGCTAAAATTACATATGAATACGGAGCCTCTAAAAATTCAGCCATTATAAATGCAGCAGCACCCATTATCGGAGGAGTAATTTGTCCTCCCGAAGAAGCACAAGCTTCAACTGCAGCAGCAAATTTTGCTCTATATCCATAATTTTTCATTAATGGAATGGTAAATGATCCAGTCGTTACAACATTCGCAACAGCAGATCCATAAACCGTTCCAGTCATGCCTGATGCTACAACGGCTGCTTTAGCAGGTCCCCCAGTTCTATGGCCTGTAAGTGCAACTGCTAAATCAACAAAAAATCTTCCAACACCTGATCTTATTAAAATACCTCCAAATATTATAAATAAAACAATATACGTTGAAGCAACATAAAGTGGTATTCCATATATTCCATCAGATGTCATAAAAAGAGTATCTATGTATTTAGCTAATCTTGTTGGAGGACCATAAAAAAAACCAAAAAACTTGTGTGCATACAAAGCATGTAACATAAAAAAACCTGCAACAAATACCATAGCCCAACCAACGGCTCTTCTAGTTGCATCTAAAACAATAAATATAAGTATGGACCCTACAATTATATCTCCAATATATTTGTCTCCGTATCTCATCATAAAATTTTCAACATCCCAGGTCGTCCATAACTGGACAAAAATTATTGAAAGTATGATTATTAGATCGTAACAAAAACCAAGAGATCTTAAAAAATTATTTTTTAAGTCATTTTTTATAATTACGGGATCTTTAATATTATTTCGAAAAAGAGGGTAAATAAACACCGCTAAAACCATCATTGCAGATAGATGGATAGATCTAAATGATCTACCTTCTGGAGTTCCATAAACTGCAACAAATAAATGGTAAAATGCCAATCCAACTGATAGCCATGAGCAAAGAACTATAATCCAATAATAAATTGATTTATCTTTGTTCCATTCTAATAATTCATCAAAGAAACTTATTTCTTTAACTTCGTTATATACTAATTTTTTGGTATTTTGCGCCATTTAAATAAAATATAAATGTACAGAAAGGCACAAAAACTGTGCCTTTCTTACTAAAATTTACATAACACCTTGTTCTTTATAGTACTTTGCAGCTCCAGGATGAATTGGTACTGCTGCACCATTAACAGCGTCTTTTAGAATTACTTTTTTCCAAACGCTTTTCACTTTTACAAACTCAGCATGATTGTCCCAAAAAGCTTTTGTCATTTTATATACTAAATCATCAGACAAATCTTTATGCACAATCATAGAAGTTACAATACCTAATGTTGGTATATCCTTGTCGAGTGATTTGTAAGCACTAGCAGGAATTTTACCGTAAATATAACCTGGATTATTTTTAACAATCCTATCTATTCTGTCTTTAGGAAGACCAATAAATCTGATACCAGGACTATTTTCAAGTTCAATAAAACTAGCCTGTGGAACAGAAGTTGCAGCCATAAAAACATCTGCTTGTCCGTCTTTCATTAGAGCAACAGATTCCTTATAACTAACCATATGAACTACACCACCATTTTTCTTGATAGTATTAAAATCATATCCATAGTCTTTTATTATTGATTCACAAAATGCAGTACCTGTCCATTTTGGTTTACCAGGACTGATATTGGCTGACTTCATATCTTCAAAACCTTTAATTTTTGAATCTGCTCTTACAGCAACTTGGAAAGCTGCAGGATATAAAGTTGCAAAATATCTTACATTTTTATGTGCCTTTTTAAATTTACCTTTTCCTGAATAGCCATTGGCAACTGTGTGAGCATATGTCCATCCAATCTCAGCATCACCACCATCAACAGACATTACATTTGATATTCCACCACCAGAAGTATTAGATGTTGAAACTCCCTTAATATTAGTTTCCATAACTTGCATTACCTTTGCGCCAAGAGGATACCAAGATCCACCTGAAGGTCCAGATACCATTCTGAGAAACTGATCAGAATATGCAACGGATGATGTTACTAATAAAGAAGAAGCAACTAGTAGTATACTTGAAATACGTTTCATTTAAACCCCCGAATAAATTAAGTTGTTAAGAAGTTAACAGTATCACAATTTATTTCTAAAAACGTCAAGCGATAGTTCATTTTTATTAATAAATTCTTATTAAGGTTTAATTAGAAATAAAAAGAGTGTAGAAGTATTAACATTAAGATGTCCAAGGGGGATATAAACATGAATATAAAAAAAGTTAAAGTCACAGAAGTTGGGCCACGCGATGGTTTTCAATCTGAAAAAACTATTTTAAATACTGATGATAAAATAGATATAATAAACAATTTAATTGATTCTGGGTTTCCAAGAATTGAAGTTTCATCCTTTGTCTCTCCTAAGGCTATTCCCCAATTAGCAGATGCAGCAACAATTTTAGAAAATGTAAAAAGAAATCATGAAACGACATTAGCAGCATTAGTTCCTAATGCTAGAGGTGCATTGAGGGCTGTTGATGCAAAATTAGACGAAATAGTAGTTTTTTTATCTGCTTCAGAAAGTCATAATAAAAAGAATGTCAACAGAAGTGTCAAAGATTCTCTTCTTGGTTTTAAAGAGATTGCAGATATTGCAGGTAAAAACAATATACCAATTCAAGGTGACATTGCTACAGCTTTTGGTTGTCCTTTTGAAGGAAATGTTTCTGCAAAAAGGTTAGCCGAGATTTCAAAAGAATATAAAATGATGGGCTTTAAAGGCGTCACTCTTGGAGATACTACTGGGATGGCAACTCCTACAGTAGTTACTGAGGCTGTTAACGCAATTAGAGATATGGTTAATGATTTTGATATAACTCTTCATTTTCATAATACCAGAGGAATTGGTCTTGCAAATGTTATGACTGGATTAAATTTAGGAATTACAAATTATGAGAGTTGTTTTGGAGGAATGGGCGGATGCCCATTTGCACCCAATGCTACAGGTAATATTTGTTCAGAAGATTTAGTTTATCTACTTCATGAAATGGGTATTGAGACAGGCATAAATTTAGAACAATTAATCAATATTGCAAAAAAAGTTGAAACTTTAGTTGGTCATAGATTACCTGGTCAAGTTATGAGGGCAGGTCCAAGGTTGTTAAAATATTCTATGGAAGATGTTCCTACAGCAATTGGAGCTTAAATGAGTGTACAAAAAAATATCGGAGCACTTTCAGGTATTAAAGTTATTGACCTTACAAGGGTATTATCCGGACCCTTTTGTACCATGTTGCTTGCAGATATGGGCGCAGAGGTAATTAAAATTGAACCCCCCAAAGGTGACAATGTAAGAAATCAAGGAGACATGGTGGATGGTTATAGTTCCTATTTCGCACAGTTTAATAGAAATAAAAAGTCAGTAATTCTTGATCTTTATGTGGAGTCAGAAAAGGATATTTTAAGGTCTTTACTTTCAGATTCGGATGTAGTTGTAGAAAATTTCAAAGCTGGTGTTTTTGACAAAATGGGTTTTGATTATGATACTTTAAAATCTATTAATCCAAAATTAATAAGTGCTTCTGTTAATGGATTTGGCAGTAAAGGAGAAATGAGTGACAGACCTGCTTTTGATTTTATAGCACAAGCATTATCTGGTTTTATGTCATTAAATGGTACAGAAGAAAGTGGGCCAATGAGAGCTGCTATGCCTATATCAGATTTAGTTGCAGGATTATACTGTGCGTTTGGGATTGTATGCGCTCTACAATCACGTATTAAAACTGGTAAAGGACAAAAGGTTGAGGCAAGCCTTACTTCCGGTTTAATTTCAATGATGGCATACTTATCATCTGAAAGCTTTGTTACAGGAAAAGCACCAAACAAATCTGGTAATAATCATCCTATTCTAGCCCCTTATGGAATTTTTAAAACATCTGACGGAGAAATTGCAGTAGCACCAGCAAGTGATAAGTTTTGTAGAATATTTCTTGAATGTATTGATTTAACAAATTTATTAGAAAATGAATTATATAAAAATAACTCTAATAGAATGAAAAATAGAGATAGTCTGAACGAAATTGTAAATAAGAGAATGATTTCTGAAACTTCCGATTTTTGGATTAAAAAATTAAATAAAGCCGGGTGTCCTGCAGCAAAAATAGTTTCACTTCCAGAAGCTTTGAATAGCCAGTTAATTCAAGATAATGAGATGGTTATTAATTCTGATGGGCCAGAGGGTAGACAAATTAAGATGACAGGGTTTCCGGTAAAATTATCTGACACACCATCTAAACTTTATAGATCCCCCCCTTTATTAGGTGAACATACAAAGGAAATTTTGAATACAATTAAAAAATAATATGGAGAATTAGTTATTATGGATTTAGAAACAATTAATTTTAAAATTGAAAATGAAGTAGCATACATTGAATTAAATAGACCAAAACAATATAATTCTTTGAATCAAACTATGGCTGAAGACTTATTTAAAGTCTCATTAGAATGCGACGATAATCCTAAAATAAGGTCAGTTTTAATGACTGGATCGGGAGAAGATGCTTTTTGTGCAGGTGGAGACGTTCACTCTTTTCATAAATACGGTAATAAGACATCCAGTCATTTGAAAGAGGTAACAACAACCCTTCATGGAGCAATTTCAAGACTTTCTAGAATGAATGCTCCATTAATCGTTGCAGTTAATGGTGTTGCTGCTGGTGCGGGTTTTTCTTTTGTTGGATTTGCAGATATTGCAATTGCTTCAACAAATGCAACATTTGTTTCAGCTTATTCAAAAATAGGATTAACTCCAGACGGATCTTCAACCTATTTTCTTCCAAGAATTATTGGTACTAGAAGATATACAGAACTTATTTTAACAAATAGGGTTTTAAATGCAAATGAGGCTCTTGACTGGGGATTGATTAATAAGGTTGTTGATTTAAAGGATTTAAAGGATGAAGCAAATAATTTAGCCCAAAAGTTAGCTTCAGGGCCATCTTTAGCATTTGGAAAATTAAAAAATTTAGTTAATAACAGCTTTTTAGATTCACTTGAAGGTCAAATGGAATATGAATCGCGAATGATTGCTGAATCAGCTAAAACAAAAGATGGTATTAATGGTATCGAAGCGTTTGTAAATAAAAAATCAGTAATATTTAAAGGTCAATAAAAGGTTTTTTTATGTCTGTTGATATTTTGGTCTTTGATGGGGATGGTATTGGACCAGAAATAATGTGTTCAACCATAGCGATTATTGAACTTTTGAATGCAAAATTAAAGTTAAATATAAATTTAAAAAAAGAAATTTTAGGTTTTGAACTTTTAAAGAAAAAAGGTGTAACTTTTACTGATGACTTACTACTAAAATCAAAAGAAGCAGATGGTATAATACTAGGTCCCGTTGACCATAATGATTATCCCTCAGTTTCTTTTGGTGGGATTAATCCTTCAGCTAAATTTAGAATTGAATTAGACTTATATTCTAATATTAGACCAGCAAAAAACTACATTAATGTTAAATCATTATCACAAAATATGGATTTAGTAATTGTACGTGAGAACACAGAAGGATTTTATGCAGATAGAAATATGTATGATGGCAATGGTGAGTTTAGTCCTGTTCCAGGTATAGGATTATCATTACGAAAAATTACAAAAGAAGCATCTTTAAAAATTGCAGAGTCAGCATTTGAAATAGCCCTATCAAGATCTGTTAATAAAAATATATCAAAGGTTCATGTTATTCATAAAGCAAATGTTATGAAAATTACTGATGGCATTTTCCTTGATGCTTGTAGACATATATCATCTAAGTATAATGATGTTGATTACGAAGAGATGCTGGTAGATGCATGTGCTGCTCATCTTGTAAGGAAACCTGAGCAGTTTGATGTTATTTTAACAACTAATATGTTTGGAGATATCTTATCAGATTTAGCAACTGAATTATCTGGTTCTTTAGGTCTTGCTGGGTCATTAAATGCTGGTAAGAAATACGCTATGGCTCAAGCACAACATGGAGCAGCCCCTGATATTGCAAAAAAAAATATTGCAAATCCAATTTCATTAATTTTATCTTCAGCCATGTTATTTGATTGGCTTGGGAAGAAAAGAAAACTCGACAAACTTATTTTAGCTTCTAATTTAATAAATAAATCTGTATTGGAATTACTGAAACATAAAGAAAACTTCACTAGAGACCTCGGTGGTAAAGCTTCAACTACCAAAACTACAGATAACTTGATATATATATTAAACAACTTGATTTAAAAACATGTCTGATCAAATATCTATACCAGCAGTTTATATGAGAGGTGGAACCTCAAAAGGTTTGCTTTTTAATCACAATGATCTACCCAAAGATAAGTTTAAATTGGATAAATATCTACTTGCTGCAATGGGGTCTCCAGACCTCAGACAAATAAATGGAATTGGTGGAGCAACATCAGTGACAAGTAAAGTTTGTATAATTAAAAAAAGTAAACAAAAGAATGTAGATATAGATTATTTATTTGCTCAAGTAATAGTAGACAAAGCAAAAGTAGATTACGGTCCTACCTGCGGTAACATGCTCTCAGCAGTAGGCCCTTTTTCAATCGAAAAAGGCTTCATTGATGCTGAAGAAAATGAAACTAAAATTAATATTAGATCAGTAAATACAGGTTCTATAATTGAAGCTGTAGTGCCTACACCTAATAAAAAATTAAAATATATGGGAGATTTTGAAATTGATGGAGTTCCAGGGAAGGGTGCTCCAATTTTATTAAAATTTAAAAATATAGTAGGTGGAGCTACAGGAAAAATGTTACCTACAGGTACACCTTTAATAACAGTTAATGGTATAGAAGTTACATGTCTTGATATTTCAATGCCTATGGTTATGGCTAAAGCCTCTGACTTTGGCATAATTGGAAATGAAACAAGCAACGAGCTAAACAACAATTTGGAATTGCTTAACAAGATTGAAGAGATCAGAGTTATTGCGGGTGAGCAAATGGGATTGGCGGATGTTAGTGGAAAGGTAATACCAAAATTTGCTCTTTTGTCAAAGCCGCTAAATGGAGGAACTATTACGTCTAGATATTTTACTCCAAATACCTGTCATGAGACACATGCTGCTACAGGTACTAATTGCATTGCATCTGCCTGTCTGATTTCTAATACAATTGCCTCTCAAATTTCTCAAATTGAGGTAAAAAAAGAAAATAAGGTTTCTGTGGAGCATCCTTTGGGTTCAATAGATTGTTTTGTTGAAACAAGCTTATCTACTAAAGACAATAAAAATGATTTCATAGTTTCTTGTGGTATCTATCGAACATCTAGAAAAATAATGGATGGAAATATTTATATTCCAAAAAATTTAAATGATCACTGACAGATCAAAACTAGTTGAAATTTTCTTTGGGTGGTGGCCTGAAAAATGGCGATATACTTGGAGTTTATTATTAGCAATAGCAAGTGGATTTTTTGCTTATTATATAGGTCTTCCTTTACCATGGATGCTGGGACCATTGATAGGTTGCGGATTTTTTGCGGCAATAGGTAAAGGAGTAATTATAGGAAAAAAACCAAGACCTGTTTGTAGAGCATTACTTGGATGTACAATTGGAGCTAATTTTGGACCAGAAATAATTGACAGAGTTGATGAAATTGGAATCTCATTGTTATTTGTTCCATTTTTTGTAGTCTTAATGGGTTCTACAACTTATTTCTATTTAAACAAAATTATGAAAATGGACAAGCTGACCTCAATTTATGGCTCTTTTCCTGGTGGTTTGAATGAAATGGTCATTCTCGGTCAAGAAATTGGATCAAACCCAAGAACTTTAGTACTAATACATGCTACTAGAATTGTAGTTGTTGTTTTTCTATCTTCTTTACTAATTTTGTTTGTTCCTAAGCTAAGTGTTGATATGTTACCAAATCCAGATTTATTTCATAATTGGGAGCAACTTCCATTTGTCTTTATCATATCTTATTTAGGCTGGTTTTTGGCAGTTAAGTTGAAAATCCCGGGTCCAACAATAATTGGTCCAATGATATTTTCAGCGCTTATTCATATCTTTGAAATTGTCGAGGCAATGCCAATGTATATAATTGTTATTGCTGTCCAAATTTTACTAGGTTCAGCTCTTGGATGTCTGTTTAAAAATATTACTTTAAAGGAAATGTCTGGGCCCGTGCTTGCTGGACTGATAACAACTTTAATAGCTATTATTCCACTATTCATTATTTACTTTATTTTAATAAATATTGGATATGATCCATTATCAATTTTACTAGCATTTTCGCCAGGAGGACAATCCGAAATGAACATCTTAGCTCTTTCTGTAGGAGCAGATATGTCATTTATAAGTCCACATCATATGTTGAGAGTTTTTATGGTAATAATTTTTGCTGGATTTCTACATAAAATTATAAAACAAAATCTTTAATTTTATTTTTTAATCTTAGACTTGTTTTTATCTACCAAGCTCATTTTTGTATTATCGACAAAAGGAGCATTTTCAATCCAAGACATCTCAAAACCTTCAATGCAAGCTATATTATATCCATATTCACTAGGATTTGATCGTCTTTTGTGATGAGTATTTATTCCACATATTTTACAAAAATAATGTTCAGCTACATTGGTGTTCCATTTGTAAGTTGATAAATATTTTTTACCAGAGATGATTGTAAGCACATCAACAGGAGCAGAGCCCATTACAAATCCCTTTCTTGAACAAATAGAACAATTACATCTACGAAGATCTTTTAAACTTATGTTCACTTGAAATTTAATTGCACCACAATGACAACTCCCTTTGAGGGGTAATTTTAAATCTTTAACTTTCATCTTGTTTCTTAAAATGTAAATCCATGATTATCTCTTAATTTATTTGCTAACTCGCTTGTTTTATTTTCAGAGATAGGTTTGAAAGGTGGCCTTAAATTGTTCCATAAAGAGTTTTTGGTTTGTATGGCTAATAAAGATTTTTGGGCGGGTATAGGTGCATAATCTTGAAATAATAATCTAACTGATTTAACCTTTTTCTGAAGTTTTTCAGCTTCTTCCCATTTTCCTGAATGACATAGATCTATTACCTTCGAGATATCTTTACTATTCAAGTTAGCAGTTGCTGAAATACAACCAGGTGCACCTAATTTAATAGCTTCAATTACAGGAAGTTCCGCACCAGGATAAACTACTAAGTCTTTGATGTTTAGGAGGGCTTCTGTGTTTTCCCAAACGCCAGAACTATCTTTAATCCCCCTTATGAATTCTGGGTAAGCTTCTTTCAATTTTTTAACTAGTTTTATTGACAAACCAACACCACTTACCTGTGGAATATGATATAAATATATATTAAGTCTATGATCATTGACTCCATCAATTAGTTTTTCAAAATATTCATATAGTCCTTCATCACTCATTCCTTTAAAATAAAATGGGGGTAATGTCATTGCACCTAGGCACCCCAAACCTATCGCATGTTTGGTTATTTCAATAGTATCTGGCAAATTACATAAACCTGTTCCTGGTATTAATGTTTTTGGATCAACCCCTGACTCAACTAAGCCTTCAATTGCTAACATTCTTTCTTTATTACCAACTGACAAAGCTTCTCCTGTTGTTCCAAAAGGAGCAAGTCCTGAACAACCATTTTCCAGGAGATCTTTAGCTAGATCATTATACATTTTTTGATCTAGTTTTAGATTGTTGTCAAAAGGGGTTAAGATTGGTGCAATTAAACCTTTAATCAATTTTATCTCCATTCATAAAATTTAAAAATTAACATTACCTTAATTTTTAATATAAATAATTTCAATTTTAATATTCAGTCAAATATTAAAGTAATATTACAAAGCTGAACCATGAAGTAAGATCTTTGATTATGATGATGATTTTCTTAAAATAGATATAAGTAAAAAAATATTATAAATATTAATCCTATAGAAAATTCCATAGAACAATTTATTTGTTAGTGTTATACAGACCAAAAGAAAAAATATTTAATGGGGTATTAATTGTCTGAAAGAGGTAAAACTAGTGAAATTCGAGTTGATGTTAATTATGCTATTGAATTAATTACTGATATTTTTAAAGCTAAATCTTGTAATAATTACGAAGCTAAGACAATTGCTGAAAGGTTATGTGGTTCTAATCTAAAAGGTCACGATAGTCACGGGATTGTTCGAGTGCCAAGGTATGTGTTATGGATGGAATGGGGATGGGTTTTTCCTAATATAAAGCCAGAGTTAATTGTTGATTCAGGTGCCTTAGCTCTAATTGATGCCAAACAAGGTTTTGGTCAAGTTGCGGGTGAATTTGCTGTTGATGAAGGAATTAATAGAGCTAAATTACATGGGGTTTCAGTGGTAGGATTAAAAAATTCTGGTCATTTAGGTAGAATAGGTGACTGGTCTGAGAGAGCTGCAGATGCGGGTTTGGTATCTCTTCATTTTGTAAATGTTAGAGGTAGTTTACTCGTTGCACCTTTTGGTGGAAGTGATAGAAGAGGAAGCACCTCGCCATTATCGATTGGTGTGCCATCAAAGGATACAGATCATATTATATTGGATATGGCAACATCTACTGTTGCAGAGGGTAAAGTCATGGTTGCACAAAAAGGCGGTAAACCTTTACCTTCAGGTGCTTTAATTGATAGTAGTGGAAATTTAACTATTAATCCTGAAGTTATGTACGGTAAAATAAATGAAAATGAAGTTCCTAATTCTGAAAATGGAACTGGTGCGATAACTGCATTTGGTTTACATAAAGGTTCAGGTATTAATTTTATGATGGAAATTTTAGGAGGAGCTCTTACAGGCTCTGGGGTATCAGCAGGTATTGACGATAAAGAAAAGAGAAAATTTGCTAATGGAATGTTATCACTTTATGTAAAAGTTGATAATATGGTAAATTTTGAATATTTTTTAAATGAAGTTAGATCTTACGCTGACTTTGTTAGATCATCTCCACCAGCAAATAAAAATGAAAAAGTTTTAATACCAGGTGACAAAGAAATAAGCACTTACAAAGATAGATTAGCTAATGGGTTACCGGTAGCACCTATTGTTTGGCAAAATATAAAACAAACAGCTATGAATTTAAATATTCCAAATTTAGATAGATTTAATTCAGCAATTAATAAAACTTAAGTTTCAAAAATTCTGTCTCCAGCATCACCAAGACCTGGTAAGATAAAACCATCTTCATTGAGTTTATCATCTTTTTGAGCGCAAATAATTTCAACGTCAGGAAAGTTATCCTGAACCTTTTTTATGCCTGGATCAGATGCTAGAAGACAAATTAATTTAATATCTGAAGCAAAGTGATCTTTTAGTGTTTTTATAGCAGATACTGCGCTCCCACCAGTTGCTAGCATTGGATCACATAGATAGCACTGTCTATTATTTAAATCAGACGGAAGTTTCTTGATATAATTTATTGGTTTAAGTGTTTTTTCGTCCCTATACATACCTATATGACCAATTGATACTACGTCAAATATATCTGTAATACCTTCGATCATGATTAATCCAGCCCTTAAAATGGATATTACACACGGTTTTGGATCACTTAATGTTACACCATTATATTTTTCCAGAGGCGTTTCGATAGTTTTTGGTAAAACTTTTAAATCCTCAAAAATTTCAAAAGCCATAAGAGAAGAAATTTTTCTTGCCAAATATCTAAACTTAGTACTTTGAGTGTTTTTTGACCTTAACATAGTCATGTATAGATTTATTAAGGGATGATTTAGGATTTTTACTTTCATTTAATCTTTCTCTAAGGTTTGAATTTATTCAGATAACCCATATATTCTTTTTTTCTGGGTAACGCATAAGATCCAACCTTACTGGTTTTAATTTTTAAATTTATTAAGCTTTCTGCTAAAACAACCGCTGAAGAAACACCCTCGATAACAGGTAATTTATGTTTTGTTTCTAAGCTTTTAGCTAAGTCAGCCATGCCAGCGCATCCTAAAATTATAGCCTCTGCATTATCATTTTCTATGGTATTTTGAATTCCTTTATTTAATTTATCCAAGTTTTCCTTAGAAATATTTTCTAAATCTAAAACTGGAACTTCAATAGCAGTAACTTTGACGCAATTTTCAAAAAGGCCATATTTTTTTAAATTATGTGTTAGTGGTCTTATAGATCTAGATAATGTTGTTATCACTGTAAAATTACCAGCTACCATAGTTGCAATATGAAATGCGGCTTCTCCTATTCCTATCACTGGTTTTTCTGTAATTGATCTAATTACTTCTAAACCTGTGTCATCAAAACAAGCAATAATATATGAATCAGCATCACTATGTTTTTTAATTTCATCTACCAACCCAGGAATGCAAAAAGCTTCATCATAAAATCCCTCAATGCTCTCAGGACCAACATTTGGCTCAACAGAAACAATTTCAGTATCTGTGCTAGCAAACTTATTTGCAGTGAAATCTATTTTATGAGTCATCGATTTAGTAGTGTTAGGATTAATTATACAAATTTTTCTTTTCAAAATAATTATCCTTTTTTTCTTTTAAGCCAAATGTAACATGCTATGGAAATTCCAATTACGCTGAATGAGACAAAAGTAGTTACAGTACCTAATGCATATATAACAGGTGTTGTAACTGTTGTAGTTAGACCTTTTAACTCTAATGGAAGTGTGTTTCCAGCACCCATAACTTGAGATGATCTCGCTAGCTCGTCATATGATAAAGTAAATCCAAACAACGCAATACCAATTATACTAGGAGCTATAAGTGGAAAAACAACCTCTTTAAAAGTTTTCCAAGGAGTTGCACCAAGGTCTCTTGCTGCTTCTTCATAAGATTTGTCAAATCTATTAAAAACCGCAAACATAATTAGTAATCCAAAAGGAAGCGTCCATGTTAATTGCGCGCCTAATCCACTTGTAAACATACCTAAAGTAGTTTGAAAAAATTCATTGATGTAATTTATATCAAAAGTTGAACCAAGCCATTTAGTAAAATCATCAAGCAGTCTAAATTGAAGAGCTACTCCAAGCGACAATACTATCGATGGTACAATTAAACTTGCTACTGTTGCAAAAAATAGCGTATCAGATCCCCAAAATTTTTTTCTAAATGCCAGACCTGCACTTACAGACAAAAGAACTGTTAAGACCATAACTATGATACCTAAAATTATTGATCTTTTAAATGCTGAACCAATATCTACAACAGAACCGCCTCGCCATAACTCTTTGAACCAATATGTTGAAACTCCATTAAGAGGGAAGGTTAAACCTCCATCAGGTCCCTGAAAACTCAAAAGTACAATTGTAAAGGTGGGACCATAAAGGAACAAAACAAACAAACAAAAAAAGAAAACGCAAATGTAATAAGTTTTATTTTTTTTATTCAACATTTTAAAGCTCTTTTCGAATGTCAATCATTTTGGTCATTGTCCAAATGATTAACAAGGTCAATGCTAACAAAATTACAGCATTCGCTGCTGCTGCAGGTAATTGAAGATAACTCATTTCAACATAGATTATTTTACCTATTGATGGAATTTGTTGTCCTCCCATTATTCCTATTGTAATAAAATCACCCATAACAACTGTTATAACAAAAATAGATCCAATTACGATTCCAGGTTTGCATAATGGTATAATTACATTCCACAATATTTGTAATCCATTGGCACCATTGTCATAAGCTGCTTCTATAATTGATTTATCTATTCTCATCATAGAATTAAAAATTGGGACTATCATGAAAAGCGTATATAAATGCACAAACGCTAAAACAATTGAAAATCCAGAATATAAAAGCCACTCTTGTGGTGCATCAGCCAAACCAGTTGAAAGTAAGAAATCATTTACAAGTCCGTTCCTGCCTAAAAGAGGTATCCATGAAATCATTCTAATGACATTTGAGGTCCAAAACGGAATTGTACAAAGCAAAAATAATACAATTTGCCAAGTAATTGAATTCACGTAAAAAGCAAGAAAATAAGCTACAAAAAAACCAATAATTAATGTAAAAAACCAAGTAATAAAACAAAATATAAAGGTTGATAAATACGTTTTAAAAGTAACACACATATCTTTTTCAAAGTTTAAGCAATCTTTAAAAATATACGAGTAATTTTCAAAAATAAAATCAGGTATTATTGAGTATTCGTTGTAATCCCAAAAACTTATAATTAAAGTTAAAATGAGAGGTATAAAGAAGAAAAATATAAATATTAAACTATAGGGTATTGATAATAAACCAACGGATGGTTTTAACTTTAAGAATTTCATCATATTTATATTTATATAATTATAAAAAAAATAGGGTAACATTAGTTACCCTATTTTTGAATATTTTTTTAGGATGCGATCATCTCATTCCATTTTCTAACCATGTATTTATTTTCGTCCATGGTAGCATTCCAACATGCGACACCGCCCATTCTTGCTTCGTAAGATCCGCCATCTCTTACTTCACCTTTAGAAGCTAATTTTTTACCTTCTGGACTCATAATGTCAGCAGTTGCAGGTTTACCCATCATCCAATAATCCCACTCATAAGCTTCCATATACTTCTTTGCAGTTGGAATAACAGCTGAATAGTAACCTTGACGATTTAAATAAGCACCTACCCAACCAGATAAATACCAGTTTATAAATTCGTAGCAAATATCAGCTTGTCTTCCTTTTGTAGTAGAAGGTAATCCAAAACCTGCTGCCCAGGCTCTGTAACCCTCTTTAAGGGGTTGATAGACACATGGAATACCTTTTGTTCTAACTGCAGTAATTGCTGGTGACCACATTGATTGTATAACTACTTCACCAGAGGCCATTAGATTCACACTTTCGTTAAAATCACTCCAGAAAGCTCTGAATTGACCTGCTTTCTTTGCTTCTGTAAAAATTTTCATTGTTAAATCAATTTCTTTTTTAGTCATGTTTCCTTTATCAGGATACTTATACTCACCCATAGCTTCTACCACCATGGCAGCATCCATTATACCAATTGATGGTATATTCAAAATTGAGGCTTTTCCTTTAAATTCTGGATTTAATAATTCGGCCCAACTACTAATTGGCCTTTTAATCAAATCAGGTCTTATACCTAAAGTATCAGCGTTATAAACAGTAGGAATTAATGTTACGTATTGAGTTGGCTCTGAGGCAAATTCTTTGGATTTGGCACCTTTTAGGTACATGACCTTTTTTGGGGCGGTTCCTTGATCTCCAATTTTCTTTCCTGCAACTTCACCTTTAGTAAATGCAGAAGTTACGTTGTCCCATTCTTTAATTCTTTTGGTATCCATACCCAATAAATTTCCAGAAGGTACCAACTTAGGCATACTAAAATATTCAGAATCAACAATATCGAAACTATTTGGTTGTGTAAAAATTGTCTTTACAACCTCATCAGTTGTTTTAACAATAAATTTAACTTTAATTCCAGTATCATCAAATAATCTTTTCTGAACTGCATCACCCATATTCACAGCTGTTCCTAGATATCTAATTACTGGGGCATCAGCAGCATGTATTGCTGGAAAACCTTTAAGCAATCCTGCACCGGCGACTGCACCAATTGCTGCAGTCGAGGTCTTGAGCATATTACGTCTTGTTAAACTTTTCTTCATATTAACCTCCAAATTTGTTAATGTTAAAGTTGTAAATTTAATATTTGTGTATTAAAGATATAATAAATTGGAAATATATGTTGCATATATTTTATGCAATCAACTGTTTTTTTTAAAGATTGATTAAAGTCTAGTCAATTTTTATTTATGGATTAAGATGATAAGTATTATTTAGGCAAAAAAATTGAATAATCCAGAAAATTTAGAATTTGCGATTCTCACCAAAAAATATGGTGAAACCATAGCCGTTGACAGTATAAATTTAAAAATACCAGCAGGAACATATTGTTGTTTTCTGGGTCCCTCAGGTTGTGGTAAAACCTCAACTCTTAGAATGATTGCTGGACATGAAGAAATATCAGGAGGTGACATTCTTTTAGGTTCAAGTATCATAAATGATTTACCCCCAGCAAAACGTGGAACTGCAATGATGTTTCAAAATTATGCTCTTTTTCCACATTTATCTTGTCTGGACAATGTTGCCTTTGCATTAAAGATGCGTGGCATTAAAAAAAAAGAAAGATATGACAAATCTCTAGAAATTCTGAAATTAGTTCAAATGGAAGATTATTCTAATAGATATCCTGACCAGCTATCGGGGGGACAACAGCAAAGAGTAGCTTTAGCGAGAGCCTTGATTACTAATCCTTCTATATTACTTTTAGATGAACCTTTGTCTGCTTTAGACCCTTTTTTAAGAATAAAAATGCGAAGTGAATTAAAAACATTACAAAAAAAGCTGGGTATATCATTCATTCATGTTACTCATTCTCAAGATGAAGCAATGGCTTTAGCTGATATGATAGTTGTAATGAATAACGGAAAAATCGAACAAGTTGGCGACCCCTATGAAGTTTTTAATAAGCCTAAAAACGAGTTCATTGCAAATTTTGTTGGTGGACACAATGTAATATCAAAAAACAAAAAATTTTATTCAATCAGAATGGATCACATACAAATAATCAATAATATAAAATCAAAAGATTCATATCCAATGACTGTGAGTGAAATTGAATATCAAGGTCAAATAGTCAAAGTTACAGGTTTAACTAAAGATTTTGGACGATTAAGTGTATCCATAGGTGATGAGATTTTTTTAAAAAATAAATTTGATATTGATGATGAAATTTTTATAAGTTGGGATAAAACAAAAGAAAATTCATTGATTTAATCTTATTTATCTCTATTGATTTGTTTAAAAATTAGAAGTTATAATCTTAAAATAATTAATTCATCTGAGGTAATGGTCTTTGACTGATTCAAAAAATATTATCTATATAAATAATAAAAAAGTAGAGGTTAAAAATGTCTATCACGATATTACTCTATTAGATTGGTTGAGAAATTATCATAAAATAACTGGAACAAAAGAAGGTTGTGCTGAAGGAGATTGTGGGGCATGTTCAGTTATAATAAATAAAAAAAATAAAGAGGATTCAAAACCCATAAACTCGTGCTTAGTAAGATTAGGCCAAGTAATAGGTAGTAGCATTACAACCATAGAAGGTTTAGGTTGTGATAAAAATCCTCATCCATTGCAAACGGCTTTTTCAAATGAATATGCTTCTCAATGTGGATATTGTACGCCAGGTTTTATTATATCAGGTGTTAGTTTAATAAATTCTGGTAAAGTAGTTAATAATGATACAATAAATGATGCAATTTCAGGAAATTTATGTAGATGTACTGGTTACTCTCCAATAATAAAGGCAATTAAATCTTTATCAGATAGAAAAACAAAATTAAAAAAAGTTGAAATTATTAATAAAGGAAAAAAAGTTCGTTTCGGAAACATTACTTATTTAAAGCCAAGTAATTTAAAAGAGCTCAAAGATTATTTAGAAGTAAAGAGTTTTCAATTTATTGCAGGTGGTACAGATTTAAATCTTCAAAGACCTATCATAAACGAAAAAGAAAATAATATTATATGTTTAAGTTCCATTAAAGAGTTGAACTTCATCAAAAAATTTAAAGAAAAATTGGTTCTTGGAGGAGCGGTCACAATTGAAAATTTTCTTGATTCAGTTCGATCAAAAATGCCTGAATTAATAGAGATTCTTAAAAGGTTTGGATCACCACAAATTAGAAATCAAGGAACAATTGGAGGAAATTTATGCACGTCAAGTCCAATTGGAGATTTAGCCCCATTATTAATGGTTTTAAATTCTGATATAAATGTGTTTGGAAAGAATGGTATTAAAAAAACAAACATAAAAAACTTTTTTAAGGGTTACCGAAAAAATATTTTGAAAAAGGATGAGATAATTTTATCTATTGAAATACCCTATCCAAACAAAAAAAATAAAATTTTTTCCTGGAAGCTTTCTAAACGATATGATCAGGATATATCAACTATTTCTCTTGCCATAAATATACAAACTCAAAAGAATATAATAAAAGAAATACAAATGGCTGCAGGAGGCGTGGCAGAAACACCAAAGAGTCTTGACAAATTATCTAAATCAATGCTTGAAAAAAAATTAGATGATGCAATAGATTATGCAACTGAAAATCTAGATAAATTTATCCAACCAATCTCAGATTTAAGGGGTTCAAGTCATTATAGATTAGAGGCAATGAAGGGACTGTTTAGAAGATTACAAATTTGTTTAAGGCAAGATAAAGAAAGTTTATCAATAATGGAAGTTTAAGAATGAATAATTTAAATAAAATTCCAATTCACGACTCTTCTTTAAGACACTCCACTGGTCAGGCTATTTATATAGACGATATGCCTGAGCAAGAAAATTTATTGCATGGGGCTCCCGTTCTATCAAAAGTTGCATGTGGAAAAATAAAAAAAATTAATTCTGATAAACTAAAAGATCTACCATTTTTTACAAAAATAATAACAGCAAAAGACATCCCTGGCGAAAATGAGATTGGTCCTATCAAAAATGGTGAGCCTATTCTAGCAGACGATTTTTTTTCATATTTAGGCCAACCAGTCGCGATTGTTTTGGCAAAAACACATCAAGAAGCCATTTATGCGAGCAGCTTAGTTGAAATTGAACTGGAGTTTACAACTAAACCTATTCTTAATTTAGATGACGCTTATGAACAAAAATCTTTTTTAGAAGATCCAATGATTTTAGAAAAAGGCAACATAAAAAAAGATATGTCTAAATCAAATTATACTTTATCTGGTGATTTTGAAATTGGTGGACAAGATCACTTTTATTTAGAAACTCATGTTGCCATAACTTTTCCTGGAGAAAATGACGAATACGTTGTCTGGTCAAGTACTCAGCATCCTACTGAGGTTCAACACGGTGTTGGAAAGGTGTTAAATATTCCATCAGCTAAAATTGATAGTAAGGTTAGAAGGTTAGGAGGTGGATTCGGCGGAAAAGAGAGCCAAGCAACTATTTTTGCAGCAATGTCTGCTTTGGGAGCCTATTTAACACAAAAACCTGTAAAGATACGTCTTAACAGACATATTGATATGACAGCTTCAGGAAAAAGACATGACTTTAAAATATATTACACCGTAGGATTTACAGCTACTGGCAAGGTTCTGGCTTTGGATATAAAACTTTTAAGTAATGGTGGTAATGTTTTAGACCTTTCGGGGCCTGTAATGACAAGAGCTTTAACTCATCTTGATAATTGTTACTTCATAAAATCACTAAAAGCTATTGGGTATGTGTGTAAAACCAATACAGTTTCAAATACAGCCTTTAGAGGTTTTGGCGGTCCACAAGGAATGTTGACTATTGAAAATATACTTTATTCAGTTAGTCAATATTTACAAAAGCCAATAGATGAAATTCGTAAAATCAATTATTATTCAAGATTAAATGGTCTTAAAACACCATATGGTCAAATTGTTAAAAATCCTAGAATTGAAAGGGTTTTAAAAGAAATATACAAGATAAGTGACTATAAGAATAGAATAAGAAATATTAAAGAATTTAACTTAAATCAAAAAAATAATAATTTACCTTTCAGAAAAGGTATAGCCTTAATGCCTGCAAAATTTGGTATTTCATTTAATAAACCATCATTAAATCAAGGAGGAGCGTTAGTCCATGTATACTCTGACGGATCAATTAGATTAAATCACGGTGGGACTGAGATGGGCCAAGGGTTATTCATTAAAGTTGCCCAGGTAGTTGCTGAATGTTTTAAGGTTCCTCTTGAACAAATTCACATTACTTCAACAAATACTGCAGAAGTACCAAACACCTCAGCTACAGCAGCTTCTTCTGGTTCAGATTTAAATGGAATGGCTGCATGGAACGCATCAAATGTTATAAAAAACAGAATGATCGACCATGCTGCAAAATTATTTAAAAAAAATAAAAAAGATATTGTTCTTGGTGAAGGTAGAATTATTTGTGGTAACAGAAGTTTGTCTTTTTCTGAGTTAGCCTTTTCCTGTTGGGAAAATCGAATTTCTTTATCTTCTACAGGTTACTATAAAACTCCCAAAATTTCATGGGATCAAGGTAAGTTGAGGGGTCATCCTTATTTTTATTTTACATGGGGAGCTGCAATTTCTGAGGCCTTATTAGACATAAATACCGGAGAGAGTAGAATACTAAGAGCTGATATTGTTCAAGATTGTGGAAATTCTCTTAATGAAAATATTGATATCGGTCAAATTGAAGGAGGTTTTATTCAAGGTTTGGGGTGGTTGACATGTGAAGAATTATGTTTTTCCAAAGAAGGAAAATTACTTACAACTGGGCCGTCTACATATAAATTACCTGGGAGTAGAGATATTCCTCAAATCTTCAATGTTAAATTACTAGAAAAAGCAGATAATGAAGAAAAAACCATCTTTAGATCAAAAGCTGTCGGTGAGCCGCCTCTACTACTTGCAATTTCTCATTTTCTGGCGCTAAAAGAAGCAATCAGGGCTTCTTCAACAAATTCAAGACCTGAGCTTCTTAATTCTCCAGCTACTCCATCTGAAATTTTGAAAGTCTTAAAAGTTTAGTTATCAACAACATCTTCTCTAACAACTGCTTCTTTTGGAATTGGTGAAAATTTTACTTTTCATCTCTACTATAATTATACATTTAAAAGTTTGATAAAAATTGTTACATTACTAAACAAAATTTTCGAGCTTTAGTATGAAAATAGCAAATTTATTAATTAAAAATGCTCAAATAATTGCAACAATGGATGATGAAAGAAAAGAAATATCTAACAAATCTATTTATTGTGAAAATGGCAAAATTATTGACATCGGAGATCTTGAAAATTTTAATTATAACCCTGGATTAATAATTGATGCACAAGAAATGGTTGTTATACCTGGTTTGGTAAATACTCATCACCATTTATTTCAAAATTTGACACGCTGTTATCCTGGCTCCCAAAATGAGTCATTATTTGGATGGCTTACAAATTTATATCCTATTTGGAGTAAAATATTACCCTCTGATATTTATATTTCAACTCTAATTGGATTATCTGAAATGGTTATTAGTGGGTGTACCACTTCTAGTGATCATCTATACCTCTTTCCAAATGGATCAAAGCTTGAAAATCAGATTGAAGCAGCAAGTGAGGTTGGTTGTAGATTTCACGCCACTAGAGGCTCAATGAGCATAGGTGTTAGTAAGGGAGGACTTCCGCCAGACACACTTACTGAAAACGAAAACTCAATTATAAAAGATTGCCAAAGGGTTATTGAAAATTTTCATGATTCTTCTAAATTTTCAATGTTAAAAATTGCTTTAGCACCATGTTCTCCATTTAGCGTTAGTCAAGATTTGATGAAAGAAACTGCTAAGTTAGCTAGAAATTACTCAGTTAGTATGCATACTCATTTAGCAGAAAATAACGAAGATATTGTTTATACCAAACAAAATTTTGGTATGACCCCAGGTGAGTATATTGAAAACTTAGGATGGGTTGGAGATGATGTTTGGCATGCTCATTGTGTAAAATTAAATGAAGATGAAATTGAATTATTTTCTAGAACAGGTACTGGTATTGCTCATTGTCCTTGTTCAAACATGAGGTTAGCAAGCGGGATAGCTCCTTTGAGAACGTGGATAGATATAGGTGTGAAAGTAGGGTTAGGTGTAGACGGTTCAAGTTCAAATGATAGTGGATATCTTTTAAATGAAGCTCGCCAAGCAATGTTGTTACAGAGAGTAAACTTAGGTGCTAATAAATTTTCACCAAGAGAAGCTTTATTTACTGCAACAAGGGGTGGTGCAGAGGTATTAAATAGAAATGATATTGGTCAGATTTCTATTGGTAAAGCTGCAGATTTTGCAATATATGATTTGAATAAAATTGCTATGTCTGGAGCTTGGAGTGACCCTTTGGCAGCTTTAGTATTATGTACCCCTGCTAAAACTGCTTACACTATTTGCAATGGAGAGGTAATATCTCAAAATGGTCATTTAAATAATTTTGATCTTAATTTATCTTTAGAAAAACATAAGGTTGCGTCAAAAAGATTGCTGGATTTATAGAGTTATGTATCTAGTTTCATTATCTGTGAAATGATATTCTTTTAAATTAATAGAAGTATCTTCTTGATCATTTATTCTATCAATCACCCAAAAATCTTGTTTCTTTTTAACTAAAAGAGGGTGGTGCCAAACATTTTTATTGTATGTAACACCAGTATCCCCGTTAACATGGAAACATCTTAAAGTATCTAAATTTGGTAATTCATTTTTTTCCTCACTAACAACTATTAACCAATCATAATCTTGAATTGGAAGAAAACTTTGTGAGGCAACAGGATGTTTTTCCATAATCTTTATTTCTATAGGAAGGTCTCTTGGTAAACCAGAAAAGATAGAAATACCTGAATTTCCATCTTTACTTTCTAAATCTAACTTTGAAATGTTATGATATCTAGTAGTAGTTCCTTGATTGATAGAACGCAATTCTGATGCATTTTTCTTTTCTATAATATTCCCAAATCTAGAAAAAATTTTAATATCTATTTGCTCGATTGGAATATTTTTCATTTTATAATTTTAAACCAAAAATTCTTAATCTTGATACTCCTCCGTCAGGATAAATATTTAATCTGACATGAGTTACATCTTTAATTGACGTATCATTAACTTCGTAATTATGTATATTGTCTGCTTTAAGTTTTGATTTGTCCAAGATGTATTTCCAGTTATGTGAGTCAGTAATCAGTTCTTCTAAACCTTTGTTTTTGTCAAAGTTTGAGACTTGCACTGATGCTTGATCTGGATAATTTCCTTTAAAATGAGCAGTATCTATTTCAATTTTTTTTATCAGACCCTTGGTTGCTAATTTAATTATTATCCAGTCATTACCAGGTTCTCTTCTCCTTCTGGTTTCCCATCCATCACCCATTGTTTTTCCTCTTCCATGAGATAGAAGAGCAGATACGTCACCATAATGAGCATTATTATAAGCAACAATAGAACCACCTAATTTTAAAGATGATAATTCAATTAGGTCTTTTTTATTATTATAAATATCCCAATTAAGTTTTACTTCACCAAACAATCTTAATCTTGCAACTCCTCCGTCAGGAAAAATTTGTAATTTTATGTAATTAACTTTTGTTTTTGATTGAATATTAAATTTATTACTGGAATCACCTTTTAAAGATGTTTTAGAGAGTATTTCAATCCAGTCAGAGTCTTTGCTTGGTTTTTGATCACTATATAGACCTTCAATTGAAGCAAAAGGAGGAAAATTTCCGGTAAAAAAACTTGTATCAATATCTATCTCAGTAATAAATCCTGGAGATCCTAATTCTATTATAGCCCAATCATTGCCACCATCTCTTCTTCTTTTACTCTCCCATCCATCCATCCACTTTCCATGCTCATCATACTTATCTTCAATGAAGACTGGCTCTTTGTCATCTAGCATACGTGAAGCTTCACCGAAAAAATCATCAGAAACTTCAATTATTTTTGTACCAATTTTTGGAGAAGCTAGATTAGTTAAATTTTGATTTATGTTGTTAGTGCTCATTTTTTTCCTATTTATTTAAAGAATACAAAAATCTCTAGAAATATATTTTCCTAAATTTTTGTTAACTATGAATTCATTCTGATCGTAAATTTTATGACCTCTTAACCAAGTTTGTATTGGCCATCCAGTAATATCTAAACCTTCATAAGGCGTATAATCAGAGCCATGGCTTAGATTAATTTGTTGAATTTTATTTTTTTTATTAGGATCCCAAATTGTTATATCAGCATCAGATCCAACTTTAATTGATCCTTTTTGAGGATAAAGTCCATACATTTTGGCAGGATTAGTAGAAGTTAGCTCTACAAACCTTTCCAAGCTGATTCTATTTTTGCTTACTCCTTCAGAAAACAAAATTGGCAATCTTGTTTCTACTCCTGGGATACCATTTGGGACCCATTTAAATGATGTTCTTGCTCCAGGCCTGTCTTTACCCTTACTATCTTTAAAACGGAATGGGCAATGATCTGATGAAAAGATATCAAAAGTTCCATCGATTAATCCATCCCAAATAGCCTGTTGACTTTCCAAATCTCTTGGCGGAGGTGAGCATACGTATTTTGCTCCCTCAAAATCCATATTTAATCCCTTCATATCATCTTCAGTTAAACAAATATACTGAGGGCAAGTTTCAGAAAAAATTTTAATTCCTTTATCTTTTGCCCATTTAATTTGAGATAGTGCCTCCTCTCCCGAAACATGAACAATTACAATTGGAATATCAACTATTTGAGCATGACTTATGGCTCTGTGCGTTGCTTCTCTTTCCACGATCTGAGGCCTAGACAAACCATGATAATAAGGGGCTAATTTTCCTTCATCTTCTAATTTTTTTGTTAAAAATCTAATAGCATCATATCCTTCAGCATGGACCATAACTAACGTTTTCTCATTTTTAGCAACTTCGAAAACTTTCAAGAGTTCTTCATCATTTAAAACCAGATCGTCATATGTCATAAATACTTTGAAAGATGTATAACCATCTCTAGCTAGTGCAGGGAGTTCTTGTCCTAAAACTTGTGGTGAGGGGTCACTTATAATTAAGTGAAATGAAGTATCTACAAACAAATTCCCATTAGCCTTTTTATGATAACTTTCTACACACTCTCTGAGGGATTGTCCTTTTTCTTGCATAGCAAAAGGTAAAACTGTGGTATTACCTCCTGCCGCGGCAGATTTTGTAGCGCTTTGAAAGTTGTCAGCCATTTCAACGTCTGGCCCTGATGGTTGATCTATGTGGACATGGGCATCTATACCGCCAGGCAGAACTAATAGGTTAGAAACATCCTCTACAATTTTTGCGTCAGCATTAATCTCGCCTATTTCACGAATTTTTCCGTCAGCGACGGCAATGTCGCAGTCTTCTAGACCATTTTCAGTTACTGTTTTTCCATTTTTAAAAATTATGTCAAAATTTTTCATGAACTATACTCCAATGACTATTTATTTTTCAGATTATGAACACTTATATAAAGTTGATTAATTAAACTTCTTTCATTTTCTTCAAGAAAAGAAATATTACCGGGTGGCATGGCATATGATAGCACAGACTGTTTATATATATTATCAATATTGTTTATTATATCTGTAGGTGTTTCTAAATTGACTAATTTAGGAGCATTTTTCATGTTTTCCCATAAAGGCTCTTTTGCATGACACATTGAACATTTAGATACAATAATATCTTGAGCACTTACCAAAGTTTTTTCTGGGATTAGTTCGATCAAAGTAGCTGTGTTTTTTACGTTATTTAGTTTTGGTTTACCCAAGTCTGAAATATAAAAAATTATTGATCCTAGAATAATTATTGGAACACATACCCAATAAGGTGGTTTGGCTCCAGTATGTTTAATATTGAAAAAATGTCTAATGAGCGCTCCAATTATTAAAATAATTGAAATGATTATCCAAGAATATTTTGTAGCATAAATTAAAGGATAATGATTTGAAATCATTATAAAAATCACTGGCAAAGTTAAGTAATTGTTATGAAGAGATCGTTGTTTAGCAATAGCACCATGAATTGGGTTAGGGGTCTCATTTGCTAGCAAACTAGCTACAACTTTTTTTTGACCAGGAATTATGATCATAAGAACATTAGCAACCATGATAGTGCCTAAAACTGTACCTATCTGCATAAATGCTCCTCTATAACTAAATATTTCAGAATAAGCCCACGACATGACAGTGATTAAAATAAATATAGAGATGATTAATACATAGACATTTGTTTTTATTGATAATCTGCACACAAAATCATAAATTACCCAACCAAAGACGACGCCTAATAATGAAATTATTACAGCTTCATATTTTTCTAAATCATATTTGACAATATCAATCATGTATAATTCAGCACCTGCATAATATATAAGAGCTAACAAAGCAAAACCTGAAACCCAAGTTGCATAGGCTTCCCATTTAAACCAGGTTAATTCTGAAGGCATTTTTGACGGTGCAACAAGATATTTAACTAAGTGATAAAATCCACCTCCATGAACTTGCCAAGCTTCTCCATGAGATTTATCTGGAAGATTCTTATTTTGTTTTAAACTTAAATCTAAAGCAATAAAATAAAAGCTTGAGCCAATCCATGCAACACCTGCAATGACATGGAACCATCTCAAAATTAGTTCAGTCCATTCTTCCAATAAAAATATCAAAAATTAGCTCCCTCTATAAGTACTATAGCCAAAAGGAGATAGTAATAGTGGTACATGGTAATGTTCAGATTTATTATTTACAAAAAATCTAATGGGTATTTTGTCAAGAAAAACATGTTTAAGGTCACTATTTTGTTTTTTCAGATAATCACCAGCAAAAAATAATAATTCGTAATGACTTTCCTCTAAGCTTTCAGCAGATAACAATGGTTCGTCAATTCTACCATCCTCATTAGTCAAAACAGTTTTGATCAAAATTTTATCAATATCCAATATTTTGTACAATTCAATTTTTAATTCTACTGCCGGTTTACCCTTGCTAGTATCTAAAACATGAGTTGAAAGACCCGCCATATTTTTCTCTATTTAAATTTGTATAAAGTATGCTTAAATCCACTGACATAATAATGACAGGTAAAATAATGTACAATAAAACTTTCAAATTTCTTTCTAAAAAAATGGAAAGAGAAGAAGTAATAGATCTACTTAAAAGTGTTTATGAGCATTCTAAATGGGTACCAGAAAGACTGTTTTCTGAAAATATTAGTGGAATTCAAACAAAAGAAGAATTGCAATTAATGATGAAAAAAATAGTTGATAATTCTTCAGAAATAGAGAAATTAAATTTGATTAATGCTCATCCTGAACTTGGGAAAAAGCTTCAAAAAAAAGAAAAACTTACGAAGTTTTCGGAAGATGAACAAAAGTCTGCTGGTTTAGATCAATGCTCTGATGAAGAATTTAAAATTTTAACTAATCTTAACAAAGAATATAGATTAAAATTTAAATTTCCATTTATAATTGCAGTGAAAGGTTTAAATAAAAATCAGATTATAAATAATATGCAAAAGAGGGTTAATAACACCAAAACTGAAGAATTTGAAACTGCTATTAGTGAGATTCACAAAATTGCTAAACTAAGAATTAATGATTTGACTTATTAAGTAGCTAATTTAATTTTTATCCCAGATAAATTTTAGGAAAGTAGATGACAAAAGAATTTAAAGATATAAAAGGTGTTATTGCAATTGCAACAACACCTTTCAACAATGAAAATTTAATTGACTTTGAATCAGTAGATAGACTTTCAAATTATTATATAGAAAGTAAAGTTTCTGGAGTTACAATCCTTGGGGTGATGGGGGAGGCTCATAAACTTAATATTGAAGAACAAAAATCATTAATAAGAAGATACGTAAATAATTTAATTAAAACTGTTCCAGTAATTGTAGGGGTATCTAATGCTGGTCTTGATAACTTAGACTTACTCTCAAAATTTTCAATGGATTCTGGTGCCTCTGGAGTTATGATATCTGGTAATAATGGTTTAAAAAATGACGATCAAATCAAATCTTACTTCAATCAAGTTGTAGATCGTACTCAAGATATTCCAATTTGTTTGCAGGATTATCCACCCACAACTAATGTTTACTTTTCTGAAAGTGTTATAAATACTATAATGAAAAATCATCCGTCAATTGAGATGTTTAAACATGAAGACTGCCCTGGACATAATAAATTATCAAGACTTATTCGATATAGAGACAATCATTTAAATAGAAAATATAGCGTCTTTGTAGGTAACGGAGGCTTGTATGTTCCCCAAGAACTTGAAAGAGGTGCTGATGGGATTATGACTGGTTTTGCATTCACTGAAATGTTGGTTAGTTTACATAATTTATTTTCTAATAATGATAAAGAAAAAGCAGAAGACTTATTTGATATATATTTACCACTTATAAGGCATGAACAGCAATTTGGAATAGGTTTAGCCTTAAGAAAATTTGTCTTACAACAGAGAGGTATTATTAAATCATTAAATGTGAGATCTCCAGGGCCTGTTCTTACAGAAGACGATATTAAGGAAATGAACTATTTATTAAAAAGATTACACTTAAAATTAACTGAAAAAGGTCTTACAATTCCAAAAGGAATTAATTAATGGCATGAAAATATTATTGTATAACCCAAACACTTCTGAATCTATAACTGAAACACTTTATGAAACTGCCAAGTTGGTTGTAAGTAGTGAAACAATTCTAATTCCTAAAACAGCAGAAAAGGGTTTCCCATATATATCAACTAAAGTAGAAGCCCAAATTACTGGTACTTTAGTTTTAGAAAAATTAGCAGAAATACATCCACAATATGATGCCATAATTATAGCTGCCTTTGGTGATCCGGGTCTGATACCAGCAAAAAGTTTGTTTAACTTGCCTATAATTGGGTTAGGGGAGGCAGCTATGTTGAGTGCTTGCTTATTTGGTAAAAAATTCTCAATTATCTCATTTACTAATGCAATGGCGTCTTGGTATGAAGAAAGTGTTGAATTATTAGGCTTACAGTCCAGATATGCAGGATTTAGAGCTATAGATGGCGTTAATTTAACTATAGATAAAATCCAAACACTTCAGAAGAAATCTCTAATTGAATCTGCTAAAAATGCTATCAATATTGATGGTGGTGAGGTAGTTATATTTGCAGGGGCTCCATTGTCTGGATTTAAAAAAATTGTTCAAAAAGAAATTAATGTGCCTGTGATTGATTGTGCTGAAGCGGCTGTAAAGCAAGCAGAATTAGCTGTTGTTATGAATCAAAATACTTTAAAAAAACCAAAATTACCTCCTAAATCATCTATGGGGGTTGATAAAAATTTATCTGAATTGATTGCTCACAAAGCTAATGATGGATCATAAATGAAAAGAAATTTTATTGGTTATGGAAAAGAAAAGCCAAAAATTCTTTGGCCTGAAGAAAATAAAATTGCAGTATCATTTGTTGTAAACATTGAAGAGGGTGCAGAGCTTTCGATTTCATCAGGCGATAGTCAAAATGAGCATGTATACGAAAATAATAAAATTAAAATATTAGATATCCCAGATCTTTGTATGGAGTCTCATTTCGAATATGGTCTAAGGTCAGGTATTTGGCGTATTTTTGACGTTTTTGATAAATACAACGTAAAAGCAACATTTAGTTGTTGTTCTTTAGCGTTAGAAAATTCTCCTTGGTTAATAGATGAAATATTAAACAGAAATCATGAAATATCTGCTCATAGTGTGAAATGGATATCCCATGCGTATCTAAACAGAACAGAGGAGAAACAAATAATTAATGAATGTTACTCCTCAATATTAAAACTTTCTGGTCATCCACCAGTTGGTTGGCACACAAAATCTAGCACTTCGCCATTTACGAGGGATCTTTTAATTGAGCATGGAGGATTTATATATGATTCAAATGCATACAATGACGACATACCTTATGTTGTAAAGAAAAATGATCATAAACTTGTTATTATTCCATATTCATTTGATACTAATGATATGAGATTTGATGGTAACAATGGTTTTGTACAAGGTGATGATTTTAATATTTATTGTAAAGAATCATTTAATCAACTTTTCTCAGAAACAGATGATGGTTCCATAAGAATGATGTCTATTGGACTACATCCTAGAATTATCGGAAGACCAGGAAGAATTAAGGGGCTTGAAGATTTTATCAAATATATAAAAACCTTTGAAAATGTATGGATACCAAAGAGAATGGATATAGCAAAATATTGCTTAGAAAAGGAATCATTCAATTTTTTTGATTAAATTTTTAACATTTATTTAAAGTAACTTAATTAAATTTTTGGTTACCTTTAATTCAATTTGACTCTTTATTCCTCTAAATGCTTAATTATTACACATTTACAATGAAAGGAATTAATAATGATTACAAAAATTTTTAAAAGAACGTTTCTTTTTGTAGCTGTTTCTATCTTTAGTTTTAATTTGCATGCAGCAGATTGGACAATGGCTTCAGGCTATCCAAAAAGTAACTTTCATACTCAAAATATAATTAAATTTATAGATGATGTTAAGTCCACTACTTCAGTTAATATTAATTTAAATCCAAATGATACTCTTATTAAATTAGATGCAATAAAAACATCTCTTCAAAGAGGACAGATCCCAATTGGAGAAATTAGGTTAGGTATTTATGGTAATGAAGACCCAATGTATATTTTAGCTGGATTACCTTTTATTGCACCAGACTATTCAAGTGCTTGGTTGCTAAAAGATGTGCAGATGGAATATCTTCAGAAAAAATTTGATAAAAAAGGACTTATGATCTTATATACTGCCCCATGGCCAGGACAAGGGTTTTATACTAAGTTTCCTGTAAATAGTGTCTCTGACTTTAGTGGTAAAAAACTGAGAATATATTCTACAGCCACACAACAAATGGGATCTATGTTAGGATTTAATGCAACAATTCTACCTTTTGCAGAAATTCCTCAGGCATTTTCTACAGGTCTTATTGAAGCTTTATTTACTAGTCCTCAAACAGGTATAGATATTCAAGCATGGGATAATACAAAACATTTTACATATGCTGGAGCTATTTTTAGTAAAAATGCTGTAGTTGTAACTAAAAAAGCCTTTAATGCTCTATCAAAAGGTGATCAGAGTAACATGTTAGCTGCTGCAAAAAAAGCTGAGCTTAGAGGTTGGGAAATGAGTGCTGAAACTACTAAAAAGCAAATTGATATCCTTAAGAAAAATGGAATGTCTTCAAAAAATGCTCCTGACGAGGTAATTAGCAAAATGAAAAGCATTGGTCTCGAAATGATGAAAAATTGGAGATCTAAAGCTAGTCCAGAAGCTAACGCAGTATTAGATAGATATTTATCAATGCGTTAATATTTCAGAAAGATAGCCATGAGAAATAAATTAAATAAGTTATATTTATATAGCGGCTATCTTTCTGCCTTTTTTATGGTACTTATTGCTTTGACCATAGTTGCGCAAATTCTAGGAAGATTTGTAAATATCACAGTAGATTCTACTGAAACTGCCGGCTTTAGTTTAGCTGCTCTAACTTTTTTTGGACTCTCATATACTTTTCATAGCGGTGAACATATAAGAGTTACCTTATTTACAAGATTGTTAGGGAAAAAAGTAAGAAGATATCAAGAGCTCTTCTCATTGTCATTTTGTATTATAATTACTAGTTATTTGACGTATTGGAGTTGGGATTTTGTATATTTTTCATTTATTTTTGATGATATTAGCCCAGGTCTATTGGCTATCCCTTTTTGGATTCCAAGGATAAGCATGTCAATAGGAGTAACTATATTTTTAGTGGCTCTTATTGATGATTTTTTTACAGTTTGGAAAAAGGAACAGCCATCTTATGTTAAAAATGCTAATCCTATATTGAAAGATAATACTTAAAAGAGAAATACATGGCGACTGGTTTATCATTAGTTTTATTTATTTTATTACTATTTCTTCTGTCTCTAGGCATATGGGTGGCTCCAGCATTAATCACCCTTGGATACATTTTATTAGAATTTTTTACTCCTGCACCTGTGGGATCCCTGCTTGCTAGTACCTTATGGGATGCAAGTTGGAATTGGGCATTAACAGCGTTACCATTATTTATATGGATGGGAGAGATACTTTTTAGAACAAGACTTTCATCAGAAATGTTTAAAGGTCTTGCACCAATGTTATCTAATCTGCCTGGAGGGTTATTACATGTAAATGTAGTTGGTTGTGGTATAATGGCAGCTGTTGCAGGTTCAAGTGCAGTTACTTGCGCTACAATAGGAAGAATGAGTATTCCTGAATTAAAGAAAAGAGATTATGACGAAACTCTTAGTATTGGTTCCTTAGCAGGCTCAGGAACATTAGGATTGTTAATTCCACCTTCAATCATGCTGATTGTTTATGGTGTTTTAGCTCAAGTCTCTATTTCAAGACTTTTTATTGCAGGCGTTTTGCCAGGTATCATGATTATTTTAATTTTTATGTCTTACATAGCAATAAGGTCTAAACTTAACCCTTCCTTAGCACCTAAACAAAATGTAAGTTATACTTTCTTCGAAAAAATAAAGGCAGCAAGAAATTTGCTTCCAGTAGTTGCATTAATATTTTTTGTTCTTGGATCTATTTATGGTGGTTACGCTACTCCAACAGAGGCTGCAACCATTGGTGTGATAGGTGCACTAATACTTGCCTGGTCTTCAAATTCACTAAATTTTAAGAGTTTTATGGATAGCTTAATGGGTGCTGTAAAAACTTCTTGTATGATTAATTTTATAATTGTAGGTGCAGCATTTCTTTCTGTTGCTATGGGATACACTGGTATACCAAAACAATTAGGGCAAATTGTAAATGACTTTCAATTATCACAACTCTCACTTTTGGCAATTCTAACCATATTATACATTTTCCTTGGTTGTTTCCTCGAGGGAACATCCATGATGGTGTTGACTGCATCTGTAGTCTTACCAATGGTTCAGACAGCTGGTATAGATTTAATATGGTTTGGAATTTTTACTGTAATAGTTGTTGAAATGGCACAGATTACTCCTCCAGTCGGATTTAATCTTTTTGTCCTTCAAGGAATGACGGGTAGAGATATATTGAAAGTTACAAAAGCAGCATTACCCTTTTTCTTTTTAATGTTATTAAGTATAGTCATAATTGTAATTTTTCCTCAAATTGTTACTGCACCTGTCAACTTTATGATTCAATGATTGTTTTTGTAGGATTTCAATAAATGAGACTAGCTATTGATATCGGTGGAACTTTTACAGATATAGTTTTAGAAGATAAAACTAACCTTTTTACTAAAAAAGTTCTTACTTCTTCCTCTCAACCTGAAGTTGCAGTAATTCAGGGGGTAGTAGAACTATTACATGAAAATAGTATAAATTCTTCAAATATAAAGATGATCATTCATGGTACGACTTTGGCTACAAATGCAATCATTGAAAGAAAGGGTGCTAAGACTTGTTTTATAACAACTGAGGGTTTTAGAGATGTTTTAGACATTGGTTATGAAAGTAGATTTGATCAGTATGACATACTTATTGAAAAAACAATGTCAATTGTTCCAAGAAAGCACAGATATGTAATAGAAGAAAGAACTGATATTAATGGATCAATAATAAAACCTATTAATGTTAAAAAATTCCAGAGTCTAGTTGATACTATCAAAAAAGAAAAATTTGAAAGTATTGGAATTGGCTTTCTTCATTCTTATGCAAATTCTAAAAATGAAAATGAACTAAAAGAATTTTTATTAAAATATTTACCAGATGTAGAGGTCAGTATATCTTCTGATGTATGTCCAGAAATAAGAGAATATGAACGTTTTACCACTACTGTAGTAAACTCATACATAAAACCTTTAATATCTACTTATTTAAAAAAATTAGATACTGAATTGAGGCAAAAAGGTTTCAATTGTCCGCTCTTATTAATGACCTCTGGTGGAACTTTAACTAACGTGACAAGTGCATGTAATAACCCAGTTAGGTTAGTTGAGTCTGGTCCTGCTGGTGGTGCTATTTTGGCAACATCTATATCTGAAGATTTGAAATTAGATAAAGTTATATCATTCGATATGGGAGGAACAACCGCTAAGATAACCATAATTGAAAATCAGAAAGCAATTAAAGCTCGAGAGTTTGAAGTTGACAGAAAAGCGAGGTTTAAAAAAGGAAGTGGCCTACCCTTAAGAATTCCTGTAATCGAAATGGTTGAGATTGGCGCAGGAGGTGGATCCATAGCGAGGGTAAATAAGTTGGAGCAAATAATTACTGGACCAGACAGTGCTGGCTCAAATCCAGGCCCAGCATGTTACTCAAACGGGGGTGATAATCCAACAATTACAGATGCAGATTTAGTAATAGGCAAGATTGATGCTGATAAATTTGCAGGGGGTAAAATAAACCTATCCAAAGAATTTGCTAACAATGCAATTACAAAAAATATAAGTGACAAGCTTAACATTAAAACTGAAACAGCCGCATTAGCAATATCTGAAATAGTAGATGAAACTATGTCAAATGCAGCTAGAGTTCACACCGTTGAACAAGGTCACGAAACATCAAACAGAACTCTGATTGGATTTGGAGGAGCTGCCCCTCTTCATATCTCAAGAGTTGCAGAAAAATTAAGAGTAAAAAAAATTATCATCCCTACAAATGCAAGTGTAGGTTCAGCAGTCGGTTTTTTGAAAGCTCCTGTTGGATACGAAGTAGTAAAAAGTCTTAGAATGTTATTAAATAAATTTAACTTTAAAAAAGTTAATAATTTACTAAGTTCCATGAGGGATGAAGCAAAAAAAATTATACAAAACAACTCTGAAAAAACAGAATATATCGAAGAGCGTTTTGCATTTATGCGATATGCTGGACAAGGGCACGAAATTAAAGTGCCTATTGATAACGAGGTGTTATATGATGAAGACGCAAAAAAAATCAAAAAATCTTTCGAATTAAATTACGAAAAACTATATTCTAGAATACTGCCAAATGCAGACATAGAAATTTTAACCTGGTCTTTGTCATTATCTATTTTGAGTGAGAATTCAAATGAATATATAGAATTAGACTCTTATAAAAAAATTAAAGAAAATTCTCTAATTGATTTCTGTGATTATGAAAGCGGAGAAAAAATTAAAATACCAAATTACGAAAGGACAGAGTTAAATCCAGGTGATTTGATACAAGGTCAATGTGTGATTACAGAGGCTCAAACTACAATAGTTGTCTCTAATAATTTTAACACAAAAGTTTTAAGTAATAATTATTTGCTAATGGAATATACAGATAATGAATAATAATTTAATTGATGATAAGAATAATATTCAAAATCAAGTTATGTGGAACAGACTTCTGTCTGTCGTTGAAGAACAAGGTCAAACATTAGTTAGAACTGCATTTAGTCCAATTGTACGTGAATGTGGAGACATATCTGCTGGAGTATTTGACTTAGAAGGTAGAATGATGGCTCAAGCAGTTACAGGCACTCCTGGTCACGTTAATTCAATGGCGGAGTCAGTTAAGCATTTTATCAATCATTTTCCACTAAATACAATGAATGAAGGAGACATATTCATTACTAATGATCCATGGATGGGTACAGGTCATTTGAATGATTTTGTATTAACAACCCCTTGTTTTAAAAACAACAAAATAGTTGGTCTTTTTTCATGTACATCACATTTGACTGACATTGGAGGATTAGGAGTGGGTCCTGATGCTACTGATATACACATGGAAGGTCTTTATATACCTATGTTAAAATTAGCTGACAGAGGTGTGATGAATGAAACATTGTTAAAGCTAGTTAGCCAAAACACAAGACAACCAGTAGAAACAGAAGGTGATGTTTACTCATTGGCCGCGTGTAATGACATAGGTTGCAAAAGATTAGTAGAGATGATGAACGAATTTGGAATTGATAATTTAAAGAATTTATCTGATTTTATTTATGACAAGTCACTTTCAGCCGTAGAAAATGAAATTAATAAAATTCCAAACGGTGTATATGAAAATTCTATGATGATAGATGGATTTGAAAAAGATATTAAATTAGAGGCAAAATTAAATGTTTCTGATAAATCAATATCAGTTGATTATACAGGTACTTCTGACAAATCTAAGTTTGGTATAAATGTTCCATTATCATATACTAAAGCTTATACCTGTTTTGGTTTGAGTTGTCTTGTAAGTGCAGAAATACCAAACAATGCAGGCTCTTTAAAACCTTTTGAAATTGATGCACCATTAGGATCGATTTTAAACGCTCCATATCCTGCTGCAGTTTGTGCAAGGCATATTATTGGTCAAATGCTTCCAGATGTGGTTTTTTGGTTGTTTAGAAAAGGCCATACCAGAAAAAGTTCCTGCCGAAGGTGCTTCTTGTTTGTGGAACATTACATTTCGTGGAAAAACTGATAGGGGAGCAAACAATAACTCACTATTTGCTGTCACTGCAGTAGTTAATGGTGGAACAGGGGCTAGACCAAACAAGGATGGGTTATCAGCCACTGCCTACCCTTCTGGTGTAAAAGGAACTCCAGTTGAAATTAATGAAGCTGTTGCTCCATTATTGTTCTTAAAAAAAGAATATAATCCAGGAAGTGGTGGTAAAGGTAAGTATAATGGTGGTTTGGGTCAATTAATTGAAATCAAATCAGCAATTAATGAAGATATGGATCTTTTAGCTTCTTTTGATAGAATTAAATTTCCTGCGAGAGGTCGTTTAAATGGAAGCAATGGTAAGCCTGGACAAGTCTCAATTAAGGGTAAAGGGAAGTTAAATGGTAAAGGCACACAAGTCATTAAGGCAGGGGATATCTTACAAATTCATACACCTGGTGGTGCTGGTTATGGAGATTACTCAGAAAGAGATCAGGTTATGTTAAAAAAAGATTTAGAGAACGAGTTTTTATAATTAATTTAAATTGGTATTCCAAAATTTCGACTAGGTTTAGTAGTAAATTTTTTTATTTGTATATCTAGTTTGACAAAATTCTCTATTAAAGCTGTTGCAGCTGTAACTCCTTCTATTATGGGTATATTGAATTTTTTACTTAAATTTTTTTTCAAATTTAAAATACCAGGGCTTGTTATAATGATGGCCTCTGGATCATCTTCTGTAATTGTTCTTTTTATTTCGTTATCTAATTTATTTAAGTTTGATTTTGACATTGTGTCCATATCTAACACTGGAACTTCTATTGAATTTATAGATACACACTTATGTTCCATGTCATATTTTATTAAGTTATTTTTTAAAGCTTCATGTGATTGAGATAAATTCGTGATTATTGAAAACTTATTTGCAATCATATTGGCAGTATAAAATGAAGCTTCACCTAAACCAATTATTGGTTTTGAAGTTATTTTTCTAATTGTATCTACACCAATATCTTCAAAGGAAATAATTATAAAAGCATCTGAAGAATTATTTGTTTCAACTGCGTTAAGTAATTTTGAAATATTTATGGTTTCACTGTGCAAGTCATAATAGTTTTCTTGAAAATTTTTATTATTAATCAAAATACTAGAACTTTTATCCAATATTTTTTGTGCACAAAGCTTGATTTTTTTATTTGGGATAGCTGATGCGTAAGGATTAATGATACAAATTTCAATGCTCAAGTCAGAGTTCTCTATTTATTTACAATGCTGGGTTTGTGTGAAATGTTTATTTCTGGTAATTCCTTAGTATATTTTTTTATTTCTACTAAAGTTGAATGTGCTGTTGGTCCTTGAGCTAGAGAAGATGTGCCAATGTCTTCTGTCAAAACATTTGGATTTCCATGTATACAAAAATCACCATCATTTATTGGATCATACCATGCGCCAACAGCTAGAAAAACAACTCCTTTCATGACCTCATTACTTATGATCACTCCGGCAAGGCATTTGCCTCTTTTATTGAACACCTCAACTATGTCACCGTTAATTAATCCTCTTGATTGTGCATCTTGAGGATGTATTTTTATAGGTTCTCTACCTAATATTTTATAATTTTGACTTTCAGAACCATTGTCAAGTTGACTGTGTAATCTATTGTGTGGTTGACCTGAAATTAATTGAAGTGAATATTTATTTGTTAAATTTGATCCAAGCCATTCTTTTTGTTCCAACCAAGTTGGGTGTCCAGGGCAATCTTGATAGTTAAAACTATCAACTGTTTCAGAAAAAATTTCTATTTTCCCGGATGGTGTTGAGATAGGATTTTTTTTAGGATCTTTTCTAAAATCTTCTAATAATATAGTTTGTTTTTTAGGAAACAATACTTCTTGAAAACCATTTTTCCAAAATTTATCAAATTCAGGCAAAGTAAATCCTTCTTCTTTTGCTTTACTTCTTGCTTCATCCCAAATAAACCTAAGCCATTCATCTTCATTTTTATTCTCAGTGAATTTATCTTTAAAATTTAATTTTGAAGCAATTTCAGAAAAAATTTCATAGTCAGATTTAGACTCTCCTATAGGTTCAATTACTTTATGCATTGGTGAAATCGTCTGATCCCAATGTTTAATACTTATATCATTTCTCTCCAAAGAAGTTGTTGCTGGTAATATTATATCAGAGTGTCTTGCAAGACTATTCCACCAGATTTCATTTACAATTATAGTGTCAGGTTGCTTAAATGCTTTGCTTAGCTTTTTTAGGTTCATTTGATGATGAAAGGGATTACCACCTGCCCAATATACCAACTTTATATCTGGGTATTTTATTTCTTTTCCATTATAAGAAAAAACTTTCCCTGGTTCTAATAGCATATCTGAAATTCTGGCCACAGGAATAAACTCAGAAACACGATTTTTGAACTGCTCTAATGAAGGCCACTTAAAATGTTGAACTGGATTTCCAATACCATTTTCTGCACTGTATCCAAGGCCAAAACCACCGCCAGGAAGTCCTATTTGTCCTAACACACAAGCAAGAACAGTTATCATCCAATGTGGCTGTTCACCATACTGCTGCCTTTGTAAGCCCCAAGCTCCAGTAATCATTGTTCTACTTGAGGACATTTTTTTGGCTAAATTATAAATTGTATTACTCGGAATCCCAGTGATTTTAGATGCCCAGAAAGGTGTCTTAGCTTTGCCATCGGATATACCTTTTATATATTGAACAAATTTGTCGTATCCAACACAATATTTGTTAAGGAAATCTCTGTCAGCTAGGCTTTCTATTTCTAAAATATACGCAATACTAAGCATTAATGCTGTATCTGTACCTGGTCTTATTTTTACCCATTCAGCTTTACTTATTATATCAGCTTCCATTTCCATTGGGCTAATGTTAATAAATTCTATACCTTTTTGTGCACATCTTTTTATGTAATCTTTAGTTGTGTGTTTTCCAACTCCCCCAGAGGTCACTTGTGCATTTTTTAGAGGTAATCCGCCAAACATAACTATTAATTCAGTATTATCTTTAATATTATTCCAATCAGTGTGAGTATCAAGAAATTGTCGATATGTCATACCAATTACATGGGGCATAATTGTTTCACTAGCTGCATAAGAATAAGTGTTTACTGACCTAGTATATCCTCCATAGCAATTAAAAAATCTATGAAGTTGACTTTGAGCATGATGAAATCTTCCAGCAGAACCCCAACCATAAGAGCCAGCAAAGAATGCTTTATTTTTAAATTTTTTTTTGATTCTACTTAGTTCAAAAGCAACAATATCAATTGCCTCTTCCCAGCTAATAGGTACAAAACTGTCTAAACCTCTTTTATCCCTACTTCGTTTTCCAGTCAAAGCCATTTTACTATTGGCTAATTCTTTCCGAATTTCTCTAAGGTAACCTTTTCGAACATGAGGCACTCTTATTCGTAATTCATCGTTAATGCTGTTTATAATACCATTAGCTATCTTAGAGGGGTCTTTATCATTTTCATATGGGCGTATTCCAACTAGCTTCTCACTTTCTAATTCAGCATAATAGCTACCCCAATGAAAGGATGTTGGCTTTCTTATTTTACTTGGCATTCTTCCCTCTTAAAATAATAAGACTAAATCTTAAATTGTTTTTAGTAAATTATATTTTGATCTAGAAACTTTGCTAAATGAATAGCTTCTCTATCAAGACCATCTTTAATTTGACATCTACAAGATATACCATCTGCTATTATAGTGGTTTTATCTTTATTTCTATTAATTGCTGGGAAAAGTTTTTCATTAGCCATTTTTATTGAAATATCATATGTATCCTTGTCATAACCAAAAGAACCTGCCATCCCACAACAGCTTGTTTCTATTGTTTCAACTTCAGCACCTTTAATATTTTTTAATATATTTTCAATTGGTTTTACGACATCAAAAGCTTTTTGATGACAGTGACTATGAAGTAAGACTTTTTTAGTTAAATTTTTGAATTTTAATTCTTCACTATGCTTTGATAGTAATTCTTCAAATGTATATGAGTAATTTTTTAAATAATCTGTTTCTTCATTTTTTATTAAGTTTGGTATTTCGTCCCTAAATGAAAGAATACAAGAAGGTTCTAAGCCAACAATAGATATTCCATTTTTAAGGTAAGGCTTATATGTTTCTAATATATTTAAAACCTCATTTTTTGCATGATTAATAAGTCCATTGGTTAGATATGTTCTGCCACAACAAAGTATTTTTCTTGAATTTTCTAAAGTTGGAATAAATGGGAAGTAGCCTGCTTTTTTTAAAACTTTTATTGCTGATCTCACGTTTTCAGGTTCATAATATCGATTAAATGTATCCACGAATAAAATGACAGGAATAGATTTTTCATTTGTGTTCAAATTACTTGGTAATTCATTATCCCTAAAATAATCTTGCCGCCATTTTGGAAGAGGTCTTTTTGCTGTGAAACCGAGAAATATTTCACTCAGTTTTGCTAATCCAGGTAACTTATCTCTTAAATTGAAAATAAAAGAAAATTTTGATGCAATTGATGCATAATATGGAAGAAATGCAACAAGTTTGCTTTTAATGTCTAATCCAAATTTTTTTGCTTTTAGACTTGAAATTTCGATTTTCATTTTTGACATATCAACACCTGTCGGGCATTCACGTTTGCATGCCTTACAAGATACACAAAGTTTCATTGTGTCATTCATTTTTTCACTTGATAACGCATCTTTACCTAGTTGTCCTGAAAGAGCTAATCTAAGCGTGTTTGCTCTTCCTCTTGTAGAGTCCTTTTCATCTTTTGTTACTCTAAAAGAAGGACACATAACTCCACCATCTAATTTTCTGCATGAGCCATTATTGTTACACATTTCTATAGCCCCTTGGAAACCTCCACTTGAACCTGTCCAAGAAGACCAATCTAATATAGTGTCAATATTTTTAGCATTATATGATGGCGCATATCTGAAGTAATCTCTTGCATCTAATTTTGGAGCATCCACAATCTTTCCTGGATTGAAAATATTTAAAGGATCAAAAGAATTTTTAATGATTTTAAATATATTAGTTATTTTTTTACCAAACATTACCTCATTAAATTCAGAACGGGCTATGCCATCGCCATGCTCACCTGAATACGAACCTTTAAATTTTTTTACTAAGTTACTTGTTTCATTTGCAATATTTCTCATTTTATCAACATCATCTTGAATTTTCATATTCAAAACAGGCCTAACGTGCAAACAACCAACAGATGCATGAGCGTACCAGGTTCCTTTAACATTGTATTTATCAAATATTTTGTTAAGTCCGTCTGTATATTCTGCTAAATCTTTAAGTTCGACAGCGCAATCTTCAATGAAAGAGACGGGTTTCGCGTCGTTTTTCATTGACATCATTATGTTTAAGCCAGATTTTCTCATTTCACTGACTTTAGATTGGAGGTTGCTGTCGATTACATCAACAACACCTCCATTTCTTATTCCTTTATTCCAAGAATATCCTAGGTCACCCATCAGTTGATGAAGGTTTTTTAATCTTCTAAGATTTTCATCCATATTCTCTTCAGCAAATTCAACAAGAAGTAGAGATTTTGGGTTGCCTTTCACAACTGCGTCTACAGTTGGTTTAAAAATATCAATTTTTTGAGCTAGATTTATCATAGTGTCATCTACCAACTCGACAGCCACCGGGTCTAAGGGAACAATATGTTGCGCTGCATCCATGGCCTCATAAAATGATGGGAAATGACAGACACCCATTATTTTTTTTGATGGTAGAGGAGATAATTTTAGAGTAATTGCAGTTGAATATGCTAATGTACCCTCTGATCCAACTAATAAATGAGATAAGTTAATTCCATCACCAACTTTACCATTTGGTCTATTTGCCATAGCATCTGGAAGTAGGGCGTCAATATTATAACCCCCAACTCTTCTTAAGACTTTTGGAAATTTTGAAATAATTTCTTTTTTATTATCATTTGCTAATTTTTGAAGATTGTTAATAATTTCAGGAGCGACCCCGTTACTATACGGTAGACAATTGTTCTCTATTTTTCCAAAATTATAGATTGACCCGTCATACAATATAGCTTCAATGTCAATAACATTATCTCTCATCATGCCGTATCTTATTGATCTGCCACCACAACTATTATTACCCGCCATTCCACCTATTGTTGCTCTGCTTGAAGTTGATACGTCTACAGGAAACCACAACCCATATGGTTTTAAAAAACGATTAAGTTCATCTAATACAATTCCAGGTTCAACAACACATGTCATTTTTTCTTTATCAAAATCTAAAACTTTGTTTAAATATTTAGAATTATCAATAACGATTGCGTTATTTACAGTTTGACCGCATTGTGATGTCCCGCCACCACGTGCTAGTAAGGGTATTCTTTTTTCGCGTGCATAGTTAACTGTTTCAATTAAATCTTTTTTTGTTTTTGGTATTAAAACTCCAAATGGCATCATCTGATATATTGATGCATCAGTGGCGTATCTACCTTTATTAAAATTATCAGAGTAAACTTCTGCTGAAGTTTTTCTTTTTAAAGTATCTAGTAATTGATCTACATGGCCTTCTGGCATCTAAATAACCTTCAGTGAGAATTTAAATTCTATATGGAAATTAATATAATTAAGTGTATAAATAGTAAAATATATTTCCGATAGTTTCAATTAAAGATAATAATATAGCATGGATTAATGAATGAATAAAAATTATATGCCAGGTAAACACTTTCTTCAGTTACCAGGTCCTTCAAATGTTCCTGACAGAATTTTACGTGCGATGGATTATCCTACTATTGATCATAGAGGTCCTGAATTTTCTAATTTAGCTAATGATTGTCTTGAAGGAATCAAGACAATTTTTAAAACTAAATCTAGTGTTATCATATACCCTGCATCAGGAACAGGTGCGTGGGAGGCAGCACTAGTTAATACAGTTAAAGAAAACGACTTAGTTCTTATGGTGGAAACAGGTCATTTTGCATCTTTATGGAATAAAATGGCACTTAGACTTGGAATAAAGACCGAGTTTTTGGAGACTGACTGGCAAAGAGGGGCTGAGCCTGAAAAAATTTATGAAAGATTACAAAAGGATACTGAAAAACAGATAAAAGCTGTTTGTGTGGTTCATAATGAGACGTCCACAGGTTGTACTTCAAGAATTGAAGAAGTTAGGAAAGCATTGAACTCAGCTAATCATGAAGCTTTGTTGATGGTTGACACTATTTCAGGCTTAGGATCAATGGAGTATAAACATGACGAATGGGGTGTTGATATTACAGTTTCTGGGTCCCAAAAAGGACTTATGCTACCACCTGGATTATCCTTCAATGCAATATCAGAAAAGGCTCTGAAATTAGCTAAAACTTCGGGTATGCGAAGATCTTACTGGGATTGGGAAGAGCAAATAGAAGCTAACAAATCAGGTTCTTTTCCGTATACACCTGCAACTAATCTATTATATGGATTAAAAGAAGCGATCAATATGATTCATGAAGAGGGGCTTGATAATGTTTTTCACAGGCATGAAAGACATGCTCAAGCAACTAGAGCTGCTGTGCAAGCATGGGGTTTAGAGATCGTATGTAAAGAAGAAAAGGATTTTTCAAATGTTTTAACAGCTGTTATGTTACCAGAAGGCCATAATGCTGATAATCTAAGAAAAATAATTTTAGAGAACTTTAATATGTCTCTTGGAAATGGCTTGTCCAAACTTTCAGGAAAAGTGTTTAGGATAGGTCATCTTGGTGACTTTAACGATTTAATGTTAATGGGAACATTGACAGGTGTAGAAATGGGTCTTGATTTAGCCGGTATTCCTTATCAAAAAGGAGGGATTTCTAAAGCTGCAGAGTTATTGGTAAACAAATAACTTCCTAATATTTAGGTTTTTTAATTATTATAAATGTGTATTAATTAAATCTCAATTAACAAAATTAAAGAGAGGAATTCGACAATGAATTTTAAGAGTTTAACAATGGCTACAATAGGAGCAATAGTGCTCTCGGCAGGGGTTTCTGCAAAAGAATTAAGGTTGTCCCATCAATGGTCAACAAAAGATGTCAGGCATAAATTTGCACAAATTCTTGCTGATCATGTTGAAACTGCAAATGTTGGGTTGAAAATAAAAATTTTTCCTTCTAAATCACTTTTTAAACCAAAAGAACAATATAAACCGCTAACAAGAGGTCAATTAGATATGACAGTTTTTCCGTTGTCATATGCAGGTGGTCAACAACCAGCCTATAATTTAACTTTAATGCCTGGTCTAGTTAAGAATCATGATCATGCTGCTAGGTTAAATTACTCTCCGTTTATGAAAGAAATCCAAAAGATAATGGCAGGTGATGACGTAATGGTAGTTGTTCATGGTTATCTAGCTGGAGGATTTGCTGGTAAAAATAAGTGTATAACTAGCCCAAGTGACGTTAAGGGTTTACAAACGAGGGCTGCGGGAAAAGCCTTTGAAACAATGTTGGTTGGGGCAGGGGCGTCAATTGCATCAATGCCATCATCAGCTATATATAATGCTATGCAAACTGGCGTTTTGCAAGCCGCAAACACTTCCTCATCTTCTTTTGTCTCATATAGAATTTATGAGCAAGTGAAATGCTACACACCAGCAGGTAAAACTGCTTTATGGTTTATGTATCAACCTCTTCTAATGAACAAAACAATATTTGAAAAATTAAATAAAAATCAGCAAAAAGCTATTATGGATGGTGCAAAAAAAGCTGAGGCTTATTATCTCGCTGAAGCGAAAAAAGAAGATCAGGCATCTGTTAATGTTTTTAAGAAAAATGGAGTTCAAATAAAAGAAATGTCTGCAGACGAATTTAATGCATGGCGTGAAATAGCAAAAGAAACTTCTTATAAAAAGTTTGTCTCAGGTTATAAAGATGGTCAAAGACTATTGGATTTAGCTTTGTCCGTCGATTAATACTTTAGGTGGCAAGTAGACACTTGCCACCTCTTTAAAAAATTTAAAATAACTTATGCTGGATAATTACATAAATTTTACAAAAAATATTTCTAGAGTAGCTGGTGTGATTGCTGCATTTATGATTTTAATTGCGGTATTAATAACAGTACAAATGATCTGGGTTAGATTTGTTTTAAATCTTTCAACAGCTTGGCAAACTGAAACTGTTATTTATATGATGGTGGGAGCAACATTAATTGGTTTATCTTACATACAACTTTTACGTGGACATGTAAATGTTGACCTTTTACCAACCTTTATTAAGCCAATATATAAAAAACCTCTGGCAATTGTTACAAGTTTAACAAGCATAATTATAGTAACAATAATGTTTATATATGGATTTGATTACTGGTTTGTTGCTTATGAAAGAAATTGGACTTCTGATACAGTTACTGCAGTTCCATTAAAATTTCCATATGCAGCCTTGCCGATAGGATTTGGTTTGTTTTTAAACCAATTAATTGCTGACTTCTTATTAATGATGACTGGAAAAGAAGCTCCTTTTGACAAAGGAGAACGATAAATGGATCCACTATCATTAGGTTTATTAGTTGCATTCACAACTATTTTAATCTTGTTCTCGGGAGTTTCTGTTGCAAATGGTTTATTAATAGTATCATGTCTTTTCTTATTCTTTTTTGATGGTTTCAGATCATTAGAATTAATGCCTGAAATTTTTTATGGTCATTTAGATAATTTTGCTCTTTTGTCAATCCCAATGTTTATAATAATGGGGGCTGCAATATCCTCAACAAGGGCTGGTGCAGATTTATATGAAGCTCTAGACAGATGGCTTACCAGGGTCCCTGGAGGTTTGGTGATTTCAAACTTAGGTGCGTGTGCGCTTTTCGCGGCAATGTCTGGGTCTAGTCCTGCTACGTGTGCCGCTATAGGTAAAATGGGCATTCCTGAAATGAAAAAAAGAGGGTATTCTGATGAAGTTGCCTCTGGATCTATTGCTGCTGGAGGCACTTTAGGAATATTAATACCACCTTCAGTAACAATGATTGTATATGGTATTTCAACTGAAACTTCTATTGGAAGACTTTTTTTAGCAGGCGCACTTCCAGGACTTTTATTAGTATTACTTTTTATGCTTTGGTCAATATTTTCCACTTGGAATTCAGGAAATATAGAAGCTTTGAATAGAAAGATTTTTAGTTGGAAAGAACGAGTTGAGATATTGCCTAGAGTTATACCTTTCTTTGCAATTATTCTTGGAGTTCTCTATTCTTTGTACGGTGGGGTTGCGACCCCATCAGAAACTGCTGCGGTTGGAGCTATATTATGTTTGCTTGTAGCAATAATAATATACAAACTTTGGGCACCTAAATCGTTATGGATAGTCTTAAGGGACTCCACACGAGAATCCATTATGATACTTTTCATAATAGGTGCTGCAGGTGTTTTTTCTTATATGTTATCTAGTTTATTTATTACACAGAGTATTGCTGAGTGGATTGGTACGCTCGAGGTAAACCGATGGGTATTAATGTTTACAATTAACATATTTCTTTTAATAGCAGGTTTTTTCCTTCCACCAGTTGCTGTCATTGTAATGGCAGCTCCAATTTTATTACCAATAATTATAAATGCAGGTTTTGATCCATATTGGTTTGCGGTTATTTTAACAATAAATATGGAAATTGGTCTCATTTCTCCACCAGTAGGATTAAATCTTTATGTCATAAATGGAATAGCACCTGAAATTCCTCTTAATAAAATTCTAAGAGGCTCACTTCCTTTTGTAATGTGCATGGTAATTGCAATAATATTATTGTGTTTTTTTCCTGAAATAGCTACGTGGTTGCCAAATTATATTATGGGTGAAGTTTTGTGACAAAAATTAAATTTTTCCAAGGACTACTAAATTCTTTATTTGATAAACCCAAGATAAATAAGACTTTAAACTTTTTATTCGAAAAAAAGAAATCACTTACAACATCAGAATATGTCGAGAATGTTGCGTCTGCAAAAGGTGAAGTTTCTGCTCTTGCTCACGCAGAATTGTTAATCTCTCATTGTGAACAATTGAATGATAGGGAATTAATTAATTTTTTTGAATTTTTACGAAAAAATTACGAAATTAATACAGATGATTTGTATTTAGCTACGCAAAACTATAAAAGTGAAAAAACATCCGAAAACCTAGTTATATTAATGAAACTATCTGAACCTTTAAGAAGGGATATTTTTACAAGATGTAATGGAATAACTAGAGGGACAATTAGGCTAGTAAACTTAAGAAAAAGATTACTAGAACTAATTATAAAAAAGCCAGAGTTAAAAGCAGTTGATTATGATTTTGTTTTTTTGTTTAAAAATTGGTTTAATAGAGGTTTTTTGATTTTAAGACCAATAAATTGGGAAACTCCTGCTCATATATTAGAAAAGATTATAGCCTATGAAGCTGTTCACGAAATAAACTCATGGGATGAATTAAGAGCTAGATTAGCTCCAAAAGATCGTAGATGTTTTGCTTTTTTTCACCCAGCAATGCAAGATGAACCAATAATATTTGTTGAGGTTGCCCTAACCCAAGACATACCATCAAATATTCAAAATGTTCTCCAAAAAGAAAGAGTGTTTCTGGAGCCTGAGGAAGCTAATGTTGCAGTTTTTTATTCAATTTCTAATTGTCAGAAAGGATTAACTGGCATATCTTTTGGTAATTTTTTAATTAAACAAGTTGCTACTGATTTGGGTCATGAATTCAAAAATTTGAAGAGTTTTGTAACATTATCCCCAATTCCTGGTTTTAGAAAGTGGATGAGAGATAAACACCCTAAATTAAATTTAAAAATTGAGAAAATTAAAAAATCAGATCAATTATCAAAAATAAAAGATGATTTATTAACCTGTTTAGGTGAATATTTCTTTAAATCTGAAAGGTCTGATAAAATGCCGAATGATCCAGTTGCGAGGTTTCATTTAGGGAATGGTGCATCTTTGGAACAAATAAACTTTCTTGGAGACACCTCATCAAATGGTATAAAATTATCTGGAGGATTGATGGTGAATTATTTATATGATCTTGAAAAGGTAGAGCAAAACCATGAGACTTTTGTATCAGAAAAAAAAATTAATATTTCAAAAAATGCAAAAAACAGTTTAATGAAATATTATAAAGAAATCGACTAATTTAATTATAAAGGAAAAAGATGTTTGTTTTTAAATATATATTAATCTTAGTTTTAATGATTTTATTCTCCTTTAATTCATATGCAAAAGAAACAAAATATAGTTGTAAACCTAAAAGTGCTGCGGCAGTAAGATCAAATGGAATACAAGTTTTTAAAATAAGTGGTAAAGAAAAGCCTGTGGAAATCACTATAAAAGACGGCGAAGGATTAAAGTCTGGTTATTTTATAGTTAATAAATCAAAATATGAGATACTCGATTTGGGAACTGGTAAAGCTTACGCTTTTGATAGAAATGAACCTTGGACACATATACAAGATATATTTTTTCTAGATAATAATGTATTATCTTTTATTCTGGCAGCAAATGCCTCAATTACAAGATATTTATGTAATGAAATAAAGTAACAAAATAAAAAACCTTATAAGCTAACTAAGGCATTAAATGTTAACTCAATCCAAATTGATCAAATTTTGCAATTCTATATTTAAAAAATTAGGTATGGATGATGAAAAGGCCAGGGACACATCAGAAATTTTAGTGGAAGCTGATATGATGGGGCACTCCACACATGGAGTTAGGCTTTTGCCGCTTTATATTAAAGATATTAAAGCAGGTAATATGAAAACATCAGGCAGTCAAATTATACTTAATGATACTGGAAGTTGTATAACAATTGATGGGGATAACTTACCTGGTATATGGCTAACTAATCAAGGGTTAAAATTATCATCTGAACGTGCAAAAATCTATGGGGTTTCAACTATTATAATTAAAAATAGTCATCATAATGGTGCATTAGCAGCTTATTTACTACCAGTTGTTGAACAAGGCTTAGTCCCAATGATTAAATGTTCAGTTCCATCCGCTGCTACAGTTGCGCCTTTTGGTGGAACTAAAGCATTACTCACTCCTGATCCAATGGCTTTGGCATTTCCAACTAATGGTGAACCTGTAATAATTGACATAAGTGCTTCGATTACCACTAATAATATGATTGCAGATAAAATAGTCAAAAATGAAATGTTTGATTTTAATTGTTTACTTACTAAGGACGGTGCACCCACAAATGATCCGAAAGAAGTTTTCGAAAATAATGGAACAATTATGCCTTTGGGTGGTCTTGAGTATGGTCATAAAGGATTTGGACTTGCATTAGGAATTGAAGCATTATCTCAGGGACTTTCAGGATCTGGAAGAAGTAGAAAACTTAAAACCATGAACCTATCTATTTACATCCAAGTTATTGACCCTAACGCATTTGCAGGTATAGATGCTTTTAAAAATGAAATGAGTTTTATTTATAACGAATGCATCAATAACCCCCCAATTGATATAAATAACAAAGTTAGAATGCCAGGCCAAAATGCACTTAGGAGTAGAAAAAAATCTATTGAAAATGGTATTTATTTGAGTAAAGAAACTTTAAAAAGTTTAGAAGAAATTTCGAACAAGTTAGGTATATTTTTATAATAACTTTATCTTCCTCTCCATTCACTTACACCCCCAAGTAATTCAAGCAGTTTGGCAAGCTTTTCTTCACCGTAACGTTTTTGAATATTTTTATAAACCACATCCATATCAGGAACAATTTTTTTCAAAGTTTCTTCACCTAGTGGTGTAAGTAGTAAATTGACCCGTCTAGCGTCCTTTTGATCAACACATCTAGAAATAAATTTTTCTTTTTCAAGTTTACCAATAATTCTTGAAAGACTTGGAGCTAATATACATGCATCAAACGCTACCTGACCTGCGTCAGAGGGACCTTTTTCACCAAGAACTCTTAAAACACGCCACTGTTGCTCTGTAAAGCCATGTTTTGCAAGAATAGGTCTAAATGATATCATTATGGCTTCTCTTGCTCTTAGCATAGCTATAGGGAGAGCTTTGCTAGTTTCTGGGAACGGTGTTGAGCTTAATTCTTTTATTTTAAAATCCCCCTTGAGATAAAATTATCGTCCATAATAACAATATGTATATTAATTTAAATCAAAAAATATTTTTTTATTTAAAAAATAATTTGAGATGATAAATTTTTACAATGTTATAAAATAGATTAATAATAAGAATTTGGATGAATGCTTATGAAGAATATCGCAAAAGAAAAAATATTAAATAATGAATTATGTTTAGGAGTTGGACTAAGGCAATGTAGAACGGTTGACATAGGTAAAATAATGGCAACCAGTGGTTATGATTGGTTGTTCATTGATATGGAGCACAATAGTATGGATATTGATATTGCTTCTCAAATTTCAGTGGCTGCTCAAGATGCAGGAATAACTCCAATTGTAAGGGTACCTGATTTTGCTCATCATCACGCTACAAGAGTTCTTGATTGTGGAGCAATGGGAGTGGTATTCCCACATGTTGATAATGCAGATATTGCAAAAAAATTAGTTTCATATTGTCTTTATCCACCTAAAGGTCACAGATCAATGACAGGAGTTTTGCCTCAATTAGATTTTAAACAAAAACCAATAGCAGATGTAGCAAGTATAATTAATAAAAATATGCTGATTGTAATAATGTTAGAAAGTCCAGAAGCTATAGATAATGTTGATAGCATAGCTGCAGTTGATGGTGTTGATGTTATATTAATAGGTACAAATGATTTGTGCATGGAGATGGGTATTCCAGGTGATTACTCTAATCCAAAAGTTAAAGATGCTTATACTAAAGTGATAGATGCATGTAAAAAATATGGGAAAACACCGGGTATGGGAGGTGTTTATAATGAAGAGCTTATGTCTGAGTATATTAAAATGGGAATGAGATTCATATTGTCTGGATCTGATCTTTCATTTATAATGCAAACAGCTTCTCAAAGATCTAATAAATTGAGATCTTTTCTTAAATAACAAAAATAGCATTTTAAGGAATTAAAAATGAATGAAATACCTTTATTTTCTTCTTTAAGTATAAAATCTATAACTTTGAGAAATAGAGTGGTTTTATCTCCTATGTGTCAATATAAAGCTAAAGATGGTATGATTAATGACTGGCACTTGCAACATTACTCAAGATTTGCTTTTTCTGGATTAGGGGCTGCTTTTATTGAAGCAACAGGCGTTTTGCCTGAAGGCAGAATTGGTCATGGGTGCACTGGAATTTGGAGTGACGATCATATAGAGGGTTTATCGAAAATTGCTAAAACTTTTAAAGAATATAATTGTGTAAGTGGAATACAACTTGCTCATGCTGGAAGAAAAGCTAGTTTTTTAAGACCATGGGATGGAGCTTCTCCAATCAGTAGAGATGATAAAAAAGAACCTGCATGGCAAACTATTGGTCCTAGCGCTATTCCAATTAATGAAAATTCACCAGTACCGAAAGAAATGTCTTTAGAAGATATAAATAATGTTAAACAAGCTTTTAAAGTAGCAGCACATAGAGCAGATAAGGCTGGTTTTGATATAATTGAAATTCATGGAGCTCATGGTTATTTATTACATTCTTTTTTCTCTCCAATATCTAACCAGAGAAGTGATCAATATGGCGGATCATTTGAAAACAGAATAAGATTTGCTAGAGAAATTATTGCTGACATTAAATCAGTTTGGCCTGATAGAAAGCTAATTTTTTATAGATTGTCTTCAATTGATGCACCAGGTGAGGGCGCTACTTTAGAAGACAACGTTTCATTAGCAAAAGTATTAAAGCAAGCTGGTGTAGATGTTATAGATTGTTCCTCAGGAGGAATTACAGGATCACCCGTTCTTACTAAATCAAAAATTATTCCAGGTTTTCAAGTTCCATACTCTGAAAAAATTAAGAAGGAGGCAGATATAAGCACCATGGCTGTCGGTGCTATAATTGACGGTGAACAAGCGAATAATATTGTTGCTAATAACAGAGCTGATTTAGTTGCAATGGGTAGAGAGTTACTTGCAGACACACAATGGGTTTACAAAGCTGCTACACATTTTAATTTAGAAAATGCAAAAGATTATCTTCCAGATAGTTATTCTTTTTATCTATCTAGAAGAGACGAGTTCTTAGACAGAACAGCCAAACCTGCATAAATACTTCATTAAATTTTTAAATCATAAAAATCTACTGGTTTAAGCAGCTTGTTTACTTGAGACTCTAAAGCTCCTAGCTTTGCACTTTCTTGAGTATAATTTATCCAAACGGGGTCAGACCACATTGCTGCTCTTTTCTTCTCTCTATCATCAGCATTTTTATATACCCATATATGAGTATATTCATTAGGATTGCCAGTCTCAGTGGTTGCAAAAAGTAATGGTTGACCTAAATGCTTTGATTGTGCTGGCTTACCCTTTTCACTATATAGTTTAAGGTGTGCATTGATTGTGCCGGGTCTGCATCTATATGTTCTTACATCCAAAAGCATAAATTTTTCCTTCAAAAATTAAAATAATTAAACTATTAACACTTTATATATATAATTTTTAAAAATTATTAAACTTTATAATTTTAGGAAAAACAATTGATTTCTGGCGAGATAATTAAAACAATTGAAAAATTAACAATTGATGCTTCAAGAGTGAATCGATATTTAAGTTATCCACGGAAAGTACCTATTTGGAAATTAACGTTTTCCTTACCGGAAGAGTGTGTTCTTTTTAGAGACGAGAATAATTCTGACATTGCAATAGAAATAGAAAATATGAGAGGTTTTGCAATTGTACCAGCTTTGTCTGAAAAAGAGTCTTTGAGAAGGTTAAAAGGACTCATACCTCTAATAGAATTAGAAGATAAAATCCTCAGATTATGAAAAAAATTTATGTTGATGCAGACGCATGTCCAGTTAAAGATGAAATTGTTAAGGTCGCTACGCGCCATAAAATTCAAGTTTTTATGGTTTGTAATGGTGGAATAAGGCCATTTAGAAATAATCTAATAAATTTAATTATAGTCTCTGAAGGATCAGATGAAGCAGATAAATGGATCTTTGAAAAGATAAAATCAGAAGATATAGTTGTAACTTCTGATATCCCTTTGGCATCAAAGTGTATTGATAAAGGTGCTTTTGTTTTAAAACACGATGGCTCAATCTTAAATGTAATGAACATTGGAAATGTACTAGCCACAAGAGATTTAATGTCTGACTTAAGGTCATCAGATCCTTTTTTACAAGGAAAAAGTAAAAATTTCACAAGAGCAGATAAAGGTAAATTTCTTAATTCTTTAGAGATTTTGATAATAAATTAAATTAATTTTGTTTGCTAAATTTAAGATTATAGAATATGGATATACTTATCTAAGCCTAAGAAGGCAGTCAGTAACTCTGACTAATACGATCGACTTCCTTGGTCATGTAATGTTCAATCTAGTCAAGCGTGTTTTGATTGAACAACAAAGCTTATTATTTAAGCTAAGAACAAGGAGTTTAGTATGCCAAATGGAACTGTTAAATGGTTTAATGCAAATAAGGGTTATGGATTTATAGAACCTGAAGGTGGTGCAAAAGATGTTTTTGTACATATATCTGCAGTAGAAGCTGCTGGAATGAATACATTGAACGATGGTGCAAAAATCAGCTTTGATCTTGAAACTGGTAAAAATGGTAAAGAAGCGGCAGTTAATATCCAACCATTATAATTAATGTATTTATTTTTAAAATAAGGGCCTTTGGCCCTTTTTTTTGATTTTTAAAGTTTCTTTTAATTAAAATTATTTTCATTATTATAATTAATGATCATTAAAGAGGATATTATGAAAACTTTAAAAATAACAAAACCAACAATGGAAAAAAGAGTTTCTAGATTTGCTGAATTAAAACCACTACCTATTCAAATTGATAAAAATATTCCTCAAGAAGGTAAGGATATTGTTTATGCAAGAGAATTACTTTCTGTAATCGGGCTTGATCCCTCAGAAGGTAAAACCCCTATAAACTCACGTGCACCTATTATTGGAGCTGGGGGAATTACAATGACACTAGCTAAATGTCCTATTGGTCAAGGCCCAGGTCTTCATAATCATCTAGCAACCTTTGAGACTTTTACAGTTTTAGAGGGAGAGTTTCTTATTAAGTGGAATGATGATGGATCAGAAGAATTAATCTTAAAAAAACATGATACTATTTCAATCCCTCCAGGTGTGTGTAGATCTTTTACTAATATTGGGAAAGAAGAAGGCCTTTTACAGGTTATTATTTCAGGAGGTATTCACGACATGAATGATATTTCATTTACGCCTCTTGCAGCGAGTCAAATGGAAAAGATAGAACCAAATTTGTCAAAAAAATTTGAGGATGTTGGGTTTAAATTTAACGCTGGAATTTAGTTATATATTACCCAAACATACTTGCTAAAGGTACTGTTAATATAGAAAATAAAGTAGTTATCATCAATGCTCTAGTAATTGCATTAGGATTTACACCGTATTGGGTGGAAAAAATTAACGCCATTAATCCTACTGGAGCAGATGCAACCATGATAGTTGTCTCAGCTAATGAGAAATGAATATTATCTAAATTCCATATAATCAAAATTAACAAAACTGGATGAAGGATTATTTTGAATAAAATAATTAAATTTGAAATTTTTATTTCAGTTTTATCTAATTTTTGTGAAAGGATAATACCAGCTGCAAAGAGAGCACATGGTGCTGCAGAATTTGCAATAAAGTCTAGTGCCCTATCAATACTAATAGGTATCTCAATATCAAGAAAAATTATAGTCAAACCTAAGATAAGTGCTAATAGTGGTAGATTAGAGAATTGTTTTATAAATATATTTTTTAATTTTAGATTTTTAAATTTTATAAGATCTAATATTATTAGATTTATTACTAAAAAAATTACATCAAAGCCTATTATTACTACTATTGGATGAATTAAATCTGCATCATATTCATTTAATGCAATAGGGTAAACAAATAAAAGGTGATTAGCAAATGACGAGGCCATACCAATTAAAATGGCTTCATTCCATTTAAGATTAAATATGTATTTCCCAATTAATAGTGCAGTTACATAAATAATTAATTCAGAAAAAACATAACTAAAAATAAGTGTCCAATTAACATTAGAAATACTTATAGATAAAATAATTTTTAAAGTTAATGCTGGTACTGCAACTACACCGACATATTTAATAATAGCAGTGGAATTTTCTTTACTAAATATTGATTTTTTTGATGAAATATAGCCAATTAGAATTAATATCGCAACTGGTGCAAATGAGTTTATAAGTAAGTTAATCAATGAATTTTCTTATTAAATTGAGTAAGGCATTCATTTTAAATTTTTCTTTCTAAATCGCATAATCATAAATCCAGAAGTAATAATTAAGAATGCACCAATAAATGTGTTCTGACTTGGTACCTCATTATACAAGATATAACCCCAGAAAGCTGCTAGAAGTACTGTTAAATATACAAATGGAGCAGCAAAAGAAGCATTGATTACTTTTAGAGCTTCAATAAATAAAAAATGTCCTACTGTAGCTAAAAAACCTAGACAAAACATTAAAAAAGAATCGTATAAGTTTGGCCATTTCCAAAAATAAAATATGAAAGGTAAAGACAAAATAGTACCAGTTATAGCTGTAAATAAAAGAGTAGTTTGATTGCTATCAGATGTATTTAGAAATTTTGTTGAAATAGTAAAAAAAGCAAAACACAAAGCTGCTAAAAATGGGAAAATAACGGCATAATTAAATGCACCTTTACTGGGAGAGGCTATAATTAATGCACCAATTAAACCAATAATCACTACTAATATTTGCGTAAATGATATTTTTTCTTTTAAAATTAAAATGGCCAATATGGTAGTTATTACAGGACCAATCATGTAAATTGAAATATTTTCTGCAAATTGTAGGTATGCTAAACCAGTGAACATAAAACAGGTTGTTATCATTAATAATGCGCCCCTTAGAATTTGTAATGGTTTATGATTACTTTTAAGGTGTGTTTTAAATTGTTTATTGAATATTATAAGTAATAAAATTAATTGAGATAAATAACGTGCAAATACAATTAAAAAAGGATTAAATCTTAATGCTAATTCTTTCGCTGTTAATTCCATAACGGAGAAAAATAAATAAGTTAAAATAAGCAGAATAGTGCCAATTAACGTATTTGATAATCTTTGATTAAAGTACTGAAGGTTAAAATTAGGCATTATTTAACA
>CABYED010000003.1 GCA_902517815.1 uncultured SAR116 cluster alpha proteobacterium
CCCTGAAGTAAAATCCTGCTAACAACAATAATTCATGACTATTTAAATTATTTTTTTCATAAATTAGATCAGCAATTTCAATTAGTTCGTCAGAATTATAAAAATTTTCTAATATCAGTAACTTATGTATTGATGAGTTAATATAATATTTTTTTGTTAAATACTTTTTATTATTTTCTGTTTCATTAATCCAAAATTTTGTTAAATTATTCAAATCATCTAAATTGAAAAATAATTTTTGATTTTTTGAAACTTCTAAACTACCTCTGTAATCATTATTTTTAATTTTTAAAATATATTTAGGTAAATTATACAAAGTATTTTTTTTGCCGTAAATTTTTAGTTTATGAGAAACCTTGTCTGCAGTATCAAAATTTCCAATAACTAGATTTGAAAAAAACTTTATTTCCAAGAGTTTTTGATTGTTAAAATTTTTATTAAGTATTCTGCTGACTGTATAAGCATCTCCTTTTTTCATTGAATAGTTTGCTGTAAGATAATTTCCTGCATATGATGTTCTTAACTTTTGATTATTATGATAATGAGATACATCTGAGACATTAGCTTTGATATTACAACCTATCAAATTAAGTGTAATTAGAAAAATTAGTGCACTTTTAATCATAAAATTTTCCAAAAGTTATTTATCTCTTTAATAAAAAACAATACAATCTATTTTATATTTATTAAATAATATTTAATAGGAAATTTTTAATTGAAACTTTCAGAAATTAAAAACCAAAATTTAATTACAAATGTTTTAAATTTTTACAGAGAAATTGGAATCGACATTACAGTTTCTAGTAAATTTTTTCATAAAGAGCCTCTTTTATTTAAAGATAACGAAAAAAATGTAAGACTAAACCAAAATGGCTGTATCCAAAAAAATAATGATTTATTAATCAAACAACTAGAATATTCATTCAAAAATTTTGAAGGTTGTAAATTAAAAAAAACATCTACAAATTTTGTGAGCTTCTACGGAAATATAAATTCGAAGTTATTAATTATTGATGGACCTCCAGATGTTGAAGAAGATAAGAAAGGCGCATCTTTTGTTTCAAGTAAAGGATTATTATTTGAAAAAATGCTTAATGCTATAGAACTGAAGATAGAGGAAACTTTCATTGTTAAAGGTATTCCTTGGAGACCTCCAGGTAATAGGTACCCAAGTAATGAAGAAATAAAAATCTGTAGACCCTTTATTCTTAATTTGATAAATTTATTAAAACCGAAAATAATTGTCTGTTTGGGCGAGGTGCCCACTTACCAAGTTTTAGAATTGAAAGAAAGCATAATTAAACTGAGGGGGAAATGGCAAATATTAAAATCTAAAGAGTTTAACTGTGAATTTCCTGTTCTTCCAACCTTTAGTATCTCACATTTATTAAACAGACCAGATTTAAAAAAATATGCTTGGGAAGACATGAAGTTACTAAGAGACAGAATAAAAGAAAATTTAATTACGTTATGACAATTTTAAAAAATATAAAATTGCTTTCTGCATTTATTCTTTTAGGTTCATTATTTTTTTCTAATATTTCATTTGCAAATAATGAAAATGTTAAAAAAATACTCTCAAAAAATGATATCAAAATTTATAAAAAAATTTTTGAAATTCAAAAAATTCCAATTAAAAGTAAAAAATCTAAGGAGTGGAAAAAAGTTGACGATTTAATCAGGCAGTTAGATAATAAAATATTATTAGGAAATGTATATGCTGAACGATTTTTGCATCCTACTGGTTGGAGAAGTTCATACAATGATTTAAAAAATTGGCTTGATAAATATAATGATCATCCAGATGCCACGAGGATTATCAGGATAGCTCTTAAGAGAAAACCGAATAATTTAAAGAGTCCAAAAAAACCAACACCAGGGTTTCTAAATGGATATGGTACATACAAAGCAAACGTATTAAAGCCTAGGTTTCCTATTGATAATCATAAATATAAAACGTTCGCTTATTCTACTTCAATCAAATTTAGAAGAGCTATTAATAAAAGAAATATTATATATGCTGAAAATTTGTTGAATAGCAAGAGAGTAAAAAAAAATCTCACTCAAAATGAGTTATCACAGCTTAGAGCAGAATTATCACATGCGCTGTTTATTTTTGAAAAGGATTATAAATCTATAAGACAAGCTAGACTTTCATTAAGTTTGTCCCAAAAGCCAAACTCTCTAGCATTGTGGGCCGGTGGATTATCATCATGGAGAATAAAAGACATTAAATTGTCAAAATATTTCTTTAATAAATTATCAGATATTAAGGGACCTGAAGGAATAACTGCTGGTGGAGGTTATTGGTCAGCTAGAATTTCATATTTATTGGGAAATGCTAAAGATGCAAATTATTTCTTAAAAAAAGCAGCTACAAAAGAGCGAACTTTTTATGGATCATTGGCAATGGCTTCTTTAGGTTATAAGTATAAACCAAATTTTGACTTACCAAAATATGACCGAAGTTTAATTAACAAAATTTTAAAATATAGGGGTGGTGTAAGAGCCTTAGCATTAATAGAAGTAAATGAATTCTACAAAGCCGCAAGAGAGTTTAGAAAAATTATTCCTAAATTTGACGTAAAAGATTATCCTCAATTATTATCATTCACATCAAAAAACAACATGCCAGGATTAACTTTTAGGTTGGCTGCTATTTTAAGAAATGATCATAATAAAATATTATTAGGAGGTTTATATCCTGTACCATCCTGGAACATAAATACTTCAGACTTGAAAGATAAGGCACTTCTATATGCTATAGCTCGACAAGAATCAGGTTTTAACCCAAGAGCCAAAAGCCCATCAAAGGCCATGGGTGTTCTTCAAATAATTCCTTCGACAGCAGCCTTTATAATGAAAAACAGAGAATATAGACTTAGAAGAAGTAAAAATCACTTGCTTTATAATCCCCCTCATAACATTTCAATTGGTTCTAAATATATAAAATTTCTCTTTAGTTTGCCTATCGTAAATAATGATTTAATGTGGATGTTAGCAAGCTATAATGCCGGTCCAGGAAATTTTGGAAAATGGATAAAACACAGAAATTACAAATATAAAGACACTCTACTAATGTTGGAAAGTTTGCCTGCTAGAGAAACTAGAAATTATATAAAGTTAGTGCTTACAAATTTATGGGTCTACAAGACCAGATTTAATCAAGATAACACAGTACTGCTCTCACTTGCATCTGGAAAATCTATAGATTCAAAAGTTTTTTTCAAAAATACAGGAAGTTAAAATTAATAATGGTAGAAAATGAATTTATTCCTATAAATATTGCAGTTGTGACTATTTCGGACACAAGGGAATTAAAAAACGACAAGTCAGGTGAGACTTTACAAAATAGAATTACTCAATTTGGGCACAAAGTAACAGTAAGAGAAATAGTAAAAGACGATTTTAATGAAATTTCTGATTTATTTAAAAAGTTACTTAAAAATAAAGATATAGATGTTGTAATTTCTACAGGTGGTACTGGACTTACAGGAAGAGATATTACACCGGAGGTAATGGAAACACTTTTTGAAAAAACTATAGATGGTTTTGGAGAGATGTTTCGTTGGTTATCATTTAAAAAAATTAATACATCAGCATTACAATCACGAGCACTTGCTGGAGTTGCATGTGGCAAATATATTTTTTGTTTACCTGGCTCTCCTTCTGCGTGTAAAGATGGATGGGACGAAATATTGAAATATCAATTGGATGTAAGACATAAACCATGTAACTTTGTAGAAATTATGCCTAGACTCCAAGAGCATAAATATTTTCGTTCTAAAAATTGATGATAAGTTTTGATATAGAAAGAGATTTATATAACAAAAATATAATTATGATAGGAGTTGATGAAGCTGGAAGGGGTTCATGGGCTGGTCCATTAGTGTCAACAGCATGTTGGTTTGATTTTACTAAATATAAATCTTTGCATTCAGAAATTAACGATAGCAAGAAATTAAAATCGTCTAAGCGAAAAGAAATAATATTATCATTAGATAATTTTGTTAAATATTCTTCTTCTATTGCTAGTGTAATGGAAATTGACAAGTATGGTCTTTCATATGCAAATGCTATTGCTATGAAGAGGTCTATCTTTTCACTAACTCAAGAATTAAAAAAACACTCACAACTATATAGAAATAAAGATTTTTGTATTTATGTTGATGGAAAATTTAAACCAGATTTTAAAAATTTGGATAATTTTTTACAACTTAACAAATTACATTTAGATAAATATTCAATTGAAGGTCTTGTTAAGGGCGACAGTCTTAGCAAAACTATTGCTTTAGCAAGTATTATTTCAAAAGAAACAAGAGATACTGTAATGAGGCAGTGGTCAAAAAAACACCCATCTTACTTGTTTGACAGTAATTTTGGATATGGGACCAAAAATCATATAAATGCTATTTTAGAAAATGGTATTTTAGATTTACACAGAAAATCTTTCAAGCCTATTGCTACTATATATAGTAATATAAACTAATAAATATACACATATTGTATAAGTCAAATTAATTTAACTAAGTAATTGACATTATTAAATAATTATCATTTTATCCACAGTATATAATCAAGATATTAAATATACAAAAGATTAATTATGTTATTAAAAAGTTTTTTAAATAGAGTTGTTGTTGGTGACTGTATTGAGATGATGAATAAATTGCCTGCAGAAAGTGTGGATTTAATTTTTGCAGACCCTCCATATAATCTTCAACTTAATGGAGAACTTGAAAGACCTGATCAAACTAAAGTTGATGGTGTTAAAGAAACTTGGGATAAATTTAAATCTATTTCTGATTATGATAATTATACTAAGGAATGGATGAGTTCTGCTAGGCGAATATTAAAGCCTAACGGTAGTATTTGGGTCATAGGTTCTTATCACAATATTTTTAGATTAGGGTATATTTTACAAGATTTAGGATTTTGGTTATTAAATGATGTGGTTTGGAGAAAAGTTAACCCAATGCCAAATTTTCGTGGTAGAAGGTTCACTAATGCTCACGAGACACTTATTTGGGCGTCAAAAACTAAAGAATCAAAGTACACATTTAATTACGAAGCTATGAAGTCATTAAATGGTGATCTACAAATGCGTTCGGATTGGTCCCTTCCAATTTGTACTGGTGATGAAAGGCTAAAGAATAAAGATGGCAAAAAGATACACCCAACACAAAAGCCTGAAAATCTTTTAAATAGAGTTATAATGTCAAGTAGCAATATTGGTGATGTAGTTTTAGACCCATTCTTTGGGACTGGAACTACTGGAGCTGTAGCAAAAAAACTGCTTAGGAATTTTATTGGAATTGAACAAGATGCAAAATATGCTTTAGAGGCTGAAAAAAGAATTAATAAAGTAGGAGAAATTGGAACTAAAGATCTTATTCAGACACCCAGAAAAACCGCCGAACCAAGAATACCATTTGGACATTTATTAGAACAAGGGTTAATAAATCCAGGTGAATTATTACAAGATTCTCGAAGTAGATGGACTGCTAAAATTAGAGCAGACGGCAGTTTGATTTCTAAAGATAAGAAAGGTTCAATACATTCAGTAGGTGCTGACTTACAAGGACTGCAGGCCTGTAACGGGTGGACATTTTGGCATATAAAGCGATCTGGAAAGCTTATCCCAATTGATAGTTTGAGACATGCAGCAAGGGCAGTTAATCAAGCATAGATTTTAATTCTAGTCTACTTTTGTGTAAAATTGGCTCAGTATAACCAGAAGGACTAACATCTCCTTCTAAAACCAAATCCACAGATGCCTTAAAAGCAATTGATTTGTCAAAGTTTTTAGACATAGGGATATAATTTTTATCATTTTTATTTTGTTCATCAACAACCTTGGCCATCTTTTTCATTGTATCAACCAATTGATTTTTAGTAAAAATACCATGTTTGAGCCAATTGCAAAGGTGTTGACTAGAAATTCTGCAAGTTGCACGATCTTCCATTAAACCAATATTATTAATATCTGGAACCTTAGAGCATCCAACACCTTGATCAATCCATCTTACTACATACCCAAGAATACCTTGTGCGTTATTGTCCATTTCTTTTTGTATTTCTTCATGAGACCAGTTGTGACCTTTTGAAACTGGGACAGAAAGTATATCGTTTAAGTAATTGTTATTATCATTAGACTTATCCTTTTGGATATCAAAGACATTTATCTCGTGATAATGCAAAGCATGAAGCGTAGCTGCTGTTGGACTAGGCACCCAAGCGGTATTTGCACCACTTTTTGGATGATTAATTTTTTGTTGTAACATTTCATGCATAAGATCAGGCATTGCCCACATCCCTTTACCTATTTGAGCCTTACCAGAAAGTCCACATTCAAGCCCAATTTTCACATTATTATTTTCATATGCTGAAATCCATTTAGCATTTTTTATTTCACCTTTTGGTATAATTGGACCCATTTCCATTGCAGTGTGTATCTCATCGCCTGTTCTATCTAAGAAACCAGTATTAATAAATACAGTTCTTTCACTTGCCATTCTGATACACTCTTTTAAATTAACAGTTGTCCTTCTTTCTTCATCCATAATACCAATCTTGAGAGTATTTCTTTCTAGTTGAAGAGCATCTTCTACGGCACCAAAGATATCACATGCAAATTTGACTTCCTCTGGTCCGTGCATTTTTGGTTTAACAATATATACGGATCCAGTTCTAGAGTTCATTTTATGGATCTTAATATCATGAATTGCAATTAATGACGTAATCATTGCATCCATAATACCTTCTGGTATTTCTTCCCCATTTTTTAACAAAATAGCTGGGTTTGTCATTAGGTGTCCAACATTACGGATTAACATAACAGATCTACCTGAAAGTTTATATTCTCCAGAAGAGGTAATGTATGTTTTATCTGGATTTAATTTTCTTGTTATTGTCTTACCATTTTTTTCAAAAGTATCTTCAAGGTTCCCTTTCATAAGACCTAACCAGTTTCTGTAGGCTAATACTTTATCGTCTGCGTCTACTGTTGCCACTGAATCTTCGCAGTCTTGTATTGTAGTTAAAGCTGACTCAATTATAATATCGTCAACACCTGCATTATCTCCAGCCCCAATGTTACCCTCTTTATTTACTAATATTTCTATATGAAGATTATTATTTTTAAGAAGAATACAACTTGGATTTTTAGCATCACCTTGATATCCAATATATTGGCTTTTTATTTTTAAATATGAATTAGTACCATTTAAACTTTCAACTAAAAGAGAATCATCATCAATTTTATATGAATTTACGTCTTTATGTGAAAAATTTTGTAATGGAAAATTTTTATCTAAAAACTCTTTCGCATATGATATTACTTTATTTCCTCTTATAGGATTGTAAGACGTAGATCTTTCAGCGTTGTCGTTCTCAGAAATAGCGTCAGTTCCATATAATGCGTCATATAAACTTCCCCATCTTGCATTTGCAGCGTTAAGTGCATATCTCGCATTAGTTACCGGTACGACCAACTGAGGTCCAGCTTTAAGAGCTAATTCATCATCTACATTTTTTGTCTTGATTTTAAAATTTTCACCTTCGGGTACAATATAATTAATCTTCTTTAGGAAGTTTATATATTCTTCATGATCAATATCTTTGCTAGAGTTTTCTAGATAGAATTTGTCTATTTTACTTTTTATTTTACTTCTAATTTGAAGTAATTCTCTATTTCTAGGAACAAATTGATTTAAGATTGTTTCAAATTTTTCCCAAAACATGTCAGAAGAAATTTTTGTATCAGTAAGCGCTTCATTTTCGATAAAATTAGCAAGAGTTTCTGATACTTGTAAATTACCACGTCTTAATCGTTTAGTCATTTTTATCCCCAATGTGAGTATTATTCAAAAAATTAATATCATTTTTTAGAAATTATCTAAAGTTAATCCTTCATTTTTGAGAAAATTTTTAACTTCAAAATACAATTCTTTCTTATCTTTTTCAGATTTACCTTCAAACCTAACTACCAGTGCTTCTTCAGTGTTACTTGCGCGTATTAACCACCAACCATGATTATTTTTAACTCTTAAGCCGTCTAATGTAATTACATCATTGGAATTATATTTTTCAAACACTTTTTTAGATATATTATCTATAGTTAAAAACTTAATTTCATCAGAACAAAAAACTTTAATTTCAGGTGAAACAAATGTTTCAGGCAAAGTTGATATAAATTTATCCAATTCAAAATTATTTGCCGTTAAGGTAAGTAATCTTATAGCTGCATAAAGTGCATCATCATAACCAAAATAGGTGTCACCAAAAAAAATGTGACCAGACATTTCACCTGCTAATGGGGATTTTATTTCTTTAATTCTTTTTTTGATGTTTGAATGTCCTGTTTTTCCAATTTCTGCTTTAAAACCTAGAGATATAATATTCTCATATGCAACGTAACTTGACTTAATATCTAAAATTATTGTTTGAATAATTTTATCATTTGCAGCTATTGAATTTGCAAGAAATGCAGTTAATAAATCACCAGGAATTGGCCTTCCTTGCTTGTCAACAACACCAATTCTGTCACCATCTCCATCAAATGCTATTCCAAGTTCAGCATCAACCTCTTTCATTTTATTTCTCAAAATTTTTAGAGTAGACTCATCAGTAGGATCAGGATGATGATTTGGAAAATTGCCATCAACTTTAGAATATAAGATAACGTGTTTTCCAGGAATTTTTGTGGTTATCATCTCAAGTGAAGGACCGGATGCGCCATTGCCACAATCCCAAACAATAGTTTTATCATCAAGTTGTCGTTTAATATTTTGGAGAGGTTTAATAATTTCATCAACATAATGAGTATTTATTGCGACAGATTTAGAAAAACCATTATAGGTTCTTGAATAACCTTTGCTTGCGAAATGTCCTAGTTTTTGAATATCTTCTCCAAAGAAAGAGTTTTGATTTAAAACTATTTTAAAACCATTATAATCCTTTGGATTATGACTTCCAGTGACTTGTATTGCTCCATCTGCCTTATAATAATTACTTGCAAAATATAGCATTGGCGTTGGACCCAGTCCAATTCTATAAATTTCGCAACCAGAATTTTCAAGTCCTTCAGTCAGTTTTTCTTCTAATAATGGGCTAGATAACCTTCCATCCATTCCAACAACAATTAATGGATGTTTTTTTTTTGGGTTTTTTTCTCTGACTATAATGCCAAAGAAAAAACCGAGCATAAAGGCATCTTTTTCTGTTAAGGTTTTTTCATAAATACCCCTAATGTCGTATGATCGAAGAATTGTGTTGTTAAAAGTATGCTTAAACATCAATTTTAACTAACTATTTCACGTTTTAGCCAATTTTTAAGTTTCTGTTTCATTTCTGGCCTTTCAATAGAAAAACGAATGTTTGCTTGTATAAATCCTAATTTAGAACCACAATCAAATCGTTCCTCTGAAAATTTATATCCCATACAATTTGACACACCTATTCTACTTGCTATAGCGTCAGTAAGTTGAATTTCATTGCTCGCACCTCTATTTTGTTGTTCTAAAACCTCAAAAACGGCTGGTTCTATAATATATCTCCCGACAACAGCCATATTGCTAGGTGCATTTTCTGTGGATGGTTTTTCTATGAGGCCTAAAATTTCAGTAACATTTTTGTCTATCGATTTTCCAGGAGATATCACTCCATATGAGGATACGTCTTTTCTGTCTACATCCATTACAGCAAGCATGTTACCAGAATTATATTTAGCAATCATTTCTTTAATTGTATTTCCACCATAAATTAAGTCATCCGCAAGAATTATCGCAACTGGTTCATCTCCAATTAAATGTCTAGCACACCAAACAGCATGACCGAGACCAGCCGGTTCTTGTTGTCTTACATAAGCAAATGATCCAGGGATTTTGAGCATTTCTTGAGCAGTTTTAAGGGTTTGTCTTTTTCCTTTTGAAAGTAAGTTATTTTCTAGTTCAAAAGAATGATCAAAATGATTTTCTATGGCAGATTTTCCTCGACTAGTAACAAAAATAAATTGTTCAATACCTGCATTAGCCGCTTCTTCAACTGCATATTGTATAAGGGGCTTGTCAACAATTGGAAGCATTTCTTTAGGCATTGACTTGGTAGCAGGAAGAAATCTTGTACCTAATCCACCCACTGGAAATATTGCTTTCTTAATTTTCATTCACAAATCCTATAAACTGGTATAATAGTTGATATGGTTATTATTTTTTTATTTTCAATCAGTTAAAAACTTTATGTTTCTCAAATATAAGAGGATATGTCATGAAAATAACAATGTTAGGAACTGGCTATGTTGGATTAGTATCTGGAACTTGTTTTTCAGAGTTTGGTTTTGATGTATGTTGTGTAGACAAAGATAAAGACAAAATCACTAACTTAAAAAAAAACATTATACCTATCTATGAACCAGGTCTTGAGAATTTAGTTAAAAAGAACAAAGATGCTAACCGGCTCACTTTCAGCAATGATATAAAAAAAAATATAACAAACGCAGACATTGTTTTTATTGCAGTGGGAACACCTGCAAGACGTGGTGATGGTCATGCTGATTTATCATATGTTTATGAAGCTGCAGAAGAAATAGCAAAGAATTTAGTTGGCTATACAGTTGTTGTCACTAAGTCCACAGTACCAGTTGGAACAGGAAATGAAATTAAAAAAATTATTTGTAAAACAAATCCTAAAGCTAAATTTGATGTGGTTTCAAATCCAGAATTTTTAAGAGAAGGTAATGCTATTCAGGATTTTATGAGACCAGATAGAGTAGTTGTTGGTTGCGAAACTGAAAAAGCTAAAGAAGTAATTTCAAAAATATACAAACCTTTGTATCTAATTGAAACTCCAATTTTATTTACTGACTTAAAAACAGCCGAGTTGATTAAGTATGCTAGTAATGCATTCTTAGCTGTTAAAATTTCTTATATTAATCAGATGGCAGATTTATGTGAAAAAGTTGGGGCGGATGTTCACGATGTTTCACGAGGGATCGGTCTTGACAAAAGAATTGGTAGTAAATTCTTGCATCCTGGACCAGGTTATGGTGGATCTTGTTTTCCAAAAGACACTCAAGCTCTTGTAATAACTGCTAATTATTATGACTCTAATATTTCTATTATAGAAAATGTGATCAATTACAATTCTCAAAGAAAAATAGATATGGCAGAAAAAATAATCTTTGTCTTAGGAAAAAATTATGAGAATAAGAAAATATCTATTCTAGGGCTAGCATTCAAACCAGAAACTGATGATATGAGAGAAAGTCCGTGTCTTGATATTATTCCCAAACTTCAAGAAAAAAATTTACAAATCTCTGCATATGATCCAGTAGCCATGGATGAAGCAAAAAAATTATTACAAAATGTCCAATTTACTGAAAGTATTGAAGATTGCATTAACAATAGTGATGCACTTGTAATTTTAACTGAGTGGAATGAATTTAGAAGTTTGTCACCGGAAAGACTAAAAAAACATATGAAAGGAAATATTATAATGGATTTAAGAAACGCCCTTAACCCAGAAAGTTTTCGTGAGAGTGGTTTCAATCTTATTCAGATAGGGAGACCAATTCCTAGCCAGTAATATTTGTCCCAAGTGACTTGGGTCTTTTCATGCCCTCAATTAAATTAACCATTTCAATCTTTCCAGTAACTTTACCTTTTGAGTTTTCAATTGTAACTGGCTTTGAGGGTGCATCTGACATTATTTGAAGTATATCTTCTAAAACCATATCTTCTTTGACAGTGGCACCAGAGCTTTTTGTATTTGTTGGTGTCATAATTGATTTTGCTTGAATGACCCTTGCTCTATTAATATCTTTTATAAAATCAGATACGTATTCATCTGCAGGGTTCATTATTATTTCTTGAGGATCGCTGTCTTGAACCATGCTTCCATCGCGAAGAATTGCTATTCTATCTCCAATTTTAAGAGCTTCATCAAGATCATGTGTAATAAATATTATAGTTTTATGTAATTCACTCTGAAGATCTAAAAGTATATTTTGCATTTCTGAACGAATTAATGGATCTAAAGCAGAAAAAGCTTCATCCATTAGGAGGATTTCTGCATCTGTTGCCAGCGCTCTTGCAAGTCCTACTCTTTGTTGCATGCCACCTGACAGCTGTCCTGGATAATATGTTTCGTAACCATCTAAGCCAACTCTTTTAATCCATTTTTGAGCTTTTTCTGACCATTCATCTTTAGAAATATTTTGAATTGCAAGCCCGTAGCCAACATTTTGTAAAACTGTTTTGTGTGGAAATAAAGCAAACTTTTGAAAAACCATAGACATATTATTTTGTCTGAACTGAATGAGTTCTTTGGAACTTAAATTTAGGATATTTGTATCGTTAAACAGTATTTCACCACTTGTTGGTTCTATCAATCTATTTAGATGTCTTATCAGAGTTGATTTGCCTGATCCAGAAAGACCCATAACAACTTGTATCTTCCCTCTATTAATATTTAGATTTATATTATTTAATCCAAGAACACAGTTTGACTTCTCTAGGAGTTCGTCTTTACCCATTCCATTTTTCACCAGATCAAGTGCACTTTTATCACCATCACCAAAAATCTTATAAAGTTGATTTACTTTGATTAATATATTTTTTGAATTCATTATATTAATCCTTACCTTCGTTCCTATATTTTTGCATTCTAAGTCCGAATTTTTGTGTAACTCTATCAAAAATAATTGCTAGTATAACTATAGCAAGACCATTCATTAATCCCAGAGCTAAATATTGATTTGAAATTGCTCTTAAAACTGGAAGACCAAGACCTTTAACTCCAATCATAGATGCTATTACCACCATTGCTAAGGCCATCATTATTGTTTGATTTACACCAGCAAATATAGTTGGTAAGGCCAATGGCATTTGAACTCCAAATAATTTCTGCCAATAATTAGCTCCAAATGAGTCTGCTGCCTCTAACACGTCTTTATCTACTAACCTTATGCCTAAATTCGTTAAACGAACAATTGGTGGAATAGCATAAATACATACTGCAATTAATCCAGGAACCTTTCCAATACCCAAAAGCATCACAACGGGTATTAAATACACAAAACTAGGAATTGTTTGCATGACGTCTAAAATAGGAACTATTGCTGCTTGGACTTTATTACTTCTTGCCATAGCAATACCTAGTGGTATACCAATTGCTATACATAGGAATGTGGCTACAAGTATAATGGCTAATGTTGACATTGTGTCTTCCCACATACCGAAATACCCAATCAACATAAAACTCAAAAAAGTTCCAACAACTATTAATATGGATCTTGAGCCTATCCAAGAAAGTAAAAGAATACTGAATATTATAACAGGCCAAGGGGTGTTAATAAAAAGCTTCTCAAACCATACTAAGAACATCAGTAAAGGTTCAAAAAATTCTTCAATGCCTTGGCCATAAGTTCTTGAAAAATCAGTGAATGCAAAATCTACTGTTTTCTTAAATTCTCTTAAATCAGATCTGCTCATGTCTGGGAAATTAAAAAACCAATCCATTTTGCATTCCTAAGATTATAAAAATAATCACTACCTCAATTTTTAAAGATAGTGATTATGAAATTTAGTTCTAATTAGAGACCAGCTTTAACTTTTTTAGCTACGTCTGCAGAAACCCATTTTTCCCAAACGCCTCCATGCTTTTCTAAAAACTCGAAAGCTGCATCTTTTCCAGATGCTTTTTGTTCAGTCATAAAAACAAGCATTCCGTTCATAACTTCACCAGGGTACACTCTCTTGGAAATATAATCTAAAGCAACACCAGCGTTCTTTTTAAAGTTTGCAGATACTACACTATTGACAACAGATGTTACCCAAGATGATTTTTTAGGATTAGCACATTCTTTTTCTGGTTTTACAATGCAGTTATCCCAATGGTCTTTCCCTACAAATGGTACACCAAAATCAAGTTTATGCATTTTGTATTTACCAATCATTGAGGTAGGAGACCAATAGTAGCCTACCCAATTCTCTCCTCTTTCAACAGCTTTCGCCATTGAACCATCTAAACCGGCGGCACTTCCTGGATCAACAAGAACCCATCCCTTCTTCTCCATTTCAAAAGCACGGAATAAATTTTGGTTTACTAATTGACATCCCCAACCAGCTGGACAACCAACAAAAGCACCTTTTGATTTGTCTTCTGAATAAGGAAATAAATCAGGTCTTTCTATAACATCTAAAGCTGTTTTAAGCTCAGGGTGTTTTTTAATAGTGTGTGGTGGAAGCCACCAGCCTTCACCTAAACCAGTTATTGGTGATTTGTTGGCAATAATTAATCTATTCTCGCCAACAGCTTTGTTTAATGGAACAGCAACTGCATTAGCCCATAATTCTGGAGCCACATCAGGTGATCCTTTTTCATTCATTGAAGTAAAGGTTGGCATTGTTGCGCCTGAAACTAGTTCAACTTCGCATCCATACCCTTTTTCTAATATTATTTTATCTACATTGGCCATTAATTCAGCAGATGCCCAATTCATTTCTGCAATAGTTACTTTTCCACATGCAGCGTTTCCTATTGTAGCCCAACTAAGGCCTACGGCTACGGTTGCTGCCATAGTAAATGCAGCTCCGAATACCCTTTTCATTTTATTCTCCTGTTTCCGCTTGTAATAAATACAAACCTTGATTAATTAAATTAAAGTAAATTGAATTACAAATTCAAGAATCATCTTAACAATAAAACAGTACTAATTGCAAATCTGAGTTGGCGGAAAAAGCTATAAATTCTTAGTAAGTGTATGATATATATAAACAAAATTTTTTAAAAACATTTCAGAATATAATAAAGAAATTTTCATAGTTATTTATTGTTTTATATCTTATATTTTTTAAATTTAATAACTATGTAAATAAAATGTTCGAAGATTTTACACCATTTATAATAGCTTTAGTTGTAACATTCAGCTTTATGATATGTATTGCTTTATGGAATAGTATAAATGCTCCTCAACCGCCAGAAAAAGCACCTCCAATAGAACCAGGTCCATCGAGGACTAGAGAAATTCTTGCTCGATTTAGTGAGTTTTATGTGAATTTAAATCCAGAAGGGGAAATGATCTTCGACACTGGCCTTTTACCAGATCCAAAACAACATATTGTACATGCTCTATATGTTGGTTTTGATGAAAGTGAAAATGATGATGAGAGGTCGGCTATTGAGAGGGGTCTAAGGGCAATAGTTACATTTCAGGAACGAGTTGGTGATTTACCTATCAAAAAGGAAATGTCAGAAATAGAAAAAAATCTAACCACACCTAACTCTGAAGAAAACATTACAAACAGTCATGATTCATCTAATGTTAATATTTTAAGCGAAGAAGAATTTCAAACATTTTCTGTTTTAAGAGACCAAGAATTAGATACACATTTTCAACATTTAAAAATAGAAACCGCAGAAGAATAGGAAATAAATATGTCCATCTTTAAAATTGATGATCAAAACGAGATTTATTATGAATATGTTCCACCTAAAAATGGAGGCTTTACTTGTGTTTTTGTAAACGCATTGACTGGCGATGTATCTGCGTGGAACGGATCTATCGGTGAAAATTTAATTAAAAATAACGACGGTTATTTAGTATATAATTTTAGAGGACAAGCAAAAAGTAAGTTTGAAACTAATTTAGATTTAAGTGCTGAATTAATAGTAAGTGACCTTGTAAATTTAGTTAATTTTATCAATCCAAAAAATATGGTTTTAGTAGGACTTTCAATAGGCGGGCTTTATGCTGCGATGTCTTTATCAAAAGGTGTTGAAGCAAAAGGTTTAGTGCTTATAAATACTCTGCGAAAGCCCAGCGAAAGACTAAATTGGATAAATAATGCAATGGCCAATGCTGTAAAATTTGGTGGAACTTCTCTTATCTTAGATATGACATTACCAGTAATAGCTTCACCAAAATTTTTATCTAAAATGAAAGATAATGCTCTAAAATATGAGAATTACCTTGGATTGGATGACTATAATGGGGTATCAAAACTTATGCATGGTGGATTTACAACAAATTGGGATTTTGATTGGAGTAAACTTGACTTACCCGTGTTAGTTTTGACAGGGCATTTTGATAAAGTTTTCAGAATTGAAGATGACATAAATAATTTGATAAAAAATATGAAAAATGTCAAAAGAATTGAAGTTCCAGAATGTGGACATTTAATACCTATAGAGGATCCAGAATTATTTTCATATCACTTAAGCGGTTTCATAATATCTCTTAAATATTGATATTATTTTTTAAGAATAATAGTTATATCATCCTTAAGTAGATTATGCTTTATAACCTCAGGATCACAAAAATTTCTCTCGCATATTTTTTTTATCCAAGATAATTCAGTATAATAAAGTTTTTTTTCTATTTTTCTTTTTTCTTTTATTAAGCAGTTAAAAATCATAGCTTTTTTAACCAATTTCCAATTACTTATAAGATTTTTAATTATATAATCTTCCCACAAATGTATATTATTTGTTGGTGTAAGGTTATAAGTACCTGACATGACAACATAGTCAGTGTTTTTAAGAGGGAATGTACTTATTGCAAATTCAACATTTTCAAAATTTTTATTGTTTTTGCAAAAATTAATTAATTTCTGATTTATATCAAACCCGTAATATTTAACTTTACCATTTAAGTTTCTCTCTTTAATAACTTCATATAATCTACCATATCCACAACCAATATCAGCAATTGAGAATTTCTCACTTTTTGCAATTTTTAATATTTTATCTAAAATTATATTTAATCTAAGGTCCTGTGATAATTTACTATTCCAAAATACTCCTTTAGGGGTATTATCATAATTATCAAAACGTTTATCATAAATGTTAGATATTTGTTTGTTTAGTAACTTATAAATAAGTGTTTTTAAAAAAGTCATTGAATCACATTAAGTCAGAACATAGGTAATTTAAACTTAAAAGGGTTATTACATGAAAAAAATTTTACTGTTAGGTAGTGGTGAGTTAGGCAAAGAACTAACAATTAGCCTCAAAAGAATTGGATGTGTTGTAATAGCGTGTGATGCATATAAAAATGCGCCTGCCATGCAAGTTAGTGATAAAAATGAAGTATTTAACATGCTTGATAAAGAAAAACTGAGTGAAGTTATTAATAAACATAAACCTGATTACATTGTACCAGAGGTAGAAGCTATTGAGACAAATGTTCTAATTGATGCTGAACAAAATGGTTATAATGTAATTCCGTCAGCAAAAGCTGTAAATTTAACTATGAATAGAGATAGAATTCGGGATAGAGCAAAACATTTAGGATTAAAAACTGCTAATTTTGCGTATGCAGAATCCGAAGAGGAATTAATTTTAGAGGCAAATAAAATTGGAACAAAGGTGGCAGTTAAGCCGGTTATGAGCTCTTCTGGAAAGGGTCAGAGTTATGCAAATTCAGAGGATGAATTAAAAGCATCTTGGAAATTTGCGCTCAATGGTATGAGAGGAAACCGGAAACGTGTGATAGTCGAAGAGTTCATAGATTTTGAGTATGAAATTACACTTTTAACAATTTTAGAAAAATCTGGGAAAGTTACGTTTTGTGATCCTATTGGACATTTTCAAAAAAGAGGTGATTATCAGTATAGCTGGCAGCCAGCCGAATGCTCACAGGTCGTAGTTAAAAGGGCACAAGAGGCTGCAAAAAAAATGGTCATAGACTTAGGTGGGTCAGGTATATTCGGGGTAGAATTCTTTATTGATAAAAAAGAAGAGGTAATTTTTAGTGAACTAAGTCCTCGTCCACATGATACAGGAATGGTCACAATGTTTACTCAAAATTTTAGTCAGTTTGATATTCACGCCAGAGTTTTGTTGGGAATGCCATTACCAGAAATTAAGATAAATCAATCCGGTGCTAGTCATGTGATCTTAGCAGAAGAAAATGCTTCGGGTAACTATATCATTGATGGTGTTGAAGATGCACTTGAAGATAAAAATGTAGATTACAGAATCTTTGGAAAACCGTTTTTAAAATCATATCGTCGAGTGGGTGTTGTTTTAGCTCCAACTTTAGAGAAGGCGAAAAAGGCAGCTAATAAAATTTTTGTTAAAGAAATTTAGTTATATAAATTGTGATTATTGTTTATTTAAAATTTGAAATAACAGAGGCTATTTCTTTTTCTTGTTTATATCCCATTAAATGAATTCCACTAACGCCTTCAATAGATTTATATTTTTCTATTAATTCTATACAAATTTTAATACCTTCAAGGCTTTCGTCATTAGATTGTTCAATTCTATTGATTATTTCCTCAGGTATATTGATACCAAAGAGATTTTTGTTCATCCACCTAGCACTTTTTGCAGATTTAATTACCCCTAATCCAATGATAAAATAAGCTTTGTCAGTGATTTTAAGTTGTTTCAATTTTAGCATATAATTTTTAAGAATATCTTGTTCGAATACGTATTGTGTTTGAAAAAATTCGACACCAGCTTCAATTTTTTTAACTAAGTTTAAGCCATCAAAATCATTGTTAATTTTAAATGGAGTATCTGCTCCACCAATGAAAAATTCTGGTGCATCATTAATTTTCCTGCCAGAAGGATACATTTTTTTTGTTTTAATTTCGTGAGCAGTTCTCAATATACCAATTGTATCTAGATCTCTAACTTCTTTGGTATCTGGTTGATCTCCGCCTTTAACTTCATCACCATATAAACAAAGAATGTTTGGAATATCCAATGCCCACCCACCAAGAAGATCACCTTGTATTGCAATTCTATTTCTGTCTCTGGTGGTGAATTGTAAAATTGGTTCAATGCCATTTTGAGCAAGAATTGCTGCTGTCGCAAGAGCTGACATATGAGATTTTGCGCCAGCTCCATCAGTAACGTTAATTGCATCAGCTATACCGTTTAAACATTCTACGTCATCAATAACAACATCTTTATTGCCAGAATCTGGTGGAGAAGTTTCAGCCGTAAAAACAAATTTACTTTCATTAAGTAATTTTCTTAATTTACTTTTCATGAAATATGTCCAAAGTAATTTATAGATATTGTTTAATAGGGGTACAAATAAATGTCTAATAGTTTTTTAATTAATACATCCAATAGAATTAGAACCACACCATTTACTTCTAGAAATGATTTAGCAGGTGTTAAAAATTATACTGTCTATAATAACACATTATTACCCACAATATTTAAATCATTAAAAGAAGATTATTATCATCTAATAAAAAATGTTCAGTTATGGGATGTTTGTGCCCAAAGAGTTATTGAAGTTAAAGGCAGTAAATCTTTGTCATTAATGCAATATCTTTTTTGTAGAGATTTCTCTAACATTTCTTCTGGCAAAGCATATTACGCACCAATAGTTAACTTTGAAGGTGGGTTATTAAATGACCCAGTTGTTTTTTGCGTCGCTGATAACCATTTTTTGATTTCTTTATCTGACTCAGACTTGTTTAATTGGGTCTCTGCAATAAATAATTCAAAAGAATTTTACTCTGAAGTAAGAGAAACCGATATATTTACAATTGCTATTCAAGGACCAAAATCTGAAAAACTAGCTCAAAAAATCTTTGGCAAAGAAATACAAAACTTAAAATATTTTAATTTCATAAAACTTCCATTCAATGAAGAAGAAATTATGATTTCAAAAACAGGTTACAGCAAACAATCTGGTTACGAAATTTTACTAATTAATCCAAATAAAGCAGTTATTCTGTGGGACCTAATAATGGAAAAAGGCAAGGAATTTAAAATTCGGGTTGGGTGTCCAAATATTATTGAGAGAGTAGAGAATAATCTTCTTAGTTATGGAAATGAGATGACCTATAAAGACACACCCTATGATTGTGGGTTAGGAAATTTTTGTAATCTTGACTCAGATTATGAATTTATTGGAAAATCTGCTTTATTGAAACAAAAAAAAGTTGGGTTTGCAAAAGATATATATAAAATTCAATTCGATTATAAAAGCGAAAATAAACAAATTTTTTTTAATAATCTTCCAGTATTCAAAGAAGATGTAGAGATAGGAAGAGCAACCTCAATTGTTTGGTCACCTAAACATTCTAAATACGTAGGTTTCTTAATCGCATCAAAAAATATTATGAATAACTTAAATGATTATTATATCTTAGATAAAGTTAATTTTGATTTATCACATATGACATAAAGATGCTTATAGAGATTTTGGAGCGGGCGAAGTGTACATATAAGCCTATACCACGCTTCAATCACACATAATGTTTAGCAATTTCAATGATATAATTATATGAAAACATCGTCAATGTGCTCATTTTTCTACCCTTTTGTCTACCCTAAATTAGCGTTCTTAGTTAATAAATTGGGTTGAATTTAAAAGAAATAAAATCGTTTATTTGCATTCTAACTAATGTTTTTGCATATTAAATTTGCATATTAACAGGTGACAAACATGGTAAAACCTATAACTAAAGAAACTTTGTTCATGAATTGCATGGAACTAGACTTTGCAACAAAAGTAGAATTAGAACACTGGATGGCAACTTTTGAAGAAAAAATATGGACAGAAGATGTAATGAAAGAGTTATCTAAAGCAGGATTAGTGAGAAGAACTGTTGCACAAGTCTGGAATAAACAAAATCACAGATTAACTAGCACATTTGAGTATGAAAATGAGAATGCATACAAAGCTTGTCAAAAGATAATTGAAAAAAAAGTAATGCCTAAAGCGCAAGCAAGTTACACTATCAAAGCTAGAAATAATAGAGGTGTAATTTTTTATGATTATAGAAGCTAGTTTAATCTTTAAATTCTATTTTGAAAATAAACTACAGTAAATAGCTTATTAAATTTTTGATATTATTTTGTGATATTGAATATTAATTAAAAAAAGATTAAATGATTATTATGGCAATAATACAAAAAATCATAATTATACCAATATTGAGATCACAAATCAGACTTTATATTTTCTTTGGTATTCTTTTTGGTTTTTATCAATTTATTTCATGGATAGAAAATTAGGAGATTAAAATGTTTGGAATAGGAATAATTAAAGGAACTATAATAGGAATGGGTATAGGAGTAATGGCAGGCTTAGCTTTAAAAGAAGTTTGCAAGATGAAAAAGAAAAAAGATCAAGTATGTAAAACTGAAAATGATATAGTTGATACAGAAAACAGTTAATACAAATACATAAACAATGGATTTAACGAAATATAAATGGAAATGTAGAATACTTTTGTTAAGTACCACTTGTTATGGAGATAGTGACTATAAAAAATCTAAAGAACTTTATCAAAAACATATAAAAGAATTTCATAAAAAACATGTCAAATTAATGTCTTTTAGAAAAAAGGGTCTTAAATTTTCTATCAGACTAATAGGTTATGATGGTACTTTAAAAAAAGAATATTCAACTTTAGAACCTCATAACATTTTTGATCTTATAGATTCTATGCCAATGAGTAAGCAAGACTATCAGGGAAAGTTAGAGCCTCTTAATCTGTCTCTATATTCAGATTACAAGCCCGAGACGACTCTAAATGGGCTCGGATTTAAGAATAAAGAAAAAGCAATCTATACAATAGATGCAATAAAAGCTAGAGACAAAAAATATCAGGTTAATGTTGTATCCACCATGTTAGGTAGAGCAAAGAAACACCCAAACAATACTGCTGATATGGATGAAGCAATATTAGTTTTTGAGAAATGGATGCTAGACTATAAAAAGAACAAGCTTTTAGTCTAAGTTAATCAATACGTGTTGCACCACTCTCTGTCTTTACAATTTTACCATTTGATAATGTATGAACTGCCATAATAGCTTCTTTTGTTCCATCTGGGAAATGTCCAATGCTGTGCATCACTAATATATCTTCATTTTCATAAATGCATCTGTTTTCTTCAAATTTCAGTTTTTTTTCTCTCATAGCATCAAATATACCTGTTACTACTGGAGTCCATTCAGTTTTAGATACTGTTTGACCAGATTGGTGTCTTATAAAGACATAATCTTCATGTAATAAATTTAAATAACTTTGGACACTACAATCATCAAAAGAGCTTATTATATTTTTATAAACTGACATAACTCCTCCTTAATTGATTAAAATTAAATATAAAGAAACAATTATTAAAAGAAAATAATAGTTATATATATTTTCATAGTTTGTTCTTCACCGTCAGTTGTATTAGTAACTAATCTATTTCTAATTCAACTTCAACAGCATGTATTAAACTTTATTATTTTTGTAATAAAACTGTAATTAAATGTGAACTTAAAACAAAAACTTTCTAGGAGAAAATATAGTGGATTGGCTATCAAAAATTATAGAAAAGCTTGTCCATAGATATTTTGAACAAAAAGCAGTACCAAAATATCTGTCAGGCAGAGGAAAAGTATAAGCTAAATAAATTTTAAATCTGAAACTGTGTATTACAATACTTTCAATAAAGATATTTATTTAGGCTAAGACAATTATAGAGTTTTTACCACTTTAATAACTTATTTAGTCCATATATCTGGGTCTGTGAAATATGAGAAATTATTCATGAGATTTATTACATGCCTACTATAATAATAAACTCGTCTCTTTTTATTGACGTACTTACACTTTAATTTTCTACCATATTGTCTACCCACATTTGCTTCTCAACAAAATATGCAAGATCATCAATGTGTTAGATCATAGGATTTTATGGAATTGGAGCGGGCGAAGAGATTCGAACTCTCGACATTCTCGTTGGCAACGAGATGCTCTACCACTGAGCTACGCCCGCTTAATATTGCGTTGAAATATAACATCCTAATCAATAGTATCAAGGAAAAATAAAAAAAATTGATTTATCTTAGCGTTTTAAAAAAATTATTTATGTTCTCAGATATGTAAATAATATCATCATCTTTTAAGTATGGGTGCATGGGAAGAGATAAAACACTTCTAGATAAATAATATGTAACATCTAAACCACTTTGAGATACTGGATATTTATTATAAGGTCTGTGTTCATTTAGAGGTATTGGATAATAAACAGCAGTAGGAATATTTTTTGATTTTAAATATTCTTGGAGTTTGTCTCTGTTTATTTTTTCTGGAAGCAAAATAGTATATTGAGCCCAACTGCTTTTGAAATTCTTGTTAATTTTTGGCAATTCAATGCCTAAATTTAGATTGTTTAAGTTTTTATTATATTTGTCTGCAACAATCTGCCTTTTTTGTAACTCCTCTGGAAATATTTCAAGCTTTTCTAACAATATGGCAGCTTGAATTGTAGACATACGAGCATTCATTCCTATTCTATCGTATTCATACTTTTTTTTCCCCATACCATGGACATGTGAAGAATTTGCTATTTCATAAATTTCTTTATCATTTGTAAAAACTGCTCCTCCATCTCCATAACAACCTAGAGGTTTTGCAGGAAAGAAAGATGTTGCAGCTACTTCAGATAAATTTCCAACAATTTTATCTTTATGCATACCTCCAAAAGATTGTGCAGCATCATCGAGAACCCATAAATTATTGTTTTTTGCAAAAGCATTAATTAAATCCATCTCTGCTGGTTGTCCAAACAAACCAACAGGCATTATACCTTTTACACTAATGCCTATGTCTTTCGCAGTCGTTAGAGCACTAGAAAGTTTAGATGGATCTATATTAAAAGTGTCACGCTTAACATCAACAAAAATTGGAATAGCACCAAGTAAAGGCATAACTTCAGCAGATGAAGCAAAAGTAAAAGCAGGAACAATTACACCTTCACCAGGTTTAATTTTTAAACCAAGCAGAGATAATAACAATGCATCTGTTCCGCTGGAGCAACATAACACATATTTAGAGCCTGTAAATGAACTAAGTTTATCTTCAAGTTCTTTTACTTCTGGACCCAAAATGTATTGTCCATGATCAAGAACCTGATTAATACGCTTGTCAATTTTATTTCTAATTAACTTTTGTTGAGCATTTAAATCAATAAATGGAATCACAAGCTTACCTTATTCTCTTTAATTTTTTCTCTATCATATCTATAACAGTTTGAACTTTTACAGCTTCCTTATGATTTGTTAAAGGGGTTTTTCTTGAATTTACACAGTTTATAAATTCTTTTAATTCACTTTTAAGTGGTTCGTTTTCTTGTATTTCAATTTTTTCTATTGGAGCATTAATTATCGAATTTGTAGATGTTACAATTGATGGATTATATATTAGTTTTTCTGACCAAGTTTTTGTGTCGTCAAAAATCAATGAGCCTTTTGTTCCAATTATAGAAAATTTATGTTCTCTATAAGGGCACATCCAGTCAGAATTAATTAGCGCAGTTAAACCTTTTGAAAATGATAATTTTATATTAACTGCATCGGGTCCAATATTATGATGATGATGAATTGATTGAACATTTACTTCAATAGGTAATTCTTTTGCAATAGAAAGTATCATTGAAATATCGTGGGCTGACAAATCATAAATTACAGACTCTTCTGATCTGATAGCGCCAAGAGCAAGACGATTTGCTCGAATGTTTTGTGGAACGCCTATTTTTCCATCTTTGATAAGTTCTCTCATTTTTATAAATGCGTTATGGTAATTTAGTAAATGGCCAACCATCAAAATTCTATTTTTATTTGTAGCCAACTCTGAAAGTTTTTGAGCATCGGGTAATGACAAACAAAATGGTTTTTCTATAAATACATCTTTACCATTTTTTAGAGCTTCAATGGCCATGTCTTTATGTGTTATTGCGGGTGAAGCAATTACAATTGCGTTGATGTTTTGATCCTTAAAAATTTTATTTAGCTCTAAAGTGGGTAGAGAATAGTCATAACTAAGTTTTTGGGATAATTTTACATTTGAGTCATATATGTATGTCAGAGAACCCATTTGATGTAAATTTCTAGCTATATTTTTCCCCCAGTTGCCACAACCAATTAAAGCAATTTTTAATTCTCTTATCATTTTACATCATAATTTTCATTTTGGGTTTAATTATTCTAATCTTTAGATACATTCACTTTAGTAATTGGTCAATTGTAGTATTTTGTAATAAATTGTTGAAATATTATTTACTGACAACCATATCTATATTCTATATCTAGGGAGCTCAAATAATGGTAAATAATGATTTAATCTCAAAAATGAGCAATATCATAGATGTAAATGAAGAAACATTTATGAGTGAAGTTGTAGAAGTTTCCAAGACAAAGCCAGTCATTGTTGATTTTTGGGCTCCATGGTGTGGGCCTTGTAAAACTCTTACACCTTTATTAGAAGATGCTGTTAAAGGTTATGAACAAAATTTAATTTTAGCTAAAATTGATATTGATCAAAATCAAAATATTGCCACACAATTAAGAATTCAATCTATTCCAACAATCTATACTTTTTTTGAAGGTAAAGTTGTTGATGGATTTCAAGGGGCTAAATCAAATAGTGAAATAATAGATTTTGTTAAAAAATCAGCTAGTTTAGCTGGTCCTGGCCAAGAAATTGAAGATTTAATTTCAAGTGCAAAAGAATTTATAGAATTAAGGGATTGGAATAATTCTTTTGAAATTTCTCAGAAGATTTTAGCTATAGATCCAGAAAATCATATTGGTTTTGGAAATCTTATTCGATCAATGATTGGTTTAGATAAATTTAATGAAACAAAAAAATTAATTGATGGTCTGGCTCCAGAAATAAAAAATTCTAAGCCAGTTGAAGAAGCAATTTCCTTGCTTGAAACTTCTGAAAAGGCTTTTATGGCAAAAGGAAATATCGAAGATTTGGAAAAAAAATTACAACAAGAACCAGATAATTTAGATTATCTATTACAAATGGCAATTGCTTTATTTGGTATAGGTAAAATTGAAGATTCTTTTGAAATGCTTTTGAAATCAATTAAAATAGATAAAGAATGGAATAAACAAGCAGCTAGAAAGCAGTTACTGGAATTCTTTTCATCAGCAGGTATCGAAGCTAAAGAGACAATCAGTGCTAGAAAAAAGCTAGCAACTTTATTATTTTCTTAAATAGGATAAATTTAAATGGATGAAAATTCTAAAAATGAAATAAAATTACCAGATATAATTCCAATATTTCCATTGAAAGGTGTAGTAATGTTTCCGGACACCTATCTTCCATTAAATATTTTTGAACCTCGTTATTTAAAAATGATAGATCACGCTATTTCAAATGAAAATAGATTAATTGGCATGATACAACCTAAAAATTCAAACGAAAAAAATGATAAACAAAATTTTTATAGTGTTGGGTGCGCTGGTAAAATTATAAAATTCGAAGAAACTGACGATAATAGATATTTAATTACTCTTAAAGGTTTAATGAGATTTAATTTAATATCAGAAAAAACTAATGACCAAAAATTTAGAGAAGCAAATATTAATTGGGAAAATTTTAGTAAAGATTTGAACACAAATATAAATTCCTCTGATTTTAGAACTTTAAAGATAACACTAAAAAAATATTTTCAAATAAAGAACATCAAAGCAAACATGGACGCAATTGACACATTTAATGACTATAATCTTGCTGATCAAATAACAATGATATGTCCTTTAGAAAATAATGAGAAACAATTATTGTTAGAAACAATTTCTATTTCAAAAAGAAATAAATTATTACAAACCATATTAGATAGCTATATTAGTGAAGAAAATATTTCCGATATTAGTAAGCATTAAAAAAGTAAAAATTAATTTCATAGTCTTAAAGGGAATGAAATGGAAATTTCACCTACACTAATTAAAAAAAAAGATAATGGTAAATATTTGTTAATTCATTTTGATGATAATTCAAAGTATAATATTTCATCAAAATTATTAAGAGTAGAAAGTCCATCTGCTGACGTGCAAGGTCATGGAGGTCCCAAGGTTATAGTGAGAAACAAAGATAACGTTTTAATTGATCAAATTGAACCCGTAGGTAATTACGCTATAAGAATTATCTTTTCTGATAATCATTCATCAGGCATTTATAGTTGGGGGTTATTATACGATTTTGGCAATAATCATGATAAGTATCTTCAAGAATACTATAATTCTCTATAAATCAAATTGATGCTAAATCTCTAAAAATATTTTTAAGATTAGTTTGATTTAAATTTTCCATACCTTTTGTTAATAATGACTGTGTTTTATTTGAAGTTGAAGTAAATCCGAAAAACATTAAATCTGTAAAAGCTGTCATTGAAATATTTTTTGGTAATCTCTCCCTTTTGTAAAACTCAAAAATTTCTTCATCACCAAGATCATTTCCAATTTTCAAACAATTTCGTATTGCAGTTAATGCGGTAACACAATCCCCTAAGGATAGGTTAAGTCCCTGTCCTGCCAAGGGATGGATTGAGTGAGCGGCATCACCTATTAGTATTGCCCTTGAAGATGTTGGATTGAGTATAAGATTTAAGTCAAGATCCCAATAAGACAATTTATTTTCTATTTTATTTATTTTTTTTACAGGACTAAAATTAAGATTAATTTGTGAAAAAAATTTATTTAATTCTTCACATATAAAATTCTCTGGATTTTCTTTTGATAAAATTTTTTTACACTCACTTTCTTGGATACTTTGAACAAAATTTACAAGGTTTTTATTTTCATATGGGAGTATTCCAATTGGACCAATGTTCGTAAATGCTTGAATAGCTGTTGAATTGTGATTTTTAGATTGTTTTAAAAAACCAGAAATTGCTATGTGTTTAGTTTTTTTATTTATAGTACTTATGGATAGCAATTTTCTGAGATTAGAACTCTTTCCGTCTGCTGATAAAACTAAATGTGAATTGATAAAAGTTTTATTATCTAAATATAAGGTTCTTTCAAATTTGTTGCATTTAGTATTGGTAACAAAACTGTTGTACTGTTTTACATCTTTTACTAGATCTTCCACAATACTCAAAACAATATCATTTTTTATTATCGCACCAAGTTCTCTTTTTGTATCACAACTATCCCATTCTAATGGCGAACTGTTATTGGAACCAAATACTTTTATTTTTTTAACCGATGTATAATCATTTTTTTTCAATACTTTTAAAACATTTAATTTCTTTAGTAATTCTAAGCTGGTTTTATTGTAAAATGTAGTTCTAAAATCATTTTTTGATTTTAAATTTGGCTTAATCCAAGCTATATCACTCAATTTGAACATATTTGAATTTTTTAACAACAAAACCATCACAGCTCCTGTTATTCCTCCACCAACAACACAAATTTTATGAAAATTTTCTTGTGATAGGTCTTTAATATCCACTAATGATCTCGTTTAGTTAAATAATACAATTATATTAGTTTTAAAATTTACCAGTATAATATAAATAAATAAATGTAAAAATTATTAGTAGGTTTTTAAATGGTTAACTCTGATTACAATATTTTAAAGGACTGGATGTTTGGGAAACTTACATCTCTTTTAGAAAACACCGATCCTAATCCTAAATACTCAGTATTAAAAATGTCTTTAGGTGAACCTACATTGGGAGTTCCAAATTTTACAAAAAAAATTTTAGATGTTAATTCTAAAGATTGGGCAAAATATCCACCAAGTGAAGCAATACCAATTTTTGGAAATAGCATATTAAATTATATAAAAAGAAGATACCCAGGTGCAGACAAACTTATAAAATTAAACAAAAATATTGTTCCTGTTCCGGGAACAAGAGAACCTTTACATCTTGTAGGTTTATTAGCAAAGAATTTAAAAGTTGGAGAAACAACAGCCCTAGTAACTAATCCATTTTATCATGCTTGGTTGGCAGGAAGTATTTCAAGTGGTTCTAAAATACATTGGCTAAACTCTTTACCAGAAAACAATTATTTACCAGATATTTCAAATTTACCTGAAAATTTGTTAAACTCTTCAGTAATAATGTATATTTGTTCCCCATCCAATCCTCATGGTGGTGTTGCTAGTATAGATTACTTAAAAAAGGCAATACTACTTGCTAGAAAACATAAATTTATTTTGGCTATTGACGAATGCTACGGTGATATCTACAGAATGAACAAACCCAAACCAACTGGAGGATTAGAAGCGGCTCTAAATTTGGGAAAAAGTTTAGAAAATTTAATAATTTTTAATTCTTTATCAAAAAGAAGTAATGCTTGTGGGATGAGGGCTGGTTTTATAGCTGGAGATGAAAATATAATTGAAAAATACAAATTGTTGGTATCAAATGGCGCTTCACCAGTCCCAATTCCTATTCAAAAAGTCGCAAGCGCATTGTATAACGACGATGATCATCAAATAAAAGGTTGCTTACATTATGACAAAAATTTTGAACTTGCAGAAAAATATTTAAAACCTTTTTATAAAGATTTTAAAATCCCAGATGCAGGTTTTTTTCTTTGGTTAAAAGTAAATGACGACAAGAAAGCAGCCAAAATGTTATGGGAAAAATTTTCGTTAAGGGTTATGCCAGGAAGTTTCATGGCCAAAGATGTGAATGGTACAAATCCAGGTAGAGGATACTTAAGAATATCCTTGGTTGACAAAAAAGAAGTTGTTGAGGAAACAATGAGACGTATTTGTTTATTTTTAAAAATGGATGTTGCATAAGAATAATAAAGATTAAGATATGGAATTCAGTAATTTTTATATTAAAATAGCTAATAAAATTTTATCTTCAATTTTATTTTTTTGTTCTATATCAATTTTTTTAATTTTATTTTCATTTCATCCTCTAGATCCTGGTTGGGGTATTGTTTCCGAAAATATCCCAAAAAATCTCTATGGTGTTACAGGATCTTTTTTTTCTGGGTTTGTTATAAGAGAATTAGGTATTTTACCTGGATTATTTTTTTCCTCAATTTTATTTATATGGTCTTTAAAGTTATTTAATGAAAACAATATAAAATTTTTAAAAATAAAAATTTTCACAATTATCTTTATGATATTCCTAAGTTCCATAGGAGGCACTTATCTTGAGAATAATATAATTCATAAACTAAATCTTGATTTCCCAATCTTTAGACAAAATGGTTTGTCTGAGTGGTTATTATTAGCTTGTTCAAGTAAAATCTCTAATTTAGTAGCTTTTGACATTACTTTATCTCAAACATTATTAGGGCTAACGTCTCTAATCATCTCTTCGGCATTGTTTTTTTGGATACTATCCATTAGTGAAAAAGAAATAAAATTCTTTAAATTTATTTTTAGACCCATATTCTTACCTTTAGTTTGGATATTAACAATGTTTTCAAATCTGTTATTTTTGAACGATAAAAAAGTTGAAAATGAATTAGAAGAAGAGAAAAATGAACTTGGCTTTTTAAGCAAGCTTAAAAATAAAATTTTTAAATTTAAAGGTAATGCGATTGGCAGAAAAAAACCAAAAGTTAGAAAGAACCCAATATTAATTAAAAATACTCACAAAGAAGCAAATTTAAAGAAAAAGTCAGAAAATTATAATTTATATCAAGATGATTTGCCGTTAGGTTCTGAAAGTGGATTTATGTTACCATCTGTAAGTTTGCTAAAAGATTTTACAGAAGATATCAAACCTCCTAGCAAAGAAACCCTCGACATGAATGCAAAAGTTCTTGAAGGAGTTTTGTCAGATTATTCAATTAATGGAAATATTGAGTCCGTTAGGTATGGCCCAGTTGTAACTAGGTACGACTTACAACCGGCACCAGGTTTGAGAAGTCAAAGGGTTATATCTTTGGCTGATGATATTGCAAGATCAATGTCTGTTGAGGCAGTAAGGGTGGCAATGGTGCCAGGTCAAAATGTTATTGGTATTGAGTTACCTAACAAATCTAGAGAAACAGTGATTTTGAGAAATATCTTACAACACCAGGAATTTCAAAAATCAGAATTTACTCTGCCAGTCTGTCTTGGTAAAAATATAGCAGGATATCCAGTTGTAGCTGACTTAGCAAGAATGCCACATTTACTTGTAGCAGGAACAACAGGTTCAGGTAAATCTGTTGGAATAAATGCAATGATCTTATCGTTACTATATAAACATACTCCAGAAACTTGTAGACTTATTATGATTGATCCTAAAATGTTAGAATTATCAGTCTATGACGGTATACCTCATCTTCTAACACCTGTTGTAACCGATCCAAATAAAGCAATTATCGCATTAAAATGGGCTGTTAGGGAAATGGAAACTAGATATATGTCCATGAGTAAACTTGGTGTTCGAAATATTGACAGTTATAATGAAAGATTAATTCAAGCAAGAAAGAAGGGTGAAATCATCTCAAAAAATATCCAAATTGGTTTCGATCCAGAAACGGGCCAACCAATTTTTGAGGATCAACAAATAAGTTTAACACCTTTACCTTACATTGTAGTAATAATTGATGAAGTTGCAGATTTAATGTTAGTTGCTGGAAAAGATATAGAGGCTGCAGTTCAACGATTAGCCCAAATGGCAAGAGCAGCCGGAATTCACGTTGTGATGGCCACGCAAAGACCATCCGTAGATGTTATAACAGGAACAATTAAGGCAAATTTTCCAACCAGAATTTCATTTCAAGTTACAAGTAAAATTGACAGTAGAACAATATTAGGAGAGCAAGGTGCCGAACAGCTTCTTGGAAGGGGAGACATGCTATACATGGCAGGTGGTGGTAAAGTAACACGAGTACATGGCCCTTTTGTGGAAGATAATGAAGTCGAGAAAGTTACAAAATTCTTATCTGATCAATCTATTCCAGATTATGATGAAACTATTACCGAAGAACCTGAAAATTTTTCTTCAAGTGATCTAAATCATTTTAACAGTAATAAAAATTCAAGAGATGAATTATACGATGAAGCTCTAGCTTTGGTAATTAGAGAAAGAAGAGCAAGTACATCATTTATTCAAAGACATCTGAAAATAGGCTATAACAGAGCAGCTACAATAATTGAAAAAATGGAAGATAATAATGTTGTATCTAAACCAGGTAGAGCTGGTAAAAGAGAAATTTTGATTGAGGATACTTAATTGAAGCAATTAGAAACCATAACAAAATTTTTTTTATATGTTTTTTTAGTAATTTTAAGTTGTAATAAATCTTATGCTATTGAAAAAAACCAATCAGCAACTTTTAAAATTGAAAAATTTTTTGAAAATCTTATTACACTTGAAGCAAATTTTATACAAGTAAGTCCATCAGGAAACGTTAGTAATGGTAAAATATATTTGGACTTGCCAGGGAAATTAAGAATTGATTATGAAAAACCTAGCAATCTACTCATAACGTGCAAAGGATTTTGGATAGTAATTCAAGACAGAGAGGCAAAAACAACCAACAATATTCCTGTTAAAAATTCTCCTTTTGCTATCCTATTAGAAAATACCTCTTTTTTAAATAACCAAAATATCAAAACAGAGTATAGTATTGAAGCAGGCATAATATCATTAAAACTTAAAAGCCAAAATAATGATAATCAGGAAAGTTTAGTTTTAGAATTTTCAGAAAACCCATTCAGCTTAAAAAAATGGGTAATTCAAGACTCCTTGGGAGAAAACACTACTGTATTAATTCAAAATGCAAAATTTAATAATAAACTTTCTCATTTGTTATTTTTCCCGATTGATTTTCCTGAGCCAACTAATTGATAAATTTTAATCTCTTTTATTAATTATAATTAAAGGCCAATAGGAAGAATGAATTTATTTTCAAAATAAATTTATAATTATATCAGGTTAATTTAATTTCTGATATAGATTTAGTATTGAAATGAATTGAATTAGACACAAAAAAATTAGAGGTGTTTCTGTGAGAATAGCAACGTGGAATATTAACTCTGTAAGACTGAGATTACCTCAAGTTTTACGTTTAATTAAAGAGCAAGACATAGACATATTGTGCCTACAGGAAACCAAGACCCCAGATGAATTTTTTCCAAAAGATGAATTAGAAAATTGTGGCTTTAAACATCTATATTATAGAGGTGAAAAATCTTATAATGGAATTGCTATTATATCAAAAGTTGAATTTTCAGATACTAGCTATATCAATTGGTGTAAAAAACAAGATACTCGTCACATTTATGTAAAAATAAAAAATAATATTGAACTTCATAATTTTTATGTGCCTGCAGGTGGAGATGAGCCTGATATTTTAGTTAATCCAAAGTTTGAACATAAAATCTCATTCATTAATGAAATGAAAAATTATTTTTCATCAGACACAAAAATAAATAAAATTTTAGTGGGAGATTTAAACATTGCTCCTCTAGAACATGATGTTTGGTCACATAAACAATTACTAAACGTGGTATCACACACACAAATAGAAACAAAAACTTTATTGGAATTAATTCAGACTGGTGATTGGGTAGACATAATGAGGGAGCTTGTTCCACATAATGAAAAACTTTACTCTTGGTGGTCATATCGAAATAGAAATTGGGAAATTTCAAATAGAGGTAGAAGACTTGATCACTTTTGGATATCAAAAAATTTATTTTCATTAGTAAAGTCAGGTGTTATTTATAAAGACTCTAGGTCATGGGAAAAACCTTCGGACCATGTGCCGATTATAGTTGATATTGATATTTAAAAACAAAAATGAAAGCTTAGATTTTGAAAATACCATTTATAAAAATGCATGGTTTAGGAAATGATTTTATTATTTTTGATAATATAGTGAATTCTATAATTCATAACCCAAAATTTATAAATAAAATAAGTAATAGACGCATAGGAATAGGATGTGATCAAGTTTTGATTATTGAAAATACTAATACTCCTGAAAATTTTAAAGTTAAAATGTACAATTCTAACGGCTCAGAAACTGGTGCTTGTGGAAATGGTACAAGATGCGTGGCTGATTATTTAATGAAAAAGAATGACCTTAATTCTTTGACTATTGAAAGCATCAGTAATGATTTGTTTTGTTCTAAAACTGATAATTTAGTAACTGTAAATATGGGAGTACCCAAATTTAGCTGGAATGAAATACCATTATCAAAAAAGCAAGATACACAACATGTCAAATTAGATGAGTTTGAAGCTTTCTGTTTGTCCATTGGAAATCCACATGCAGTTATATTTATAAAGACCCAAGAAGAGCTTGAGAATTTAAATATAAACACTATCGGTCCTAGGTTGGAAAAACATTCGATTTTTCCTGAATGTGCAAATATTGAATTTGTATCTGTTTTAGAAGATAAGTCCTTAAGAATGAGAGTTTGGGAGAGAGGAGTGGGTATAACTTCAGCATGTGGGTCTGGGGCGTGCGCAACATTAGTCGCTGCCTCTTCATTAAATAAAAGTGTTAAAGAGAATAAAGTTGTTTTAGACGGTGGAGATTTGTTTATTAAATGGCTTGATAACAGGTCTGTAACACTTTCTGGTGAAACTGAAAGAGTATTTGAAGGTTTCATAGGTGAATAAATGAATATCACTTCAAAAAATAAAAACTCATTACCTGACATTAAGACTTTTGGATGTAGGTTAAATATATGGGAAAGTCAGGTTATTAGTGACCTTGTTAGTAAGAATGGTCAAAGTGATTTAATAATTTTTAACACATGTGCTGTAACTAGTGAAGCTGAACGTCAAGCAAGACAGGCAATTAGATCGTCTAAAAAAAATAGACCAGATGCTCAAATTTTGGTTACAGGTTGTGCTGCTCAAGTAGACCCTCAAAAATGGAATTCCATGCCGGAAGTAGACTTTGTAATAGGTAATCAAGAAAAGCTTGATGAAGATTTCTGGAAGAGATTTGTACCAGAAGATAGCTTTCATCAAAATCAAAATGTATTTGTTCAAGATATTATGGAAGTAAAAAGTACATCCGGGCATCTTGTTGAATCATTCAACAAACACACACGTGGTTTCGTTCAAGTTCAAAATGGATGTGACCATAGGTGTACATTTTGTATTATTCCATTTGGAAGAGGGCCTAGCAGGTCAGTATCAACTCAAGATGTGATTAACTCTATTAACTCTTTATTAAAGAATGGAGTAAAAGAAATTGTTCTCACTGGTGTTGATTTAACATCTTGGGGTATTGATATTTTTGGGAAGCCAAGTTTAGGATTGTTAGTAAAAAAAATTTTAAAAAATATTCCAAATTTGCATAGACTAAGATTGTCTTCCATTGATCCAGCTGAAGTTGATTTTGACTTGATGGATGCATTTGAGCATGAAGAAAGACTAATGCCTCATATTCATTTATCTATTCAACATGGTGATGACATTATTTTGAAAAGAATGAAAAGAAGACATCTTTATAGAGACGTAATTAATTTTGTAAAAGAAGCAAAAAGACGAAGAAATGATATTGTGTTCGGAGGTGATTTTATAGCTGGCTTCCCTACTGAAGATGAAAAAGCTCACCAAAAGAGTATGCAACTAATAGAAGAAGCTAACATTACATATATCCATGTCTTTCCATACTCCAACAGAAAAAATACTCCAGCATCAAATATGCCACAAGTACAAAAAAAAATTATTCAAAAAAGAGCTAAAGAACTGAGAGCCTTAGCTGAAAAACAACATAATAAGTTTTTAGTCAGTCAGATTGGAACTACTCAAAAAGTTTTAGTAGAAAATAATTCAGTTGGTCATGCTACAAATTTTTCAAAAATAAAATTAAAAGAACATGTTGAAGCGTGCACAATTGTTTCTACAAAAATTTTGGAAATTAACCCTGGAGGGTTATTAGGAACTATTCGAAATTGAAATAGATAAAAAAGAGTCAAATTTAATGGCATTAAATTGGTTTAAAAAATTAAAGACTGGATTAAGCAAATCGGCATCTAAGGTGGAAGGTGCGATTGCCTCCATAACTGGAAAAAAAACAATTGATCAAGAAACACTTTATGATATTCAAGATCAGTTAATACTAGCCGATCTTGGTGTGGAAGTTGCTGGTAGAATAGCAAAAAAGATTAAAGATCAGAAATTCGAATTAAATAAAAATAAAGAAATAGAAAAAACACAAATCGCAAAAACTTTGGCTGAAGAAATTGAACAAATTTTAATGCCTCGCGAACAAAATCTGTATGAAAAAGTTAACTCTAAACCACATGTTTTGCTATTAGCAGGGGTTAATGGTTCTGGGAAAACAACTACCGCTGCTAAACTAGCAGAAAAATTTAGACTTGAAAAAAAATCAGTTGTTTTAGCCGCATCAGACACTTTTAGAGCAGCTGCCGTAGAACAGTTAAAGACGTGGGGAAAAAGAGTTGGTGCACAAGTGGTATCTGGAGAAGAAGGAGGAGATTCTGCTGCTGTAGCTTTTCGAGCATATGAATTAGCAAAAAAAGAAGACATAGACATTGTTATTATCGACACAGCTGGTAGATTACAAAATAAAAAAGATTTAATGGAAGAACTGACAAAAACCTGTCGAGTTGTATCTAAATTAGATCACGATGCTCCACATCAAAAAGTTGTAGTTTTAGATGGCACTGTTGGTCAGAATGCACACTCTCAATTAAAAAGCTTCGATGAATCTATAGGTTTAACAGGTATGATAATTACAAAGTTAGATGGAAGTGCAAAAGGAGGAGTTGTTGTATCCTTAGCTGAAAAGTTCGAAATTCCTATTCATGCACTAGGCGTTGGTGAAGGATTAGATGATCTACAAATTTTTGAAGCTTCATCATTTTCAAAAGCATTAGCTGGCTTGGATTAGTGATTTCTTTCAGTTAGGCTTGACTTGATTGATAAAATTCTATACTGAAACATCAATTTATTGTTAAAGATTCGTAAACGCGCGTCCTTGAGTTTCAAGCACGGGCGTGTTCGTGGTTATAACTAATTGGTTTGAAAATGTTTGAAAACTTAACTGATAAACTTGGAAATGTTTTTAAAGGACTTACTAAAAGAGGAGCTCTGTCTGAAAGTGACGTTGAAAACGCACTCAAAGAGGTTCGAACGGCTCTACTAGAAGCTGATGTCGCTCTATCAGTCGTCAGAGAATTTATTGATAAAGTTAAAGTGAGGGCAGTTGGTGAAGAAGTTCTTAGATCAGTTACACCTGGTCAGCAAGTTATAAAAATTGTCAATGACGTTTTAATAGAAGTTCTTGGCTCATCAGAATCAGAGCTATTAATAGACCACGCTCCTCCTGCAGTCATATTGTTAGTTGGTCTTCAGGGTTCTGGTAAAACCACAACTGCAGGTAAGTTGGCTTTTCATTTGAAATCAAAAAAAAGAAAGAAAGTTATGCTTGCATCGCTTGATATTTACAGACCTGCAGCTAGAGAACAACTTAGGATATTAGGTGAACAAGCAGATGTCTTAGTGCTTCCAGAAATTGATGGTGAAAGCCCAGAGAAAATAACAAAAAGAGCAATGGCCGCATCTAAAGTTCAAGCGATAGATGTTTTGATACTTGATACAGCAGGTAGAACGACACTTGATACAGCCATGATGTCTGAGGCAAAAGAGGTTTTTAAATTATCTAAACCATCCGAAACTTTATTAATTGCAGATGCAATGACAGGTCAGGATGCTGTCCAGACAGCAAAAGCTTTTTCAGAGCTAATAAAAATATCAGGAGTTGTTTTAACGCGGTCTGATGGTGACGCAAGAGGTGGTGCAGCACTATCAATGAGATCAGTAACTGGGTGCCCTATAAAATTTGTTGGTATTTCTGAAAAACTAGACGGATTAGAACCATTTTATCCAGAAAGAGCAGCTGGTAGAATTTTAGATATGGGTGATGTCGTCTCACTTGTAGAAAAAGCTGCAGAGACTATCGCAGAAGAAGACGCTGCTCAAATGATAAAAAGAATGTCACAGGGCAGTTTTGATATGAATGATATGTTAAAACAAATTGGACAGTTAAAAAAAATGGGAGGTTTAGGTGGAATAATGTCCATGCTTCCAGGTATTGGTAAGCTCCAGAAACAAATGGCTGCTAATAACTTTAATGATAAAGCAATTTCAAAACAGGAAGCTATAATTTATTCAATGACAAAAAAAGAAAGAGTAAATGTTTCTCTTTTAAATGCTTCTCGTAGAAAAAGAATTGCTTCAGGATCAGGAACAGCTGTCTCTGATGTAAATAGACTCGTGAAACAACAACAAGATATGGCTCGTATGATGAAAAAAATGGGTAAAATGGGTGGTCTTGGTGGATTAAAAAATATGATGTCTTCACTTGGAGGAGCAAGTCCAAATCCTGGATTAGGGGATGGACAAAATTCAGTTATGGATGCCAATAAAATGGCCGAATTACAAAAAATGATGGGCGGTAATATGCCTAATCTAGGTAACATGGCAAATCGATTTGGAGGTATGGGTTTACCAGGGTTAGGTGGAAAACCATCTAAAAAAAGAAGATAAATTTATTAAACAATAACTTAATTATAAGGAAAAAAAATGGCTTTAAAAATAAGATTGTCTAGAGGTGGAGCAAAGAAGAGACCTTTTTACAAAATCGTAGTTGCAGAAGCATTGTCACCAAGAGATGGAAAATTTATAGAAAGATTAGGTTCATATAATCCAATGGTAGCTAAAGACCACGCTGAAAGATTAGTTCTTGATATTGAAAGAGCAAAATACTGGTTATCAAAAGGCGCTCAGCCAACATTAAGAGTTGCAAAAATGCTATCATCTGACGGTTTAGTAAAAGCACCTGTGATTAGAGATCAACCAATTAAAAGTGCTCCAGGTAAGAAAAGGCAAGAAAGAGAAGCAGAAGCAGCAGAAAAGTCAGCAGCTCCAGCAGAGGTGGCAGCTACAGAAGAGGCACCTGCTACAGAAGCTCCAACAGAGGAAGTAGCTAAAGAAGAGTCACCTGCTGCAGAAGCTCCAGCAGAGGAAGCGGCTACAGAAGAGGCACCTGCTGCAGAAGCTCCAACAGAGGAAGCGGCTACAGAAGATGCACCTGCTGCAGAATCTGCAGCGGAGGAAGCAGCCAAAGAAGAGGACAAAAAAGAATAGAATAACTTTGTCTAAAAAAAAATTAATTGAAATAGGATGCTTTGTAGGTGTCCATGGTATTAAAGGAGAAGTTAAGCTTAAAAGCTTTACAGAAATTCCAGAAAATATTTTTTCTTTCAATGAAATTTTTACAGAGAGCTCTGAAAATCCAATAAAATTTAATTTGATTAGAAAATTAAAACAAATATTTATTTGCAAAATTGAAAATGTTGAAACAAGAACTGACGCTGAGAATTTTAAAGGATTAAAGTTATTTATATCTAGAGAAAGTTTACCAAAACTTACAAATAATGAGTTTTACCATTCTGATTTGTTGAACTTTGAAGTTTATAATTTAAATAAAGAAAGCTTTGGCAAAGTAATATCTTTGGAGGATTTTGGAGCAGGGTTATTGGTTGAGGTAAAAGAAAATAATAAGACTTTTTATTTGCCAATGGGAAAAAATTTTCTAAAAAAAATTGATTATAAATATAAACAAATAATTTTAGATCTTGAGAAAGATTTAATCGAAAATTAAAAAGGAGATTTTTTGTGTGGAATGCAACTGTTTTGTCATTATTCCCGGAAATGTTTCCTGGCACTCTAGATTTTTCAATAGCAGGCAAAGCCCTTAGAAAAAATTTGTGGTCTCTAAAAACTGTTAATATTAGACATTTCTCAAATAACAAAAATGGTAAAGTAGATGAAGTTCCATTCGGTGGTGGGCCAGGAATGGTTATTAATCCAGAAGTTTTAGATAAAGCCCTTAAATCTGTTGCTAAAGCTGTTGGTCGTAGAATTTACCTTACACCAAGAGGAAAAAAATTTGATCAAGAATTCGCAAAGAAATTATCACAAGAAAAAGGTGTTGTTTTTATATGTGGAAGATATGAAGGTGTTGATGAAAGGTTTTTAATTCATAACGAAATAGAAGAAGTAAGTGTTGGAGATTTTGTTTTATCTGGTGGTGAAATAGGTGCTCAATTAATTATGGACGCAACCATAAGACTTATTCCTGAGGTAATTGGAAATGCCGCAGGATTGATGGATGAAAGTTTTGAAAGACATTTGTTAGAATATCCATTATATACTCACCCAAGAGTATGGAATAATATGGAAGTACCAGAAATATTATTATCTGGAAATCATAAGAAAATCCAAATGTGGAAGTTAAAGATGTCTGAAAATCTTACAAAATTAAGGAGACCAGATTTATGGTCAAAATATATTAAATCTTAACTAGAAAAATTTTTATTAATTTGCTAGAAGTATTTTCACGAAAGGGTAGACAGATGAATGTTATTGATAAAATTCAAAAAGATCAGATGGACAAGATTATTGCTGAAAGAGCCATACCTGATTTCAGCGCAGGTGATACCATTAAAGTTGATGTAAAAATTGTTGAAGGTGATAAAGAGAGGATTCAAGCATTTGAGGGATTATGTATTGCTCGAAGTGGAGGTGGATTGAACGAAAGTTTTACCGTTAGAAAAATTTCTTATGGTGAAGGCGTTGAAAGAATTTTCCCAATATTTTCTCCTAAAATTGCTGGAATTACTGTTCTTAAAAAAGGTAAAGTAAGAAGAGCTAAGTTGTATTATTTAAGAGATAGAAGAGGAAAATCAGCTCGTATTGTTGAAAAAATTCAAGTCTCTAAAAAAGACAGTAAAACTCAAGTTGATGAACCTGTTTCTAAAGAAGTTACTGAAGATACAACTTCATAAAAGCTCATTAACTTTATCAAAATAAAAACATGTTAATATTTTGATTTCAACTTAATGGAGTTCTAAAATGAAGCCCAGAACATTATTTGATAAAATTTGGGATTACCATCTTATTAGCACACAAGAAGATGGAGCGTCATTAATCTACATTGATAGACATTTAGTACATGAAGTAACAAGCCCGCAAGCATTTGAAGGTTTAAGAATGTCTGGTAGAGTTGTAAATTCCCCCAACAGAACTCTAGCTGTGGCTGATCATAACGTTCCAACAACAGATCGAGCTGGAGGAATTCAAGAAGAAGAATCTAAGATCCAAGTTGAAGCGTTAGATAAGAATGTAGAAGATTTTGGAATACCATATTTTAATATGATGGACAAAAGGCAAGGAATTGTTCACGTTATAGGACCAGAACAAGGCTTTACCCAACCAGGTATGACGATAGTTTGTGGCGACAGCCATACCGCAACCCACGGTGCATTTGGAGCTCTGGCGTTTGGTATTGGCACTTCAGAAGTAGAACATGTTTTGGCTACTCAAACTTTAATTCAAAAGCCAGCTAAAAACATGCTTATAAACGTTGAAGGTGAACTTCAACCAGGTGTGTCTCCTAAAGATTTAGTCCTTGCTATTATTGGAGAAATAGGCACTGCAGGTGGTACTGGTCATGTTATCGAGTATTCAGGTAAAGCTATAGAGCAACTTTCTATGGAAGGACGTATGACAGTTTGCAATATGTCAATAGAAGCTGGTGCAAGAGCGGGAATGATAGCCCCTGACAAAGTAACATTTGATTACTTGAGAGATAAGCCCATGTCTCCAAAAGGTAAAGATTGGGATTTAGCTTTAGAATGGTGGAAATCATTGCCTTCGGATGAAAATGCATTTTATGATAAGAAGATTACCATTGATGCTAGTAAAATTAAGCCAACTGTAACCTGGGGCACTAGTCCGGAAGATGTTGTTTCAATTGATGGTTATATACCTGATCCTTCCAAGATAAAAGATGAGGATGCAAGAGCTAAAGTACAAAGATCACTTGACTATATGGGATTGAAAGGCGGCCAAAAAATTTCTGAAGTTGAAATAAACACTGTATTCATCGGTTCATGTACAAACTCTAGAATTGAAGATTTAAGATCAGCCGCAAAAGTAATCGATGGAAAAAAAGTTAAAAAAGGGATAAGAGCAATGGTTGTTCCAGGTTCTGGGTTGGTGAAAAGTCAAGCTGAAGAAGAGGGTCTAAACTTGTTATTTACTGAAGCTGGATTTGAGTGGAGAGAGCCTGGCTGTTCAATGTGTTTAGCTATGAATGAAGATAAACTTCAGCCTGGTGAAAGGTGTGCAAGTACATCTAATCGAAATTTTGAAGGCAGACAGGGTAAAGGTGGTAGAACACATCTAGTTAGTCCTGAAATAGCTGCTGCCTCTGCAATTACAGGCAAATTAACTGATTATAATTCAATCATGTAATTTTAGGGGTTCAATTATGGAAAAATTTAAAAATATTAGAGGTATAGCTGCTCCATTTAATTTTATAAATGTAGACACAGACAAAATAATTCCTAAACAATTTTTAAAGACAATTAAAAGAACAGGTTTAGGAAAACATCTCTTTGATGAGATGAGATTTAATGATGACGGTTCTGAAAAAGATGAGTTTGTGTTAAATAAAGAACCATATAGAAAAAGTAATATCCTTGTTGCAGGTGATAACTTTGGATGTGGTTCAAGTAGAGAACATGCACCCTGGGCTTTATCTGATTTTGGAATAAAATGTATTATCTCAACATCTTTCGCGGATATTTTTTACAATAACTCTTTTAAAAATGGTCTTTTACCTATTAAAGTTTCATCTGACGAAAGAGATGCTTTGTTGGCAGATTCAAAAGACATGGAAAATCCTGAACTAGAAATTGACCTTCCATCTCAAGAAATTAGAAGACCTAATGGAGCAGTTATCAAATTTGAAATCGACCCTTTCAGAAAAAAATGCTTACTTGAAGGATTAGATGATATAGGCATAACAATGCAACAATCTAGTGATATCAAAGAATTTGAAACCAAAATGTCTAATGAAAGACCTTGGTTATAATTAAAAAGTGAGTTTATAAAATGGCATCTAATCGAACGTTAATGGTTCTTCCTGGAGATGGAGTTGGGCCAGAGGTTATTAAAGAAACTTTAAGAGTTGTTGATTGGTTTGCAAAAAATAAAAGTATTAGTTTTAACATAAAAGAAGGTTTAGTAGGAGGTGCTTCTTTCGACAAATATGGTACGCCTCTTTCAGACGAAACTTTATCAGATGCAATTGATGCTGATGCAATTTTATTTGGTGCAGTAGGAAGTCCAAAATATGATGGGGTTGAATTTGAGAAGAGACCTGAAAATGGTCTTCTGAGATTAAGAAAAGAAATGGATTTGTTTGCTAATCTTAGGCCTGCCATGGTGTTTCCTGCACTTGTTGATGCTTCTTCCCTTAAACCTAATATAATCTCAGGCCTAGATATTTTAATTTTAAGAGAGTTAACAGGAGGTATTTATTTTGCAGAGCCTCGTGGAATAGAAGAAATTGATACTCAAATAAAAAAAGGTTATGACACTAATCTTTATACTACCCCAGAGATTGAAAGAATTGGTAGAGTTGCCTTTGATATGGCAAGAGCCAGAAATGGGAAAGTTACTTCTGTAGAAAAAGCTAACGTAATGATGTCAGGTGTTTTGTGGAGAGAGGTGATAACTAATCTTCATAAAAAAGAAGGCTCAGATATATTAATTAACCATATGTATGCTGATAATTGCGCAATGCAATTAGTGAGAGATCCTAAGCAATTTGATGTTATTGTTACAGACAATTTATTTGGAGACATTTTATCTGACTGCGCAGCTATGTTAACTGGTTCACTTGGAATGCTTCCTTCTGCCAGTTTAGGATCTGTAGACCAAAATACTGGAAAGAGACATGCTATGTATGAGCCAGTTCATGGATCAGCCCCAGATATAGCTGGAAAAGAGTTAGCAAATCCATTGGCAGAACTTTTAAGTTTATCAATGTTATTTCGTTATTCATTTGAAATGAAAGAAGAGGCAGATTTAATTGATGAGGCCGTTTCAAGAGCTTTAGATGCTGGACCAAGAACGCAAGATATAATGGCTTCAGGAAGTGTCAAAGTTGGTACGAAAGGAATGATGGATTCAGTTATCAACAAGTTAGAGGAATTAACAAAATAAATGTCTTATAATATTGCTGTTGTTGGTGCCACGGGTGCCGTTGGTAGAGAAATGCTTCAAACTTTGTTTGAAAGAAAATTTCCAATAAAAAACATCTACGCTCTTGCTTCAAGGTCTTCTGTTGGTAAGGAAGTATCTTTTGGTGACAACAAAATACTAAAAGTTAGTTCAGTTGATGATTTTAACTTTGAAAAAGCAGATATTGCTCTTTTTTCAGCAGGATCAGATATAGCAAAAAAATTTGGTCCAAAGGCAGGAGTTAAAGGTTGTATAGTCATTGACAATTCTTCTTGTTTTAGGATGGATGACAAAGTCCCTTTAATTGTACCTGAAGTTAATCCTGAAGCGATTAATAGTTATAAAAACAAAAATATAATTGCAAATCCTAATTGTTCAACTATCCAATTAGTAATTGCCTTAAAGCCAATTCATAAAAAATATGAAATAACAAGAGTTGTTGTTTCCACATACCAAGCTGTTTCAGGAGCTGGGAAACCAGCTATGGACGAACTTTTTAATCAAACAAAGGGTGTTTTTGTTCACGATCAAGCTAAACCAGAACAGTTTACTAAAAAAATAGCATTTAATGTAATCCCTCATATTGATATTTTTATGGATGATGGGTTTACGAAAGAAGAGTGGAAAATGAGGGTTGAGACAAAAAAAATATTAGACCCTAATATTGATTTGGTTGCTCATTGCGTAAGGGTTCCAGTATTTATCGGTCATAGTGAAGCGGTTTTTATAGAATGCAAAAAAAATATTGAAGAAAAAAATGTTAGAAGCTTATTAAGAGATGCTAATGGTGTAACAGTGGTAGATCACCGAGCAGATGAAGGATACGTAACTCCCGAAGAAGTGGCTGGTGAAGACGATATTTATATTAGCAGAATCAGAAAAGATCCTTCAGTAAAAAACGGTATTGTTTTTTGGTGTGTTGGAGATAATTTAAGAAAAGGTGCGGCATTAAATACCGTCCAGATAGCTGAATTGTTGGCAAGCAAAAAAATTAAAGGAGTTCCACTTTAATGTTTAAAATTAATAAAATTTCAAAATAATTATTATGGAATTTATCTGGATTTTTGCCGCAATATTTGCCGCCGCCTGCCAAACTGCCCGTTCTGCATTTCAAAAAAATATGATCTCCAAATTAGGAGAATATGGAGCCGCCTATATTAGATTTTGTTATGCTTTACCTTTTACCTCACTTATTTGGCTAATTTGGATAAGCATTCCAGGAAATAATATTCCTGACCTTTCTTTATATTCGCTATTTTTATGTTTATTGGGATCAATTTTTCAAGTTTTATTTACTTACGTTCTTATGAAAGTTTTTGCACATAAAAACTTTGCTACAGGAATTGCATTTTCTAAAACAGAAGTAATTCTTATTGCTTTTTTGGAGATCATAATTCTAAGTGTTACTTTCTCTACATCTATAATGTTAGGTATAATACTAGGTGTTATATCTGTATTATTATTATCTTATGCCAAAAAAGCAGATAGCATTTTAAAAACTATTAAACTTCTAATTAACTCAACTTTATCTGTAGGTACTCTTGTTGGTCTTTTATCTGGATTACTTTTAGCTGGCTCTGTAGTTGCATTTAGAATGTCTATTATATCAGTAGAGGGTCCACTCTTAGATAAATCACTTTTTATTTCTTTTATAGCGATTGTTTTTCAAACTATATTGGTAGGCTTGTATCTCGTAATAAATAAAGGAGATCAATTTTTAGCTGTTATTAAATATTGGAAACCTAGTTTGCCAGCAGGCTTATCTGGTACAGGAGCAACATTTGGTTGGTTTGTAGCATTTGGTCTAACAACAGCAGCTGAAGTAAGGGCAGTTGGGCAAATAGAATTAATTTTTTCAATTTTAATTTCAGTTATTTTTTTTAAGGAAAGGATTAAAATCACTGAACTTACAGGTATTATTTTACTTGGTTTATCAATTTTAATTATTATTTTTGAAGAAAATTTAAAATTTTAAATTTTAGATTTGAATTTTTTATTTATTTAGTTCATTTATTTAAATAACCAAACAATGAGATTAATATGAGCAGACAAAGACCACTTTCACCACATCTTCAAATATACAAACCACAAATAACTTCTATGTTGTCAATTCTTCATAGAGCAACGGGTATAGCATTATCAATAGGAAGTGTAATTTTAGTGCTATGGATTGTAGCGCTTACTTTAGGTGAAAACACTTATTTAATATATTCAAATCTAATTAATAACTGGTTTGGCAAATTGATAATTTTTGGTTTCACTTTTGCTTTGTTTTATCATCTCAGTAATGGTATTCGGCATCTTTTTTGGGATGCTGGATATGGATATGATTTAAAACATGCCTATATTTCAGGCGTGGCTGTAATAATTTCTTCTTTATTGTTGACTTCTATAACATGGTTAATAGTGTATTTGAGATTTGTTTGAAGTATTGTTGATAATTTAATTTTTAAAGAAGGTAATAAAAATGCAATCGAAATCTCACGGTGTTGTTCACTGGAAATTACAAAGAATTTCAGCAATTGCAATGATACCTCTCGTAATTTGGTTTGTTTCTTCTCTTACATTTAGCTTGATTAATAGCTATGACCAATCTATTGCTTGGCTGCAAAATCCATTGAACGCAACCGGATTGGTTCTTTTATTTGGGACTTTGTACTTTCATGCTGCATCAGGATTACAAGTTGTTATTGAAGATTATGTACATAATGAGGGGTTGAAAATTATGTCCTTAATACTTATAAAATCATTATCTATTCTTTTAGGTGTTTTATCAATTCTTTGCGTTTTGAAAATTTATTTATAATTAGAAAGTTATTATATGTCTGAATATGAAATTGTAGACCATGAACATGATGTTGTAGTTGTAGGTGCTGGAGGTGCTGGATTAAGAGCAACTTTGGGTATGGTATCTGGTGGTTTAAAAACGGCTTGCATTACCAAAGTTTTTCCAACAAGAAGTCACACTGTCGCAGCTCAAGGTGGTATTGGAGCAGCTCTTAATAATATGGGTGAAAATGATAGCTGGCAGTTTCATATGTATGATACAGTTAAAGGATCTGATTGGCTTGGTGATCAAGACGCTATCGAATATATGTGTAAAGAAGCCATTCCATCTGTGACCGAGTTAGAAAATTTTGGAGTTCCTTTTTCCAGAACAGAAGATGGTGAAGTTTATCAAAGACCATTTGGTGGTCATACATTAGATTACGGAAAGAAAATGGCACGAAGAGCTTGTGCTGCTGCAGACAGAACTGGGCATGCAATTCTTCATACTCTCTATCAACAATGTCTAAAATATCAAGCTGAGTTCTTTGTAGAGTATATAGCGCTTGATCTGCTTATGGATGATAATGGCAAGTGTGTTGGAGTATTAGCTTTATGTATGGATGATGGTAAAATTCACAGATTTAGAGGACATCAAACAGTCCTTGCCACCGGTGGTTATGGAAGAGTTTATTTTTCTTGTACTTCTGCTCATACTTGTACAGGTGACGGAAATGCAATGGTTTTGCGAGCAGGCCTACCTCTTCAAGATATGGAGTTTGTTCAGTTTCACCCAACTGGTGTTTACGGTGCAGGAGTTCTTATAACAGAGGGATCAAGAGGTGAAGGTGGATATCTTACAAATTCTGAAGGTGAGAGATTTATGGAAAGATATGCACCTACGGCCAAAGACCTTGCTAGTAGAGATGTAGTATCACGATCTATGACTATTGAAATTAATGAAGGCAGAGGAGTTGGCCCAAATAAAGATCATATTTTTATGCATTTAGAACATATTGATCCAGCCACCTTACAGATGAGGTTGCCAGGCATAAGTGAAACCGCAAAAATTTTCTGCGGTGTTGATGTAACTAAGGAACCAATTCCAGTTTTACCTACAGTTCATTACAATATGGGTGGAATCCCAACTAACTATAATGGTGAAGTAGTAACAAGAAAAGGTAATGACCAAGATGCAGTAGTCTCAGGACTAATGGCTATTGGAGAAGCAGCATGTGTGTCTGTACATGGAGCTAATAGATTGGGTACTAACTCATTATTAGACATTGTTGTTTTTGGACGTGCTGCGGCACAAAGAGCTCTAAAAACAGTTGAAAAAGGAAGTGCTCATGCGCCCTTACCCAAAATTGTAACAGATAAAATTTTAGCGAGACTTGATAAAGTAAGATATTCAAATGGCGATGTTTCTGTAGGCGAAGTTAGAAACTTAATGCAAAACGCAATGCAAAAACATGCAGCAGTTTTTAGATCAAATACTTCAATGAAGGAAGGTGTCCAAAAAGTTGATACCATCTCAAAAGGTATGGATAACATCGGTATTAAAGATAGATCAATGATTTTTAATACTGACTTAGTTGAAGCTCTTGAGCTAGAAAACTTAATGCAACAAGCAATTGTTACAATGAAGTCAGCAGATCAAAGAAAAGAATCGCGTGGTGCACATTCTCACGAAGACTATCCTGAAAGAGATGATAAGAATTGGATGAAACATACAATTATGTGGCTTAATGAGAAAAACAAAACTAAGCTAGACTATAGAGACGTCCACCTAAATACATTAACAAACGAAGTGGCATCAATACCTCCAGCCGCAAGAGTTTACTAATTAAGAGGAGAATTTTGTGGCTGAATTTGCCCTTCCAAAGCATTCCAAAATTGTTAAAGGTATTGACTATCCAATAAAGAGTGAAGCTGAAAATACAAAAAAAATTAATGTATATAGATGGTCACCAGATGATGATCAAAATCCAAGAATAGACAGTTACACTATTGATTTAGATCAATGCGGTCCTATGGTTTTAGATGCCCTAATAAAAATCAAACAGGAAATAGACTCAAGTTTAACTTTTAGAAGGTCTTGTAGAGAAGGTATTTGTGGTTCTTGCTCTATGAATATAGATGGCACAAACACACTTGCATGTTTAAAATCAATTGATGATGTTAAAGGTGACATAAATATATATCCTTTACCACATATGGAAGTTATTAAGGACTTAGTGCCTGACTTATCCAAAGCTTATGAACAATTAACATCAATCAAACCATGGCTGCAAAGTAAATCTGACCCCGAAAAGGGGAAATCTAGAAAACAATCACCAAATGAACGTGAAAAAATTGATGGATTGTGGGAATGTGTTCTTTGTTTTTCATGTTCAACTTCTTGTCCTTCTTATTGGTGGAATGGGGACAAATATTTAGGCCCCGCTGTATTATTGCAGGCATATAGATGGATAGCTGATAGTAGAGATGAAAACACTGAAAAAAGACTTGAAGATCTCGAAGATTCTTTTAAGCTTTATCGTTGTCATACTATTATGAATTGTACTAAAACTTGTCCTAAGGGTTTGAATCCAGCAAAAGCGATAGGCGAAATTAAGAAACTTCAACTTGAAAGAAAGTAAGTTTTAAGGCTTTTTTTACGGCTAATATTTTGAAAATAAATGAAGAAAAGTCACTAAGTCTAATTGCTTCAAAAAAATCAATAATATTTGATGCTGGTCAGGTATTAGTAGCGAAATTTTTTGATAATTTACTAATTAAATTTGGTAAATTTCAATCTGAAAATTTTGTTTCCAAAATTTTTACAAAAAATAATACCAAAAAGATTAAAGGACTTTATCTCTACGGTGGTGTTGGTAGAGGTAAATCAATGATGATGGATTTATTTTTTCACCAAGTTCAAATAAAAGAAAAAAGACGCTTACACTTTCATGATTTCATGAAGGAAGTTCATCAAAGGATTCTTGAAAAAAGAAAAATTGAAAAAAATAAAGATACAGTTCTATTAGTAGGTCAAGATTTAGCCAAGAAGGCAAAATTACTTTGTTTTGATGAAATGGAGGTAAAAGATATAGCAGATGCGATGATTTTATCACGTTTATTTGAAGTCATGTTTGCACATGGTACAATATTAGTTACGACATCAAACCAACCACCGGATGGTCTATATAAAGATGGATTGCATAGAGATAGAATTCTGCCATTTATAGAAAATTTAAAACTAAAAACTGACGTTGTTGAAATTCCAGAAGGTGAAGATTGGAGAAAAAGATCTCTTAGTGGGAAAAAGTATTGGTTAAATCCAGTTAATAAAAAAAATAGGGAAAAAATTAACGATATATTTAAAACCTTATCTATAGGTTTTGAAATAATATCTGAGAATGTTGAGGTGTCTGGAAGAAAAATAAATATTCCAGAAGTTGCTGCGGGTGTTGCGAAAATCAGTTTTGATGATTTATGTAATAAACCATTGGCTGCTGCCGATTATATTGAAATAGCACTAAGATATAAAGGTATTATTATAGATGACATACCAAACTTGAATGATAACCTTCGAAATGAGACTAGAAGATTTATATGGTTGGTTGATGCTCTTTATGATAAAAATTGTTTTCTCATTGCCAACGCAAACGCTGATTTTTCTGATATATACACGGGCGAACATTGGAAGTTTGAATTTCAAAGAACGATTTCAAGAATAACAGAAATGTCACAACTTTAAACGTTAATAACTTTGATTCTGACCTTGATGCACTCTAAAAAAAAGTCTAAAAGATTAGACAAAAATAACAATTTAAATTTAAATTAACAAATTTACTAAATTAAAAACATTAATGGAAAGTTGATATGCGAAACAAAATAGCCTTGGTTGGATCAGGAAACATTGGAGGAACTCTTGCACACTTAGCTGCAATTAGAGAGCTTGGGGATGTAACCCTATTTGATATCGCAGAGGGTATTCCTCAGGGAAAATCTTTAGATCTTGCTCAATCAGGACCAGTCGAGAGTTTTGATAGTAAAATGATCGGTTCAAATGATTATAAAGATCTCAAAGATAGCGATGTAGTCATTGTAACTGCTGGTGTTGCGAGGAAGCCGGGTATGAGTAGAGATGATTTAGTTGAGATCAACACTAAAGTTATGAAACAAGTTGGTAAAGGGATAAAGGACAATTGTCCTAAAGCATTTGTAATTTGTATAACTAATCCGCTTGATGCTATGGTTGGAGTTTTACAAAGGGCTTCTGGTTTACCGACTAATATGGTAGTTGGTATGGCAGGAGTATTAGATTCTGCTAGATTTAGACATTTTTTAGCAGAAGAATTTGATGTCTCCGTAAGTGACGTAACGGCCTTTGTTCTAGGAGGGCATGGAGACACAATGGTTCCATTAGCAAGATATTCTGCAGTAGCAGGTATTCCTGTTCCAGATTTAGTTAAAATGGGATGGAGCACTCAAGAAAAAATTGATCAGATTGTTCAGAGAACCCGAGATGGAGGTGCAGAAATAGTTGGTTTACTAAAAACAGGTTCTGCTTTTTATGCTCCTGCATCATCTGCTATTGAGATGGCTGATTCATATTTAAAAGATAAGAAAAAATTATTGCCATGTGCAGCTTATGTTGATGGACACTATAATTTAAATGGATTGTATGTAGGTGTTCCAGTTATTATTGGTAAAAATGGTGTAGAAAGGATTGTTGAAATAAGTTTTACCTCAGATGAAAAAAATATGTTTGATCATTCTGTTTTGGCCGTAAAACAATTAAATGAAGTTGCTTCAAAGTTTGAATCATCATAAGCTCAGAATAGAAAGGTTAAAGTTTTGAATATTCATGAACATCAGGCTAAAGAGTTATTAAGACAATATAATATACCTACGCCCTCTGGATATGTTGCATTCACAACTGAAGAAGCCATAAAAGTATCAAAAAAATTACCAGGGCCAATTTTTGTTGTTAAAGCTCAAATTCATGCAGGTGGAAGAGGTAAAGCTGGTGGAGTAAAAGTTGTAAAAAATTTAGACGAAGTGAAAAGTTCAGCTCAGACAATATTAGGAAAAAACTTAATCACGCATCAAACAGGTCCAGAAGGAAAATTAGTTCAAAGGCTCTACATTGAAGATGGATGTGATATAAGTGCAGAATATTACTTTTCTATGGTTATAGACCGAGTTACTAGTAGAGTTTCAGTAATAGCATCTACTGAAGGAGGCATGGACATTGAACAAGTAGCAAAAGAAACTCCTAAGAAAATTTTATCTTTCAATATAGACCCAACAATTGGCTTTCAACCTTTTCATTCAAGATTAATAGCAAATGAACTTAAATTAAAAGGTTCTAGTTTTAAGCAAGCTAGTAAATTTTTTAATCAATTATATAAACTCTTTACTGAAAAAGATGCTAGTTTGTTAGAAATTAACCCACTTGTATTAACCTCTGAAAATAATCTAGTTGCTTTAGATGCAAAAATGTCTTTTGATAATAACGCCTTATTTAAACACCCAGACATAATATCCTTAAGAGACGAAACTGAAGAAGATCCTGCTGAAATTTTAGCAAGCAAATTTGATTTGGCCTATATAAAACTTGATGGAACAATAGGCTGTTTGGTAAATGGCGCAGGTCTTGCCATGGCTACAATGGATATCATTAAACTGAAAGGAGCGTCTCCAGCAAACTTTTTAGACGTTGGAGGAAGCGCTACTAAAGAAAAAGTTACGGAAGCTTTTAAAATTATTTTATCGGATGAGGCTGTGGAAGGTATTTTGGTTAATATTTTTGGAGGTATAATGCGTTGTGACATTATTGCTAGTGGCGTGGTTGCTGCTGCTAAAAAACTCTCATTATCTAAACCTTTGGTTGTAAGACTGGCTGGTACTAATGTAGAAGAAGGAAAACAAATTCTTAGAGATTCTGGATTGAAAATTATACCTGCGGATGACTTAGATGAAGCGGCAATGAAAATTGTTAGTGCTGTTAAAGGAGATTAGCTAGATGTCTGTATTGATAAACAAAGATACAAAAGTTATTTGCCAGGGGTTTACAGGTGGCCAAGGAACTTTTCACTCAGAACAAGCAATTGCATACGGCACTAAAATGGTTGGAGGAGTTACTCCAGGTAAGGGTGGCACTAAACATTTAAATCTTCCTGTTTTTAATACTGTCCAAGAATGTGTTGACGAAGTAAATCCTGATGCAACCGTTATATATGTCCCTCCTCCTTTTGCGGCTGATTCAATATTAGAAGCGATAGCATCGAAAGTACCTTTAATAATTTGTATCACTGAAGGTATACCAGTCCAAGATATGATCAAGGTTAAGCAGTTTTTAAATCAGTCAAACTCTAGACTTATAGGCCCTAACTGCCCAGGTGTAATCACCCCTGACCAATGTAAAATTGGAATTATGCCAGGTCATATTCATGCTTCCGGTAAAATAGGAATTGTTTCTAGGTCTGGTACGTTAACTTACGAAGCCGTTGCACAAACCACAGCTGCTGGTTTAGGTCAATCAACGTGTATTGGCATTGGTGGCGACCCAATTAATGGAACCAATTTTATAGATTGCTTAGATATGTTTTTAAAAGATGACCAGACAGAAGCAATATTAATGATTGGTGAAATTGGTGGAAATGCAGAAGAAGAAGCAGCAAATTTTTACAAAAATCATAAAATTAATAAACCAATTGCGGGTTTCATTGCTGGGAAAACCGCTCCTCCAGGAAGAACAATGGGTCATGCCGGAGCAATAGTTAGCGGTGGAAGTGGAGGCGCAGATGCCAAGGTTAAAGTCATGAGTGACTGTGGTTTTATAATGTCAGAATCTCCATCGGGTTTGGGTGAATCTGTTTTAAAAGCAATAGAAGAATGGAAATAACTTGATTTAATCGTTAAGTTTTTGTTTATTGTAATTTAGGCACATTACTTTTTAAAAGGACTATTAAACCATGAACGACCAAAGCTTTCTTTCTGGTGCCAATGCTACCTTCATAAATGATTTGTATAAAGAATGGAAAGCAAACCCAAATTCAGTTCCAAAAGAATGGGATTTATGGTTTAAAACGAACGCAGACGACAAATTACTAGATGAGGGGCCTAGCTGGGCTAAAAAGAATAGTAAAGTTATTGGAGCTATAGATACTGTTGAGAGTGTAAAAGCTGTTGCTCGAGGAATAGCAGGTAAAGGTAATTTATCTGCAACAGATTTGAGAGCGGCAACCACTGACTCTATCAGAGCTATTATGCTTATTAGAGCATATAGAATAAACGGACATCTTTTAGCTAAATTAGACCCACTTAATTTACAAGAACAGAACATTCATCCTGAACTAGATCCTAAATCTTATGGTTTTACAAATGATGACTGGGACAGACCTATATTTATAGACAATGTACTAGGTATGGAATCGGCTACCCTCAGACAAATTATGGAAATAGTCAAAGAAACCTATTGTGGTTCAATAGGAATTGAATTTATGCATGTTCAGGATCCAGCTCAGAAAGGATGGATACAAGAAAGAATTGAGTCTATTCGTAATGCTACAGAATTTACCAATAGAGGTAAAAAAGCTATATACGAACGTTTAGTTGGAGCAGAGACTTTTGAACAATTTCTTCATAAAAAATACGCAGGAACTAAAAGATTTGGACTAGATGGATCAGAGTCAGTAGTACCTGCTATAGAGCAAATATTGAAAAGGGGCAGCCAGTTAGGTATGAAAGAAGTTGTCATAGCAATGGCTCACAGAGGAAGACTAAACCTGTTGTACAATATTTTAAACAAACCTTTTCGAGCAATTATTTCTGAATTTTTAGGTAACCAAGCAAATCCAGAAGATGCTGGAGGTTCTGGAGATGTTAAATACCACATGGGAGCTTCAGCTGACAGAGAGTTTGATGGAAAAACAGTTCACTTATCTTTGCAAGCCAATCCTTCACATCTAGAGGTTGTTGCACCAGTTGTAATAGGTAGAGTAAGAGCAAAACAAAACCAACACAATGATACAAATGATAGATTGTCAGTATTAGGAATAGTTCTACACGGTGATGCTGCTTTTGCAGGCCAGGGAATAGTCGCTGAAACTTTTGATTTTTCAGGTCTTAGAGGTTATAGGACCGGTGGAACAATACATATAGTAGTTAATAACCAAATTGGCTTTACTACTAGTCCAAATTATTCACGCTCTAGTCCTTATTGTACTGATGTTGCTAAAATGGTTATGGCTCCTATAATGCATATAAATGGAGATGATCCAGAAGCAGTGGTTCATGCCTCCAGAATTGCAACTGAATTCAGGCAAAAATTTGCATGTGACGTTGTGCTAGATATCATAAGTTATAGACGTTATGGTCACAATGAAGGTGATGAACCGGCATTTACTCAACCAATAATGTATAAAACAATAGGTTCTCATGATAGTATTAGCAAAATTTATGCTCAAAAACTTATTAATCAAGGAATAATAACTCAAAAGGAAGCTAAAGACGAAGTTGAAAATCACAATAAGTTTTTAGAAAAAGAATTTATAGCTGGCTCAAGTTACAAACCAAATAAAGCTGATTGGTTAGAAGGACAATGGTCAAATTTAAGGTCTGCTCATGGTGATGCAAGAAGAGGAGAAACTTCTGTTTCAACAAAAATGCTAAAAGAAGTTGGTAAGGCAATTACGACCATTCCTGAAGGTTTTCAAATCAATAAAAAATTATCAAGAGTTGTTGATGCTCGAAGAAAAGCCATCGAAAGTGGAGAAGGAATTGACTGGTCTACTGCAGAACACCTTGCGTTTGGCTCATTGCTTTTAGAGGGTCATCCAGTAAGATTGTCTGGTCAGGACAGTGGTAGAGGAACTTTTTCTCAAAGACATTCTGTTTTCATAGATCAAACTTCTGAAAATAGATACATTCCCTTAAATAATATTAAAGATAAACAAGAAACATTTGAAGTAATTGATTCACCATTGTCAGAAGCTTCCGTACTTGGGTTTGAATACGGTTATTCTTTGACTGAACCGACAGCCCTAGTTATGTGGGAGGCACAATTTGGAGACTTTGCCAACGGTGCTCAAGTCATAGTTGATCAATTTATTTCAAGCGGTGAGGCAAAATGGTTAAGAATGTCAGGCTTGGTTATGCTTTTGCCACATGGTTACGAAGGTCAAGGACCAGAGCATTCATCAGCCAGATTAGAAAGATATTTACAGCTATGTGGTGAAGATAATATGCAGGTGTTGAATTGCAGCACACCTGCAAACTATTTTCATGCGCTGCGAAGGCAACTTAAACGAGATTTTCGAAAACCTCTGATAATTATGACTCCTAAGAGTTTACTTAGACATAAAATGTGCGTATCTAGTCTGTCAGATATTGCAGAACAAACTGCTTTTAGAAGAGTCATTAGAGATCCAAATGTAAATCTTAAGGATAGTGAAATAAAAAGAGTAGTAATTTGTTCAGGTAAAGTATTTTATAATTTATTAGAAGAACGAGAAAAAAGAAAAATTAATAATGTTCGAATACTTAGACTTGAACAAATATACCCTTTTCCTTCGAAAACATTAAAAGAAATGTTATCAAAAACCCCAAATGCTGAAGTCGTTTGGTGTCAGGAAGAGCCAAAGAACATGGGTGCATGGTTTTTTGTTGATAGAAGAATAGAGCAAGTGTTACTTGATATTAAAGCTAAGTTAACAAGACCAACTTATGTAGGTAGATTAGAAGCCGCTTCTCCAGCAACGGGCTCCTTTTCCAGACACAACAAAGAGCAAAATGATTTAGTAAATGATGCTCTAGAATTGACCACAAAGAAAGCTAGCAGACATGCAGCAGAGTAGATGATTTAATGAATAATAAAAATAAAATTATTCAAAAGCTTGCAATGCCATCTGCCGCAAAGCTTATAGAAGAAAAAAAAATAGATATAAATACTGTGGTTGGTACAGGTGTTGACGGAAGAGTAACAAAAGGGGATGTTCTTCTTCACTTAAACTTAATTAAAAATAATAAATTAGAAGAAGACACTTCTAAATCCCAGAAAAATATTCTTAAAGGAAAGGAAAATGGTATGGATGTCTTAGTACCAGTTTTAGGAGAATCTGTTGTAGAGGCAACTGTTTCCAAATGGATAAAGAAAAAAGGCGACTATGTTGAAGTTGACGATCCAATTGTAGAATTAGAAACAGATAAGGTAACCCTAGAAGTTCCTGCTTCTATTTCAGGAATATTAGAAAACACCCTTGTTTCTGAAGGAGACACAGTAGAAGTTGGAGCTATATTAGGGACAATAATTGCTGGAGAAAAACAAGACAAAAAGGAAGAAGTTTCTAAAGAAGTAGAAGTTAAAGATGTAGAAAAAGAAAAATCAATCACAAATAAACTTGAAGTTAAATCTAATAACCAAGTAACTGAAAACAGTCGAAATGAAGATAATATTAATCTTGAAGAGAGAATTCCGATGTCTCGTCTTCGTCAAGCTATAGCAAGGAGATTAAAAGAAGCTCAGAATACTGCGGCAATGCTAACAACATACAATGAAGTTGACATGTCAGCACTAATGGAGATGCGTAAGAATTATCAAGAAAGTTTTGAAAAGAAGAATGGTGTAAGACTTGGTTATATGAGCTTTTTTGTAAAAGCATCGATCGACGCATTAAATCAATTTCCAGCTGTGAATGCTGAAATAGATGGCAATGATATTATTTATAAGAATTATTATAATATAGGTGTCGCGGTTGGAACGTCCCAGGGTTTAGTTGTTCCTGTTCTAAAAAATGCAGATAAAATGTCTTTTGGTGAAACTGAAGCAACAATTGCTGAATTTGGTAAAAGAGCAAAAGAAGGTAATTTAGCAATGTCTGACATGGCAGGTGGAACTTTCACTATCTCAAATGGTGGTGTCTATGGATCATTAATGTCTTCACCAATTTTAAATCCACCTCAATCTGGGATTTTAGGAATGCACAAAATTCAAAAAAGACCAGTTGCAATAGCTGATAATATTGAGATTAGACCAATGATGTATCTCGCGCTTTCATATGATCATAGAATAATTGATGGTCGTGAAGCAGTCTCTTTTTTAGTTAGGATCAAAGAAATAATAGAAGATCCTAGACGCCTTGTAGTAGGCGCATAGTTTTTAAGTTGAGGGTGTTAAATGTCTGATAAAAAATTTGATCTTGTTGTAATTGGAGCAGGCCCTGGAGGTTATGTTTCTGCTATTGTCGCTGCTCAAAAAGGCATGAGAGTTGCCTGTATAGAAAAACGAAAAACTCTAGGTGGAACATGTTTGAATGTTGGATGTATTCCATCTAAAGCATTATTACATGCTTCTGAACAATATGAAAATTCAATCAAATCCAATGGTAATGATGAATGGGGTATTAGATACAAGGAAGTAAGCCTTGATTTAACAAAATTACTTAAAAAGAAATTGGGTATTGTGGACGAGCTAACAAAAGGAATAGATTTCCTGTTTAAAAAAAATAAAGTTAATAAATATATTGGGTCTGCAAAAATTTTATCTCCTAACGCAATTGAAATTATGAATAGTGAAAAAACTGAAATAATTAATGCAGATAAAATTATTATTGCTACAGGATCTGTATCTACAAATCTTCCAAATATAAATGTAGATGAGAAAAAAATTGTAACATCTACAGGTGCTCTAGAATTGGATAAGGTTCCCCAAAAGATGATAGTCATTGGTGCTGGAATAATTGGACTTGAAATGGGTACTGTCTGGAGAAGACTTGGTGCGGAAGTAGAAGTAGTAGAATATCTTCCTAGAATTTTACCAGGAATAGATGATGAAATAGCCAACAATTTTATGAAAATACTTCAAAAACAGGGTGTTAAATTTAAATTAGCTCACTCGGTTGAAAAAGCAGAAATCAGTAATGATAAAGTATTGCTCTCCGTTAAAGATATTAATAACAACACCCATAATGAATTAGATGCAGACGTTGCGCTGGTATCCGTTGGAAGAAAACCAAATACTAATGGATTGGGTTTAGAAAAATTAAATTTGAAAATAGACAAGCATGGATTTATAGAAACAAATGAAAATTTTCAAACTTCATTATCAAACATTTATGCAATTGGTGATGTAATTAAGGGACCAATGTTAGCTCACAAAGCAGAAGAAGACGGTGTGGCGGCTGTAGAGATAATGAATGGGGAAGCTGGCCACGTTGATTACAATCTTGTGCCAGGTATCATATATACTTCACCTGAAGTGGCTGTTATTGGCAAGACAGAAGAAGAATTGAAAGCAGAGGGTATTTCTTATAATAAAGGAACATTTCCTCTAATGGCTAATAGTAGAGCTAAAGCTATTAGACATACTGATGGCATGGTAAAGATCTTATCAGATAAATCTACAGATAAGATTCTAGGGGCACACATGATTGGTCACGAGGCAGGAACTGTAATACACGAGTTATCTATTGCAATGGGATTTGGTGCGTCGTCTGAGGATGTAGCTAGAATTTGTCACGGACATCCAACGGTAAATGAGGCAGTCAAAGAAGCGGCTTTAGCAACCTACTCCAAAGCGATACATTTTTAATTTGCACCCATTTTACTATAAAAAACCAATAATATTACTCCAAGAATAATAAGGCCTAGACCTAAAATAGCCAATAAATCTGGTATTTCTTTATATTTTAATGCGCCTAAAATTGTTATTGCAGAAATTCCAATGGCAGCCCAAATTGAATATGCTATAGCAATAGGAATGGTTTTCATAGCAAGCATCATAAAATAAAAAGCTGTTGCAAAACCTAATACAACGTAGGTGGTAGGTAATAACTCCGTGAAATTATTTGTACTCTTAAGATTAATGGTGCCAATTACCTCACCAATAATTGCGATTAAAAGATAAATATATCCCATATATATTCCTTCACTTTGTTTTGTTTATACTATTTGACTTTTTTAAATACAATATGAGAGAATTAAAATTTTATGGTGTAATAAAATGGATGAAATAAAACTAACAGAAAATCATTTATCAAATGATAATTATCTTGAAGAACGAAAAGATATGGCCGCTGCATTTAGATGGGCAGAAAGAATTAATTTGCATGAAGCAGTAGCTAATCACTTCAGTCTTGCAGTAAATCCAGAAGGTACTCAATTTTTAATGAATCCAAATATGTGGCATTTTTCAAGGATAAAGGCTTCTGATTTACTATTATTAAATGTTGATGATAAGTCAGTTCTTTCAGGAGATAATCCACCAGATGCAACAGCATGGGGATTACATGGAGCTATTCATAAATTATGTCCACACGCAAAATGCATAATGCATGTTCACTCTGTTTATGCAACGACTTTAGCTTCTATTGATGAATGTATTTTACCTCCAATTAATCAAGTTTCATCAATGTTTTTCAACAGACAAGTAGTAGACAAAAACTATGGAGGACTGGCTTTTGAAGAAGAGGGTAAAAGATGCGCAGATTTACTTTCTGACCCAAAAAAACATACCTTTATAATGGGCAATCATGGAATATTAATATTTGGGCAAAATGTTGCTGAAACTTTCAATAGACTATTTTATTTTGAAAGAGCAGCTAAAATATATGTACAAGCTCTTCAAACTGGAGAAAAACTTAGCATATTAGATGACGTTATTGCTGAGAAAACTGCTCAGGAATTGGACAATGAAGAGTATCCCAATCCTGCGGGAACTGCTTTTTTGAGAGAGATAAAACTTATTCTTGATCAAGAAAAGTCTGATTATTCTCAATAACAATCCAATTTAGAATAGCATTTTTTGAACTAATTTACGATTATTTTTATTAGTAAATTAAAAGATTTTAATAAAACCAAAAATATAAATTTTACTCTTGAAAAACTAGTTTTAATTACTAATTTACAATATAAATTAACAAAAATTAAGGTAATTTCTATGACTAATATGAACAACAAATTTGAAGCTGATACCGGGAAAATTCTAGATATAGTCATTAATTCTTTGTACTCAGAAAGAGAAATATTTTTGCGTGAGTTGATTTCAAACGCTTCAGATGCGCTAGATAAAAGAAAATATCTTGGTTTGACAGATAAAAAAATTGCCAACTCATCAGAGACCCCAGAAGTAATAATAGAAGTGGATAATAAAGAAAAAACTCTAACTATTTCTGATAATGGTATAGGTATGAATGAGGAAGACCTTAAGTCATCATTAGGAACAATAGCAAGGTCAGGAACTAAAGCTTTTTTAGAACAAATTTCAAAAAGCAATAAAGATAAAAAAACTGACATGTCAATGATTGGCCAATTTGGTGTAGGTTTTTATGCTTCATTTATGGTAGCTGACGACGTTGAAGTAATATCTAAGAAAGCAGGAGACAGCCAAGCTTGGAAGTGGTCTTCAGATGGTAAAACTGGTTTTAATTTAGTTAAAGCTGACAAGGATAATTTTGGAACATCTATTTTATTAAAACTTAAAAAAGATGCAAAAGAGTTTCTGGAAGAAACTAGACTTCAGTTTATTGTAAGGAAGTATTCAGATCATATTTCTTATCCTGTAAAATTAAGCCAAAATGATAAAAAAGACTCTGAAATTAAAACATTAAATGAAGCTTCTGCCCTTTGGACTCGTCCTGCTAAAGAAATTAAAGATGAACAATATCAAGAATTTTTCTCTCATATAGGTGCGGGATTTGGAAAGCCACTCTTAACAATGCATAATAATACAGAAGGAACAATTAGTTATACTAATCTTATTTGTATACCATCTACTAGACCTTTTGATTTATTTAATCCTGATAGAAAATCATCTTTAAAATTATATATTAACAGAGTTTTCATAACTGATAAATGCGATGCATTGATACCTAGTTATCTAAGATTTATAAAAGGACTTGTTGATACACAAGACATAGATTTGAATGTTAGTAGAGAAATGCTTCAAAATAATCCTGCTGTTGCAAAAATTAGCAAATCTTTAGTTGGTAAAATTCTAAGAGAGCTTAAAAAAGTTAGTGAAAAAGATTTGGATGGTTATAAGAACTTCTGGAAAGAATATGGAGCCGTTCTTAAAGAAGGTTTGTATGAGGATGCAGAAAGAAAAGAAACATTGTTAGATTTATGTAAATTTTCGACTAATGAAAGTGAAGACCCAATATCTCTATCAAAATATTTAGAAAAAATGCCTGATACACAAAAAGAAATATATTACATTTCAGCTGAAACAAGAGCTCAAGCATTAGCCAGTCCACATTTAGAAGGTTTTAAATTAAAAAACATACCAGTGCTAATAATGACTGATGCAATAGATCAATTTTGGTTACCAATGGTTGGATCTTTTAAAGAAAAGAAATTTACATCAATCACTCAAGGTAAGATAAATTTAGATGAATTAGACTCAAAAAATAAAGATAAAAAAAATAAGTCTAATGATGATAAAGATAAACAAAACAAAGAGTATGTAGATTTAATTGCTCAACTAAAAGTTGTTTTGGGAGATCAAGTCAAAGACATAAGGTTATCCTCTAAATTGACAGATAGTCCAGTATGTCTAGTAGCAGACGAGGGTGATATGGATATAGCCATGGAACAATTAATGGCTCAAAGAGACTCTAACTATAAAGGAGCCCCGAGAATATTAGAAATTAATGGAGATCATTCTTTAATCAAAAATATGAAAGCACTTCTAAGTAAAAAAGAAAGTAATGATTTAGTAAGTGATGCTGGAACGCTTTTATTTGAACAAGCAAGACTAATGGAAGGCAAGATGCCAGCTGACCCTGCACAATTTAGTAAGATAATGAACCAATTTTTATTAAAGGCCATACCTAACTAATGGAATAATTTAGCTTTTCCTAATTAAAAAATAAAAGCCAGTTGCAATAAGGCATATTAAACCAAGATATACGTTTATTCGAAGTGTTTGGTCAACTGGGATTAGTGTTATTATCCATGACAAGTTAATCAATCCAAGTGGGGCAGTTCCAATACAAGTTACTAGTATACCAAAATTATTACCCCTAGAAGTTGTTGAGGCCTGGTATACTAATGCTCCTTGCATTGTACTGAACCCTGAAAGAAAGATCCCTCCACAAGTTAAACTTATAAAAGCTATTAATAAGCTAGGTGAATAAGAAAACATATACATACCAAAAAAGAAACCTCCCACACCAGTAATAAAAATTAAAGAAAGATATCTTTGAGGTGAAATATTTCCAATGAGTAAGGCACCTATAAGTGCTCCTAAACCTTCTGATGATGCCAGAATGCCAATATTAAATTCAGATAACATTAGCTTTTCTCTACCTAATACAGGTATTAACGAAACTAATGGAAACCCAAAAACATTAAAAATTAGGGTGGTTATTAATACGAACCTTAATCTAATTAAACTATAAGCATTTTTACTGGTTTTTAAGATTTCAGCTAAAAGTCCATGTGCCCAATGCTCTTTGATGTTTGAAACTATTTTGTTTGAAGAGTTTAAAAACTTTTTATTATTTGTATTATCTTTAAATCTAAATATTAATCCGAGTGCAATAAAATACATCAATAATTGAAGACAAAAAATACCTGATAAACCCGCAAAAGCATATAAAGATCCAGCACAAAGAGGTCCAATTAACCGTGTTGCGTTGTTAGAAAGGGTTTCCATTGCTAGAGAAGAACTTAAAAGATTTTTTTTAATATTCTCTGCTAGTACCCGTCTTCTAACAGCAAGATCTACAACCCAAGTAATTCCATTTATAAATGCAAGAGTAAATGCAAAATAAACATTAAAATTATTCGTGATGACTAATATAACGCTTGTTGCAGTGAAAATATTAGATAAAGAATAAATAATTTTAATTAATAATAATGGTGATATTCTTTCTGAGATAGTACCTATTATTATTCCTAAGAGGCTCATTGGCAACATTCTTGCTGCAAAAATTATCGTAACTAAATATGGAAGTCCGAGTTCTTGCAGTGCGTATAAACTTAGTGCTAAAAACTCCATTGCTCTTGCAATGCCAGTCATTCCACCGGCACCCCAAAGAACTCTAAAGTCTCGATTTTTAAAACATTCTTTAATCATTTAAGTTGTTAGGAAATTTTTTGATGGACTTCAATGATATTGCCCTCTGGATCTTGAAAGAAAACTTGGTGCCATTCTCTAGCAAAAGTAGTTCCATAGTCTGAAAATGGTATATTATTATCTCTTAATTTTTTTAGAAATGACTTAATATCATTTGTTCTAAATGCTATATGCCCATGATCAACAGGATTAATTGTTTGATTGTTTTTAAAAGCAACATTTAAGTCTCTCTCAGCTAAATGCATCTCTATTTTACCCTCAGTAACAAAATTTATTTTCCCACTATATCCACTATCAGCTGTTTCTTCTGTTCTGGGGAAGTTTTCAATAGGAATGCTATCCATACATAAAATGTTTTTATAAAAATCATTCATTTTGTCTACATCTTTAGATACAAAGTTAATGTGGTGGAATTCTAACTTCATTTTAATCTCCAAAGTATTTATTGATTATCATTTTTTTGTTATTTAAATTAATATTAATTACTAGAAATAAGCTAGTAATATATAAATAAATTTATATATATATAATTCAAATTCACTTGCTAAAGAGGACTAATATGCCAGACACTACCATTCAAGTAGAAAATTCTGTTTCTAATGATGAAATGATAACAGAGGTTAGAGACTCTGTAGCTAAACTATGTGGAGATTTTCAAGGAGAATATTGGCGAAAACTTGATAGAGAACAAGCTTATCCAACAGAATTTGTCAAAGCACTAACTGATGCTGGTTTTTTAGGATCTCTTATACCCGAAGAATATGGAGGTGTTGGTTTAGGAATGGTAGCTGCCTCGGTTATTTTAGAAGAAATTCATCATCAAGGATGCAATGCCGCAGCATGTCATGCGCAAATGTATACTATGGGAACCGTTCTTAGACATGGCTCTCCTGAACAAAAACAAGAATATTTACCAAAAATAGCTGATGGATCTCTAAGATTACAAGCGTTTGGTGTAACAGAACCAACAAGTGGCACAGATACAACAAGTTTGCGTACAGTAGCAGTTCGTGATGGTGATGACTTTTTAATTAACGGTCAAAAAATTTGGACAAGCAGAGCAGAACACTCAGATTTAATGTTGCTCTTAGCCAGGACAACACCCTTAAATGAAGTTAAAAAGAAAACGGAAGGCCTTTCTGTTTTTCTTTTAGATATGAGAAAAGCAAAAGGTAATGGCCTTACAATTAGACCAATACGAACAATGATGAACCATTCTACTACTGAAGTATTTTTTGATAATTTAAGAATACCAGCCTCGAGTCTTGTTGGCGAAGAAAATAAAGGTTTTAGATATATTTTATCTGGTATGAATGCAGAAAGAATCCTCATAGCTGCAGAGTGTATTGGGGATGCTAAATGGTTTACTAAAAAATCCACAAATTATGCTAATGATAGAAATATTTTCGGAAGAGCAATTGGTCAGAATCAAGGTATTCAATTCCCAATAGCAAGGGCATATGCGCAAATGAAAGCAGCTGAATTAATGGTATACCACGCAGCAAGGCTTTATGAAGCCGGGAAGCCTATAGGAGAAGAAGCTAATACAGCTAAATTGCTTGCAGCAGATGCGTCATGGGCAGCAGCAGAAGCATGCGTGCAAACTCATGGGGGATTTGGGTTTGCAGAGGAATATGACGTAGAGAGAAAGTTTAGAGAGGCTAGGTTGTATCAGGTAGCTCCAATATCAACAAATTTAATTTTATCTTACTTAGCTGAACATGTTTTAGGAATGCCGAGATCTTATTAAGACTTTTTATCGTTTGCTGCAAGATCTTTAAGTTTCCATCTTAAAATATCGCTAGTAATTATGTTGGCTAAAAACTCATAGCCTTTCGTTTTTTTAGTAATTTCTTGAGCTATCTTTTGTGATTTCTTGTCATTAGACTTTGCATTAATAATTACCCAACTTTCTCCTCCATCGTCAGGGTTAATAGAGGAAATTTTTAAGATTAATCCGTCTTTAACTTCATACGACAACGTAGGCAAATTTTTTGAATATTTTTGTGTGGATTTTTTAACATCATAAAAATAAAAGCTATTAATTACGTCTCTTGCATCACTTAGTTGTGTATCGTCGATTTTAAAATTTACAGATTTTGGCATCGTCAGTCTCAATTCATCGTCTTTGGATTGAATTTCAATTATTCCATTTTTATTATTTAAGTTAATCTTCTGAACATCATCCTTTTTAATAGATAAAAGCAAACTTTCAAACCAATCAGATTTTGTTGTAGGCATCCTAATTGCACCTTTAAGAAGGTATGTCTGATCTTCATTTGGAAATCTAGCAAACTGACCTCCACTTATTCCACCAACACTTCTATCTACCATCCCAAATAGTATTGAAGAATAAATAGTTCCGTCTTCTTTCTTTAATGTGATTTTTGTTCCATAACCTTCGTCCTCATCTTTACTCTTATTTTGTTCAGGAAGAAGTAGATTTAGTTGTGAGTGCCTAGATGGGTCACTCGTTTTCAACTCTTCAATTCTTAACAAAGATAAACTTGTAATCAAATTTTCCCACAATCCTTTTTTAAGTGGGTAGCTTGATTCAGATATATAACTATTATTTTGTTTAACTAAATTAATATTATTTTCAAAAGATATAATTGATATAGTTGTAATTTCATTAACGTTTTTGGTGAAGTTATCTAAAAATAACTTACCTCTATTTTCAAAACCATAATTACTTGTATTAAGGTTTATTGAAATAATCGCTAAAACAACGAGTGCTACAGTTATTATAGATATGTTTGAAAATATTTTTTTAGTCATTTTTTATCCAAAATTTGTTTTAGTAGAATAATTTTTTTCTTCTTAAAGATATAATTAATGCTAGACCAGCAAATATTATGGGAATTATTGCTACGTTTAAAGCTATTACCCATCGTTTTAAATTTTCAACATCTCTTCTAAGGTCAAATTTAACACTTCTTAACTGTGATCTTGTTGACATCATTTCAGCTTTAAAACCATCAATCGCCTCAATAGTTTCAGGAGATAAGACATCTGAGTTGTTGTCATTATTTTGCGTTAAATCTCTAATTTTATTTTCCATTTCTTTTAATTGTTTAGCTAGTCTTTGTTCTTCTAAAAGAAATTTTTCTTCAGCGATTTTTTCTAATTCAATTATTTTATCAAATGGTCGCCATGATGTACTCTTACCTCTAAGATCGGATAAGGCATTACCACCAACCATTTGTTCAACTACATTAAGAACGAAGTCGCCATTGTTAGCAAAAGCGCCTCGTTGCGTTAACCAATTTCGATCCATCAACATGTCAGCGTCAGATACTAGAAGAATATTTGATTTATTTTGGGATTTTAAAAGTTGACCATCTTTTTTACTAAATGATGAGTTGAGATTTGTTTTTATCCATCCTGCTAAAATTAAATTTTCGTTATCAGACTTTATGCTTGATAAAAAATCTCTTGGGTCATTTTTAGGATCACCTGCTTTTTGTGCATCACCTAAACCAGATTTTCTACTAGTTGTAATAATTGGTTCTAAAACTGTGTCTTTGTTGGCTTTTTCTAATGAGCCAGCGGTAGTCATCACAATTGTGCTTAAGTTCGTCAATGATCCTTCGTTTTTATTCAAGCCATCTCCCCTAATATTTAGCCAAGGGTAGTTGGTAACTTGTATATCACGACCATCAAGGTTCCTGGTGATCCTGAAACCAAATTCTGAGTCTAAGACAGTCTTTTTATTATCGAATTTTATTCCCCATGTATCTAATAATTTTTTTAGATTTGATCTTGGGTTCATTGGAGGCATGCCTGGTTGTCTACTAATCTCTGTTTCAGCATAAGGGTCTAAAAATATTAGGGTAGATCCTCCCTTGAGAACCCACTGATCTATCATATATAAAGTCTCATCCGATAAAAATTTTGGATGAATAATTATAAGAACTTTTGTGTTTTCGTTGAGCTTATTGTCGCTTTCACTAACCATTTCAACTTTAAACATTTCATTCATTTGTTTTAAAATTTGTTGTTCTGGTTTTCCTATTCTACTATCTGCCATTAGACCAAGGTTATCAAGAATACTTATGACTGGTTTTTGAATCTGACTTAATTCTGAGATTAAACTTGAAAGATCATATTCAAGGAAAGTTTCTCTTTCTGGAGAAAAAATAGGAATATTTTTTTGCCCTGTAGTTGAATTTGTAGCCGCCAGTCCAAAATATAATGCATCTGACATTTCTGTTGCAGAGAATGAGTTTATGCCCATTCCAACAGCTCTATCTTCTTCATCTGAGAAAGGTTTTGGATCAATCACCTCTAATGTTATTTTCCCATTAGAAATATCGCTATAAGCTTTCAGTATAGTCTCAACTCTATTTGAATAAGTGGAAAGCTGAGGTACTTCTTTAACCAAATTTCCTGATACAAAAAGCCTTACATGTATTGGCTCATTCAAATTTTTAAGAAGATTAGTTGTGCTATTAGATAAGGAGTAAAGTTTTTTTTCTGTGAAGTCTATCCTTGATGAATTAAATACATTGTTCGTAATTATGTTTACACATAGAAAAATAATAACAGAAAATAATATTGATAATTTAACAAGATTTTTAGATCTTATCTTATTTAAAAAGTTCATTTTAACCTCAATCTGCTTTTTTAACTTGGACGAGCTGTACGTTTATCCAAAGACATAAAATTATCATTGAAATAAAGAAGACTAGAGTACTTAAATCAAAAACACCCATTTGTATCCTACTAAAATGTGATAAAAACGACATTGAGCTAATTGTTTCTGTAATCCAATTTGGTGACCATGACCTTACAGCTGATAAAACTAGATTAAAGCCAGCCATTATAAGCACAAAACCACTAATGGATGATATTATAAATGCTATGACTTGATTTTTGGTTAGTGCTGACAGGCAAGAAGTAAGAGCTAAAAAAGCTCCTGCCATTAACCAGCTACCAAAGTAGGATATTAAAATAACGTGATTATCTGGTTCACCTAAATAATTAACTGTTATCCAAATAGGCATTGTTAGAATAAGGGCAATCAGAGTAAAAATCCAGCTTGCTAAAAATTTACCAACGACTAACTGTGTATTAGTAACGGGTAAAGTTATTAACAACTCAATTGTACCTGATCTTCTTTCTTCAGCCCATAATCTCATACCGATAGCTGGCATCAAAACAAGGAATAGCCAAGGATGCCAAGAAAAAAATGCCGTTAAATCAGCCTGGTCTCTTTCAAAAAATCTTCCCAAAAAGAAAGTCATACCTGAAGATAAAGCTAAAAAGACAAGCAAAAAAATTGATGCTAAAGGAGTTCTAAAATATCCATTTAATTCTCTATCTAATATGATATATGTTTTGTTTAAGTAATTATTCATGGGTTTTTACCAATTATTTTGAATTATTGTCTGAGGTTATTGTTCTGAAGATTTCTTCAAGACTTAACTTTTGAAAATTTGCCTCAATTACATCAAGCTTGAGTTTATTTATTTGTTTTAAAACAGTATTAAGATTTGGAACTTTATTGTTTTCACTGACTAAAATTGTATAAGTTGACATGTCTGTTTTCTGAATCTTCACCTCATCATATTTAATTAGCGATTTTATATCTTTAGAGATAACATTATTAATTTTATTGGATACTTTAATAGATAAGGTGTTTTTATTTAAAAACTTATTTTCTAAATTTTTAGTAGTGTCATTTGCAAGCAACTTACCTTTTGCAATAATAACAGCACGTGAACATACTGCCTCAACTTCTTCTAAAATATGTGTTGAAATAACAATAGCTTTATTAGTAGATATTCTTTTTATAAGTTTTCTCATCTCGTGTTTTTGATTAGGGTCTAAGCCATCAGTAGGTTCATCCAATATCAATATATCAGGGTCATGTATTAATGCCTGAGCAATACCAACCCTTCTTTTAAAACCCTTTGAGAGTGTTTCTATAGGTCTGTTCCACATTTCTTTTAAGTTAATTTGATTAGCCATTTCCTCTAAGCGATTGCTTAGAGAATTATTACTCAATCCTCTCATTTTTCCAATAAATGACAAAAAATCTGCAACAATCATATCTGAATATGATGGAGCGCCCTCAGGTAGGTACCCTATATATTCTTTTGCTTTTAATGGATCAGATTTAAGATTAATATTGTTAATAAAAATCTGGCCATTATCTGGTTCTAAAAAACCAGTTAGCATCTTCATTGTTGTAGACTTTCCTGCACCATTTGGACCAAGAAAGCCAACCACTTCCCCCCTTGATACTGATAAATCAATATTATCTACAGCAATAAATTGATCAAAAGATTTCCTTAAATTAGTTGCGTTTATAAGTTTATCAGACAAAATGTTTACCTTTGAAGAACGACTCATCAATTATAGTTAGCTCTTAATTAATTTTTTAAATAAGAAATTTCAAGATAAAAAAGTTATTTTTTTACATTTGAATTAGTCTTTATAAAATAATAATTATAAAAACTTGCTAACGTCAGGAAGTTGAGGCTCTCCCAAATAATTTTCTAAAGCTAGAGCAATTTCAACTGCTTGTTCATCTTTGTTTTTACCGCATATGATTTGTAAACCAATTGGTAATGTTTTGTTATTTTTATTATTTAATAAGTTATGAATGGGAAAAGAAATTCCACATAATCCAAAAATATTTACAGGTTGTGTGTTTGCTGATGCAAGAAGGCTTCTTTCGTGAAGTTCTCCACCTATTGTTGATTTATCAACTTCAAGGGCCTGCATTACAGTTGTAGGTGATATAAGAGCATCATATTTTGAAAAATATCTACTAGCTATATGTTCTAGCTCTAAATGTCTGTTTTTGGCTTCAATATATTCAAATGAAGATACACTAAGACCCAACTTGGCTCTATTTCCAGTAACAGGGTCCATTTTTTCAACGTTCTTGATAAATCTATCTTTCCCAAATGCACTTACAATTTCTGATCCTACAATTACTGGAAACAAAGTAGCTTTTTCATTAGATTCAGGAATTATAACTTCTTCTATATTTGCACCTAATTTTTGAAGTTTACTAGAAATGATTTCATATGCTTCTTCGACTTCTGTATCTAAGTTTGATGTAAAGGGTTCTTTAAGTTTTCCAAAAGTCAAACCATCAAGTTTTATGGGAGTTAGATCTTTGGTCGTGCCGTTATATGTATTAAAAATTAATTTTGTATCTTTTACATTTCTTGCTAAAGGTCCTGGAGTATCTAAAGTAGGTGATAATGGAAAAATCCCATCGGTTGGCCACCTATTTTTTGTTGTTTTTAATCCAACTATACCATTAATCGAAGCAGGAATTCTTACTGAACCACCAGTATCTGTTCCAATGGCAAAAGCAGCAAGACCAGAAGCAACAGCTACAGCAGAACCACTACTTGATCCTCCTGGCATCCTGTGAATATTTTCATCCCATGGGTTTTTAGGGGTGCCTTTATATTTATTTAACCCAGTTGCACCCAGGGCAAATTCAACAGTATGGGTTTTACCTAAAATAACACAACCAAGAGATTTTAATCTTTTAACAAGACTTCCTTCTTGTCCAGTTATATCATCACTTTTTATCTGAGAACCATTTGTTGTTGGCATTTCATTTACAGAACAAATATCTTTAATTGCTATAGGTATACCCATTAGAGGTCCTAAATCAACACCGCAAGCAAATAGTTTGTCTATTCCATCTGCCCAAATGAGTCCTTGCTCTTCATTTGTGTAGATATAAGCATGAAGGTGTGGATTTAAAATTCTTATTCTTTCATAGTAAATTGATGTAACTTCTTTACAGCTTAATAAACCATCTCTAAACTTCTTACCTAATTCTTCTATTGAAATGCCGTTGAGAGGGTCATTTGGTAAATTTATTTTTGAACTTTTCATTGAAATCACCCTTAATTTTTAAATTGATTTTTCATTGAACCAAAAATTCCTTTTAATCTTGGTGATGTGGAACAATCAGCTTCTAAGATCATTTTTTTTTCTACAGGAATGTGGATACCAACGTAGCGTACAGATTTATATTTTGGGTTAGATATGAGTTGTACTTTTCTATCTGATTTTAATCTATACCTTGCTACTCCTTTTTTGAATGGGAAAATTATGTCTGTACCTGGAACTGCAACTGCAAAACTATCATCATCAACAGAGCATTTATTATTTAAAGTAATTGTAACAGAAATCACTTCTACAGGTTTAAAAGCTTGTTGAATATTAGGCATACCAAACCACAACATTAGCCCAATAACACTAATTCCTGAGAGAAAAAAAATAATTTTAGTTAAAAAACGCATTGATACCTTAAAATAAACATATTACATCTTATCGTTAAGTTAATTATACCAAATTTATAGCCGAAGTAATTAATTTTTAGATAATATTTTTAGGACGAATTGAAAAAAATTATGCGAAACGAATTTGATAGAATTAAAAGATTGCCCCCATACGTCTTTGCTGAGGTAAATAATCTAAAAGCTAAGCTAAGATCCAAAGGTAAAGATATAATTGACTTTGGAATGGGAAATCCTGATATGCCAACACCAAAGCATATCAGGGAAAAATTAAAAGCAACTGTAGAAAGACCTGGCACAGGAAGATATTCTACTAGTAAAGGTATAAATGGGTTGAGAAAAGCACAGGCTGCTTACTATAAAAGGCGTTTTGATGTTAAATTAGATCCTGAAGATGAAGTAATCGTTACTTTGGGATCAAAAGAAGGTCTAGCTAACTTGGCCCAAGCAATAACATCACCTGGAGATATAATACTTTCTCCAAACCCCTCATATCCTATTCATCCATATGGATTTATAATTGCAGGTGCTTCATTACGTCATTTGCTAGCCATGGATAATGGAGTTTTTAACCCTGAATTATATTTGGAAAGATTAGAACGATCTATAATGGAGAGTGTGCCGGCTCCGGTTGCGGTTATAGTATCTTTCCCCTCAAATCCAACTGCGCAAGTTGTATCTTTAGAATTTTATAAAGAAGTCGTTAAAATTGCTCTTAAGTATAATGTATATATTTTATCTGATCTCGCATATGCAGAAATATATTATGATAATTCCCCACCTCCTTCAATTCTTCAAATACCAAAGGCAAAAGAAGTAGCAGTAGAGTTTACATCTATGTCTAAAACCTATGCCATGGCTGGTTGGAGAATTGGCTTTGCAGTTGGTAATGTAAGGTTAATCAACGCGCTTACCAGAATTAAATCTTATTTAGATTATGGTGCTTTTACTCCTGTTCAAGTTGCAGCTGCAGCAGCTTTAAATGGACCTCAAGATTGTGTTAAAGAGATAAGAAATACTTATCAAAAGAGAAGAGATGTTCTTATAAATTCTATGGCAAGGGCTGGATGGAAAATTCCAAGTCCAAAAGCTAGTATGTTTGCATGGGCTCCAATCCCAGATAGATATAAAGATAAAGGATCTTTAGAGTTTGCAAAAGAATTAATGCTAAAAGCAGATGTTGCAGTTTCCCCAGGTGTGGCTTTTGGTGAATTTGGTGAAGGTTTCGTTAGGGTTGGTCTAGTAGAGAACGAACAAAGGATTAAACAAGCTGCTAAAAACATAAAAAAATTGTTATTATAGCTTTCGCTATACTAATTCATTTATATACTAAAATAATAATGAAAATAGCGTATGATTAACTATGTCACTACATCTCTTTTTTGACCAAAATAAATTCGACCAAAAACAATTATCAATCCAATAATTCCACCGAATATTGATGAAATAACATAAACTAGCTTATTTCTAGGTGAAACTTTTGCGGGTACAGTGGGTCGATGAATATTGAATACATTTCTCCCCAACTGAATGCTGGTTATAAACCTATCATTTGGTAACGTTTCGGCAATAAAGTACCGTTCAGACATAGGATGATCCTTAACTTTTGATGATATAAGTTTCAATTCTTTTTTAGTTCTTAAAACATATTCTTTTTCTAGCAACTTTTTTATGTAATGATTGTAATTGTAAAAATCGTTTAAAATTGAAAGATCATTTGTCTTAATAAGAAAATTAACTTTATCAAGTTCTTGGGACATTTCGATCAATAAACTATTCCTATGTTTATCTGTTAATTCAGTGCCGTCTATAATAATTGTTTCAGAAATATTATTAAAATCCAGTGATTTTTTCTTTAAATTATTTTTCCAATTATCGAAATTTTTTTTTGATAATAAATAATTTTTGAAATCAGCTGTTGCTAATGTTTTACCTTTTTGAGAATTACCGCCATAAAAAGGTGGATTATTTTCAATTTCTATTTTTAATTTTGACGCATAAACAGGATTTTTGAATTTAATATAAAGAAAACCTAATAAAATTCCAATCAACATAAAAGAGATTATAAAAAATTTCCCTTTCCATATTGTTTTGAAAATTTCAATTAGATCAATCTCATCATTGTGAGTTGAAAAATTTTTAGACATTTTGGTTTTAACCTTATCACTTTGATTTAAAATACTTCTATCTAAACATTACGAACATATAATAGATGATTTAATTCTACAACTAGTTTGATGGTCAAAATAAATATAGAGAAAATATATTCACTTATGAAATTTCCTTAGGTAAAACTAAAAAAAGGATAATAAAAAAATGAATAAAATCTTAATTGGGAACAAGGTACGAGATTTTTCAAAAATTGGAAGATCGAATGTATTGAGTTCAAATGTAATGTTAGCATCATCTCACCCAACGGCTGCATCAGTTGGGATTGAAATATTAAAAAATGGAGGCAATGCAGTTGATGCAGCAATTGCTATGAATGCAATTCTTTGTATTGCTGAGCCACACATGACAGGAGTTGGTGGCGACTGTTTTGTGATGCTATCTGCTGACGGTAGTACAAATATTAAAGCTCTTAATGGTTCTGGAAAATCTTCTTCAAATGCTAGGGCGAGTAATCTTCGTAAAAAACAATTATCAGTGATTACTCCAGAAATGCCCGACGCTATTACAATACCAGGAGCTGTTGCTGCATGGAGTTTGCTCCATAAAGAGCATGGTTACATGCCCTGGAAAGAACTTTTTGGTCCAGCCATTTACTTTGCAGCTCAAGGCATAAAAGTTCATGAGAGAGTGGCGCTTGATTGGTCAAAAAACATACAAAAATTATCTTTGGATTCTGACACATCCAAGCTTTTCCTTAAAAATGGGAAATCATTCAATTTCATGGATGATTTTAAGAATGAAAACTTATCAGAAACATTTCGAACAATTGCTCAAGAAGGCCGGAATGGTTTTTATCATGGGTGGGTTGCTAATGACATGTTCAAAAAACTTGAATCAATTGGTGGAAATCATACCTTAAAGGATTTTAGTAACACAACCGCTGAATGGGTAAAGCCTATTTATTCAGATTACAGAGGGTTTTGTGTCCATGAATGCCCACCTAATGGCCAAGGTTTGGTTGCATTAATTATTTTATCAATACTTGAAAAATTTGATTTACAAAATATGTGTAAAGCTGACTACATGCACATATTTTGTGAGGCAACAAAAATAGGATATTTTCTAAGAGATGAGTATCTTGCAGATCCAGAACTAAACAAACTATCAGTTGGTTGTTTCCTAAATTCAAATTTGTTGGATCAATATGCGTCCTCCATTGATATGAAAAAAGCAAAGATTTATAGTTTAAGTGATTTTCCAGATCATCCTGATACAATTTACCTTACTGTAAGAGATAAAAATGGAATGACGATTTCATTCATCAACTCTCTCTTTGATGCCTTTGGCAGTGGTATTACAGCTCCTAAAAGTGGTGTTCTTTTTCATTGTAGAGGTAGAGCCTTTAATACTGTTGATGGTCATCCCAATGAGTTAAATCCAAATAAAAGGCCAGTGCATACCATTATCCCTGCTATGATTTCAAAAAATAATAAATTGATAGGTTCATTTGGTGTCATGGGTGGTCACTACCAAGCTGCTGGTCACGCTTATGTTTTATCGCAAATGATTGATTTTGGTTTAAATCCACAACTTGCTCTAAATCATCCCCGTATTTTTCCTAATAATAATATCTTAGATATTGAAGAAAATTTTGACTTAAATTTAATAAATAAATTAGAGTTAAAGGGGCACAAAATTAATTATCCAGCACCGCCTATAGGTGGTGGTCAAATGATTTTAATAGATGAGGAAAAAGATTTGTTAATTGGTGCAAGTGATTGGCGTAAGGATGGTCTTGCAATAGGATATTAATCTACTTTTTCTTAATTTCTCGGTATGTGATTAAAAGACAAGAGCTAATTACAACTAAGCCACCAATAACTTGGTTGTATGTTGGTGTCTCACTCCAAATTATAAATCCAAAAAGCGTGGCTAATGGAATTGCCAAATATCTTAGTGTTACTAAAATTGTAGCCTCTGCATATTTATAACTTTGGGCCATAAGATATTGTACAAATGAACCTATCATTCCAAGCGTGATCAAAGTATAGAATATGTTGTTAGGCGTTATTAAAATTTCTATTCCATAATCGCCTGTTTTTCCATAGAACTTTGTTCCAAAAAAAATAATAGTAAAAGTGATAACTATAGAAGTTACTAGATTATGAATTAGAGCTGTAGTGGCAGGATGTTCTGTTTTACCAATTTTTCTTAATATAAGAGCAAGCGCTGCGTGTGTTAATGCACTTCCAAATGCAAGGTATACACCTAATGCAGATAATTCTGATGTCTCATTAATAATACTGATTGGATTTATCATTAAAAAAACACCAATTAATCCAAATATAACCGCTGACCATCTAACTAGTCCTATTTTTTCTCCTAAGACAATTGGAGATAAAAGAGTTACATATATTGCAGAGCTCTGAGCAAGAGCTGTAGTAAGTCCAATAGGAATTAGTTGTAGAGAAGAAAAAACCATTATCATAGTGACGAAACCAAAAAATGATCGTAAAGCAATGTTTCTCCAATTATTCACTTGAAACAAAAGCGATTTTCTAGCCACGTAGGCTAAAATAAATAAAATGGGTAATGAATATGCAAACCTAGAAAATAGAGTAATAATAAAATCCACTTCACCTGATAGAGACTTGATTATCATGTGAGTAAATAGCGATAAAAATATAAATATGATCCAAATGAGAGAACCAATTATATTTGAAGACATATTAGGCCAAATAATAAAATGAACTTGAAAAATTAAATATTAAAGAATAACAATAAATTTCACAATCGAATAAATTATAGTTCCATCTAAAAGGATAAAATTAAATGAAAAAAACAGTTATAATTGTTGGCTCTGGTAACGCTGCTTTATCTGCAGGTATAGCCGCTTTAGAAAAGGGCGCAGATGTAACTATTTATGAAAAAGCAGACAAAAAAATGGCTGGTGGAAACACTAAGTATACAGCTGGTGCAATGCGATTTGCATATGACAATAGTAATCAATTGATGGGTCTATTAAAAAACCCTAATGATAAAAAACTTAAGGACACAGATTTTGGTTCTTACACTCAAGAAAAATTTGAAAAAGACTTGTTAAACTTTAATGACGGTCGACCACTAAGTCGTGAGCAAAAAATTTTGGTTTCTAAATCATTAGAGACAATAAGGTGGCTTTCTTCACATAATGTTAAATTTGAACCAATTTATTCAAGGCAAAGCTTTTTGAAAAATGGTAAGCATATTTTTTGGGGAGGGTTAACACTTGCATCACAAAACGAAGGTGTTGGTTTGTTTGATCAAGAATTAGCAGCATTTTTAGCATTAGGTGGAAAAATTTTTTACCAAAGCCCTGTTACAAATCTTTTTTATGAAGCTGGAGTGGTGAAAGGAGTTTATGTGAATGATGAAAAAGTAATTGCTGACGCAGTTATTTTAGCATCAGGCGGCTTTGAGGCTAATGATGAACTTCGAAAATCCTATATTGGCAAAAATTGGCTAAAGGCCAAAGTAAGGGGAACTCCTTACAATACAGGAGATGGACTGAAGATGGCCCTAGAAATTGGTGCTACCAAACATGGTTTATATGATGGCTGCCACGCCACTCCTATGGATTTACATATGAAAAATTATGGAGGTCTGGATTTAGAGCCAAGTGAGAGAAAAAATTACAGAAAAATATGCTATTTTTTAGGAATAATGGTTAACGCAAAAGGTAAAAGATTTTTGGATGAAGGTAAAAACTTTAGAAACTACACATATGCTCAATATGGGAAAAAAGTTTTAGATCAGCCTGGGCATTTTGCTTGGCAGGTTTTTGATAGTAAGGTTTTTGATTTACTTTATGAAGAATATACATTTCATGATGCACATTTTGTTGAATCTGACACTATTGACGAGTTAATAAAAAAAATGGATGGGGTTGATAAAATTGAAACTAAAAAAACAATTGAAGAATTTAATAAATCAGTAGATCTAAATACTTTATTTGATCCAACTATTCTTGATGGAAAATCAACTATTGGTCTCGAAATTGAAAAATCTAATTGGGCACAGAAAATAGATAAAGGCCCCTTCAGAGCTTTTCCAGTTACTGGTGGTATAACCTTCACATATGGCGGACTAAAGATAGACAAAAATGGGTCGGTGTTAGATATGAAAGACAAACCTATAAAAGGTTTATTCGCTTGTGGTGAATTAGTAGGAGGTGTTTTTTTTAATGGTTATCCCGGTGGTTCGGGTTTAACATCAGGAGCAGTATTTGGAAGGATGGCAGGTTATGGTTCAGTACAACAAGGATAAAGAATGAAAAAAGTTAAGGTAGCAGTTTTAGATGACTATCAAAATGTTACTCATCATTTTGCCAATTGGGAATCACTGAATAAGAAAATAGAGCTTAAAATATTTAATAAATATATTGGAGATGATACTAACTTATCAGAAAAACTTTTTGATTATGATGTTTTGTGTTTGATGAGAGAGAGAACTCCACTTCCTGGAATATTAATAAACAAACTTCCAAATTTAAAAATGGTCATTACAAGTGGAATGTGGAATGCTTCTGTCGATTCAGAAACTTTGAATAAAAGAAATATAATTTATTGTGGTACTGAAACTAAAATTCATTCTACCGCAGAATTAGCATGGGCTCTAATTATGAATTCTTGGAGAGGGCTGCAGACAGAGATTGAAAATATGAAAGAAGGTAATTGGCAAACTACAATTGGAAGAGGTTTAAAAGGTCATACACTTGGAATATTTGGTCTTGGCAAACAAGGAAAACAAGTTGCTAATTTTGGAAAAGCATTCGGAATGAAGGTTATTGCTTGGAGTCATAATTTAAAAGAAGAAGATTGTACAAAAATTGGTATTGAGTACGTAAATAGTTCAGATTTATTTAAATTATCAGATATCTTAACAATACATACAAGATTGTCGGATAGAACAAAAAGTTTTATTGATTTAAATAAATTTAAAATGATGAAAAAAGAGGCTGTGATCATAAATACTAGTAGAGGTCCAATAATAAAAGAGGTGGATTTAATTCATTCTTTAAACGATGGAATAATCTCGTTTGCAGCATTGGATGTTTATGATCAAGAACCTTTACCAAAAGATCATATTCTTAGAAAAACAAAAAATTTAATTCTTACACCTCATATTGGTTATGTCTCAGAAGAAGCATATGAAAAATTTTTTGGTGGTTACTTAAAAGCGATTGAAGCTTTTATAAATAAAAATCCAATTAATCAAATTTCTTGAAATTATAACCAGTTATCTAGAACCCATTGAGGAGTTTTTAATTGTTTATAAATTTTTTTGTAAATTTGTGATTCTTTTACTGGCCAGACACCATTAACAACGTCATCAGGATCAGGTTTGCCTGTAAAAGCGACTATGCTTGTTTCTTCAGGAAGTTTTGCAGGCTGCCATATTCTCATTGGCCACTTGGGAAGAAGATTATGTTTAAAGCTTTTACACCACTCAGATGGCCAAAATGCTTGATCTTTAATTTGGTCACTCAAATATATTTGTTCTATGTGATATTTTTTCCAATACTTTTTTGGATTTTTATTAAATTTCTCGAAAATTGAATTATACTTTCCAATTGGAAATCTAAAGCAACTTGTATTTCCAATATTTTGTCCTATTTGAGTCCAATTTTCAATTACGCAATAAAAGCCTAGCTTGTAGTCAAAAAATCGGTCTAGATTTCCTGTTATTACTAAATCTAGATCTAAAAACAAAACTTCCCCTTTTAAATTATATAGAGGGGATTGCCACAAACTCATTTTTCTCCATGGTGTAAAAGATATAGCTTCAGGCAAACAAATTTTTGGTAAGGGTTTACATATTACGTTTTGATCAATATTATTAGAATCATCAGTAAAACAGTAAAGTTGTGTTTTACGTTTAGTATGTTTTTTTATTGATTTGTAAAGTCTATTTACGTATTCATAACCGTATTTTGAACCCCATTTCATGCATATGATTGTTTGCAATTTAAAATCCTACTATAATTAAAGTGTTAAAATAAGAAAAATAAGTTTAAAACACGATTATTAATTTTACTCACAATATATAAAATGAAAATAAATATTTTATTACCTTATAAAGAAAAGTTTGATGAAAATAAAGCTTCTTCGGTTTCAATAACTGTAAGGAATAACCTATGTCATTCTAAATATGTGAATCAAATAAGAGTTTTTGGTCAAAATGTAGATAATCCTCTTTTTAAAGATAATTTTATAGGATTAAAACATTCCATTTTATCATTTCAGAGTAAGAATAGATTTTTAGCATCTAAAATGATTGAAATTATCTCTAAAGACACAGATAATAAACAATTGATTGAAATTCATAATAGACCTTATCTTCTTGATAAAATTGCAAAGGGACATAAATTTCCTATTAGCTTGTTTTTTCATAATGATCCTCAAACTATGAAAGGATCAAGGTCCATAAAAGATAGAAAAAAAATTTTAGAAAAGTGTGCTGCTATATTTTGTGTAAGTGAATTTATAAAATCAAAATTTTTGGAAGCAATTGAAATGAATGTCAATAATGTTCACGTCTTGTATAATGGTGTGGAAAGAAAAATTAAAAAATTTCCTGAGAAGAAAAAAGAGGTTTTATTTGTTGGCCGATTGGTTCAAGAAAAAGGTGTACACCATTATGTTGAGGCTATTAAATTATTAGTAAATAAATATCCTGAATGGACTTTCAGGCTTATAGGTTCTTATAGATTAGGAGATAAAGAAAATAAAAATTTATTTGCAGATAAAATTATAAAAAAATTTAGATCTATTGGCCCTCAAGCTAAGTTTCATGGATTTAAAGAGCAAAAATTTGTAGAAGAAAAAATGAAAAACGCATCTATTATAGCTATACCTTCTGTATGGGAGGAGCCATTTGGTCTTGTGGCCGCTGAGGCAATGAGTAACGGAGCCTGTATTATTGCATCAAAAGTTGGAGGTATTCCAGAGATCATAAAAGATAATGGGATATTAATTGAAAAAATAGATTATAAAAAATTATCATTAAAGATAGATTGCTTGATCCAAGACGATAAATTGAGGAGAAGTTATCAAATCAAAGCCTGGGAAAATTTTGAACTAAGTTCTAATATTTCAAGCCAAAAGTTAGATGAATTTAGAAAAATTATTTTTTCCAACTTTAATTAGCACTTCTCCATCCTTGATATTGGGATATTGCAAATCCTATAGCAAACCAAGAAAAGAGATTACCCCATTGTCCAAAAAAACTCCCAAATTGTTGTATTGGAAAAAATATTGCTAATGGGACAACGAAAGCTGTAGCGGCCATTGGACAATCAAAAAAATCTTTTCTTGCACGGTAACATGAAAATATTATTGAGCCAAACATGACACAGCCAATAATTAGACCAATAATTCCTGTTTCAGCAAAAAGTTGAATATAAAAATTGTGCGGATGGTTTCCACAATAATTTTTACCTGGTAACCATGACGGTAGTTTAGTATCTAAATTTTTACACGTTTTTCTTGTTCCTGAAGGACCAATGCCCTTAATAGGAGTTATAAGTGCTTGTTGTATTCCTCCCCTCCATGCTCCCCAATGAGGATTGTTTTCAGAAGTATTTACAAGAGGTATATGATCAACAAAATGTTTGACAAAACGATTTCCTAAATCAGGACGTGCAAACAAAAGTGTCATTACTGCAAGTATTTCAATTAATATTAACCATCCTAATAATATAAATTTTGGTTTCCATACCAAACTAGCTAATATTCCTCCACAAGCTCTGATAAGAAAGTTAGTCCTTTCTCCTGTAAGAACAGAAACGCTTATTGATAACATTCCTATTATTCCTGAAAATAAACCTGCTTTGTTTTTTTTGCTCACCGCAATTGCAACTAAAACACAAAATAATGGAAGCGACACCCTAGAAATATAGCCACCAGGAACTAAATCACCGTATGGCCATGTTAATCGTAATTTTGGTTCAATAAGAGTTTCTGCAATTAATATACAGCTCATAATTATTAAACCGATTAGCATAGATAATAACATTACTATCCTAATATCTCTATCTTTAGCGAGCCATGCCTGAGCAGCTACAGCATATAGAGGAAATCTAATCCAAACAAATCCTTGTTGAAAAGAAAATATTGGGTCTTGGCTTGTAATTGCAGAAAATAACCCAAATAACCATAAACATAAAGCACTTTTAAACCAAAGTTGAGAAGCCCAGTCCCATTCTTTTTTCACAAAACATCTAAATAAAAAAGCAACACATATTAATGAGATCCATAAGTCAGCAGGATCTCTTTCTATTAAGTAAATAAAAGGACCCATTAGCCAAAAAAATGTGAAGAATTTATCTAGGTTGCTTAGTGAATTGATCTTTATCCAGCCATTTCTTATACTTTTGGATAAATTAAGCTCTGGAATAGAAATGTGATTTAATAACATTAGAACCAAACATAAGAATTATCAATAATACTTGTTAATATACGGTTTATACTTAAAAACAAGAATTAATTTATTAACGGTGTATCATAGATTTCTAAAGGTTAATTAATTTTGATACTTTCAAGCTTTACTGGGAATTATTTAAACATTAAAATTTTTTACACAATAGATTATTTATTATCAACCAATTTGTATCTTGTTTTTTATAAACCATAGACAAATCAGAGATGGAATTACCATTATAGTTGTTAATAAAAAAAAAGTTCCCCAATCCCCATTTAACCAATCTACAAGAGTTCCCGAAGATGAAGCAAGAGTAGTTCGACCAGCAGTTCCTAATGACGCAAGTAATGCATATTGTGTAGCTGTATAAGTCCTATCAACTAGTAATGATATAAATGCAACGAATGCTACAGTTGCAAATGCCGCTGTGATGTCATCAGCAATAACAGCTATTGCAAATAATAATTCTGATTTCTCAGTCCATGCTAAAACTGCAAATAGTAGGTTTGTTATAGCCATTAATCCCCCAGCAAAGAACATTGTTTTTATTGTCCCTGCTCTCATTGCCATTATCCCACCTAATAATGTAAACACAACAGTTGTAATCCAACCAAGCCCCTTTGAATAAATAGCAATCTCTCCTTTAAAAAATCCTATTTCTTTATAAAAAATAATAGACATTCTACCAAGAAAAGCTTCGCCAATTTTAAATAAGAAAACGAAACCTAGTATTCCAATAGCAATAGCAAAACCATTTTTTTTAAAAAAGCTTATTAAAGGGCCAAATATAGTTCCTGAAATATAAGCAAAAATATTTGTAAAATAATTGTTGTATCCAAGTTTATCTATTATCATTTTGTCGGTTTCTCTTTGTTTATTTTGTCTATCAGTTTTTTTTGGCTCGTTAACAAATATCAAACAAAAATTCATTAGAATTATAATAACTCCTAAAACTAAAAAAGTTAATTGCCAGTAGTTTATAATACCAAGATTTTCAAAATATTCTGCTGTAAATAAAGCAACTACACCTCCTAATTTATAGCCTGTCCACCAACCAACTACTGCCATTGCAGCCCCAGCTGCCATCGTTTTCCCCTCATTTTCGTTTATTTGTTCAATTCTTAGAGCATCAATAGTGATATCTTGTGTTGCTGAAGCTATAGCAATTATTAATCCAATAGAAATTAATAGAGCCAAGTTTTGAGAAGGATTTATAAAACTCCAAATTATTAAGCTTAATACAATTGTAACTTGCATCAAAATAATCCATGCTCTTCTATGACCTAGTTTTTTTGTTATTAATGGTATTTGAAATCTATCAATTAATGGAGCCCATAAATAATTAAACGCGTAAACACCAAAAATTAAACCTGCCCAACCAATAGTTGATCTACTTAATCCTTCTTCCTTTAACCAAAGGCTGAGACTACTCGCAATAAGTACCCACGGAAAACCACTAATAGCACCAAGAAGTAAAATTTTTAGCATTCTTAAGTCTTTATAGACTAGAACAGATTGAAGCCAATTTTGTGTTTGATTTGTCATAAGATAACAACTTGAGAAGATTAATCATTAAATTACACTAAATTGCTACAAAAATATATGTTTTTGTTTAATTAAAGTATCTATAATAAGTTATGCAGAAAAATTGGTTAGTTATAAATCTAAATAAAAAATCTTTTCTAAAAGTTGGTAATAAAATTTTTGAATGTCAAATAGGAGAAGGAGGTTTAAAAACAGCAAGAAAGAAAATTGAGGGAGATAAAACAACACCTATTGGGAAATGGCATTTAGAAACAATTTTTTACAGATCTGATAAAATATTGAGACCAAAACTTAAGAAAAAAAATATTTTAAAAATAAATAGAATTACAAAAAATTGTGGTTGGTGTGACGATATTAGGAGTAAAAAATATAATCGCTACATAAAAATTAATAATTTTCAATCGCTAAACTTAAATTATGAAAAGTTATGGAGAGAAGATGAGGCATATGACATTATAATTGTTACTTCACACAATGTTAAACCAACAATTAAAAATAAAGGTAGCGCAATATTTATTCATTGTAGTTCCTCAAACAATAAAAAAACTGCTGGTTGTATTGCATTGAAAAAAAATGATATATCTTTTCTCCTCAAAAACCTTTGTCACAAAACATATATAAAAATTTAAAATTCATAGAAAAAAATATAAAACTTTACAGATTAAATTAATCGAATTAAGAATAGTGTTTTTAAATAAAGTAAAGGTTTATAAATGCCATATTCATTAATATCAGTTGTTCTTGGTCTTCTAGGTCTGTTATCAGCTTATTTAGTCTATCTGAAGGTAAAGTCTTCCTCTGAGGGTGAAGGACGAGTTAAAGAAATTGGAGATGAAATCCACCTTGGTGCTATGGTTTTTATGTCTGCGGAATATAAACGATTAGCTATTTTTTGTTTAGTATGCATAGTTGCATTATATCTTTCTCTTGGTTGGCAAACTTCTATTTCATTTTTACTTGGTGCTTTGTGTTCAGGCACAGCTGGTTTTATTGGAATGTATTCAGCAACAAAAGCAAATGTAAGAACGGCGGTTGCTGCTAAAGAAAAAGGTGCTTCTGAAGCCCTAAACATAGCTTTTTTTGGTGGGTCAATTATGGGACTAACAGTTGCTGCAATGGGATTGTTGGGTGTCGGAATTTTATTTTATTATTTTGCAGGTGATATCAAAACAATACACGCGATTGAAGGCTTTGCAATGGGAGCTTCATCTGTTGCATTATTTTCAAGAGTAGGTGGTGGAATATTTACTAAGAGTGCAGATGTTGGTGCTGACCTAGTAGGTAAGGTAGAAGCAGGTATTCCAGAGGATGATCCAAGAAATCCTGGCGTTATTGCCGATAACGTGGGAGACAATGTTGGTGATGTTGCTGGAATGGGTTCAGATATTTTTGAATCATATTGTGGATCTATGATTGCTTGTATAGCCTTGGCTGCTTCAATGACTAGCGCTACTATTAATTCATTAGGAGGGAACCAATATCTACTTCAATTTATGCCTTTAGCTTTGGCCTCTTTAGGTATTATATGCTCTTTATTAGGAATATTAACTGTTAAAGTTTTTTCCTCAAAAAGTGCAGAAACAGCTCTAAGATATGGAACGATAGGATCAGCTGTACTTTTTGTATTATTATCATACTTTATGATTGATTTAATGAATGTTGCTGTTGGTGTTTGGATAGCTGTGCTTGTTGGGTCAATTGGAGGTATAGTAGTTGGATTAATTACTGAATATTATACTGGTGGAAGCCCTGTAGAAAAAATAGCTAAAGATGGAGAAACTGGTTCTGCTACTATTTTAATATCGGGTTTGGCAACGGGCATGCAATCAGTTGCAATACCAGTTTTAACAATTGTATCTATAATTTTTATATCAAATATTTATGCAGGGCTCTATGGAGTTGGTATAGCTGCAGTTGGAATGCTAAGTACCGTTGGTATCACTATGGCAATAGATGCTTATGGACCAGTTGCTGACAATGCTGGAGGCATAGCTGAAATGTCTGAGATGGGAAAAGAAACCAGAGAAATTACAGATTCACTAGACGAAGTTGGAAACACTACTGCAGCTATTGGTAAGGGTTTTGCAATAAGTGCTGCTGCTTTAGCTGCATTGGCCCTTATTAGCGCATATATAGAAAAAATATCAATTTCAGATGAGAATTTTGTATTAGCTATTAATGATCCATTAGTTTTATGTGGTATGTTTCTAGGAGGTATTTTCCCATTTTTAGTTAGTTCTATTACAATGACTGCAGTTGGTGACGCTGCTTTTGATATGATTAAAGAAATAAGACGGCAATTCAAGGAAATACCAGGTCTATTGGAGGGCAAAGCTAAACCAGATACTGCGAGATGTGTAGATATCGCAACTAGAGCTGCTTTAAGAAAAATGATAGCACCAGGAGCTTTAGCTGTTTTGTCACCAGTAATTATTGGATTTCTACTTGGTCCAAAAGCTCTTGGAGGAATGTTAGGTGGTGCACTTATATGTTGTGTTATGATGGCCTTGATGATGTCAAATGCAGGTGGGGCTTGGGACAATGCTAAAAAGTTTGTAGAAAAAGGAAACTTTGGTGGTAAAGGTTCAGAGGTTCATAAAGCAGCTGTAGTTGGTGATACTGTTGGAGACCCTTTAAAGGATACATCTGGTCCTTCAATGAACATCTTAATAAACGTAATGGCAATTGTGAGCTTAGTTATTGCACCACTATTGATTTAATAATTTGTAAATAAATTAATTTATTAATGGCTTTATTTACTATATCAATTAATTGATGATTTATTATTCATAAGATCAAATAAAGTTTACATAAAATCGTAGATTGATCGCTTCCAACTACCATAAAAGCAAATGTACCATTTTCTCTTCAACAACACCCTTTTAAAACGGGTGCATCAAGCGATAAAATATTATGTAAAATAAATTTTTATTAAGAGATTTAGCTTAACAACATCATAGCTAACAACTTCATAATTATATTTCAATATAAATATCGATATGGCAGTATAAGATTATTAAAACTAACACTTAGACAATTTTAAATACTTTCAAAATATTTTTTTATAACTTCACTAATTGAAAAAATGTCTTCTTCTTTCAAATCTGGGTAACTTGGTAAATTAAGGCCTTTGGCAGCCAATGACTCAGCAATTGGAAATGTTTCATTTGATTTAAATGTACCCATTGTGTGCATAGGAGTAAAGAGTGGTCTTGTTTCTACCCCGCGAGCTTTTAAATATTCTCTGATATTATCTCTATCTTTTTCATTTTTCATTAAAATAGAAACCATCCAAAAACTATTTACACAATCCTTTTCACTTTTTTGAAAAGTTATATCAAAATCCTTTAGAAATTTTTGATACCACATAGATATCTTTTGTTTTTTTTGTAATATTATATCTGCCTTTTCTAGTTGAGCTAATCCGATGGCAGAGCATATATTAGTCATTCGGTAGTTGAAACCAAGTTCATCATGCCAATATTCTTTTTCTTTAGACACAGCTTGACTTTTTAAATAGGCTACACGGTTTACCAATTCTTTATTACTTGAAGAAACCATTCCTCCTTCACCGGTTGTAATAGTTTTGTTACCAAAGAAACTAAATGTTGAGATATTTCCAAAATTACCCATATATACACCCTTATATTTACTCCCAAAACTCTCTGCAGAATCTTCAATTAATAATAGTTTATACTTCTCACAAATTTCCATAATTTTATCCATTGAACATGGATTTCCATATAAATGTACAACTAATATTGCTTTAGTATTTTTAGTTATTTTAGAGATTATTTTTTCTGGATTTATATTCCAAGTATCTCTATCAGAATCAACAAAAACAGGCTTTGCACCTACATATGCCACTGAGTTAGCTGTTGCCACATAAGTTAGCGTTGGTAATATAACTTCATCATTAGGACCTATACCAAGAGTATGCAAAGCCAAATGAAGAGCAACAGTTCCATTGCTAACTGTTGTAGAGTGTTTGATACCTAAGTAATTTGAGAAACTTTCTTCGAACTTTGAAATAAACTTTCCTCTAGAAGATATCCAATTACTTTTAATACATTCATTTACATATTTTTCTTCTAAGTCACATAAAAAAGGTTTGTAAACAGGTATATTTAACATAAAAATAATTCTTTCTTAAAATAGGAAAATAAACTTTCTAATTTACCTGTTTTAAGTAACATATTTCAAAAGCTAAAAACAAGATTCTTTTAAAAGAAAAATGAATTGAAATTATAAAAAATTTTTATGAAAGTAATTAAATACTTTTTAATTTTTTTATTTCTAAATCTGAGATAATTATTAAAAATTCTTGCAATTTAATAAGCTCTGATTTTTTTAATGTCCAATGGCACGGGATATTTATTATTGAATTAGATATTTTCAAAGAATTGATATGTGAATGTATTCTAGAGTTTGAAAGTTCCCACTTTGGAGGAACTTCAGAAAACCATCTACCAGTTTCAATACCAATTTCAGCACCTTTAATTATTATTTTATCTATTAGTTTTTTATCAACTATGATTGGTAATCTTGGTGTAACAATGAATTCATTTGAATTTTCAATAATTGGACAGTTCAAATTAAGTTTAATCGCTTTGTCGAGTAGAAATTTGTAATTATGTCTTGAAATTTTATAAAAATTTGTAAAATTGGGATAGATATAGTTAAATAGTTTAATACTTATTGGACCCATTCTTTCTTTAATATTTTTAGGAGGCAGAATATAAGTAGAAGAAGTCCTAAAAATCTTTGTTCCGTATAAAAAATACCATAACAAAATCCCAAAACTTGGTTGAAAGTTAGTTAAAAAAACACTTAACCATAATTGAATAAATCTTCTACAATCTGCAAATACTGAAATTTTTCTTAATGAAAAGTACCTTGAAATCATTTTGTCTTTATAAAGTTTATTATTAATCTTAACTAATCCTCCCCATCCTATTGTTATTGTTTTTGAAACTTCAAGCGAAAAAAAAGATATGTCACCAAATGATCCTAAATTTATATCATTGATTTTACTACCAATAGAGAGAGCACAATCCTCAATTAAAAATATTTTTTTAGCTTTTATTTTGTCTATTGTTTGTTTTTTTAATCCAAGACGACCAAATGTATTTTGAAATATAATTGCCTTTGTTTTAGCATTGATAGCATTCAGCACTTCTCTATCGTTCATTGTTAAATCGTCATTTATATCAACGTAGACAATTTTTGCACCTGTTCTTTTTACGGCAAATGTAACTGCATCACATGTGAAAGAAGAAATAATGACTTCATCTTTTGTACCAACATCATTCGCAATCAAGCAATTGTAAAGTGCTGAACGTGCAGATTCATATTTAAGTAGCTGTTCTTTTTGGTTGGATAATTGTGATTTGGATTTGTAAAAAACTTTGCTTAAAAAACTATTGAGTAATTTTTGGTTCATTCCTCTCCATAATAGGCCTGTTCCTTTTCCAAATTTAGATGGTGTTGATTTAAAAAAATTCATTTAATACCATTTTTTTATAAAGATACTTTTAATATTTAGATTAGATTAATGTCAAATTTTGGAGTTCATATTTTTAAGTTAATATAGAATTTTCACGTAATATTTTTTTTAAGTTTTTTAATCTAATTTTGTAAGTAAATTCTTTTTCAACACGTTCCAAGACAGATTTTGAATATTTATTTCTTTGAGAATTTTTTAATGAAACAAAATTTAAAAGAAGTTTACCAATTGTTTTACCTCTCATATCCATAGCTATATAACCAGTATTACCAACCACTTCAGGTTGAGAAGTATATCTCGATACCAATGCTGGAACCCCTAAAGCCATAGCTTCAAGTACCGCGTTTCCAAAACCTTCACACCATGAAGGTTGAATATATAAGTCACTTTTTAAATAAAACTTTATTTTTTCAGATTGAGGAACATCTATATAAACTTTAACTTTATCTTCTAATTTAAGCTCTTTAATTCTTTTCTTTAAACTTAATACTCCATCTCCATCTTTACCTATTATTGACCACTCAAAATTTTTTTGTGTTTTTTTATTCAAGTAAAAAATACCATCTAAACTTTCATAGATACCCTTCCTAATATGTTGTTTATTTGTATGCCACAATGTAGTTAAAAAATGAATTTTATTTTCATCATTAGAATTTCTTTTTCTTTCTAAAAGGATTTTTTTTATATCCAAAAGATCACTTTTTTTAAGTGAAGAGCGAAGAGTGACTGGATTTTTAACTTTAAAATGGGTTGTCACCTGATTGTATTGGTCAAAAGAAATAAATAAATTACAATCGGCAAAAGCCATTGCAAACCTAATCATAAATTTATAAATCCAGTTTAATTTAAAAAAAGTAGTAACTCCAGATAAATCAAACACATGAATTGCTCCAATTGTAAAAACTTTTTTTTGAAATAACTTTCCTAAAATTAACGCAGGTATTGATCTACCCCACCACCAACAATAAATAAGATGAGATCCTCTAATATTTTTTAATAAATCCCAAAATGTATTGCAGACTATTACCTCAGTAAAAAGATCTTTTAACATATCAAGTTCTACTTGATAATATTCCCAATCAGAAATAAATTTTTTATCTACTGGAAGATAATAAATTACTTTTTTCTTCATAAAAAAATCCTCTTAACAATTTATCGTCTAATTTTTTTTTAAAGTTCAATCTATATAATTACTAATAATATAATAAAAGTTCTAAACCTAAAAACTTTGATTATATTTTTTTCTTATGTTGTTGAAGGTTATTGATCTAATAATGAAAACTAACAACCATCTTGTATAGATTAATTTAAAAGTTAACAAATTAAAAATAAGAAAGTATGTCAAATAATTTAAATATTCTTTGACGAATACTTTTTCTTGTAAAGATTACTCATAAGATAAATAACAATATAATTACAAATAATATTTTTATTACTTAACAGTTTTGAAGTCAAAGTTTTGTATTTACTATAATAAAAACCAAACTGCTTTATAAAGATAAAAATAAATAGATATAATATTGTTTTATGATGGCATTAATGATGTATAACCTTGGCTGTTGATTGGGATAAAGCTGAAAAGTTTGTACAAAAAAGGAAACTTTGATTGTAAAGGATCAGAAATTCATAAAGTAGCAGTTTGGTGATACAGTAACTGACCCATTGAAAGATATTTAAGGACCGTCAATGAATACTTTAATAAATCTTATGGCTATCGTTAGTTTAGCTGTAGCTCCACTTTTGATTTAACAAAAACAATGATAAAGCTATTTAAATAGCTTTATTTATTAAATTTTATAATAGCTGAAAAGTCTAATGATCCTTGGTTTTCATTAACCATTCTTTTATAATTTTCTTGTGAGTTTTTACCAAATGGTGCTGAAGTATTTGTACTTTCAATAGCCTTTAGAGCAATAGTAAGATCTTTTAGCATCAGATCTGATGAAAAACCAGGTCTAAAGTCATTATCTGCTGGACTTGTTGGCCCAACACCTTTTATTGGGCAATAGCTATTTATAGCCCAACAGGAACCAGTTGAGGTTGACAATATTTCGAATAATTTTTTTGGATCCAAACCTAAATTCTGTCCTAAAGAAAAAGCTTCCCCTACTCCAATCATAGTAGTTGCTAATAACATATTATTACATGCTTTTGTTGCTTGTCCTAAACCGGAAGAACCACATAATAATGATTTTTTACCCATTACTTCAAACAGGGGTAACATCATTTTATAAGCATTTTCTGTTCCACCTACCATAAAAGTTAATGTTGCTTGTTCAGCTCCACCAACACCCCCTGAAACTGGAGCATCAAGAGATAAGATTTTTTTATCTTCACATTTTTTATGAAGTTCTCTTGCTTTATCTACTTCAATGGTTGAGCAGTCTACAAATAGAGTGCCACGCGTGAACTTATCAATTATATTATCATAAACTTCTTCTACAATGTCACCATTAGGTAACATTGTAATTACAATATCCGTATCTTCCGCGATATCACTTAAATTATTAGCTGGCTTAAGGCCTTTAGGTAATAGATTTTTCACAAATTCTTTATTTATATCATAACCAATAACCTCATAATTAGCTTTAAGAAGATTCATTGTCATTTTAGCTCCCATATTACCTAAGCCAATAAAACCGATTTTTTTCATTCCAATTCTCCTTTTAATAAAAATTCAGATAGAGGTGCAGTTTGAGTTTTAATCTTTCGTTCTGAGGTTAAAAGCTTTTCACTTATTTGTAAATCTTGCTTCAATCCAAAAATGAAAGGATACCATTCTCTTGACAAACCACCTTTCCATTTCCATAAAAGGAAATCTAGTGCTTCAAAATCTTCATCATTAACATTTACTTTTTGAGCTGGAGGGTTAGAACCAAAATCTGGTTTTAAAAAAAATTTTTTTATTTTTATAAATAATTTTGGGACACCGTGAATTTCCAACAATTTTGACCATTCTTTAATATTTTTCTGACCTCTGAAATTATTGGAGTAAATGTCTAAAATCAGAAGATCGGTTTTTATTAAACCTGTAGGATTAATCATTACATCATTAATATTCTGTCTTCCAACATAAGGTCCTATAAACAGACGTCTAGGACAATAGTCATTTGAATAGTAATTATCCCAAAAAATTACCCTATTTTGTAATGTTGTCTTAATCAATTTATAATTTGATAAATTTTTAGAAACAACATTTTTACCACAATAGAACATAATTATTTTTGGATCCAATATCTTACTTAAGTCTTTTAAATAAAAAGGTTCATCTTGAATTAATTCATCAGCGTATATTCTAGGCACAAAGAAGATACTTTGTTCTAATTCTTTTGAAAGCTTGTTCGCCAAAATAGCATGATATGTTCCTTCGGACACATCAACGCCAAATTTATTTTTGAAATTAGGTGGAATGTCATCTAACAATAAGGCTATTGAAGTTGCACCATCATTAAGTAATTGCCTTGCTTTACGTAAAAGAACTTCAAAATCTGATTTTTTATTTGTTTTGGTTTTTTCTTTTAGTTGTCTGAAATTAAAGTCTAACCCAGGTGCAAGTCCTGCGATAACATCAATTTCATATTTTTTACTTACGTCTGTAAATTTACGAAAATTTAAACGCCAACTTTTGCTATATTTTTTTTTCCAACATAATCTATGATATGTGTCTTCTTTTGGGGCATAGAAATAGGTGTTCATATTATTTTTGTACAGAGACTTAATTATAAGTTCTCTATGTTCCCATGACAGAAGTCTTCCATAATAACCCTCTATATAGCCTCTGATACTTTTTTTAGCTGTTCTTTTTTTCATTTGATATCTTTATTAATATTTGAATATTATAATATCGAAATTAGGAGAAAAACATAATGAAAATTTTAGCTATTGGCGCTCATCCTGACGATATAGAAATCTTTATGTATGGTTTAGTTTCTACTTATAAAAAAAAGGGGAACCAAGTATTTACTATGATTGCAACTGATGGCTCTAAAGGAGGATCCACAAAAGACGATTTATTGTCCAAAAAAAGAGAAAAAGAGGCTATAGCTGGGTTAAAAAAAATATCAAAACCGATTTTTTTAAATATACCTGATGGTGAATTAGGTGAAGATCCTGAGCATCGCAGAATAATAAAAGAAAACATTTTAAAAATTATGCCAGATTTGATCATTACTCACTTTCAAAATGATTATCATTCTGATCATAGGTCTTTATCATTTATAACAAGCAGTGTTGTAAGTCATTATATCCCGGTAATATACTGCGACACTTTGATGGGTATAAATTTTAATCCTAACTTTTACATTGATATAACAGAGCATTTTTTGTTAAAAAAAGAAGCAATTCTAAAACATGAAACGCAAAAACCGCAAAGATTTATAGATTTGGCTAAATTAATGAATAGTTATAGGGCGGCACAGTGTAATGCTCCAAAAGGTAAATATGCTGAAGCATATTTCTTCGAGCCGTCTTTCCCTTTTGCTGATATAAGGCACATTTTACCATCACCTCTCAAACTAAGACCTTTTCATATAGACAATCAGCATGGATTTTTATAAGCATTTATACAACTTACCTCCTGACTGAGGTTTTGATACTCCGGTAGTTGAAGGAAAAGTAAATGGAAGTTTATAAATTGATCTTGCTGATAAATAAGCAATTAATTCTGCCTCTATATAATCAAAATTAAGGCCTATTTCTGTTTCATAAATGAAATTTATTTTTAATCTTTCTTTAAGTCTTTTCATCAAGTAAATATTTTTATACCCACCACCAGTTATTAAAATATTATTAATTTTTTTAGGCAAGAGTTCTATGCCACTAGCAACAGTTTCAACTGTAAACTCAGCCAATGTTGCCATTATATCTTTTAATGAATATTTTTTTTTTATCAATTTTTTATATGTATCTAAAAAAGTACCTCTATCTAAAGATTTAGGAGGAGGTTGTTTGAAAAAATCATTTTCTAGAAAATTTTTAATTTCATCATTTATAGGATATCCACTGGATGCTATATTTCCATCTTCATCAAAGTTTTTATTTAAAACAGCTAACATATAATCATCCATAAGTGCATTCCCTGGTCCAGTATCAAACCCAATAAGATTATAACCATCCCAATATGTTATATTAGAAACACCACCTATATTTAAAATGCAAGTTGGAAGTTTTAAGTTTGTTTGTTCAATAACATATTTATGATATATAGGTGCTAATGGAGCACCCTGACCTCCGAATAAAATATCATTTGATCTAAAATCAAAAATAACATTTTTATTGAGCAACATTGATAATTTTTTTGGATCGCCAAGTTGAATAGAAATTTGTTGTTTTGAGTTATGATATATTGTTTGTCCATGAAAACCAATTAAGTCACTCTTCTTAATAATATCTAAATCTTTAATAGCTAAATAATGTTCATTTGTAACAAACTCATCTAAATATTTCTTTCTTTTTAAATTAAAATTTATGTCTTGTTTTAAAATATTAATTAATTTTTTTTTGGTGTTAGGGCTATATTTGTAAAAATAATTTTCATTTAACCTTTTTAAATTAAGACCATTAGTTTGAACCAAACTAATATCAATCCCATCCATGCTAGTTCCGGTCATTAAACCAACAATATTTAAGAAATCATAATGCAAACTAAAATTATTCCTTTTAAATAAACATAAATTATTTAATATGAATCATGTCTCAAAATATACCTAAAACTGAACTTTTATATAAAAAAAGTAAGCCCATCGATAAGTTAAGTTTATCTGATGGTATAATCTTAATGACAAAAGAACAAAAAAACGCTTCATTAGAAGTTAAAAAAGCGTATAAATCAATTGAGATATCAATTAATAAAATTTACAAACATTTAGTGGCAAATCCAAATTCAAGATTGATATATGTTGGAGCGGGGACATCCGCAAGGATTGGTGTACAAGATGGGGTTGAACTTTTCCCAACATTTAATTGGCCAAAGAGTAGGTTAGATTTTATAATTGCTGGTGGCAATAAAGCTATTTTAGGTGCCGTAGAAAATGCTGAAGATGATATAATTCAAGCTAAAAAAGCGGTATTACAAAAATTATTATGCGCAAAAGATGTTGTAATTGGTTTGGCCGCTAGTGGTAATACCCCTTTTACCTGTAAAGTTCTAGAAGAGGCTCAAAAAAAAAATGCTCTTACAATTGCAATAAGCAACAATCCAGAAGGAAAATTATTGAATTTTGGAAAATGTAATATCATTCTTGATACAAGAGAAGAGTTGATTTCAGGATCAACAAGATTAAAAGCTGGTACCGCTCAGAAAATTTGTCTAAATATAATATCTTCTATGGTTATGCTAAAAATGGGGAAAATTAAAAACGGAACAATGACTCATATGGTCCCAACAAATCAAAAACTTAGAGATAGAAAGCAGAGAATTGATATGGGAAAATATTAGAGCTTTTAACAATAATTAATAAACTATTAAATTATAATAAGAATTTAAATCTAATTTTCTAACCAAAATTCAGAATTTGCATGATCCTAAACAATAGTAAAAAAATAATTATGTTATTAAGATTAAAATATTAAGGAGAAAAAAATTAAAAAAATTGTTTTAATAACAGGATCTTCTGGATTTATCGGTTTTCATATAGCTAAATATTTTTTATTGAAAAAATGGTTAGTTATAGGTCTAGATGCGATGACAGATTATTACGATATTAACTTAAAGAAAAGTAGGCTAAAACTCTTAAAAGGCAATTTTAAATTTATTAGCTATATTGGTTTAATACAGGACAAAAAAATATTAAATGAAATTTTTTTAAAATATAACCCTAAAATTATTATTCATCTGGCAGCACAAGCCGGAGTTAGATATTCAATTGAAAATCCAAATTCCTACTTAGAGTCGAATATAGTAGGAGCTTTCCACCTTTTAGAAATTGCAAGAGAATTTAGACCAATTCATTTATTAATGGCATCAACATCTTCGGTATATGGTAACAACAAAGATATTCCATTTCAGGAAAATCAAAAATGTGATAGCCAAATATCTTTTTATGCAGCGACAAAAAAATCAAATGAGTTGATGGCGCATTCATATTCACATTTATATAATATACCTATTACCATGTTTCGTTTTTTTACTGTTTATGGACCATGGGGAAGACCTGATATGGCTTTATTTAAATTCACCAAAAACATCTTACTAGATAAACCTATTGAAGTCTATAATCAAGGAAACATGTATAGAGATTTTACATTTATAAATGATTTAGTAACAGCTGTTTATTTATTGACGCAAAAAATACCTTTAAATAAAAATTTAAGAAAAGAAACTTTTAAAAATGATAGTATTTCAGATATTGCTCCGTTTAGAATAGTAAATATTGGAAATTCTAAAGCAGTAAAGTTAATAGACTTTATAACTGAATTAGAATTTGTTCTTGGGAAAAAAGCTAAGAAAAATTTTCTAGAAATGCAAAATGGAGATGTTTACAAAACACATAGTAATATAGAATTGTTGAAGGCTATTACGGGGTTTAGGCCAAATACAAGCTTACGTGAGGGGATAACTGCATTTGTAAAATGGTATAAGTCATATTATTGATTTTTTAAAAAATGCAATTACACAAACTATTTTTAATTAAAATCCATCATTTTTATTATATTAAAATCTTTACCTATTCTCTTAATTATTTGAAGTAGAGGTTCTGTTTTTGTCTTCATGTGAAAAGCATTTGCATGAATACAATTTAAGTTATCTATCATAATACCTACATGACCTTCCCAAAAGATTACACATCCTCTTTTCAAATCATCAATATTTTTAATATTCCTTTTTTTTAATTGTATTTGTTGTGAAGTATTTCTGGGTATATTTTCTCCATAAGTTTGATAAGATAATTGTAATAAAGCCGAGCAATCTAGTCCAATAGTATCTCTTCCGCCCCATTTATAAGGAGTGTCTTCTAGTAATTGAGCAACCTCTACCCAATCCGCAAGCTGATGATCTAGTTTAACAATGTGCTTGGCTGGCACGTAACCAATTTGTATTTCATTATTATAATTAAAACTAATTTCTGCCCAATCAAATCTAATATTTTCTACTAAAATCTTAGCACCCATTGGAAGATATAAAAGAGAGTTAGATCTTGAATTTTTATTTATATAAATAAAGGATCTACTTGCGATAACTCTATGCGTTGGATTTTTTGATTTACCCAATCCCTTTTTCTTAATCCACCCACAATAATTATCTGTCTCTAATTTACAATATACCCAATCAAAATGCTTGTCTAAAATCTCAACAGTTTCACCAAACAAACATTCGGTTTCGAGAGGGGATGTCTCAATGGGTTCTGATTTCATAACTACTGAAGAAGTTATAATGTTCATGGGAATTTATCTTTAACCCATGATTTTACATCAAAATTTGGACAAGTTTTATTAGTATCACCTGTATCACAATGTCCAACTATAGTAGCTTTAGGGTATAAAGATTTCCATTTTCTTAAAATTCTTTCCAATGATATATATTGCTTTATTGTAAATTTAGTTCTTCCAATTAAACATACACCTAAACTAATATCATTTTTTCCTTTAACGTGAGCTCCAACCCAGTATTCGGGTCGTCCATTTTCAACTTTGCCAGATCTGTTGATTATTTTGTGATACCCCACGCCATCCCAACCAAATTTTAAATGCATTTTGTGCAGATCTAAGGCACTTAAATTTTGACTGTCTTCAGTGTCTGAGCAATGAACTACAAGTAACTTAATTTTTTCGCGAAATAAAATATTCATATATTTAAATTGAGTCTATCAAACATCACCTAAATCATTTAAAAAATAATTGAAACAGAATTTCATATATAATATATATAGTGCAAATTTTCCTAAGTAAATATTGTTTACAAATAGGATATTATTACCAATATATCCTGGTTTATTATGTTAATCCAGTGCGGTAGCTATTACTTAGTAAGAGACACTAGTATTTTACTAAAATAACAATGATAAAACTTTTATCTTTTAATTATAAAAGTTAAAAATAAATAATTAAAATGCCTTTCCTTTTATTACTAGTTATTACTTTTGTTAGTTCATTTAAGGTGGCATTCTTATAATAGCTGACTAACTTAATGTTGATTTTTGCGTTATGGTTATCATTTTAGCTACGCATGGAAATTTGGTACTGGCCTATTGATAATCCTTTAATGATGCTAATGTTGTCTGCTCTATTATTAGCTATCCCGGTTTTTATACAACTTGGGCTTTATTGAGTAATTATTCGCTATCTTGGTTTTAAAGCTTTTTTTTCTAAATTTAAAGCTGTGATAATTTATGAAGCTGCCTGGGGATTATAGTCTTTTTAACCGGTGTACAAGGCTTACCACGTTCCGTAGTGCCTATAAATGCAATGATCACATATTTTGCTCAATAGTTATCAGGTAAGGTAAGAGATGTAAATAGAGTTAAAAAACAACAATTATTATTAAATTTGACAATCTTTTAAGTAATTGCATAAGTTTAAAATTAAAGTTTTTAAACCTGATTTTAAATTATACTCTATAATTAGTTGCAATATTTGAAATCTAAAATATTTAAAGATTAAAATCTAATTAAATGGAAATTTATTAAAATGGAAATAATTCCTGTTATTCTTTCAGGTGGATTTGGAACAAGGTTATGGCCCTTGTCTCGCAAACAAAATCCTAAGCAGTATCTATCTTTAATTAGTGATTACACAATGCTTCAAGAAACCATTCTGCGTTTAAGTACTTTTGATAGCATCGCGGATCCAATTATTTTATGTAATGTTGATCATAGGTTCCTTGTTGCAGAACAGTGTCAACAAATTAATATTAAAAATCCAACAATTCTGCTTGAGCCAGTTAGTAGAAACACTGCACCGGCAATAACTGCAGCGGCTCTCTATACAATAAAAAAATCACATGACGCTATGCTATTAGTGCTATCCGCTGACCATGTAATACAAGATGTTGAAGAATTTCATAAGGCAATTAGTATTGCAAGCAAGCAAGCACAAAAAGGTAAATTAACAACTTTTGGTATTGTACCAACTAATGCAAATACTGGATATGGCTACATCAAATCATCGAAAGAGAATAACGGTGGTGCATATAAGGTTGAAGAGTTTGTTGAAAAACCAGATCGTATAACTGCTAAAAAATATTTAGATCAAGGTGATTATCTTTGGAATTCTGGTATGTTTATGTTTAAAGCCAATACGCTAATTGATAAGTTAGCTGTTCATTCTCCAGATATAGTTAAATTAGTAAGTGATGCTGTTAATAAAGCCACACAAGATCTTGATTTTATAAGACTAGATAGGCAAATTTTTGAAACTTCTCCTTCTGTCTCTATTGATTATGCACTCATGGAAAAAAGTGATAGTGTGGTTGTTGTGCATTTAGATGCAGGATGGACTGATGTTGGATCTTGGTCAGCACTTTACAATATTAGTGAAAAGGACAGTAATGGAAATATTTTCAAAGGAGATGTTACGGCAAAAGATACAACTAATTCGTATATCTATGCATCTAACCATGTGGTAGCTACAGTTGGTGTAGACAATTTAATTGTGATACATACCTCCGATGCTACTTTTATTGCCAGCCAAGACAAGGCGCATGAAGTGAAGACTATTGTTTCATCTCTAGAAAAAAAGGGCATTGATGAGGCTCACTCTAATCGCAAGGTATTTCGTCCTTGGGGCTGGTACGATTCTATTGAAAAGAGTGAGAACTTCCAAGTAAAAAAATTATACGTTAAACCTGGAGGTAAACTTTCACTACAAATGCATCACAAACGTGCAGAGCACTGGGTAGTTGTAAGAGGCATAGCAACCGTAACTAAAGGTGACCAAACTTTTACATTAGAAAAAGGTGATTCCACTTATATTCCTCTGGGAGTTACACATGGCCTAAGTAACACAGCAAATAAGCCATTAGAAATCATTGAAGTACAAAGTGGAACATATTTGGGTGAAGATGATATTGTTAGATTTGAAGATATCTATGGAAGGATTAAAGAGAATTAAATATTTATGAAAAAAGTATTAATTGTATTTGGAACTAGACCTGAAGCAATAAAAATGGCGCCATTGATTAGCGGATTTAAGAAAGATTCTACTAATTTCAATGTCAAAGTGTGCGTTACAGAGCAACATAAAGAATTGTTAGATCAAGTATTAAGATTTTTTCAGATAAAAACTGATTACAACCTTAATATTATGAAGACAGGTCAAAATCTATATGAAATTACCGCAAAAATTTTACTAAGAATAAAACCTTTCTTGGAAGACTTCGCCCCAGATTTGGTTTTAGTGCATGGTGATACATCCACAACTTTTGCAACTAGCCTTGCGGCTTATTATAAAAAAATTAAAATAGGGCATATTGAAGCAGGTTTGCGAACAAGTAATTTATATTCTCCGTGGCCTGAAGAAGGTAATAGAAGATTAACTGGAGTTATAGCTGATTATCATTTTTCACCAACAGAGAATAGTAAGAAAAATTTATTAAATGAAGGAGTGAAAAAGTCATCGATTTTTGTTACAGGTAATACAGTTATAGATTCATTGAAATTGGTTCTAAATCGAATAAATAGTGATAGGTCTCTTAAATTAAATATAGAAAAAACAATTATTCAATCAGGTTTTAAAGAGATCAATTCTAAATTTATATTAATAACAGGACATCGCAGAGAAAATTTTGGAAAAGGTTTTTTAAACATTTGTAAAGCGCTAAAAGTGTTGGCAAAAGATAATCCAAATATTAACATTGTGTATCCAATCCATTTCAACCCTAATGTAAGAAAGCCAGTTGTTGAATTATTATCAAACATTAACAATATCAAGCTATTAGAACCATTTCAATATGAAGAGTTTGTCTATTTAATGAGTAGGTCTTATTTAATACTAACTGATAGTGGTGGCATACAGGAAGAAGCACCAAGCCTAGGTAAACCTGTTTTAGTAATGCGAGACACAACAGAAAGGCCTGAAGCAGTTGAAGCAGGAACTGTTAAATTGGTAGGATCTAATCAATTTAAAATTGTAAAAGAGGTTCAAAAGTTACTAAATGATAAAAGTGAATATGAGAAAATGAGCAAAACTAACAATCCATTCGGAAAAGGCAACGCCACAGAAAAAATTTTAAATATTTTAAGAAACGAATTTTATGAAAAGTAAGAAAAAGGTATGCGTAATGGGCTTGGGATATATAGGTCTCCCCATTGCAGTTTTATTAGCCAATCGAGGGTATCAGGTACATGGTGTTGATATTAATCAGAAAACTATAGATATAATTAATCGTGGTGAAACACATATTGTAGAGCCTGAACTTAATAAATTTGTTTATTCTGCTATAAAACATAGAAATTTTAGGGCAAATATAAAACCTGCAGAAGCGGATATTTTTATAATTGCAGTACCAACCCCGTTTCATAAGGACAAACTTAATAAACTAACAAATTCACCAATTCCAAATATTAATTACATTGTGGAGGCAACAAAGCAGATAGCGTCTTATCTTAAATCAGGTAATTTGATATTGTTAGAATCTACGTGTCCTGTGGGCACAACGGATATGATATTAGAAATATTAAGTAAAGAAGGTGTTGATACCAGTGGTATATATGTAGCCTTTTCTCCAGAACGAGTGCTTCCTGGCCAAATTATGAAAGAGCTGATTGAAAATGATCGGGTGGTAGGAGGGGTCAACAATGTATCTACAAAAAAAGCTGCTGAATTTTACAGGACGTTTGTAGTTGGTGAGGTTGCGGAGACAAGCGCCAAAATAGCAGAAATGACTAAGCTAACTGAAAATTCTTTTAGAGACGTTAATATTGCGTTTGCTAATGAGTTATCAATATTGAGTGATGACATGGGTATTGACGTTAGTCAATTAATTTCATTAGCTAATAAGCACCCTAGAGTCAAAATTTTAAATCCTGGTTGTGGTGTTGGAGGGCATTGTATCTCTGTAGATCCTTGGTTCATTGTTGATAGTTCAAATGGCAAAGCCCAATTAATAGAGCAAGCAAGACGGACCAATGATTATAAGGCTGACTGGGTCTTAGAGAAAATCAAGAATGCTTTGCTACAATTTGAAATTAAACATAAAAAAAAACCGACAGTTACTTGCATGGGCTTATCATTCAAACCCAATATAAGTGATTTGAGACAATCACCAGCACTGTATATTGCTAAAAAATTGAATGAGTTTATAACTATATCATCTGTTGAACCAAATATTAGAGAATGTAAAGGATTGGATTTAGTTGATATAAAGACTGGATTAGAATCTGACATTTGCGTATATCTAGTTAATCATAAAGAATTTAGTATTAAAAATATAAAACACGCTGACCTAGATTTCTGTGGAATTAACAATTATTAAAAGCAAAAAATAAATATGAAAAAAGCATTTTTAACTGGAATTACTGGGCAAGATGGATCTTATCTTGCTGAACTCTTATTAGAAAAAGGCTATGAAGTTCACGCGATCATTAGGAGATCATCAGTTTTTACTACACGTAGAATTGATCACATTTATGATAAAAATGAAAGATTATTTATCTACCATGGAGATTTGATGGATTCTAGTAATATTCATAGATTACTTATGAATATAAAGCCTGATGAAGTTTACAATCTAGGAGCTCAATCGCATGTGGCAGTATCCTTTGAAGTACCTGAATACACTGCTGATGTTGATGGTTTAGGAGCAATCAGATTACTAGATGCCGTTCGTGATTTAGGTCCAAAATGTAAATATTATCAAGCCTCTTCTTCGGAGATGTTTGGTGGAATACCGGGAACTGAGCCACAAAATGAAACGACACCTTTTTATCCTAAGTCTCCCTACGGTGCAGCAAAAGTATATGCTTATTGGGTAACCGTAAATTACAGAGAAGCATACAATCTTTTTGCATGTAATGGTATTTTGTTTAACCATGAATCACCAAGGCGAGGTGAAACTTTTGTAACTAAGAAAATTACAAAAGCTGTTGCTAGAATTTATCAAGAAAGACAAAAGGTTTTAAAATTGGGTAATCTTGATGTTAAAAGAGACTGGGGTCATGCAAAAGATTATGTATATGCGCAATGGTTAATGCTTCAACAAGACAGCCCTGCAGATTATGTTATTGCAACAGGAGAAACACATACCGTTAGAGAGTTTGTTGAGCTTGCATTTAAAGAAGTAGGAATTTATATTCAATGGAAAGGTCAAGGTGTTAATGAAAAAGGGGTTGATAAAAAGACTGGAACAACTTTAGTCGAAGTAGATGAGAGGTATTTTAGGCCTGCAGAAGTTGAGGTGTTATTAGGGGATCCATCAAAAGCTGAGAAAGAGCTAAATTGGAAGAGAAAGGTTTCATTCCAAGAATTAATTTCTCGAATGGTACAGTACGATTTACAAAATGACAATTATGGTGGATTAGAGACTTAATATAGGAGAGATATGTTAACAGAAAAATCAATTTTAGTTACTGGCGGAACTGGTTCTTTTGGGCAAACTTTTATTCCAATGACTTTGAATAAATATAATCCTAAGAAAATTGTTGTATTTTCTCGTGATGAGATGAAGCAATGGGAAATGGCAAAATTATTCAAAGATGACCTCCGTGTTCGCTTTATTATTGGTGATGTAAGGGATAAAGATAGACTATATCGAGCTCTTGATGGTATTGACTATGTTGTTCATGCTGCAGCTACTAAAATCGTCCCTACTGCTGAATACGATCCATTTGAATGTGTTAAAACTAATGTATTAGGTGCTATGAATGTTATTGATGCATCTATTGACAAAGGTGTTAAGCGGATTATTGCTTTATCTACAGACAAGGCTAGCAGCCCTGTAAACCTTTATGGTGCAACTAAGTTAACCTCTGACAGATTGTTTATATCTGGTAATTCGTATACTGGTAGTCATAGCACAAGTTTTTCAGTTGTGAGATATGGAAACGTAATGGGATCTAGAGGGTCAGTTATACCGTTTTTTATGTCAATAGTAAAAGATGGCGTATTTCCAATTACAGATAATCGAATGACGAGATTTATGATTTCATTAGAAGAAGGCGTTGAGTTAGTATGGCATGCTTTTGAAGATATGAGGGGTGGTGAAATTTATGTTAAAAAAATTCCTTCTATGAAAGTAACAGATATTGCATTGGCTATTGATAATAAGGCAAAACAAGAAGAGGTTGGAGTTAGACCGGGTGAAAAATTACATGAGCAAATGATTGGTTCAGAAGATGCACCATATACTTATGAATATGACAAATATTATAAGATACTTCCTGTTATTAATGGCTGGGGACATGATCCAGATCGTATTAAAGGAGGACGCTTAGTTGCACCAAATTTTATTTATAATAGTGGAACTAATAATCAATGGATGTCGATCAATGAACTTGTTGATTGGATTAGATCAAATCAACACAAACTAGGCTCAGTATAATAATGATTCCATATGGTAGACAAGATATAACAGAAAGTGACATTCAAGCAGTAGTTGATGTTTTGCAATCGGAATTTTTAACTCAAGGCCCTACAGTTGAGAGATTTGAGCGGAGAGTGGCAAATTACTGCGGTGCCTCCAATGCTTTAGCCCTTAATAGTTCCACAAGTTCATTACACTTAGCATGTTTGGCTCTTGACGTTGGACCTGGAGATATTGTCTGGACAAGTCCTATAACTTTTGTAGCTTCATCTAATTGTGCCCTTTATTGTGGTGCCGAGATTGATTTCGTTGATATAGACCCTATCACTTATAACATATGTTGTGACAAGCTAGCTGAAAAGCTTCATGTTGCAAAGCTCAAGGGCACCCTGCCAAAGGTAGTTATTCCTGTGCACTTGACTGGTCAGTCTTGTGACATGGAAAAAATATCTAAGTTGGGCTTACAGTATGGTTTTCGAATTATTGAGGATGCTTCTCACGCAATTGGTGGACACTATAATGGACAGAGAGTTGGTTCATGCAAATATAGTGACATATGTGTTTTTAGCTTTCATCCAGTTAAAATTATTACTACAGGTGAGGGTGGTATGATCCTTACTAACAGTGACGAGTTAGCTGTTAAAATGAAACATTTGAGAAGTCATGGAATAACTAGAGATCCTGTTTATATGACAAATAAAGACCCTTGCCCTTGGTACTATGAGCAAATAGCTCTAGGTTTCAACTATCGCATGACTGACATTCAAGCGGCAATAGGTCTGAGTCAGTTAAATAGGTTAGACGAATATGTATCTATCAGAAACCAACTATCTAAGCGGTATGACCTTCTGTTAGCCGATTTGCCAGTAATCACCCCTTTTCAGTCTCAAAATTGTTATTCGAGCAGACATCTTTATGTTATAAGATTGAGACTGGATGTGATTGCTAAATCTAGGCGTGAAGTTTTTGATTATCTAAGGGAGCAAGGAGTAGGTGTTATAATACACTACATTCCAATACCAAGTCAGCCATATTATAAAGATATGGGCTTCTCGGAGAAGAGCTATCCAAATAGCTTGTCGTACTATAATGAGGCAATTTCTCTTCCTTTGTTTCCGAAAATGACCCAGCAACAACAGGATAAAGTTGTATCATTGCTTAAAGAGATATTGTTGCAATGAAGCTAGCCATCGGGACAGCACAGTTTGGTCTTGATTATGGTGTTTCTAATACAGATGGGCAGGTATCAGAAGAGGATGTAGACAAAATCCTACGGGCTGCAATAAAAGCTAAAATCACAACAATAGATACGGCATCAAACTATGGAAATAGTGAACGGGTCTTGGGGAAGATTGGGGTTAAATGCTTTGATGTAATCACGAAAATTGGAGCTGTGCCCGAAAGTGTAACTGATATTAAAAGGTGGGTATTTGAACAAATCGAGGGAGCGTTGGTTAGACTTAATCTGACTTCTATCTATGGATTTTTATTACATCGACCTAATCAACTTTTGGGAAAGCATGGAGACATTATATTTGATGCTTTAAGCGAAGCTAGATCCCAAAGGTTGATAAAAAAGATAGGAGTGTCTATCTACGATCCTGCAGAGCTTACCAAATTAATTAATAGGTTTGATTTTAATATTGTGCAGGCGCCAATGAATGTTATTGATCGGCGAATGTATTCCTCTGGCTGGCTCGAGCGACTTAAAAGATTGGGCGTAGAGGTCCATGTAAGGTCTGTGTTTTTACAAGGACTTTTGCTTATGAAACCAGAATTGAGACCAGATTATTTTAGATGGTGGAATTTAATAATGCAAGATTATGATGGTTGGTTGAACACATCGAAAATTCCTCCAATTGAAGCTTGCATTGGCTTTGTTAAACAATTTAATTCTGTGGATAAAATAATTGTCGGCGTAGTTTCTCCAACTCATCTTGATGGTATATGTAAAGCTGTTTCGAGAAATTATGTAATTACAGCTCCTTCTAATATACAGTCAGATGATATAAATTTAATTAATCCTTCAAAGTGGATTTTATGACAATTAGATTAGGGATCATAGGAGCTTCGGAAGGTAATGGGCATCCATATTCGTGGAGTGCAATATTTAATGGTTATAACCCTAAAGAAATGCAAAAATGTGGGTATCCTGTAATTCCAGCATATCTAAGTAATCAGTGTTGGCCTGAAGTACAAATTTCAGGAGCTACTGTTTCATCGGTTTGGACGCAAGATTTGCAATTATCGAGGCACATAGCTCAGGCCTCTTGCATTGGTCACGTTTCATTGTCACTTGATGAACTCAAAGATCGAGTTGATGGAGTTTTATTGGCTCGTGACGACTCAGAGAACCATCTTGATATTGCAAAATCATTTCTAATAGCAGGAAAACCAATTTATATTGACAAGCCTATTGCAACTTCGAAAATAGCATTACATAATTTATATAAGTTTCAGCAATATGATGGGCAGATTTTTACTTGTTCGGCTTTAAGGTATTCCCCAGATTTGATATTGTCAATTGAAGATAAATTGGCACTCGGTAAAATTGTAGATATTTCAGCCTCAACTCCAAAGTCTTGGAAAAAATATGCGGTACATATAATCGAACCAGTCCTTAAGATGATTTCGACTGACGATAAATTATTAAAAACTAAACTTATACTTAACTCTAATGAATCAAGAACGCTTAACATTTTTTGGGAAAGTGGTATAAGCACTAATTTTACTAATTTAGGTGAAGTGCAAGACGAAATCCAAATTAAAATTAATGGAGAGCACAGTTCTAAGACTTTAATCTTTAAAGACACATTTACAGCTTTTAAATTAGCACTTCAAGATTTTGTTGATGGTATAATTCATAATGAATGCCGTTCTTCCTTTGAATTCAATATTAAAGTAGTAAATTTAATAGAAAAAGGACTGAAATGACTAAGCAAACCATTCTTATAACTGGTGGCACCGGAAAATTGGGAAAAATATTTTCAAAGCATTTTGCTGATAATGGTTGGAAGGTTGTTGTTACTTCTACAAACATCGAAAAAGCAAATGAATTAAAAAAAAGTATTAAAATGCACGAGAATATCAAAATTTTTTTAAGCGATTTAAGTAAACCAAATGCCCCAAAAGAATTAATAGAGTCTATACTAGATCAAGGGATAGAAATCAACCATTTAGTAAATAATGCTAGGTCTTTAAAAAATCTTTATGTAGATGACAGTGGTTTTTCAAGTCGTAAAGACATGGCTCAAGAGTATTTATTGGATGTTATAGTCCCTTATGAACTTGCAACTAACTTATACTTGCTACAAAAAGATGCTCTTAAGACAATAATTAACATTGGATCACAATATGGAAGTGTAGCCGCTAATCCACATTTATATAAGGACAATTTAGCGCATTCTCCTATTCAATATTCACTTGCTAAAGCCGGCGTTCATCATCTTACAAAAGAATTGGCAGTAAGATTTGCAAAAAATGATATAAGAGTTAATTGCGTGGCATATGGTGGAGTTGAGGGCAGAGTAGATAAAGATTTTGTTAAGCGTTATTCATTACTAGCCCCAATGGGTCGTATGCTTACAGAGGAAGAAGTTCTTGGTCCGATAGAATTTTTATTAACTAACTCAAGTTCCTCAGTTACTGGCCATACAATTGCTGCGGATGGAGGTTGGACAATATGGTAATAAAAAAATTGAATATAAAATGAAAGAAAATATAGCAATAATACCTGCACGAGGTGGATCAAAGCGAATTCCTAAAAAAAATATAATTGATTTTAATGGTAAGCCTATGATTGCTTGGACTATCAAAGCAGCTCTAGAAACAGGTATTTTTTCTAAAGTTTTAGTTTCAACAGACTCTGAAGAGATCGCATCGCATTCACGTGATTTTGGAGCTGAGGTTCCTTTCTTAAGAGATGAGTTTTATGATGATATTACACCAGTGAGCAAAGCAACTTGTGATGCACTCATTAAAGCCCAAGAATATTGGGGGATAGAGTTTAATACTGTCACTCAATTAATGGCCAATTGTCCACTACGAAAAGCTGAACATATAAGTAGTTTTTATAAAAAGTTTGAAGATTATGAAGTTGATTTTTTGTTAAGTTGTTTTAAGTTTGGTTGGATGAAACCTCTGTGGGCTTTTAAAAAAAATGATGATAATAGTCATTCATTTCTGTTTGCAGAAGCAATAAAAGAGAGATCACAAGATCTTGATGAATTATTTTGTCCGACAGGTTCTATATGGATGGCAAAGGCTCGAGCATTAATTAAGTCAAAATCATTTTACGGACCTGGGCAAGTATTTGAAGAAATAGACTGGATTGCTGCTGTGGATATTGATGATTACAATGATTTAAATATGGCTAAGTCATTATCTCAAACGAGTTTAAATTAAAGAAATATCAAACTTTATTTAGTTATCTGAACAGTCTAAATATTTTCACCAATTTTTATGATATAAATTTTAATAGTTATATGGCAGAGAAGGGAATATATTTGAAATGAGAAGAGTTTTTTATGTATATAGCTTTTTATTGTTATTATTTTTAAAATTGAGTTAGGAAAAAATATTAATGCGTGAAAAATCAAAAGATATTCTTATTGTAGTTGCTCACTCTGATGACGAAACTCTAGGTTTAGGAGGTACAATAAAAAAGCATGTTCAAAAGGGAGATAATGTTTATGCAATCTATATGACCGATGGCGTTACTGCGAGGAAGGGCAATCAATCGCAACAAGTAATTTTACGCAAAAACGCTGCCATAATGGCAAGCAAAATTTTAGGTTTTAAGTGGGAAACTTCATATAGATTCGATGATAACAAAATGGACTCCTATCCATTGTTAGATATCATTAAAAAAATTGAATTAGCAAAATTTAAAATTAATCCTGATATTGTATATACTCATAGTGTTGCGGACTTAAACATTGATCATCGTAGAGTATGCGAAGCAGTTCTTGTGGCATTTCGTCCTCAACCAGACGAAAAATGTCGTGAAATTAGGTTGTTTGAAGTTGTGTCAGCAACAGATTATGGACATGAAAATGTAACAGGTAAATTCGTTCCAAACTTATATATTGACATCAGCGGTACTTGGGAAAAGAAAGAAGAAGCATTAACTTGTTACAACCCTGAAATGCGCAAATATCCACATAGCCGTTCCATAGAGGCAATAAAAAATCTAGCACGGTACAGAGGAAATCAAGTTGGATTGAATTTATGTGAGGCTTTTCAAGTTATCCGTAAGATAGAGATTTAGCATGAAATTAATTATAGCATCATCAAAAAAATGGTTTAAAATCGATAAAAAACTATATAATCAGCATGAAGTAATGGAGATTACTAAAAGTTCTGAATTAACTAAGGTAAATATCGATAATTTTTGTCCAAACTTTATTTTTTTCCCTCACTGGAGTTGGGTTGTCCCAGAAAGTATTTATCTGCCCTACAGATGCATACTATTTCATACTGCCCCATTGCCATATGGTCGTGGTGGAAGCCCCATTCAAAATTTAATTTTAAATGGTTACACTAAGGCTCCAGTTTGTGCTCTAGAGATGGAAGCAGAACTTGATGCAGGAAATATATTAGGAAAATTTGACATAGACCTCAACGGCAAACTTTCAGATATCTTTATAAGAATGAATATGGCCATAAATATTTTAATCAAGAAAATCATTACTAGTTACCCTAAACCATTGCCTCAAAAAGGTGATGTTGTAGAGTTTAAGCGTTTGAAACAATCTGATAATGAGATACCGAAGGAATTGTCAATTAATCAGATTTTTGACCGAATTAGAATGTTAGATGCTGACGAATACCCCAATGCATTTATGATTAAAAATAATTATAAAATAGAGTTCTTTAATGCAGAGAAATCTGGGGAAACATTAAATTGTATGGCTAAGATATCTCTATTAAATAAGGACAAGGCGAATTGACTAAAGTTGCTTTTTTATTTGATAAGAAAAATGACTGGCTGAAAAGTTTCGTTCCCTCAAATCTATATAGTTTTAAAGGGGTTACAATAAAGGTTTCATGTAACTACATGGAAATTTTATCGTATGATATAGTTTTTGTCTTAGGCTATACCAAAATATTACCAAACGAATTTATTACAGGAAATAAATTGGTTTTATTAGTTCATGAGAGTGATTTACCAGAAGGAAGAGGTTTTGCGCCTGTTCAATGGCAGATACTTGAGGGTAAAAGTAAAATAGTAGTTAGTTTAATTGAGATGACACAAGAAGTGGATGCAGGTTGTATAGTAGAGCAGACTATGATTGAGTTTGATGGTACTGAATTATTTCAAGAAATCCGAACACTTCAAGCTGAGGCTACATTTGCATTAATTAAAAAATTTCTCACCTCCTATCCCGTATTTTCGAGACGATTGCAGAGAGGAGAGCCTACTTATTATCCTAAAAGAACTTTATCGGATTCAGAGATAAATGTAGACCTAAGTATAAGGGAAAATTTTCAAAAATTGCGTCTTGGTAATAATGACGAATGGCCATCGTTTTTTTATTTGAATGGAGTCAAATATATTCTCAAAATTTTCAAAGCAGACTGATTAAACTAAAAAAAGGTATTTATGACTAGTTTAGAAACTAAGATCCAATTTGATAGAGTTATTGGGAGTAAAGAACAAGTACGAATTTTATACGACCTCTTAATTAGTAGGACTCATTCCATAAGCCATCAAATTCTACCTACTTATAAATCGCATAAAGAGTTTGTTTTATCGCATCCTTACTTAGCTTGGTTCATTGTTCGAAGCTATAGCGAAATTGTTGGGAGTTTTTATCTGAAACATGATAATTCAGTTGGGTTGAATCTAATTGATCAAGACGCTTTATATGTTTTTGAAGTTATGCATTTTATAAAGTCCAATTTTGATCCTCAACCAGCTATGCCGTCTACAGTACCTCCTTATTTTTATATAAACGTTGCCTTTTCAAATGTAGAGTTAAAAAAAATATTGAAAAAACACAAACTTATGCCGTTACAAACATCATTTATGTTATAAGGAGTTAATGAAACAATGAAAATAAGTGGTAGGGAAATAGGTAAACTTTTTAAGCCATACATAGTAGCAGAAATTTCTGCAAACCATGGAGGGTCTATTGAACGGGCTAAAAGGACCATACATGCTGCAGCTCGATGCGGTGTCGATGCAGTAAAAATCCAATCATATACCCCTGATACAATGACTATTAATAGTAATAAAAAAGACTTTTATATAAAAAAAGGACTATGGGCAGGACGTAGTCTTTATAATTTATATCAGGAAGCACATACACCTTTTGAGTGGCATGAAGAATTATTTAAATGTGCCTCAAACGAGGGCGTTACAATATTTTCTACACCTTTTGATGAGACAGCTGTTGACTTATTAGACAGTCTGGAAACTCCTGCTTTTAAAGTCGCTTCTTTTGAGTTAACAGATCTTCCTTTAATGAGATATATTGCTAGCAAAAAAAAGCCCATTTTAATTTCAACTGGAATGGGTTCATTAGAAGAAATTGAAGAAGCAGTCAATACTATAAAGGAACGCAACAATCAAGACATTATATTATTTCACTGTATTAGTAGTTACCCTGCTCCTACCAATGAATCCAATCTTTCAAATTTAAAAATTCTAAAAAATCAATTTTCTGTTGAGGTGGGTTTGTCAGATCATACTTTAAGTAACGTTGCGGCTATTGCTGCAGTTGGGATGGGAGCTGTTGCAGTGGAAAAACATTTCAAATTAGATGATACAGATTGTGGTCCTGATTCAACTTTTTCACTTACGCCACCACAAATGTCAAAATTAGTCCAAGAGTGTAGTGAGGCCTGGACAGCTTTGGGCCAAGACACTTTTTCTCGATCTAAAATTGAAGAAAAAAATATCGTATTTAGACGATCGCTTTATTTCATTCAAACTGTTAAAAAAGGGGAAAAAGTCAAACGTACAGATATTCGGAGAATTAGACCTGGCTATGGACTTAAACCAAAATTCTTTGACAATGTTTTGGGGAAAACACTCATAAAAAATGTTGAAAGTGGTGATCCTGTAACATGGGATTGTTTTCGCGAAGATTAAACAATTCAGGTCAATGATTTTAATTATGAAGATTTTTTTGTTTGAAAATTTTAATTTAAGATTATTAGGATATAGATAAATGATACCTTATTTGTCCAAGATTTTAAAATCAATAATTGGGGAAGGTCGGTTTTATTTATTTATCTATAATGCGGCATACATAATTAAAGCAAAATTTATTGTGGCTCCGAATTTAGCAAGGTTATTCAAGAAAAGTATATCAACTAAAATTATTGATGAATCAAAACCTTTAGTAGTTGTGCCTATTCTAGAGACGAATCATCACATGCATTTGCATGTATTAGGAATCGCAAAAGCATTTTCTGTAAGGGGGTTTGAAGTTCTGGTGATTGTTTGCGATGAATACCTTCCTGCCTGTGAGATTAAGAGTTGCAGAACACCACTGAATTCAAATCCATGCTTCAAATGTAATACTAATAGAAAGTATTTACTAAATTTATTTGGTCTTAAAACGCTAACATTATCATCAATATTTTCAAGCTTAGAAAATCCAGTTGAGTATGGTAAAAAAGTAATTAAGGATTATGGACTGGATCAATCTCATTTTAATAGGACTATAGGTGACTCAGTAACTAGACATTTTTATGGTGCTGAAGATTCTTTTCCTGAAAAAGATGTTTTGAAAATCAAACAAAGACATGTTGACACAGCCCTTATGTCCCTTGCTTTAGGTCGTTTGCTTTTAGAAGATTATTCTCCATCCATTTGTTTTAATGTTATGAGTAGTTATAGTGCATGGGGACCAATATATCATTTTTTTGAGTCAGTTGGAGTGGCACCAATTACGATGTCTCAAACACAATTTGATATTAGATCAGTAAGATTTAATAACCCCGATCTCTTTCGTCACAAAAGAACATACCAAAGGTATTTAAGTGCTCGAGGTAATTATTATCTTAAAGATACTGAGCGCAAAGAGTTATTAAATTTCATGAATATAAGAAAGTCAGGTAATGATCCTTTTTTGAAGAAATGGTACTATTTTGAAGGCGCAGTTGATACAAATTTGGCTATTAATAAAGATAAAAAGAATGTTTATTTGTTTACTAATGTACCTTGGGACGTTGGTCTAAATGAGTTTGCAGGTCCATTTGAGGGAGTAATTGATTGGGTTTATCAAACTATTGAATATTTCAAAGATAATAAAGAGATTGATATATGGATTAAGCCACATCCTGAAGAGGTTCTGAGTGCCTCAAACTCAATGAAGTCTGTGAGCGATTTTGTTAGAGAAAAATATCCTCTGCTTCCAAGCAATATACACATAATTGAACCAACATTAGGCATCAATACTTATAATTTATTTCAATATATAGATGTTGGGGTAGTCCTTACAGGAACCTTGGGTTTAGAAATGGCTCTCGATGGTATCCCGGTGGTTTCTGCGGGAATTAATCCTAGTTATGGTCTTAGTCTATTATCAGAACCAAAAGATTTAGATAGTTATTTTGATGCAATTATATCTAGCGATAAAATATCATATAAAAAAACACAATTAGAGTTTTTTTGCTATTTTTATTTTATTCATCAAAGTTTTCGATGGCCACTTAGTAATAAGTCTTTTGGTGACAATTTTTCGGGATTTACCATTAATCATGAAGATCAGTTAAAGCCTGGTAAAACAGAAAGTGTAGACGCTATATTTAATGAAATAAAGTTTCTTGTTGAAGACTATAAAGAAAATTATATTAATAATACGAAATTATGATGTTTAAGCGTTTACTAAACTTTTAAAAGTAAGAGTCTTACGATTTATGAGTTTAAGCCTGAAATAATAAAATTTTAGATCAATTATGGAACTTTATGTTATATAAAGAACTTATGATTGTTGAATAGAAGTAAACAAGAGGAAATATGAACAATTTAGCTAAATACCCCAAGTTGAAAGGTTTTCTAAAATTTTTATATTACTCAATATTTCATCGTAAATTGTACAGTGCTCATATTAATTATAAGTTTTCTGACGAAAAGTTAAAATTCACCCACATTCTTGAAGCAGTTAACTATTTAAGAATTGCAGAGTTGCCTTATAATTATTATGAGTTTGGATGTCATTCTGCTAGAACATTTTCTGCTGCTGCTAATGCTTTCAAGTATCTAAAAATTGACCAATTTAAGCTTTATGCATTTGATTCATTTGAAGGATTACCTAATACTATAAAAGAAGAAGATGGGTATTTCGAAGGTGGAACTTTTTCTACCAGTATTTCAGAATTTCTTTATTTGGTAAAAAAACAAACTGGATTAATTTTAAAGCCAGAAAATTGTATTAAGGGCTATTATGAAAATACACTAACTAGAAAACTTCAATCAAAAATGCCAAGAGTTGGTATTGTTCATATAGATGTGGACTTATACTCATCGACAGTAGAAGTGCTTGAGTTTATAAAGCCACTTATGGTTCGTGGAACAGTGTTACTTTTTGATGATTGGTATTGCTTTAACCCTGGGGAGAGTAAAGGTGAAAAACGAGCTTTTGAAGAATTTTGTTTAAAATATCCTAATTTCAAAACTGAAGTATGGAAAAACTATTCAACTTTTGGCAGATCTTTTTTTGTCACTAGTTTGCCATAGTGAATATACGATTCATTTTGATATAATAATCTTAGTGAACTCGTTTTAAAAAAATGAAATAAATTCTAATCTATGAGCCTAAACTGTCAGGTAAAGAGAAGAAATATATAAACATATGTTTAGGTAGTTCGTGAATATAAAAAACAAAATTAGTAAATTGGTATCGAGAATTTTTAGATGGTATTTAGGTTAAATGTCAAGATGAATAAGAGGGCTCAACACATAGTCATTAGGCGGTCACAGTGTTAGTTAAAGATAAAAAAACTAGAGATCAAGTAAGATTGTACCTTAAAAATAATAATGTTGTAACCAAACCAACTTTTTATCAAGTCCATAGAATGCATGCCTTTTACAGTCAAAAAACTTTACCAGTTTCTGCATCAATTAGTGAAAAAGGCATTAACCTACCTAATTCTCTAAATCTCACGAAAAGTAATATTAAGTATATTTATAAACTTTTTGCTAAAGCTATAAAATAGTAGAGATATCTATGACGTTTACAGACAAATTATTTTCTTTATTTACTAGAGATGTTGTTTTGTTTGGAACTACATTACTTACTAGTGTGGTTATAGCACGTTACTTAGGTCCAGAAAAGATGGGGATTTGGACACTCTTATTATTGATTCCTGGGTATGCTGAAGCATTTGGGAGACTTCAGATAGACGTTTCTTCAGTCTATTTCATTGGGAAAGGTAAAGTAAAACTTGGGGAGGCTACATTTATTTTGCATTTAGTATCTGTGATTATATTGAGCGTGATAGGTTTAGTAGGTTTTTTAAATATAGATTTTTTACATAATCAAATTTTTAAAAATGTCGAAATGGATGTTAAAAATTTAATGTATGGTGTTTTTCTAATAATACCGCTGAGATTTATATATATTAACTACAGTTACTTGTTGATTGCACGTGAAGAAATAAAATCTTACAATAAACTAGTAATTATTCAAGCGGTAACAACATCAACATTAAGCGTGGGAATGGTTATGTTGTTGGATTTTGGAATTCTGGGAGCGTTAATAGGAAGTATTCTTGGTTTATTAATTTCAATAAGTTATGGGATTGCCAAAGTTAATCTTTTGGAAAAGATAAGGCCAAATTTTAATATATGCTTGATCATTGAAATGGTAAAATACTCCATACAATTATATATCACGGGATTAATTGCTTTTTTTCAAAATAATATAGCCACTTTGATAGCCGCTCTTTATGTTGCACCCGCACAAATTGCTTTTTTTTCATTAGGAAAATCTATTAGTGAAATATCTACTAGGATGGTACCAACTGCAGTAAATACAATATTATTACCTCGCATTTCTTCATCTAACGATGAGAGAAAGTCAATTGATCTTGCAATTAGGTCATTTAGGGTAACGTTTTTGATAATATCAACAACTACAATAATTTTATTTTTTTTAATCAAGCCAATCATATTTATATTATATGGTAGTAATTATTACCCTTTGATTGATATTTTTGTAATCATTATAGTAAGCGTTGTAGCTGTTCAATCATCATCTGTTTTTGTTTCTTATTTGACCGGCAGTGGTAATGTTCAATTATTACCAAAAATTTCAATTCTTCCATTATTATTGCAAATTATTTTATCTTTTTGTTTGGTTTCAGACCTTGGTATAGGAGGTATAGCTATTAGCTATGCCATTTCTTGTGCATGTTTGTTTGTTTTTCAAGTTGCTTTTTTTCTAAAATTAACAGGAACAAAAATAGGGTCTCTTTTTATTAGATACGAAGATTTTAAAACTATTAAAAATTTTTTTATTTACAAAATTAAAACTCTACTGAAATGAAAAAATTACCATTTAAATTCGGCAAGGGAATTAGGCTATTATGGTGTGAAATGAGCTTAAAAATTTTTTCTCAGTTTTTGCTTAACACAGTAAAATATAGAAAATTGGGAAGAACTAAAGATAATAATAATGAACTATTTTTTGAATTTTCTAGATCAGCACTATTTAATTGCCTAATGTCTCAAAACATAGGGAAGGGAAATGAAGTGGTTATCTCTTCTTTTACTTGCGATGCTGTCATGAAAACAGGTACTACGTATGAATTATTATAAATTGAATGCTAATGAATAGATTGTTTTATTTTTTTGGTCTAATTATTCCAATTCCTCTATTTTTTGACCTGTACTCATTAAGTTTTTTTATAAATGATGTGACTACTAATACTCTAAGCATACCTCATTTATCTCTTTCAACTTATACTTTTAATGCACAAGATGTTGCGCATTATTATAATTATTTTTCCGGTAGTTATAATTCTCCTTTTGCACCTGTTCCAATAGGCATTATTACATTTGGGTTCGTAGCTTTTTTACCTCTGCTTTCTATAAAACAAAAAATATACACTATTAGCGTAGAGGCATTAATTTTAACATTCCTCTTAATATTTTTTACTTTATTATCTGTCTTGAATATAGGTGTTTTAAAAACATTAATGTTGCTGTTTCCATTTTGGTGTATGTTCTTTGTAATTCAGTTAACAAAAAATGTTAGTGTTTTTGAAAAGACTTGTTCAGGTTATATTGTTTCTTTTTTGTTATTTATTTTACTTCATTTTTTAAGTATAATTTACGATATTATCAATTATATAAAAACTCCTTTTATTCTCTTTAATTATTTATTTGGCATACAGATCTACCAAGCATTGGTATCATACTCTGCTGTGTTGTCCTATGCAGTAATTACATTAACTATTTTTACAATGTTCAAAAGAAATTATTTACAAAGAATACCTATTTATTTTTTTGTTTTAATTATTCTGTTTTTACTATCTTTAGGTGCAAGAAAAGCTGTCTTATTAGATATTGGTATTTTAATTACTTTATTGTTTTTATTTGAGTTTATAAGAGCCATCTTGATGCAAAAAATTATAAAGACTCATATTGTGGCTTTGTTTTTATGTACTATATCAATAATCTTTCTTTTAATCTTTACAGGTTATGCTGAAAGAGGTTTTAACTGGGATATTATTATGGGGCAAAGAAAAGCACCTTATATTTTGTTCTATAACAATATTGCTAATGCTGATTTTTCACAATTATTATTTGGGCATGGAGGAGGTTGGGGTGGATACAGTAATATATATATAGAAATGATATATAGATTGGGTATATTAGGCTTTTTCATATATATAATTTCTTTTTTGGTAGGATTAATAATTATTAGAAAACATATAAAAAATTTATTTAATTTTAATAACCATAATTTTTACTTTACGTTATGGTTTTGGTTTACAATATTAACAATCGTGTTATCGAATGTGTTTAATATGAACTTACAATTACCTTACTACTCAATGAATATTATAATGATTATGATGGTTTTTCTTTATAAAACTAAAACTATTTTTACACAAAGCTAGATTTTTATCATAAAAAAGTTATTTATTATTTGACTGTTTCTGAGCAGTACATCTCGAAATGGGAAAATTATCAAGTTGATCTTGAGATGCTTGAGGATACACATGCTAATCTTGTTGTAAATCTTGATACAAACGTGTCTATTGTATTCGATAAATCAGAATCTGTAGAAAATGATTATTATTTAAAGTCAGATCTTTACATAAAACCATCATGGCATGAAGGTTTTGGTAATGTAGCTTTAGAGGCGATGAGTTTTGTTATTCTTTCACTTGTTTAAAGGTATACAGCACGGCCACAAGTGATCGGATTTACTGGCATCATCGTTCATAAACTATCTGGATAAGTTATTTATAATAACTTACCCGATTTTACAAATCTTGATTTAGATACAAGAAAGAAAAATATTAACAATAGTTCTAAGAAAATTAGTGAAAATTTTTTCTATTAGGTGCGTTTAAATCACTATCAAAATATTTTAGATTTGGATAATAAAAAGAAAAGGATTAATTATGTGTGGCATTTCAGGATATTATGATTTTGCAAATAGTATTGTCTCTCTTAATGAATCATTAAATCTTTTACAGCATCGAGGTCCTGATGATGGCGGGACATATGTGGATAACTCTTCAAATATTGGCTTGGGGCATAGAAGATTATCCATTATCGATACATCAATATTAGGGCATCAGCCTATGTTAGATTCAAAAGAAAAAATTGTTTTAGTATTTAATGGTGAAATTTATAACTTTAAGGAATTGAAAATTGACCTAATAAAAGAAGGTTTTAATTTCAAAGGTAATTCTGATTCTGAGGTTTTATTAAATTTATATATTTCTAAAGGGATTAAGATGCTATCCCAGTTAAATGGTATCTTTTCTTTTGCCATTTGGGATAAAAATATAGAACAGTTATTCTTGGCCCGTGACTCTTTTGGTGTCAAACCTCTATATTACTCTGTTTCGGAGAATAGCTTTTGCTTTTCAAGCGAAATTAAGTCACTATTACCTTTGATGCCAGTTGTTATTGATCAAACTGTTGATGCTGTATCTATTGCCAAGTATCTTTCATTTTTATGGTGCCCAGGGAGCGGTACACCTCTAAATTCTGTAAAAAAACTACCACCAGGTGAGGCAATGATTGTAAAAAATGGATACATTGTTAATAAATGGTCATGGTTCCGCCTTCCAGTCTTTAGTCAAAGCCAAAAGCAATTTAACAAAGAACAATCAATTTCAGGTGTTAGGAGGCATCTAAGACAAGCAGTCCATCGACAAATGGTGTCAGATGTACCGGTAGGAGCGTTTCTTTCAGGTGGATTAGATTCCAGCTCAATTGTAGCATTTGCAAAAGAATTGGCTCCAGATATAAGATGTTTTTCAATTGATACACGCGGAAAAAATGACAATGGTTTTGTTGATGACTTGCCTTATGCTAAATTAGCAGCAAAATTTCTAAAAGTTCCATTAGATATTGTAACTATAGATTCTCATAATATGGCTAACGATATTGAAAAAATGATTTTTCAGCTTGATGAACCCTTAGCGGATCCTGCAGCACTAAATGTTCTCTATATTAGTCAGTTAGCAAGAAAACAAGGTATTAAAGTATTGCTTTCTGGAGCAGGTGGAGATGACTTGTTTACTGGATATCGTCGACATTACGCACTTGAAATAGAGAAATATTGGAATTGGATACCAAAAAGTGTTCTTCTAAGTTTTGAAACATTAACTGGGTATTTAAATACTAGTAACCATATAAAACGCCGTATCATTAAACTATTTTCTGGAGCAAACCTCTCAAAAGAAGATAGAATTATTAATTATTTGAGATGGACAGATAACACAATATTAGAGTCTTTGTTTATTCCAGAATTACGGAGTAAGATTAAGTGTAATAATCCAAATACTGTCATGTATAATTTTATAGAGCCTCTCATTAATAATAAAACAAAATTAGACTGTATGCTTGCATTAGAGCAAAGATATTTTTTAACCGATCACAATCTAAATTATACTGATAAAATGTCCATGGCAGTTGGTGTAGAGGCAAGGGTTCCTTTTTTAGATAAAAATTTAGTTGAATTTGCATCAAAAATACCAAACAAATATAAGCAAAATGTTAGTGTAGGAAAATGGGTGCTAAAAAAGGCAATGGAACCATATCTTCCTAAAGAGATAATTTATAGACCAAAAACTGGCTTTGGAGTTCCGTTAAGGAGTTGGATAAAGTATGAACTTAGAGAAATTATAGGTGATTTACTATCAGTAGATAGTTTAAGAAAAAGAGGATTATTTGATCCTAATGCTGTAAATTCTCTAATTTCAGATAACAAATTGGGAAAAATTGATGCTAGTTATACTATTTTTTCCCTACTTTGTATAGAAATTTGGTGTCGTAAGTTCTTATGATTAATAAAATTTTTTCTTCTTCAACTAATAAGAACATTAAAGTAACAAATATTGCTGCGTTTAATTTTTTTAAAAAGCAAATATCATTTATATCACTGATAATATTTTTACCCTTATTTATATCTATTTCCCTTGAAACAAATAATTTGATTTCTTTAGATCGCAGTGTATGGCTACCAGGAGAATTTCTAGGCACTGCAGGAAATAGGCATGCTTCTCTAGACATGACGCCATATTTAGTTAGTTTCCCCTTGTCTCTAATATTAGTGTTTCTTTTTGCAATAAAGTATTTCTCAAAAATTATAGTTAATAAATCGTATCAACTAACAATAGGTTGGATTTTATTTATATTAATTATTAACTTTATTTTCGGAAATATTAGTGAAATGTTTATTAAAATTATAGGAGCAATGGTTATATTTTCTACTTCGATTTTGGTGTTTGATGAGTACTTTTCAAGATTGAATTCTTCTACAAATAGTACTAAAGAAAAAATTCATCTCGAAGATTTTTATATTTTAAAACCTTTTTTCCTTATTGCTTTCATTTTGTTACTTAGTCATATTATTTATGGGGATGATACCTTAATTATACCTTGGTTAAAGATTTATAGTTTTGATCAATATTTGACATATAGTTTATTTATTTTTATAGGCGTTTTGTTCAGAAAAAAATGGCAATTAATTTTCTCTTTTTCTTTAGTAGCATTTTTTGCGCATGCTTCTATGAGCGATGGTATTAAAATTATGCTTATATTTTTATTTATTGGTTATTTGATATATGTTTCAAATTTCAATTGGCTAAAAAAATATAGTTTTAACATTATAAAATTTGCGATTTTTTGTATTATTTTATACCAATTTCTTTGTTATTATTTACCGAGTGCAAAAGATTTTGCACCTTATGGTTTATCATTGCGAATGGATCGGATATTCGTATTTTACAATACTGTCAGCTTAAGTGATCTTTTTATTCCTTTGCATTCTGATCCTAAGATAATCGATTATCTTCACAATGAAGTTCTTACAATTTTATCTGTCGTTGGTTTTTTTGGTGTTTTTTTGTATTATAGGACTTTATACAAAAAAATTAAAATTATATTAGTTAAAAACACTGGCGTTGCTATGTCACTATCTATTGTAGTTATTATTGGTAGTGTATTAGTGTTACCAACACTTTTCCCATCCACAGGAATCTTAATCGCCTATCTGGTTTCATTTTATTCTACTATTGGAAATAATTTGATTGAGACTGATAAAAAATTTTGAAATTATTTTTAAAATTTTTTAACTTTCTTTTTGTATTGTTAATGACATATACAAAATTATAATTTAATTGCTATTGTAGAAAAATCATTTATTTATTGAGGAATTTGAATAACACTAAAATATGATATTAAATTTTATACATTTTAATTAACAGCTTGAGTCTTTCTAAATGAACAATTACCAAATATGCAAGAGTTGTGTTATGGACACAACAGATCCTTTAATAAAATTTGATAATAATGGTATTTGCAATTATTGTTTAAATTTTGAAAAAAACATAGTACCTTCTTGGAATTTTGGAATATCTTGTGAAGAAAAGCTTCATAAATTATCAAAAGATATTTCAAGTAATCAAAATGGTGAATTCAACTGCATAATAGGTTTAAGTGGTGGAACAGATAGTTCTTATGTAGCCTATGTTGCTAAAGAGAAGATGGGATTGAGACCTTTACTATTTCATGTAGACGCAGGCTGGAACTCAGATCAAGCTGTTGGAAATATAGAAAAAATTGTAGGAGGTCTTGGGTTAGATCTTTACACTGAAGTAATTAATTGGGATTCAATGAGACGAATGCAAGTAGCTTTTTTGAAGGCTGGAATACCTGATCAAGACTTAGTTCAAGATGCAGTATTTTTTTCTTGTTTATATAAGTTTGCGAGGAAATATAAGGTTAAGCATATTATCACAGGTTATAATTACTCAACTGAATGTTGTAGAGAACCTGAAGAGTGGGGGGGATATGTTGGTATAGACACTACATTATTTATGGATATCTGGAAAAAACATGGGGATGGAAAACCCATTGATGATTTTCCTTTAGTTGACATATTTAGATATAAAATATGGTATCAAAGAATTTTGGGTCTTAAAGTTCATTATCCTCTAAATATGGTACCTTATATTAAAAAAAATGCGGAAAAGGAGCTTAATTCATTGTTTGGCTGGTTGCCATTCCAACACAAACATCATGAATCAAGGTTTACTCGATTTAACGAAGATTTTTGGTTATCTAAACGTTTTGGCTTTGAGAAACGTCGTTCTCATTTTTCAAGTTTGATAATGACTAAACAGATGAAGCGTCAGGACGCTATTGATCGACTAAAAAAACCAGAAATGGATGAACATCTAACCTTAAGAGAATTTGATTACGTAGCAAACAAACTTGAATTAACTACTGATGAGTTAAATAAATTATTTGAATTACCTAAAAAAACATATCACGCTTTTAAAAATAAAAGAAATTTGATCAGTCTAGGGGCTCGTATTAGTAGAAAATTAGGTATTGAAAAAAGGTATTTTAGATGATTGCCATTATTGATTATGGTGTTGGTAATGTGCAGGCGTTTTTAAATTTATATAAATTTTTAGGTTTCAAAGCGTACAGAGCATCAAATTCAAAGGATCTTAATATAGCTCAAAGGATCGTTTTACCGGGTGTGGGACATTTTGATCATGCAATGAACAAATTAGTATCTTCTGGAATGATAACAAAACTAGAAGAGTTAGTAATGTCTAAAAAATTACCCATTATTGGAATTTGTGTAGGTATGCAAATGCTTGCTGAAAGTTCTGAAGAAGGTGATTCACCTGGTTTAAATTGGTTGCCTGGAAAAGTGCGTGCATTTAATAATTACAATAAATCTTTTAATTTACCAACTCCGCACATGGGTTGGAATAACTTGATTCCAAATTCAAATAGCAGATTATTTTCAAAAGGTTTTGAAAATGGAGCACAATTTTATTTTTTACATTCATTTTTTTTTGATTGCACTGATAAAGAAAATGTGGTTGCAAAAGCGAATTATGGATTTGACTTTGATGCTGTAGTTTCTTGTGACAATGTTCATGGAATACAATGTCATCCAGAAAAGAGTCATCATTGGGGATTTCAATTATTAAAAAATTTCGCTGAGATTTAATTTTGTTACGTCCTAGAATAATACCATGTCTACTTGTTCACAAAGGTGGTTTGATTAAAACTAGAGGTTTTAAAGACCCCAAATATGTTGGTGACCCAATAAATGCTATAAGAATTTTTAGTGAAAAAGAAGCTGATGAATTGATGGTTTTTGATATAGAAGCGACTATAAATAAATCTACCCCAAATTTTAATCTCATAAATAAGTTAGCATCTGAATGTAGAATGCCTCTTTGTTATGGTGGAGGTATTACTTCTTCAGATCAAGCGATTAAAATAATAGATCAAGGTGTTGAAAAAGTTGCAATAAGTGCTGCAGCAATTAAAAATCCTTCTATATTGTCAGAAATTGCGAATTCAGTTGGATGCCAATCTGTAGTTGCAATCATAGACCTTAAGAAAAAGAAAAGTATATTTGGTGATAAATATGAGGTTTATTCTCATAACGGATTGGTTAAACACTCTATAGATCCATTTGCATTAACAAAAGAATTTGAAAATGCTGGTGCAGGTGAAGTTGTTATAAATTTCATTGACAAAGATGGTTTAATGGAGGGGTATGATATAGATATGGCTATTAATTTCAAAAAAAAAATAAATATCCCTTTGACTATTTTAGGTGGTGCAGGCTCCCTTGAACATATTGCTGAATTAATAAGAAATGTCGGAATTATAGGTGTTGCTTGTGGAAGTTTATTTGTATTTAAAGGAAAATATCGAGCTGTTCTTATAAACTATCCAACACGTGAACAAAAAATTAAACTCTGTGAAAAAGCTCTAGACTTTTATTTTTCTGAAAGGCAAAATCATGTTTAAAAAGCATTTTCATGTTCCCCGTGTTAAGCGTCAATTATCTAAAAAAATATGTTTAGATTTTCTGGCGTTTTGGTTCAATATAATAAATTATAAAAACATGAGCGATTTCTCTTGAAAATATTATTTTTAAGTTTTTATTACCCACCTGATTTGTCTGCAGGTTCCTTCCGTGTATCTAGCCTTGTTAAATCCTTGTTGATAGGTTGGCCGGAAACGGTTGAAATCGAAGTAATTACCACACAGCCAAATCGATACAAAAGTATCGCAAAAGAAGCGCCTACGGTTCAGAAGCATAAAGGGCTTTTAATCAGGCGAATTAGAACAAATCAGCATAATAGTAGTTTTCTAGGCCAATCAATAGCCTTTGTAGCTTATTTAAAGGGTGTTTTAAAAGCCATAAATGGTAACGATTATGACCTAATTTTTGCTACGTCAGGCCGTTTGATGACGGCTTTCCTGGGTGCTTATATTTCTAGGAAGTTGAAAAAACCCTTATATTTGGATATTCGTGATATTTTTACGGACACAATTGGGGATGTGCTTCCTTTCAAATTTGGAAAGCTACTAAAGCCAATTTTTCTTGCTCTGGAACATTATACCATAAATGCTAGTAGTAAAGTCAACCTAGTTTCAGCTGGATTTCTTTTATATTTTAAAAAATGTTATCCCAATAAGGAATTTCACTTATTTACTAATGGTATCGACAATCAATTTTTAAAAGCACAAACAATAAAAATTATCAAAAAAAAATCAAAGGAATTAACAGTTTTGTATGCTGGAAATATTGGAGAAGGTCAAGGTCTTCATAAAATTATACCCAAGTTAGCAAAAAAAACACAAGGTAAATTAATTTTTAAAATTATTGGTGATGGTAGTCGTGTAAGTAAATTGTTATCTGCTGTGAGTTCCTTAGGATGTAAAAATGTTGTTTATTTGCCGCCAGTAAAGCGTGATGCTTTAATTAAGATTTATAAATCTGCAGATATTTTATTTCTTCATCTGAATGATTTTAACGCTTTTAAAAAAGTGTTACCCTCTAAGCTTTTTGAATATGCTGTTACCGGCAAGCCTATTTGGGCCGGTATTTCTGGCTATGGACGTGATTTCATAACCTCAAAAATTGAAAATGCAGCTGTATTTTTACCATGTAATATAGACTCTGCCTTATTAAACTTAAAAAAATTGGACATAAAAACGATCCCGCGCACAAAATTCGCAGACGAGTTTGCCCGTGACAAAATTATGAAAAATATGGCTAAAGAGATTGTGCGTCTGGGTCAAAATGATCAATAATAATCCTTTATTTAATTTTAACTTAAAATTTTTTTTGCATAAATTCTAAAAATGGTATCTGTCGAAAGAAAAGCTATTTATCTATATATTATCTCTGGATTATTTAGATTTGTTATTTCATTCATGACATTTTATATTATTTTAAAGTCGCTGAGTACGTTTGAATATGCTCAATATGGTTTACTAGTATCTTTATCTGCAATTTTCACTGTGGTGTTAATAGTTAATACAGATTCAGCATTTCAGAAGTTATACTCTAAAAGAAGTTTATATAAAAATGTTAATGGGAGTTTAGTATTATTATATACTATATTAGGGTTAACATTTTTATTAATTATAGTGATAATTAAATATATCATGTCGACATTTTTTGCAGATTCGCAAATTGCAAAAGTTTTAGATAATAATTATATTTTCTTATTTTTTTTATTACATGCAATAAGTATAATGGGTATGTCCTTGGTAAATGCCTTAAAGCGTAGTTTAGACTTCGCTTATCTCACAAGCGTGCCAAGCGTTCTAATTTTATTAGGAATTGTTAATAGTCCAGTTGTTACGCTTGCAAATATAATATTAATATTATGTGTTAGTCATGGCCTGACTTTTTTTTTATATATCATATACAATATAGGAGGTATTTTAAAAATAAAAATCTCTTTCAAAAAATCTCTTCGTTTGATTAAATATATAATTGCATATTGCAGGTATTCTATTTTAACCATTTTATCGAAAAATTTTCTAGACCTTACTCTGAGAACATTACTAATGGAACGATTTGGGTATATTTCGCTTGCCTCTTATAACCTAGCTTCTACATTCATGGGTGTTTTTAAAGAAATAGCAGAAAATGTTATGATGGCTATAACACCATATTTTTTAGAATCTAAGAGTGATCAAAAACAAAAAATTAGAAACGCAATTATTACAATGCGTCTTCAGATAGGAATATTATTAATTATTCTTTCAACAGCCATCTTCTGGTATGACCTTTTAAGTTTCATCTTTCCAGACAAAGAGAAAGAGATATTTGATGTTAAGTATTTGCTTTATGCCGGAAGTATAATTTTAATATCCTACTACGAGAATTACATAATTATGTTTTTAAAGCAAAGTTGGATAACAATTTCAAAGTTATATATCATAACATTTATCTTTAACATGCTTTGTGTAGTTATGGTTTTTCTGTTTGGAATGACAGTTCATTTGTCATTGATCTTTGTTACAATATGCAGCTTATTAAATTGTTACTTTGTACACAATTTAAAGCGCAAGTACTTTGTCAATTCTTAAAGATACTAATGTATTTAAAAGGCATAAATTTTACTAACAGCTTAAGTACTAAAACATATTTAAGATAATTGACAAATTTTTTGAATTAGTGTTATTGGTTAACAAAAGCTACGTCTTATAAGTTCCTTGAAACAGTTCTTTCAAAGGAAGAGTTGACACGGCACAAGTTAGTAAGATTATGTTGAAATATATATGATTATTGAAGATTAAAATATGACAATGTTTTCTATAGGGAATAACTTTTTTTGCTAATAATATTATCAAACCCTTTAGAGTATGGCGTAGCTCTTAAGCATCGAGCTGGTAAAAATACTTTCAAAAAAGGTTTTAATAAGGGGCTTAAGTAAATGTATAAAATAATGACAATTGTTGGCACTCGTCCGGAGCTTATCAAGATGAGTAGACTTATAGCACTTTTAGATGAAATTAGTGAACATATTCTTGTACATACGGGACAAAACTATGACTATGAATTAAACCAAGTATTCTTTGAAGACTTAGAAATTAGAAAGCCAGACTTTTTCTTAAATGTTGCAGATACAAGTCTTGCAAAAACTATAGGTAAAATTATTGAAAAATCTGACGAAGTATTTGAATCACAGCAACCAGACGCACTTCTTTTATATGGCGACACTAATTCATGCCTTTCGGTAATTGCAGCTAAAAGACGTAAAATTCCAATTTTTCATATGGAAGCTGGAAACAGATGTTTTGATCAACGAGTGCCAGAGGAATTAAATCGTAAAGTTGTTGATCACTTAAGTGACGTTAATCTAGTTTTAACTGAGCATGCAAGGAGATATTTACTGGCAGAAGGCATTCGTCCACAATATATTTTCAAAACTGGGTCAAATATGTTTGAAGTTTTAAATTATTATAAAAAGAAAATACAAGATTCAAAAATTTTAGGTAGATTAGACCTAAAATCAAAAAACTATTTCTTAGTTAGTCTTCACAGAGAGGAGAATGTCGATACAAAGGATAATCTAGAGAAATTGACAGCAGCCTTAAACAGAATTACAGAATTTTGTGCCATTCCTGTTATAGTGTCTATGCACCCACGAACGAAGAAGAGGATAGAGGATTTTAATTTAGGTGACCTGGCACCTCAAGTTCAGATTCATCCACCATTTGGTTTTTTTGATTATATCAAGCTCCAGGTTTCCTCGAAGTGTGTTATTTCAGATAGTGGGACTATCTTTGAAGAAAATTCAATTTTAAATTTTCCAGCAGTTACCATTAGAAATGCTCATGAACGTCCAGAGGGAATGGATGCTAGTTCAGTTATATTAAGTAACCTTGAACCTAAAAATATTGTACCTGCCGTCAAAGCTGCCATTTTATTCTCAAAAAAAAGATTTACCCATAGGCCTGTTGTTGATTACGAGGCAAAAAATGCCTCAGAACATATTTCTAGAATAATTTTGAGTTATATTAACAATATTAACAGTCAAATTTGGAGAAAAGGTAATTAAATTACCTCTACTAAAACACTTTATAATTACAGAAACGTTTTTACCAAATAATAACGTAGCACCTGTTTAGTTATAAGGTCGGAAAACCTGATATTTTTCTAACTTAGTTAAAAGAACATAATTCCTAACCTTTATAAAATTTAGATTTCCTATGATGGAAGTTTTAAAAGCTAACATAGAAAAAATTAAATAAAGTGATATTATAGAAACAGAAAGCTTGGACGAAGATACCTTTATAATGTCTGGGTGATATAAAGATATAATAATTCAATCAATCGAAATGGTCAAAAATGAGCACAGAAAAAAAGATCCACGAAGAAAGCATCAGATTATGACGTGGAAAATATCTCAATGAAAATATTAAGAATTATCTTGTCTTATATCGACTATATTAAAAAAATTTTATGGAATAAAGGGATATGAGCTTGCATAATAAAGTTCTTATACTAGGATCATCTGGTTTAATTGGCCACCAAATATACAATTACCTGCAAGAAAATAGCGATTTCAATTTATCAAATATTTCATATACAAGAAAACTAAATAATGAAACTATTCAATTGGATGCTAGAAAAGAGAAGTATTTTTTTGATCAGATTAGATACATACAGCCAAACTATATTATTAATTGCATAGGAGTATTGATTAATAAATCAAAACATGATCCTAAAAGTGCAATGTGTCTTAACGCACGTTTGCCTCATAAGTTATCAAAATTGGCAAATTCTCTTAATGCAAAATTAATTCATATGTCAACAGATTGTGTATTTTCTGGTGACAAACAATTACCATATGTTGAAACTGATGAAAAGGACGGAAGAGACACGTATGCGAAAACTAAATCTCTAGGAGAGATTTATAGTAAAAATCACTTGACTATAAGAACTTCTGTAGTAGGTCCAGAGATAATAAATGGGAGTGGGGAACTGTTTCATTGGTTTATGAATCAGTCTGGAGTTATACAGGGGTTTACTTCAGCCATTTGGTCAGGTGTCACAACAATTGAACTAGCAAAAGCTGTCAAATGGTTTATAAATAACAATACGACAGGTTTATACCATCTCACAAATGGTATCCCCATTAAAAAGTATGATTTACTTCATTTGTTCAAGAAATATACCAATCATAATATAGAAATTGAAAAGGTGGATGGGGTAGTAACAAATAAAAGCTTTGCGGATACAAGACTAGAAATAAATTATAAATTACCAAAATATGACAATATGATTAAAGATATGGTGTTACTAATAAAAAATAAAAAAAAGCTTTACAGCCATTACTATCTATAGAGATAATCCATAACCTTATAAATAAGAGTTTCAATATTCATGAATTTTATTATACTCACAGATTATTATCATCCTATTGTAAAATCTGGATCAATTATAATTGGAGACCTTGCAAGTGAACTATTCCAACAAGGTCATAAAGTAACTATTGTTACTTTTGTTGAATATCAAAATAAAGCATTTCAACTTGTTTCTGAAGACGGAATACAAATAATAAGAATTAGGTCTGTAACTAGGGATAAAAAGTATGGCAGAATTGGGAGATTATGGGCTGAGCTTTGTTATTCTAATAAAATTATAAAAAATTTAAAAAAAATTCAAAATATTCATTGTGAGGCAATCATTTGTTTTTCTCCATCTATTTTTTACGGAAAGGCTATTAGATGGTTTAAAAAAAAATATCACTCGAAGGCATATCTTATAATTAGAGATATATTCCCAAAATGGACCTTAGAAACTGGTTTGCTTAAAAAAGGCCTTCTTTACAAATATTTGAAGGGTGTTGAGCGAGATTTGTATAGTTCTTTTGATGTAATAGGAATTGAAGCAAAGTCTGACCTTGAATATTTTAAGAATTATGGGCTTAAGAATTCAATCAAAATAGAAGTATTAAATAATTGGGGTTCAGATTTGGGTAGTATAGATGATTATTCTATATCTGACAATCTTTTAGATAATCAGAAAGTGAATATAGTTTATGGAGGGAATATGGGTGATGCACAAGATATATTATCTTTAGTTAATTCGATTGATTATTCAATACTTGAACAAAAAGCTGTTATTTTATTAATAGGCGATGGAAACCAGTTTGATAAAATAAAGAAGACTATAAATCAAAAAAATCTAACGAATATAGTTTTAATGCCAACAATTGACAGGAAAAGATATTTATCAATTATGTCAAAAGCAGATATTGGGCTGGTTTGTTTAAGTAAAAAAATGTCTTCTAATAATTACCCTCTAAAAATGCTTGGCTACATGCAACTAGCTAAACCAATCTTGGCCTCAGTAAATAAAAATAATGAGATAATTAAAATGATTGAGAAAGAAAAAATAGGTTTGGTTTCAGTAGCTTCTGATACAAAAAGCTTTAATGAAAATTTAGAATATATTATAAATAATGAAGCTTTTAGAAAAGAACAAGGCCAAAACGCATTCAAAGTTTATAAAGAAAAGTTTACTGTTGAGGCAGCTGCACTGCAGATTTATGAACATTTTCTATGATTGATATTTCACAAAATTATTATCCTGATATGATAGTTTGGCAATCTTAGTTTTTGGCATTAAATTTTTTAGAATTAATCACTTTTGGTAATGTATTGAAACTTATATAAAATGAAGCAGATAATTCAAAATATGGCTAATGGAGAAACTAATGTTATTGATGTTCCTTGTCCTAAAAATAAGCCTGGAAGTCTTCTAATTCAGTCTAAAAATTCATTGTTATCAGTTGGAACTGAAAGAATGTTGGTTGATTTTGGAAAAGCAAATTTATTGAATAAGGCACGTCAACAACCTGATAAAGTAAAGATGGTGTTGAATAAAGTTCAGACTGATGGTCTTTTACCAACTATTAATTCAATTCGAACAAAACTAGAAAAACCTCTAGAACTTGGTTATTGTAATGCTGGTGTAATTATAGAATCAGGTGTTAATGGTTTTCTTGAGGGGGATCGTGTAGTTTCTAATGGACACCATGCTGAAGTAACAAGAGTTTCTAAAAATTTGTGTGCATTAATTCCTGATGAAGTTGATGATGAATCAGCTGCATTTACTGTTCTTGCATCAGTTGGCTTGCAAGGGATTCGCTTATTAAAACCTACATTGGGTGAAAATATAGTTGTATTTGGATTAGGCTTAATTGGTTTAATGACTATTCAAATTTTAAAAGCTAACGGTTGTCGTGTTCTTGGTGTAGATTTTGATACTGTAAGGTGTAAGCTTGCTAACAATTTTGGAATAGAAACTGTTGATTTGTCTAAAGGACAGGATCCACTAGTTAATGCTAAATCTTTTTCTAGAGGCTATGGTGTTGACGGTGTAATTTTGGCAGTTTCAACTCAGAGTAATGACGTAATTCATCAAGCTGCACAAATGTGTAGAAAGCGTGGACGTATTGTTCTTGTAGGTGTTTCCGGATTAAACCTTCGCAGGGATGATTTTTTTAAAAAAGAGATTTCTTTTCAGGTTTCTGCTTCTTATGGTCCTGGCCGATATGATAAGCTTTATGAGGAGAAAGGTCAGGATTATCCAATTGGATTTGTTCGTTGGACTGAACAGAGAAATTTTCAAGCTGTTTTAGATATGATGGCAACCGGCTCCCTAAATGTTAAGCCATTGATAACTCATAGATATAAAATTGAAAATGCTAAGGAAGCATATGGTTTACTCGATGACCCTACTGCTCTAGGAATATTGTTAGAATATCCTATTCAGGATCAATCGATACTTCAATCTTCAGTTATAAAATTAAATTCTCCTACCAAAACAAATCAGTTTGATAAAAAAATGCCAGTGGTTGGTTTTATTGGTGCTGGAAATTATGCATCTGGCACTTTGATTCCATCATTTAAGAAGGCTAAAGCTCAATTGGATACTTTAGTTACAAGTGGGGGAGTTAGTGCAGTTCATTATGGAAATAAATTAGGGTTTAGATTTGCATCCACAGATCTAAAGAAAATATGGAAAAACTCCAAAATTAACACTGTTGTTATTGCTACTCGTCATGATACTCACTCAAATTTAGTTAAATTAGCATTAGAGTCCCGTAAAAATATATTTGTAGAAAAACCCCTTGCATTAAAATTAGAAGAGTTAGACTTAATTAATTCTACGTTTCGTCATATAGTTAACCACAAAAAAAATTCTTTACGCTTAATGGTTGGTTTTAATAGACGTTTTGCACCCCATATCGTGAAAATGAAGTCCCTTTTGGAAATCAAACAGGAACCAAAGTCAATAGTTATGACAGTTAATGCTGGTGCTATTGCTCCAGATCATTGGACACAAGACACAGAAATTGGTGGGGGTAGAATTATTGGCGAAGCTTGTCATTTTATTGATTTGATGCAGTTTTTGGTTGGATATCCAATTTTAAATCACCACGCTGTTATGATAGGCAATTCTTCCGAAATTAAGGTAAGAGATGATAAGACGTCAATTACTTTATCTTTCGAAGATGGTTCGTTTGGAACAATTCACTACTTTGCAAATGGAGGTCAAGTTTTCCCTAAAGAACGAATTGAAGTTTTTTGTGGTGACGCAGTACTGCAACTAGATAACTATCGAGTGCTCAAAGGGTTTGGATGGTCAGGTTTTAATAGTATGAGATTAATCAATCAGGACAAAGGACAAAGAGCGTGTGCAAAGGCTTTTATAGATTCAATAAGAAAAGGAAAATCATCCCCTATTCCTTTTGAAGAAATTATAGCTAATTCAAGGGTTACTCTTGAATTAGCAAGTATTCTTAGAAAAGATAATTAATACTTTATAATGAGAAATTATGTAAAACTTTTATCTAATTATTGGCACACTATTCGTTATCTTAAGTTCAGGCAAATTTTAGGAAGAATCCAACGTAAAATTAAGTTTAATTCAGTTAACACTTGTCCAGCCAACAAACTTAGAAAACATAATGGCAGGTGGAGAATTCCTGCAAAACGATCTCAACGAATGATTAAAAAAAATATTTTTCGCTTTTTAAACGAAACACACCAAATCAATGTGAAAGAAGATTGGAATAATTCTAGTTGGGCTAAGCTCTGGCTTTATAATCTACACTATTTTGATGACTTAACTGCTATCGATTCAAAGAAGAGAATCAATTGGCATAATTCTATACTAGACAGGTGGATAAATGAAAATCCTGTTGGAAAAGGGAATGGTTGGGAGCCTTATACAATTTCATTACGACTAGTTAATTGGATTAAATGGTCTTTATCTGGGAATGTATTGAATAAAGCTCATATCATTTCTTTAAACACACAGGCTCACTTCCTTTCAAAAAATCTCGAAACTCATTTACTTGGAAATCACCTTTTTGCTAATGCTAAAGCCTTAATATTTGCAGGACTTTTTTTTCAGGGAGAGGAAGCAAATGATTGGTACAAAACTGGTAATAATATTTTGTTAGATGAACTTTCTGAACAAATTCTTCCAGATGGTGGAAATTTTGAACTCTCACCAATGTATCACTCAATAATCTTGGAGGATTTATTAGATCTTTATAATTTATATATTTTGTTTGAAATTACTCCTCCAAATGGATTAGAAGCAAAAATTTCTAAAATGATAAATTGGTTAGTAATAATGTGCCACCCAGATGGCGAAATAAGTTTCTTTAATGATGCTACTTTAAATAACACACCAACTGTAGAGGAATTACTAAGATATGCAAAACGATTAGGATTTGTTCAACAAAAACCATTGCCATTAATAAGTCATTTAAAAGAGAGTGGCTATTCAAGAGTTTCTCTAAAAAAAGCAGTTGCAATTATTGATCGAGCTGCAGTGGGGCCAGATTATATTCCAGGTCATGCGCATGCAGATACTTTAAGTTTTGAACTTTCGATCTTTTCTCATCGAGTTGTTGTTAATTCTGGTACTTCAATTTATGGAATTGGAAAAGAAAGAATTCGACAAAGAGGTACTTTTGCTCATTCTACAGTTGTTATAGATAATGAAAATTCAAGTGAAATATGGGCTGGTTTTCGGGTAGCTCGAAGAGCTAAAGTGTATCAAGTTAAAAATTCAACACAAGATAAAAAAACTTATCTTTCTGCTTCTCATGATGGATATATGAGGTTGCCAGGAAAACCTGTTCATTCCAGGCAATGGATTTTTTCAGAGGGTTTAATAGAAATTATTGACCGGATTTCTGGAAAAGGTTACCATACAATAGATATTGTATTGCCTTTACACCCAGATGTTATTATTATTGAGAATAAAAATGACAACATTATTTTAGATGTTGCTAATAATCGGATAAATATTGAATTTGAAGGAAAAGGAAATATTAAAATTATCGAATCTACATACCACCCAGAATTTGGAATTTCTATCCAAAGCAATAAATTAGTCTACAAGTTGACTGAGCAATTACCAACTGAGGTAATTACAAGAATTGATTGGTGAAATAAATACTATTAACATAGGTATATCTAATTATATTTTACAAAATATATATTAAATAATAATTAAGTAGTTTTTGTATAAAATTGAAAATGTTATCTTTATAAAAACTATTAGTTTATTGAGGAATTTTTTAAAATTATGAAGACACCAGTTGACCACAACAGTCTTGAAAGTCAGGAAGAGTATTTTCGTCACGCCCAAAGTATTACTCTAAAGGCCAATTTGTATAGACGTTTTTATTTGTATCCTAGACTTGTCAAATTTTTGCCAAATAAAACTCTTGATATTGGTTGTGGTTTGGGCTCTTTTCAAAGCTTTAAAAAAAATGTCATTGGTATCGATATCAATCCTTTTTTTGTTGACTATTGCAAAAGCCTTGGACACAAAAGTTTTCTGTACAAAAAGCCTCCATATAATTTTACTAATTGCAGCTTTGATTCTGTTTTAATTGATAATGTAATCGAGCATATTTTTGATCCCACTAATATAATTCAGGAAATTTATAGAATTCTAGTTCCAAAAGGATTATGTGTAGTTGGTGTCCCTGGAAAAGTAGGCTTTGATGCCCATGCCGATCATAAAGTTTTTTATGAAGAAGGATCACTTACTGAATTAATGGAAAAAAACGGTTTTTCAACTGTTAAACTATTTTTTGCACCATTCAAGTGGGACTATTTTAGCAAAAATTTAGGAGCATATTGCTTATATGGAGTGTTTCAAAAATAATTTATATTATCTATGTTAAATAATTCGATTATATTTGTTTGAATACTTACCCCTTGACACTATTAATTCTAGTTAATCAATAAACCATTGAATTGTTTATTGACACAGGTTAATTTCACACATTATTTATTGGTATTGAGTTAAGGCAATAATTTTATCAACAACTAATTTAAAAGCTTTTTCGCTATAATGTCTGTCAACAGGGTTAAAATAAGAAGATAAAGTAGTGTTTCCATTCTTCATATGTTCCTTAATTAACATTTGGGTATCGACATAGTATAATTTTTGATCAACATTTGTTTCAGTTTTTTTGGAGAAATAATTTTGTATGAAAGATTTGCGCCAGTTATCATTGGCCTGATAAAAGTCTTCTTCAAAATTAAAAGTAATAATGATTAAACTTTGATTTAGAGCTTGTGATGACTTGAGTATTGAATTGAAAAAATATTCAAACAGTATTTTCTTTTGTTTAATATGACAGGTGCTAGATTTGGTTTTAAATTTTAAACTATACAAAGAATGTAAATTTTTAATTAACTGAATTAGGTATATATCAAATGATATATTTGGTTTTTTATTTTTTACAGGGACGTTTTGGGGACTAAATTCTAAATTATTTTTACGATTATATTGAATTTTTTGGTATTCTCGGAATGAAAATATGCTTCTGTCTAGGTCTTCTAATAAAAAGCCTATGACTATTGTTGAATTAGGAAATTGGGTTTTAGATATTTCATATGATGTATATATTTGATCAAGACCGTAAGAGGGAACAGAGAAATTTTTCCAATTTTTATTTGATGGAATTATATTTTGAAATGTTTTGTGCCCTGTAAAAGAGCTTCCAAAGATTAATACAGAATTTTGAGATTTATTTGTAACTGGAGATTCTTGTTCCCCAGCAGCTTTATAACTGAGTAGCGGATGATATTCTAAACCTGTGTCGTCAAAATTTGAGCGCGCAGAGTTTATTTCCCAGTATTCTTGGTCACAATAAGGATTATATAAAAAAATTGGATTGAGCCTTATCCCAATATCATATCTTACTGATACTTGTAAAATTGCTTCGGTTATGACGAAAGCAGTTACTAAAGCATAAATAAGTTTAAAAGTCTTTGATTTTAGGGAACTCATTTGGAAATAGTACTATATTTAAAAGGCTCAATGATTTTGTATTCTAGGTACTCTGACCCTGCGAAGATCAGGCCAACAAACACAATTAAAATGAATATCAACTTAAAAATTTTTTGTTGTCCCATAGCTAAAATAAAATCCTCTAATTGCCACTCTGTTTCAGTGTATTCAACTCCTGTAAAAAATTAATTATTTTGTCAGTGTCATTTCTTATCACAAGATCAAAATAAGTTTTTGCAATTTCTAGAGCTCCTTTTGGGTCTGTATGAGTTTCATCGTGCCAGGACAATTTTGACTTATGAGCGTCAAAATTATAGAAACGGGGGTCTTTTGAATATAAATGTTTAAGAGGACGCAAGTGTTCTGCATCATATTGCTGTTTGTCAGGCTCACTGTCTTTATCAAAGGTTTCAATTCCAACAATATAATTTATGTTTTTTTTATCAAGCTGTGTTGTAAAGTGATTAAGTCTTTGACTGTAGCGTTTGAGAATCATGTCCATTGGGCCATTTGTAGGCTTGTATGAAACAAACTGATTACTTTTACTGTTATTAAACTCCAATTCCCCTTCGGCAACGCTTGAAGTTGTTTCTGGATTTACAATCCAACAGTCTTTCTTTTCGTTATTAATGTTTTTAAATGCTTTATTGCTAGCACTTATATTTGAGTATTTATTAAAAAATCCTAACTTTTTATGAAACTCGTAGTTTTTGTATTTTGCGTCTTTGAAAGCAGAAACACCAAACCCAAAATCATTTGCTCCTGTATGCAAAATTAACAATTTTGGGTTGAGATGGACCCCTACTAAGTTAAAAAAATTAATATCGTCAGTCAGAAAGTGTCCATAGTTACCTGCATTTACTACAATTATGTTTTTTGTTTTAAACTTTTCACGAAGAAGTGCTTGAAGTATTTTATGAACTTTCATATTCCCGTGACTAAATCCCATTATTTCAGATCCACCTGAGATTAATATTACGTAGTTTTCATCAACTTCTGGAAACTTTAAAAGAGTATCTTGAGTGTAAGGGCCAGCAAATTGCATCTGAAATTTAAGATGTTTCTTAGATTCAGTCTTGTGAGAATTAAAGTATGATGGAATAAGAACGTCCATTGCAAGGTTTTGGGTATCACACTCTTTCAACGTGCTACTGGTTTTTACCGTGCTATCTATTTTTAACATTTCTATTTTTGATTTTGCAATATCAATAAATCTCATAGTCGCCGAAAGAAAGCGACCCGATGAAAAATATGTTTCCGACATATTGAAATAATATCCAGTGAGTAACTCCACCAAGAGAAGTAATCCAAAAATGCGTGTGATAATATTTAGCAATATTTTAAAATCCTTAAATACATACACTACTTTGCAATTATTAAGATTTTATCATAGATATAATTCTTTATCTAAAAAAACAATTTTAATCAATATTATTTAGTTTTCATATTATAGAGCTACATATGTAAAGGGAAGATAAACTTGAATTAGAGACAACATTCCTATCAGGGCTAAAATCACAAAAAGAAAACAAAACACAAGAAATTGAAAAGGCGTGGTGACTTTTTTTAAATTAAGTAGCAATGAAAAAAAATATTTTAAAAATTGCAAATTAACCTCCTCTGCTAAATAAGCCATTTTCAGTGAGGATATATGTTACATCCATCCGCTCAACTGATAGTAAAGCATCCTCTTTGCTTAGAACCATTGGATCTGATGAAATGTTAAAAGAGGTATTAGCTAAAACGTCAATCCCAAATTCTGAAAGATGACTTAAAATTTCTCCAATAATTTGGTTTTCGTCACAAATTTGAACTCTGCATGTCCCATCTACGTGAACAACACCGTTAATGGGATTTTCTAGTTTATTTTTAGGAGTTGCAACTGCGCCCATATGCCAATAACAACTATATATTTCATCAGATAAATTGAAATAGTTATTGGCTTTTTTTTCTAATACTACTGGCGCTGTCGGACGGAAACGACTACGCTTCTTAATTTCCTCACTTAACTTTTTGACTAACGCCTCATTATGTCCATTACAAAGTAAAGAGCGATTACCCAAAGCTCGAGGTCCTGTTTCAACGTTTCCATAGCATGTAGCGATTATTTCATCTTTTGCCAATAATTGCGCTGCCTTTTGTGTTGATTCATTTGGACCAGCAATTTTCTTTAGTCTCAATTCAAAAAAGTCGTCTTTTTGGAAAGCTTTTCCTGGATAAAGAGTAGTCCTAATTGGGCTTGTATCTCTAAATTCCTTTGTGTTTAAAGAGTCTTTTAATAAACCAAGATATGCTGCTCCTATCGCTGATCCAGAATCTCCTGGAGATGGTGGAATTATAATTTGATCTACAAAGTCATGTTGAGCCAGTGATTTAACTGCAACACTGTTCATTGCAACACCGCCTGAAAATAGAAATTTACGTTGTCCAGTAATTTCATGTGCATGTTTAAATATTAACCCAAGTAAATTTTCTAACAAAACTTGTGAAGATGCAGCTATATCTGCATATATTTGAAAATTTGGATCATCAATATCCAGAGATTTATTAGTTATTCTAGGTTTCACACCTAAAGCAAGCGAAAATTTATTTGAAAATGAATTATTTATGGATCTTACAAAATCAAAATATTCTATATCTAAAATTAATTCTCCATTAACAAACTTTATCATTTTAGATAATTGATCTGTGAATCTTGGGTTGCCGAATGAAGCTAAACCCATAACTTGGTACTCACCGTCATTTACTGGGAAACCTAAAAAATCAGTTACAGCAGAATAAAAGAGTCCCAGTGAGTGTGGATATTCGCTGCACCAACTATTTATTATTTCATCGCTTGAGATAACATTGTGAATGGAAGTACACGCAAAATCACCATATCCATCAACTACGACGGATGCAAAGGAGTCTTGTTTATCTGCGTAATAAAAGGCGGAGAGAGTGTGACTTAAGTGATGATCAGAATAATAGATTGGTGTCGACTTGAAATTGAAAAATCGATTTAAGTCATATGAAAATATTATGGATGATTTCCAAATGTTTTTAAAATAGTTTAGCGTTAACTCATTTGTAAGTGGATTGATTTTTAAGGAATGTTTGAGAACAGAAAGCCAAGCTTTCATCGGCTTCTCATAAAAAGTTACAGAAGAAATTTCTTGCGCTTCAATTCCGTTACAGCGCAAAACATCAGCAACTGAGAGTCTCGGAAAACTTTTATCACCTTTAACACGTGAAAACCATTCTTCTTTTTTGAAGTCTAAGAGTTCTCCATTATCAGACAATAGTGCGACTGAGGAGTCATGAAAATAACCCGATATTCCTAAATGCATAACCTTATCAACTTCTAAAGAACTGACGATTTGTCGCCTGACAACATGTTAACCCCATTGGTATTAGGTATTCGCAAAATATTAATTAACCAACCAAATAAAATAACTATAAATTTAATAATAGGATTAAAAATATATCCTAAAATCTTAAAGTTTTTGAGGTAGAACAATCTCATTTTATTTTTTACGCGCTCTCGAAAAAAAGCAAGCTTTAGATTTGCTTTTGGGAATGCTTTTTCATGGTACTTTTTTGCCAATCCCCAATGCTTATCTTCATCAATCATAATTTCATCTAATGTTTCGACAGAACTCTCTGCATGCCCGTCTTCTTCATCCATTATATTTTGCAAAATATTTTTTGACTCGGAGTCTTTAACTCTTTTGGAGAGTGATTGGAATGCCTCTTTTGCTAAATATTCATTTGAAAAAACAAATTCAACAAACGCCTTATTCTTAAGTTTTTCCACTAGAAAACCATCTTTATCTACATATCCTTTTTGCACTACGTTCAAAGGTAAAAACCTGAACCCCTTCTCATAATTGACAGGACTAACCTTGAGTTGAGTATCAATTATCTTGAAAATTAATTGGGCGTGTCGATACTCGTCCAGCGCATGATTGATATATCCGATTTTTAACTTTGGGGAAGATGTCAACTTTGCAGCAGCCAACATTTCTAGAGCTGAACCATATTCTGCATATGCAAATTCAACCAGCGTAGGAATAAGTTTAGAGTCTTTTGATGGCGTGATGATCAAATCATTCTCCATATTTTGGATAGTTTGTATTTTTTAATTTATATTTATATCAAAAATTGGTTAAGTTCAACAGCAATAACCAAGATATCTCTAATTAATTAAAAAAATGACTTTACAACTATAATATTCAGATTTTGTCTAATAGGTAAATATTAAAAATCAGGGCTGCCTTTTCATCGTTAAAAACATAACAGTCTTTAGCCTTTACTCTCATTAACTCTTTAAATGTAAGAAACTAGTATTTTGTAACTTAGACAAAATCTTCTTATCTTGTTTGTCCTTGCTTCTAACTTATGAGACAATTGTGTTAACTGAATGACTATAAAAGCGTGAATTAAAATCAATTCATTAAATTTTAATTAAGTGTTTATAAGTAGAAAAAATTATAGATAAAACAGACAACTCTTCATCCAACAGTCAAATTCCAAAAACTCTTTTGCTTATAAATATTACTAGTTATTATAGTTAGAATAATAAAATTAAATCTTTTTTAATATACTTCTTTATTAGTTCCATATTACCAATTAAATGAATCAAGGATGATTTTACTGAGTATTAAAACTTCATTTCTACCTAGTTTGATTTCATTAATGATTGCTGGGAAAGATTACATACACCAATTTTTACAAAATTTGGTTAATTCAAAAAATCAATATTGTTGCTTAACGTTTCTTCTGGATTGGAGATTTTGCATGTAATAATTTTTATATAAAATAATTTTCCAGTCTTGATTTTCTCAGTCTTTCTAATATTGTTTTTGATTTACATATTTATAAGAATTTATAATAACTCTGAAAAGAAAGTTAAGATATGTTAATAAATTATATTTCAGAAAAAAAATGGTTCATAGCTCAAATTAAACCAAATTCATATAACATTGCTATCCAAAACTTGGAAAGACAAGGCTTTGAAACTTTTCTTCCCAAAATGAATATAACATTAAGACAAAAAAATAAATTTATCATTAAGAACGTTTATGTTTTTCCAGGATATATGTTTGTCTGTTTTGATCCGCACATTATTAGTTGGACAAAAATAAACAGCACTTATGGTGTTTCAAAAATCCTAGCATTTAATAAAAAACCTTCAGAAGTGCCTTCTGATTTAATTCTAGAACTTAAAACTAGGTATGAAATTAATCGTAATTTAATGCAAAAGGAAAATTTACAAAAAGGTGATTCTATAAAATTTAATTTAGGGCCATTTGCTGATTTGATTGCGAAAGTTGAAAGTGTAGATGAAAATAATCGTATCTGGGTTATTTTGGAAGCAATGGGAGGATACCAAAGAGTAAAATTACAAAACGTCGAGAAAAATAAGTATAAAAAATTTTAAATTTTTAAAATTTAAATTAATAAAATGTTTTGATTTATAATAAAAAATTATAGATGATATATATAAGGCGTATCACTAAGCAACTTTCCAAAAAACAGGAAACTCAGGGTTAAAAACTACGATTTCAGAACACCCTACTGAAAGTGATTTTTTAAACAAAATGGGGTTTTTTTCTTTTTTTATCAAAATTTTTTCATTATTTATGGGAATTCCATAGTGTTGTGCTCCATTGATACTTGTAAATTTTTCTAAGTTTTGAAGACATTTATAATTTTCAAAAATTTGGGCTAAAATTGATATACAGTAAGAGGCATTAAATACGCCTGCACAACCACAGGCATTTTCTTTATCTCCCTTTAAATGTGGAGCAGTGTCTGTACCTAAAAAAAACTTCCTGTTACCATTTGTGGCGACTTTTATCAAAGCCTTCCTATGTTTTTCTCGTTTTAAAATTGGTAAACAATAGTTATGGGGTCTAATACCACCAACAAAAATTGAATTTCTATTTAAAGCAAGGTGATGTGGTGTAATTGAAGCAAAAAGATTTTCATTACCTTCATCAACATATTCTGTTGCTTCCTTTGTAGTGATATGCTCTAGAGTGATTTTGAGTTCTGGTAATTCTTTACAAATAAAATCAAGGTTCTGATCAATAAAAACTTTTTCTCTATCAAAAATGTCAATTTCTTTATGTGTTACCTCACCATGAATTAGAAGTGGCATACCAACTTTTGCCATTTTCTCAAGTACGGGCATAATTTTTTTAATATCCCTCACACCTGAATCAGAGTTTGTAGTTGCCCCAGCAGGATATAATTTGGCTGCAAAAACATGCCCTTCTTGATAGGAGTCGTAGAGCTCTGATTTATTTGTATTTTCTGTTAAATATATTGTCATTAAAGGTTCAAAATTATGAGTTTTAGGAATAATTTTTATTATTCTTTCTTTATATTCAATAGCCTGTTTTCCATTTAATATAGGGGGTGTCAAATTAGGCATGACTATTGCTCTTGCAAAATGTTTTGTTGTTTCGGGAACAACTACTTTTAAGATGTCATTGTCTCTAAAATGAACATGCCAATCATCTGGCTTGATAATTTCTAACTCTTCCATAGTTTTGATCTAATCTTTAAAAATATAATATAATATGTTAATAATAATATATATTTAAAATAATAACTTTCGGTAAATTTACCATGAAAATTTCAATTATTTCTGCTAGCCATAGATTAAATTCTGAATCAAAAAAAATATCTGATTTTCTCCAAAAGAATTTACTAAATTTAAATAAAAAAATAGATATTTTTCCTTTAGATTTAGCTAAATCATCTTTACCACTTTGGTCGCCTGACAAAAGAAATGGAAAAGGTGTGTGGGGAGAAACTTGGAATTCAATTTCAAAAAACTTAGAAAGTTCAGATGGTTTTATTTTAGTTGTTCCTGAATATGGAGGAATGGCCACTCCAGCAGCTAAAAACATTTTCTTATTATGTGGTAATGGTGAATTTTCACATAAACCTGGCTTAATTGTATCGGTTAGCAGCGGAAATGGTGGGGCTTATCCAATAGCTGAGTTGAGATCATCTTCATATAAAAATACTCATATTATGTGGATACCAGAAAACATCATTATTAGAAACGTTGAAGAATTTAATCCTGGTACTCATGGAAGAAATATTCCAGATTGGTTGGATGACAGAATTGATTATGTTTTGAATTTACTACTAGCTTATGCATCTAATATGAAACCACTAAGAACGATTATTAATAGAAAGGATTTTGGTAATGGAATGTAAGGATTTAATCAAAAAGTTTGAAAATATGGATGGTTGGACAAAAACAGATGATGGAAGAGAAGCATTTACAAAAAACTTCAAATTTTCTGATTTTAAACAAGCTTTTTCTTTTATGACTTCTGTGGCTATGAAAGCTGAACAAATAAATCATCATCCTGAATGGGAAAATGTTTATAATAAAGTGACAATTACTTTAACCACTCATGATAAAGGTGGAATTACAGAATTAGACTATGACATGGCACTTTTTGCTGAAACTTATTTTAAATATTATATTTAATTTTCAGTGAACCATTTATGATAAAAGAAATAGTATCTAATCCTGTTTTATGGTCCCCATCTGACGAAAGAGTCAAGTCTTCTCAGATGTATAAATTTATGAAAATTATTAATGAAAAAAATAATATAAACATTCAAAATTTTACAGATTTACATTTATGGTCAATTGAGAATAAGGATGACTTTTGGTCAGCTATTTGGGATTTCTTTTGTGTCATTGGATCAAAAGGAATGAAGCCTTATATTGATCCAACAAATCAAATGCCTGGAAGTAAGTTCTTTCCTAATGGAAAAGTGAACTATGCTGAAAATATGCTTTCAGGCGATGCTTCAGGTCCTGCAATTGTGTTTAAATCTGAGGATAAAATTAGAAAAGAAGTATCTTGGAAAGAGTTAAAAACTCAAGTTGCAGCATTAGCAAATTTTTTAAAAACACAGGGAGTTGCTAAAGGTGATAGAGTTGTTGCTTACATGCCTAATATGCCTGAGACTGTAATAATGATGTTAGCAACCTCATCAATAGGAGCAATTTTTTCCTCTGCATCACCAGATTTTGGTGTAGAAGGAGTTTTAGACAGATTTGGTCAAATACAACCAAAAATATTACTTACTACGGATGGTTATTGGTATAATGGTAAAGAAATTAATATTACCAAAAAAGTTATAAAAGTAGTTGAGGCTTTACCTTCTCTACAAAAAATTGTTATTGCACCACTTTTGGGAATTGAAGTTGAAAGTGATAACAGCAAATTTGTAAATTATAATGACATTCAAAATCAATGTTCAACAAAAGAAATTTTTTTTGAGCCCCTTAGTTTGAGTGACCCTTTATATATTATGTTTTCAAGTGGCACGACTGGAAAACCAAAATGTATAGTACATTCTAATGGTGGCATCTTGTTAAAACATCTAGTTGAAATGGGGTTGCATTCAAATGCAAAAAAAGAAAGTAGAGTGTTCTATTTTACAACTTGTGGTTGGATGATGTGGAATTGGCTCATATCAGGTTTGTTGTTAAAGTCTACAATATATTTGTATGATGGTTCACCTTTTTATCCAAATGCAGAAGTTTTGTGGGATTTTGTAGATAGCGAAAAAATAAATTTTATGGGTGTGTCAGCTAAATATATAGATTCATTAAGCAAAGAAAATCTAAACATAATTGATAAATATAAATTAAAAAAATTGGATACAATAGGATCAACTGGCTCTCCATTAATTCATGAGAGTTTTGACTATATTTATAATAGTGTTAAAAAAGATGTATTAGTTGCAAGCCTATCTGGGGGAACAGATATAGTTGGATGTTTTATTGGTGGTAATCCAATGTCAATGGTTAGAAGAGGAGAAATTCAAGGTCCAATTTTAGGGATGGATGTACATGTATATGATGAAAATGGCAAATCTATAAAAAATGAGAAAGGAGAATTAGTCTGCATTAATAGTTTCCCAAGTATGCCAATATTTTTCTGGAATGATAACAATAATAAAAAATATCACGACGCTTACTTTAATAAATATGAGAATGTGTGGTGTCATGGTGATTATATCTTAAAGACTGAAAATAATGGGTTCATTATTTTCGGTAGATCAGATGCTACTTTAAATCCAGGAGGAGTTCGTATTGGTACAGCTGAAATTTATAGGCAAGTTGAACAAATTGAAGAAGTTTTGGAGGGTTTGGTTGTAGGTCAAATTTGGAAAGGTGATACAAGAGTTGTACTTTTTGTTAGGCTGAATAAAAATTCTTATTTGACAGAAGAATTAATAGATCAAATCAAAGCTAAAATTAAAATAGGTGCCTCTCCAAGACATGTTCCAGCAAAGATAATAACAGTCCAAGACATACCAAGAACAAAGTCAGGTAAGATAGCAGAACTTGCAGTAAGAGATTTAATTCACAATAAACCAATAAATAATATTACTGCACTGGCTAACCCTGAATGTTTAAAAGAATATAAAAATATAAAAGAGCTAAATTTCTAACCAGTTTGCTTAGCTTCTGAATTAACTAAAAATGGTTTTTCTTTTACAGTAATTGTTAATAAGAAAGCAATTATACCAAGAGCAACACTTAGCCACCACATATTTTCATAACTACCATATACATCAAAAAATCTACCTCCAAGCCAAGCTCCTAAGACAGCACCTATCTGATGGCAAATAAAACATATACCAGATAATGTGGCTAAGTATTTAGGTCCTATAAATGAGAGTATAATTGCATTAGTCATAGGTACTGTGGCTAACCACAAAATACCAATAACAGCTCCAAATAAAATAGCTACAATTGTAGATGGTGGAGATAAAACAAATATAGTTATAGTAATTGACCTCATCAAATATATAAATGCTAATGGCAGAGGTTTCTTAACTTTCGTTCCTAACCAACCAAAACTCAGAGTACCAATAATGTTTGTAACGCCAATTATTCCTAAAGACCATCCAGCAACTTCAGCAGAAATGCCTTTAGATATGAGATCAGCAGGTAAATGAAGTCCAATAAAAGTGACGTGAAAACCACATACGAAAAATCCCAAAACTAATAAAATGTAATTTTTTTCTGCTAATGTAAAAAAGATTGTATTTTTAAGTCCTTCTCTGAATTGTTCTGTTTTTTCGAAGGTTTGATCAGTATTATTTAACAAAGGTAAGAGTAATAATAATGAAATTGAGATTAATGATAGAACAATCAAACTAAACTGCCACCCAAATTCCTTATTCATCCACATTGTAGGAACAACAACTGCAAATTGACCAAAGGATCCAGCAGCAGCAACTAAACCCATTGCTAAAGAACGTTTTTTTACTGGCGCTACTTTGCCTGCTATACTGACTATGGTAGCCATTCCTGCGCCTCCAAGTCCAAAACCCATAAGAGTTGTTCCTGAAAATAATTTAATTTCCGAAGTAGGATTGCTCATTAAAAAAATGCCTAAAGCAAAACATATTATGCCAAATGCTAAAACTTTCTTGGGCCCAAATTTATCTAAAACAATTCCTAAAAAAAATGTAACAAGGCCCCACATCATTGCTTGAAAGCCTATTGCAAATGAGAAAAATTCTTTACCACTATTCATAAATTGACTTATGGGATCTAGAAATAAACCCAAGGCTTGTCTAACTCCCATAATCATGATTATTACTACAGAACAGACCAGTATAACAACTTGCCATTCGACTTTTTTTGTTTTCATATTAGAATCCTAAAAAATTTTTAGAGCTTATAGTTTTAAAATTTAGCCTATCCCCGACCTCTATAATTAGGTACTAAATGATCAGGTATAAATAAATCATTTGGCTGTTTGCAGGTCTGCCAAAAAATATCGATTGGGATACCCCCCCTTGGATACCAATAACCACCTATCCTTAACCATTTAGGTGATAAAAGCTCAACTATATCTTCAGCTAATGTTATTGTGCAATCCTCATGAAATGCACCATGATTTCTATACCCTAATAAATATAACTTAAATGATTTACTTTCTACAATAAATTTGTTTGGTATGTAATCAATTATGATATAAGCGAAATCTGGTTGAGAAGTAACAGGGCATATAGATGTAAATTCTGGACAAGTTAATCTTATTGAATAATTAACTCCAATCTTAGGATTATTTACTTTTTCAAGTACATTCTTGTCTGGATGGTTTGGCATGACGCTTTTATTCCCAAGCGCATCAAGTTGATTTGGTTTTGTCATAAATTAAACTTTCTTAAGTTTTTGTATTAATAAGTATATCATTAGTTTTTTCTAATTCTGTTAATATTATATTCTGCCATTCTTCAATACTATTAACCGAATATGAATTTTTAGGGAACAACACACTTCTTGACGCATTTATCAATCCAAAACTTTTTAGACCAGAATCACTCTGGTCAGTAATTAATGGGGCGCAAGCGTCAGAAGCAGAAGCTCCTTGGGCTCCATAACCTGGAATTAAAAATGGTGCACTTGGTAATTTTTTTCTTAAAGATATAGCTTGTTCCTTATAAGTCGCACCAGAAACAACCCCAATCGATGATAATCCTGATTGACCATTATTTTTTTCAATGACTGGTTTAAGTATATTGGCTAAGTGTTCATAACATTTTAAATCTCGATTAATTAAAATCTCTTGAATATCTTGCGAACCTTTATTACTGGTATGAACTAAAATAAATAAACCTGATCCAGTATCTTCTGCTTTACTAAAAAAGGGCTCTAGACTATCAAGTCCTAGCCAAGGATTTACAGTAAGTGCATCACTAGGGAATGGAGAATTTTTACCAAGATAAGCATTTGCATACGCTTTGCTAGTGCTGCCTATATCACCTCTTTTTGCATCCATTATAACTAGAAAGCCTTTAGAATGTGCGTGTTTACATAAGGATGATAATAATATCATACCCTCTGGTCCTAATTGTTCAAATAATGCAATCTGTGGTTTTACAGCTGGAACTTTCCCAATAACTGCCTCTAGCAAAGAGAAACAAAATGTTTCAACTATTTTAATATTATTAATAGTTCCATTTTCATTGAATATTTCTGGAATTAAATCTAAGTGAGGATCAATACCAAGACACAAAAAAGATTTAAACTTTCTTATTTGTTCTATAAGTCTGTCACCAAAATGATCGACCATCTATTAATAAATACCTAGTGCATTTTTATAATTTTTTAACAATGTTTCTTGTTCAAGTCTTTCGTCAATATCCATTTTCCGTAAGGCTAATATTTTTCTCATTACTGTTGGATCATACCCCATTGATTTTGCCTCAGAAAAAACGACTTTAATATCAAAATTTATATTATTTTTTTCTTCTGACAGCCTTTCAAGTCTTTCTATAAAACTCTTAAGTTTATCATCCCCTTTTTGAATTACTTCTTGGTTTTTTTTTGGATTTTGCTCCATGTTAGTGATCTTTAGGCATAGAATTTTTAAATTTATTTTTCTGATTTTCATCTGCATCAGTTTGGTATTTATCTTTCCAGACTGAATGTGGCATGCCATAAACTATTTCTCTAGCATGGTCTTTGTCTACTTTTAAACCAGTTTCTTCAGCTGCCTCTGAATACCATCTTGACAAACAATTTCTACAAAAACCACTTAAATTCATAAGATCTATATTCTGCACATCAGTTCTATTCTGAAGATGCTCTATAAGTTTTTTAAAAACAATAGATTCTACTTTAGTTTTTTGTTCATTGTTCATTATATTGCCTTGTTTTGAAATTTCTAAGGTTGTATTTAATCTAAATTCAACATAAAGACAAATAAATAAAAAATTTGTAAACTTCTAAAAATTATATTAGCTTAGGCTAACTTTAGGAATTTAGTTTATGATCAATGAAATTGAAATTAATTCTGACAGGTTTGCTCAAGTTAGAAATGCTAGAAATACAGAAACAGCTGAAGATTATACTGAAATGATAGCAGATTTGATTAGAGAGACAGGGGAAGCAAGAGCTGTCGATTTAGCAAAGCACTTCGGGGTAACTGGTCCAACTGTTAATAGTATTATTAGGCGTTTGGTAAGAGAAGGTTTAGTAGAAAGCAGACCTTACAGATCTATTTTTTTGACTGAAAAAGGAAAGCTGCTGGCAGATTATTGCAAAAAAAGACACGAAATTGTTTACAACTTTTTAATAAAAATTGGTGTGAATGAAGAAGTTGCTAAAAATGATGCTGAAGGTTTAGAGCATCATGTCAGTTCTGAGACTTTAAGCGTTTTTGAAAAATTTAATAAAACTTAAAAGTTTATCTTATTTCGCCGACATAAAGATAATAAGTCCTTTTTAAATTTTGAACCGTCTTTATGCTAATACTTTTAATAAATTTAATCTCATTAAGATTGTAGTTGGTCTCTGTTATATCAGGAAAATTTTTTACAATTAATATTTTTTCATTCTTTATTTTATTTATAAGGTTATAATTATAATTCAATTCATAGAAGTTACCAGGAACTAAGCTATTTGTTTTTATATAAATTTTATTTTTCAAATCTTTATCGTAACGATTAAGGTAATAATTAAATCTTGAGATGTCGCCTCTTTTTTCAAAAACTATTTTTGATACTTTTTCCTCCTTAAATGTGTCGTGTATTTTTGAAGCTAGATTTTCAAATCCTAAATTTTTTCTTAGTGGATTAGATTTTAAATTTAATGGGTAAAAACTTCCATTGATTGTAATTGTTAATATATAGGATGAAATAAGAATATTTAATAAAAGTCCCACATAAAAAAATATTTTAAAGACAGTACTTCGTGTCATAGTTACATAGTAACTTATGATTAGAGCTGCACCTACATAAGCAGTAACTGCCCAATTAGCATTAGCAATTTTCAAAAAACTTTGAATTGTAATTAGAATAATTATAGGAAAAGAAATCAGAGCGAATAGAGTTATTTCTCGGTCTTTAAATAAGCAATCTATTATTACCAAAAGATATAATAAAAATAATAATGGCCCAAACACCAAAAATTGTGATGATAAAAAATCAATCACATTATTATAGCTGAGATTTATTACTGAAAGATTTGCGTTTGAAATAGTATGATTTACCGTCGCAAAATCATTTAAATAATTCCAATATAAATTTATGCTTGCTATCAAAAAGCTTGTAAAAATTATGATTAAAATGTTTTTAATACTTAAAAATGTATTTCGGTCGTAAATTAGCCACCAAATAATAAAGAAAATCAAAAAATATAAAGCTGCATATTTGGATAAAAATGCGAAGCCAAGAAAAATACCTACAAATATAGATGTAAAGCTTAAATTTTGTCTCAACGAAATTAATAAAAATAACAAAGATAAAGACCAAAATAATAATAGTGGAGTATCAGTTGAAATTATAAATCCACCTAATGAAGCTGCTGGTGTGAATATCCAAATCAAAGCTGCAATTTTTCCAGAGTTTGCTCCAAATGCATATTTCCCAGTTCCCCATAAAACTAAAGAAATAAATAAATGTGTAATGGGTGCAAAAAGTCTTACTGCCCATTCTTCATTTCCAAAAATAAAAGTCGAAAATCCTATCAGCCATGCTATTAATGGTGGCTTAGTAAAATAGCCAAAGTCTATATTCCTCGACCAATGCCAATATTGTGCTTCGTCAACAGACAATTCTATTGGGGATATGTATAAAGAATATATCCTTAAAATAGTTATGGTTATTAAGATAAAAAGAACTGCAGGAGTGTTAAGTAATGCAAAGCTTTCTCTCTTGTTACGGAGTGACAACATTTCAATCTCCCGACTTTTATAAATTATTCTATAATTAATAAAATTACAATATTATTGTGAGTCAGTAGTTTGAAAACAAATAAGGTGTACGTTCTTGATTTGTTATACAATTGAGTTTAATAAATAACATAAGTCAACGTATGAGTGTTGTAAATGAATTTTAGTAATGAGATAAATGAATTGATTGAAGATTTTTCCTTTTTTGACTCTTGGGAAGATAAGTATCAATATCTCATTGATATGGGAAGAAATGTTCCTCAAATGGATGAAGCGCTTAAAACTGAAGATAATAAAATGAAAGGCTGCCAATCCGTAGTATATTTTTATAAATATTATAATGAAGATGGAACTATTACTTTTTTAGCGAACAGTGATGCAGCCATAGTACAGGGGCTCATTGCGTTAATGTTAAAAGTTTTTTCAGGTAAAAAACCTCAAGAAATTCTGGACACAAATATAAATTTTCTTGAACAAATAGGATTAAATGATCATTTATCACCCACAAGAAAAAATGGTCTTTCTTCTCTTGTCTCTTCGATTAAAAATTCGGCTCAAGAGAAATTAATATAGGAATTACAATTTGGTTGTTTCTGGAAAACAATATGAAATTTCTAGTTTGACTAATAATAAAGTTAAATTAATAAATAGTTTATATCATCGTAAATATAGAAAAGATTTGAACCTTTTCGTCGCAGAAGGTGTTCGAATTTGCAAAGAAGCTTTAGAGAATAATTGGGACATTAAATATTTATTATTTAATAAAGAGAATAAAGATAACTTAGCTATAAATAATTTAGTGAATGAAACAACTTTATTAGGTGCAGATACAATAGCAGTATCTTCTAAAATATTATCTAAATTGTCACATAAAGATAACCCTCAAAATGTATTAGGTGTTTTCTTACAAAAATGGCATCGTCTTCCTAATTGCGTTGACAATAAATGCATTGTTGCTCTTGAAAATGTAAGGGATCCTGGTAATTTAGGCACAATACTAAGGACAATGGATGGTATGGGGGCTAGTGACTGCGTTCTACTTAGTAAATGCACAGACCCCTTTTCATATGAAGCAGTAAGGGCGAGTATGGGAGCTATTTTTAACATAAACATTATAGTCTCAAATCTTGAACAGTTTTTAAAATGGAAGTCTGATAAAAATATTAGTTTGATTGGAACCTCATTAAAGAAAGCTTGCAATTACACCAAGGCTAATTGGAAAACACCTTTTGTTTTAGCAATGGGCAACGAGCAAAATGGTTTGTCAGATGAATTTATCAATAATTGTGATCAATTGATAAAAATACCAATGCTAGGTAAATCAGACAGTCTTAATTTAGCGGTTTCTACAGGAATTCTTCTATATGAATCAATTAGGAAAAATCCTAATTAAATCATTTATTTTTCCCATCTAGCAAAAATAGCTGTGTTTATTTGTCTTGGATTTTCCTGATCTTCAACAATGGATAGTTCGCCAGATTCAACTTTACCAGCAAATCCTCTCATTATTTCATTTAATGCAAAATGTAAAGCTAAGTGACTAGATCTGATTGCATAGCTATTTAGAATAATAAATATAGGTTTAGGAGTTAAAATTTGAGTAATTAACTTTAATAAAGTTGGAAGGTCATTAAAAAAATCCCATATCTCACCATTTGGCCCTCTTCCATATTTTGGTGGATCAAGAATTATACCATCATATTTATTTTCTCGACGAATTTCTCGTTTAACAAATTTAATAGCATCGTCAGTTATAAATTTAATTGGTAAGTGTTGAAATGAAGACAAGTTCCTATTTTCAAAAGCAAAGTTAATTGCTTTTTTACTTGCATCAATATGTGTTACGGAAGCGCCATGGGAGGCTGCGTGTAATGAAGCAAGACCTGAATAGCCAAATAGGTTAAGAACTTTAGGAGAATAATTTTTATCATGAATATTAATAAAAGATTCTATTTTTTTGGAAGCCCAAAGCCAATGTGGAGATTGATCTGGAAAAAAACCAAGATGTCTGAAAGGAGTTGGTGTCGCAAAAAATTTTATATTATCATATTTCATTTCCCATTTAAGTGGTAAGTTTTTTTTAAGTGACCACTTACCAGTAGTGTCATCATTTAAGGTATCTGAGGAAGCAAGAAATGCTCCAGAAGATTTTTCCCATTCTTTCAGGGGTAATCTAGGTGACCAAAGGGCTTGTGGTTCAGGTCTAATAAATAATAAATCACCAAATCGTTCTAATTTCTTACCATCGCCTGAGTCAACCAAAGAATAATCTTTCCATTTAGTAGGATGTAATAGAAGTGACTTCATTAGGAAATTTCCTTACAAATAATATTTTGCAAAGTTTCAAACTAATGACAATATAAAATAAAAATTAAGGAAATTAAATGAAAATAAATGTTTCAATAATAATACCAGTATACAAAGCATTAAATACACTGAAAAAATCGTTAAATTCAATAAAAAATCAAAATATAAATTTTGAAAAAAAAATTGAAGTTCTCTTGGTAATAGATGATGGAATAAATTATAAAAATATAGTCCCTAAAATGAGAAAAAACATGTCAATTAGATTCTTAAAAACAAATGGTTTAAAAACAGGTCCCGGTAATGCAAGAAATCTAGGACTTGCAAAGGCAAGAGGAGAATATATAGGTTTTTTAGACGCTGACGATGAGTGGTCAGGGAATTATTTTGAAAAAATGTATGAATTAGTAAAAAAAAAGGGATTATCTTTTGCACCAACAAGAGTTTACAAAAATAATAAATTAATTGGAGAATTTGTAGGAAAAAACAAAAAGTATTTATCTATAAATGATATAGGAGAAATTCCTTGTAGTTTTCATCCATTTGTAAAAAAAAGCTTTATAAACAAATTTGAAAATTCTAGAAGTCAGGATGTATACAACACAGCGATACTACTAAATAAAAAAAACAAAGTGGAGATGATACAAGGTGAATATTATAAGTTAAACATTCAAAAAGAATCAGTAACAAAGGAAAAAGGGTTTTCAATTAAAATTGACCAAGCTTATAAAAAATATCAGGTAAAATCATTGAAAATGAGAAATTTAAAGGTATCAAAGATTTTTGCATTAAGACGAATTAAAAATAAGAAGTATATGGAATGGGCACAAAAAAATAAAAAAGATTTTTATGAATATCTAAGTGAGGAAACAAATGGATAAAATAACAACATGTGTTTTTGACGCATACGGTACATTATTCGATGTAAATGCAGCATGTCGAGAACTATCAAAAGAAGTTGGTGATAAATGGAATGAACTCTCAAGTTTATGGAGAATAAGGCAAGTAGAATATACATGGTTAAGAAATTCAATGAAGGAATATATAGATTTTTGGAAAATCACATCTGATGCTCTAGATTATGCTATGGAAACATTAAATATAAATAATATTAAATTAAGAGATGAATTATTATCACTATACTTAAAACTAGAAGCTTATCCTGAAGTTAAATCTGTTTTAAAAACTATCAAAAATATGGGATTGAAAACTGCTATATTATCAAACGGTAATAATAAAATGTTAGAAAGCGCAGTAATAAATGCGAATATCAAAACTTTACTTGATGAAATTCTATCCGTAGATGAGTGTAAAGTGTATAAACCTGCAAGTGTTGTATATGATTTAGTGGGAAGAAAAATGGGAGTAAAAAAACAAAATGTTTTATTTTTCTCAAGTAATGCATGGGATATGCATGCAGCTTCAAATTATGGATTTAAAACTATATGGGTAAATAGATCTGATAGCACATTGGAGAAACTACCAGGAAAACCAGATAAAATTATAAATTCGTTAGAACAGATAGAAAAAATATTTAAAAATTAAATATCGTGACCTATACCCCAATGCCAAAAATCAGTTTTATAATTATTAAAAAATCTATTAATAATCATTTGATGAACTTCTGAAGCTCCGTCAACTAACTTTGCTTGACGTGCATAACGATAAATCCATTCAAGTATGATATCTTTACTATAGCCTTTAGCTCCATTAAGTTGGATAGCAGTATCTGAAACATTATTTAAAGTATCGGCAACGTATATTTTAGCCATTGAAACATCCTGTCGAGATTTACTACCATGTTCAATTTTCCATGCAGCTCTCATCACCAGTAAACGGGAAATGTCAATGTCCATTGCAGATTTACCAAGTTTTATTTGAACTGATTCTCTATCCGAAAGTTTAATACCAAAGCCTTCTCTAGTGGAAACATAATCTAAAGCTATTTCTAAGCATCTTTTAGAAAGCCCTATCCACCTCATGCAATGTGTAAGACGAGCAAGTCCAAGACGTATTTGAACAATTTTGAGACCTTTACCAACTTCTCCTAACCTATTTTCGTCAGGAATTACTAAGCCATTATACTCTATCTCACAATGTCCACCATGTTCTTCGGGACCCATGATTGGAATACGTCTTTTAATATTCCAACCTGGTTGATCTTTATGATAAAGGAAAGCAGTTAAACCATCTTTAGTTTTAGCAAGTAGTATAAAATGAGAAGCGACCGCAGCTCCAGTAATATACCATTTAAGACCATTAATTATCCATTTACCATTTGAATAAACAGCTTCAGTTTTAATCATAGATGGATCAGAACCACCGCCAGGTGCTGGTTCGGTCATAGCAAGGGATGAACGAACATCACCATTAATTATTGGATCAAGCCATTTAACTTTTTGTTCTTCAGTTCCAATTTTATTAAGTATGTACATATTACCATCATCAGGAGCAGCACAATTGAAACATACGGGTCCAAAAATTGATCTATTCATTTCCTCATATAGCACAGACATACCGATTGGACCTAACCCAAGACCAGATCTGGATGTAGGCATTTGCGGTGACCAAAGACCAGCGGCTTTAACATCCAAGCGGATTTGATTTAACAAATCTTCTTTTATATTCTCATGTTTATCATATGACAAAATATCTGACTCAAGAGGAATAATATATTGATCCACAAAATCTCTTGTTTTTAATCTTAGAGTTTCGATATATACAGGAAGTGTAAAATCCATAAATTGCTCCTATTTTTAAAGACCTGTACTTAGTCCACCGTCAACAGCTATTGTAGCGCCAGTCATATAGGTGTTTAGTGGATTAACTAACATAGAAATAATTACATCAAGTTCTTCTACAGTAGCAAATCTTTTAAGAGGTATTTTCTTCTTAAGTAAAACGCCTGCATCACCTTCTAACTGTTTTTTATTGATATCAGTAAGTATGTAGCCTGGTGCAAGTGCATTAACGCATATATTATGTTTTGCTAGTTCTATTGATTGAGATTTAGTAATTTGTATTAAAGCAGCTTTAGTTGCAGAGTATGCTCCAACATATGTTAAAGGTCTATAACCAAGAGTGGAGGCAATATTTATAATTTTCCCACATTTATTTTTAATCATATTTGGAATTAACGCATTTGATACATTAATTGAACCTAATAAATTAGTATCAAATATTTTTGTTAAATCAGAATAAGTTTCATCATGTAACAATTTAGTATTTGCAATACCTGCATTATTTATTAAGGCGTAAATGTTAAGATCATTTAACATCTTCTGCACTTGTAACTCATCTGTAATGTCCAGTTCTAAATATGAATGTCCTAGATCTTGGTTAGGTAGAGACGAAATAACTGATTTAAGATTATGTATATTACGTCCAATACCAATTATTTTAAAACCATCATGTGCTAATACTTTGGAAAAATTTGCACCTAACCCTCTGCTTGCACCTGTTATTAAAACAGTGTTAGATTGAATATTCATGTATTATAAACCTAAATTAATTTGAATTGATATTTCAATTAGAATAAATCAGTCATGTAAATATGTCAGTAAAAAATGAAATAAATAGTATAAATCTTTGGTTAAAAAAAAACACATCAATTGATGAACAAATTTTATCCATTAAAAAGTTTGAAACAGGCCAATCTAACCCTACATTTCTTCTGAAATCTGATAATAAAAGCTATGTGCTCAGGTCAAAACCATTGGGAAATCTCCTTAGAGGTGCACATCGGATTGATAGAGAATATAAAGTCATGAGTGCTTTATCAAATTCAAAAATTCCAACTCCTAAGATGTATGGATATTGCAGTGATGCAGATATAATTGGTAGTGAATTTTATGTTATGGAATTTATTAATGGGGCACATGAGTTTGATCCAGATCTTTCAAATTATACAAGCGAACAAAGAGATAAAATTTATAAACATAAAATTAAAATTTTAGCAGAATTAGTTAAGTTAGATTTAAAAAAAATTGGTTTAGAAAATTTTGGTAAACCTAATGCTTATCTTGAAAGACAAATTAAATTATGGATAAAACAGTACAGAGACTCTGAAACAAAACATATAAAAAGTATGGAATACTTAATTGAGACTATACCAAAATATATTCCAACTGAAATAGATAATTTGAAACCATGTCTTTTACACGGTGACTTTCGTTTAGATAATATGATTTTAGAAAAAAATAAATCTATTCCAAGAATAATTGGTTTGTTAGATTGGGAATTGTCAACACTATCACCCCCTTTTATTGATTTGTCATATTGGGCATTAATGCTTAAATTCGAAAAAACATGGCCAATAGGTGGTTTAAGTAATTTTAATAATCAAAATATTTACTCTGGAATACCAACAGAAGAAGAGATTTTAGAAAGTTATTTAAATTTAACAAGTTTTGATAAACCAAAATATTGGAAATTTTTGCTAGCATTTAATTGTTTTAGATTTGCAGGCATTCTTCAAGGTATAGCAAAACGTGTTATTGATGGAAACAACTCAGGTGAAAATGCCTATGAAGTTGGAGAACAAGCAGAACCAGTTGCAGATTTAGGTTCAGAATTACTCAAAGAATATTTATAAATACTTAAATATTTTTTATATTTATCAACCATTCATTTACAACTTTCGATTTTTTACACTCAATGTTTATAAAAGATTATTTGTAAAATTATTAATTTAATCTATAAACAAGCTAAAAATCTGAAAATTTAAAAGTTTAACTATTTATTTAAGAATTTAATTTTTCCAAAGGTACAATTCTATGAAAAACATTTTAATTACTGGAGGTCTTGGTTACATAGGTAGTTCATTAATGAAACAATTAGATTTTAGCAATGTAAATGAAATTGTTATAGTTGATTTAGATTTATTTCAAACAGAAGAGAAATTAAAGAATTTATTCAAGAAAAAAAACGCTGAAAGTAAAGTGATTGTTAAAAAAATTAATTTCGTTAATACTACAGCCTTAGATAAAATATTTAAAAAACATAAAATTAATATAGTAATTCACCTTGGTGGATTGGTTGGAGATCCTGCCTGTGCGTTTAATATACAGTTAACAAAAAAAATTAATACTATTGCTACAAATGAATTAATTGAGTTGTCAGTTAAGCATGGTGTTGTAAAATTTATTTATGCGTCTACATGTTCTGTATATGGTATTAATGAAAAATTATGCTCTGAAAATACTGAACCTAAACCAATATCAGAATATGCAAGATCAAAGCTTGAAGGAGAAATTAAACTTCACTCAGTTAAAGATAAATTAGACGAAATTATAATTTTAAGATTTTCCACCCTCTATGGAGTTAGTGAAAGAATTAGATTTGATTTAGTAGCTAATTTATTTTATGCAAAAGCTAAATGGGAAAAATCTATTTCCATTTTTGGTGGTTGGCAATGGAGACCATTTATAAGTGTTAAAGATGCTGGTTTAGTTCTCTCGAACTTACTTAATATCAACATTGTTGGAATAAACACTTATAATGTTGGTTTAGATAAAGGAAACAGCACATTAGAAAATCTTGCACAATTGATTAAATCAAAATTTAAAGATTGTGAAATTATTGATACCGGAGCAAAAGATGACGCGAGAAATTATAAGGTTAATTTTGACAAATTTTATGATAAATTTGGAGGGGCTCTAAAGTTTGACCTCAAAAATGGTATTGATGATTTATGTACAGATTTAGATCAATTTGAAAATAATTGGAAAGCATCAAAATACTCAAATTTACAAACAACAAAAAATAATTTCAAAATATTGATATCAGATGATAATTGACAATCACAACTTTTTTGAGGGATTTTTTATAAATGGTCTAACTTTTGTTATTCTTACATTTATTTTTTTAAAATATTTTAAATCAATTTTTCCTATTTCAACACCTTCAACAAGATCTGCTCTTTCACATGAGCCAATCCCGAGAGGTATTGGAATAGTCTTCCCGATTTCATTTATTTTATCAAATTTTACTTTTTATCATTCAACAGAAATAAATATTTCATATTTATCTCTTATCTTATGCTGTACAGCAATTGGTTTTTTCGATGATTTAAGAAATATTAATTATATTAAAAAACTAATAAGTTTAACATTTGTTTTTACCTTAATAATATTCATTGAACCTGAGATATTATTATTTAAAAATCTCAATTTTATTACATCTTTTACTATTTCAATATTCTTTTTTATATTTTATGTTTTATTTTTTAACCAAATTGACGGTATTAATGGCCTGTCCTCTGGCACATTTTGTTTCTTTTTAGCATCATTAATATTTCTAAATCCGTTTGAGTTCTCATATTTAGGTATGTTCATAAATATTATCGGCATAGTATTTTTATATTTTATTTTGAATTTGTTTTTTACAAAATTTTTTCAAGGAGATTCTGGAGCCTATTTTTTAGGATCAGTTGCTTATTTAGCATTTCAAGAAAATGAAAAGTTTCTTTTTGTTTCTTTAATACTCTTATTCCCAATACTAGGTGACATAATATGGACAACTTTAATGAGAATTTATTTTGGTTATAATTTATCTCAACCTCATAAAGAACACCTGTATCAAAAAAGTGTAACTTATTTTAAGATTCATTTACCAGTTACTATCTGTCATATCATATTACAGTCATTACTTTTTCTAATAATCTACTTTTTAAAACTCCATAAACATGACTATGTTAATCAAATTGTTTACCTGATGATTTTTGGAGGGTTTATTTCTTTATTTTACTTATATACTTCTTATTCATTTAACAAAGTAAAATAGGGTTATAAAATTTATGGAGTATCAAACAGGTATATTAATTGTTGGTTATGGATTACATGTTGAAAATAAAATTTTGCCTGCAATAAAAGATTTAGGTTTTCCTATACTAGGAATAGTATCATCAAACAATAATATTCCTTATTCACTTAGATATTTTAAAGATCTTAATGAAGTAAAAGCGTTGTTCAAACCTTCTCACATTTTTATTGCAACTAATCCAGTGAAGCATCTAAGCATAATTTATGAAGCAACACAGATTTCAAAAAAGATTTTAGTAGAAAAGCC